>JAFDYU010000002.1 GCA_018267285.1 Bacteroidota bacterium | reverse complement strand
CGAATACTACCCCTTCGGTTTGCAAACACAAAACTCGTGGACGAGAGATAGCACAGTTGGAAATAACTTTTTGTACGATGCGGGCAACGAGCTCAACACCACCACGGGGGTTTACGAAACGATGTTCCGTGGATACGACCCCGCCCTGGGGCGCTTCATGCAGGTGGACCCGCTCGCGTACCGAAGCCATAACCTGACCCCTTATCATTATGCAGGAAATAATCCGATAGGATACAACGACCCAACTGGGCTGAAGGTGGCTTTGAATATTTATGACATCATCAATTTTCTGTGGAACAACACCGAATACGGAGGCAGTTGGAGTAATGATGGAGGCAACGGTGGCGGTGGTACATTTGATCCGTATGATTCACAGGATGAAGCAGATTCTTACAATAAAGCTGCTTATCAGCAGTATCAAGCAGGCGGTGGTGGCTCAATCGTTAAGCAGACAACAGAGGCATATGCTGAATATGGTACTACAGACGGTGCGCATGTAAAAAGAAAATACAACCCCGGTGGTACCACTTATGTTTACGTGCCGGGCGATTCAGAGGGTGGTTCATCAAACGATGATCTTTCGATGTCTCAAGTTTCCCAAAGTATGGAAGATCAATTTGCCGAGTTTGTTAAATTTTTCTTTGGAAAACAACTAAGTCAGATTAACGCGACAAAAAATGTCACGTGGAGCATTTATGACCCAAATGTTGATTTAAGAGGAGATTACGGCTTGACAGGTAGACGTAGGGATGGGTCAGTTCACATAGGCATAGGTATCAAGGCTATGCAGGATCACAAACTGCTATATATTACTGTTGAACATGAATTGATTCATGCAACAGATTATATTCTTGGGGTTTATGATTATTTCGAACAGATGGTTCAACATGACCTTGATTGGCTAGGGAGAGATGATTTAATGGGTCTGCTTAAGGAGGGAAATGCTTATCCAACTACTGTACAAACTGAAATCGGTTTTGGCACAAATTATGGGTTTCAACAAAAATTGTTTGGTATAAATGCTGAATTAAAGGACGTTGGATTATCATATTTACTTGGAAGATGACAAGATTATTTATATTAAGTTTTCTATACACTCAGGCTTGTGCACAGGCGTTTTTTTCAGATTCAGTATCGCTAAAGATTTTGGACGATTCTTTGATTTATTTCAATGGATGCGATACTACGTCTGTTTCATTTACACTGCGTAACTATTCTAATAGTGATATTGCAATCTATGGCTTAAAGAAAGGAGAGCCTTGGCCAACCTTTCCAAAGCTTTCTGAACTGTGTTATATAAGTAGTACAGGAACGGGAATAGCATTTGCGTTATATCGGCCAGATGGTTCTCAAGAAAGACCCGAATCTGAAATTCGGGATTCTTGGAAGAAAAAAAAGGTAACTAAAGAGGCCATTGATAGCGCTCTCATCTCAGTCAAAGTTGATTTCTTAAGCAGCAGGCTAATATTAAAAAAGAATTCATATATGACTTTTAAAAAACGGCTTCATCTGAATAATTTTCGCTTGGAGAAAGGATTGTATTACCTGCAAATGGTTTACTACAGCGGCAATAATACTTCTATGTTAGTGAATTTGAATGAGATTCAAAAGTTAGACGCAAAACTATTTCACCGTTGCACAACTTCAGCCAAGATTCCTTTCATTGTAAAATAAAATAACCACGTTAGCGCGCGTTTGTAACCCATACTTTGCCCGTGGTCGGTGTTATCACCACACCACAAAATGATAAATTTGAAACATGGATAACGACACTAAATTGTTTACTGCAACTTGTTTGAAATTCTACCCCTTCGGCCTGCAAACACAAAACTCGTGGACGAGAGATAGCACAGTTGGAAATAACTTTTTGTACGATGCCGGCAACGAGCTCAATACCACCACGGGAGTTTACGAAACGATGTTCCGTGGATACGACCCCGCCCTGGGGCGCTTCATGCAGGTGGACCCGCTCGCGCTCTACAGCCACACCCTCACCCCCTACCACTACGCGGCCAACAACCCCGCGAACTTCAACGACCCTACAGGCCTACAGGTGCCGCTGAGTTCCCTGAGCCAGAGCCAGCAGAATGCGCTCTACCGTTCATCAGGATTGTTTTACGACAACTACAACGAATGGGCAATGGACTATCAGGCCGGCCCCGATGGAGGTGGTGGCGGGGTTCCCGATGGGGTGTACCGGGATAGTAAAGGCAGGGATTTTTATGTGCAAGGAGGCGAGGCGTTTGTAAGATCACTCCGCACAATGGATGGTAGCGGTGGCGAATTGGTATCAGCGAAAGGGGTTCTGCTGCTGGAGGAGGGCGAAAACAGCAACAGCTCGTACCAAAGAGGGAGTTTTCTGCAACAGGCGGCAGATGCTTATCTAACCTTTAGGTCGTTGCAGCAACTTGCTCAATCCAGCGCAAGTGGAGCTACGCCCTTGTTGGTGTTCTTCACCAACAAGCCCTCATATTTAGGTAGATAAGTTGGTTGATGCCTATATTTGAAGATGATGTCGAAGTATCATCCTGAATTCATCACAATCACGTGTTTAAATTGGATTCCTGTCCTGGCAAACAAAGAACACAAAGATATCGTCATCGGGAGCCTGGGTTTTTTGGTGAAATCGGGAAGAGTGAAAATCAGCAGTTTTGTTTTGATGGATACGCACCTTCATTTGGTCTGGCAGGTCATGGATGAACATAAACGCGAAGATGTTCAACGTGATTTTCTCAAATTCACATCTCAGCAGATATTGAAGAATTTAAGGAACGCGAACTCTCCATGGCTTGATGAATTATTGGTAAATGGGAAGGATCGCAAATATCAGATATGGGAACGCAATTCATTGTGCATAGAATTGTATGGTCAGAAAGTGGCGAAGCAGAAAATAGAATACATCCACAATAACCCGGTAGAAGCCGGGCTGTGTCGGCTGCCGGAAGAATATGAATAGTTTTACGAAACGAATAAATCGGTATTTAGTTTTTTGAGTCACTACGATGAATAGATACTTTTGTTTTTTGAGAGCGAGATCGTTGGTGAAGAACACCAACGATGGCAAAGAGAACACCAACGATGGCAAAGTTTTACAAGTCATTTCGTAAATCAAACAATGAACGTAAGTTCTTTGCCAACGAAAGATGATTTTAGAGCAGTTGACTTTGAAAACACAGTAAGGGCAGGTTCAGGCCTGCCACTTAGGGAGTTTTATTTTAAACACACCTCGGGTGCAGGTTACATGAGGTTCTTGCAGCCAGGAACAGATATTAACATTCAAACAGGGTATGATTACTCAGTCCCTGGCGGTTTTAGAGGGTGTCAATAATGAGAAATATCAATCTTCTTTTGCCAAAGCTTATCATTGTTTTGGTTTTTTTGATTGGAAGCCATTCCTGGTCACAATCAGTCCGAACAAGTGTCGATTATGGGAACTTAAAAAGTCGCAATATTATCCAACTCGAAACAGTAAACGCTGCCGACTCGGTATTAATATATTCAAAAAGGTTTGTTGAGATTTACTTGAAGCAAACTGACATAAAAGAGCAATTAAAACTAAAACGATATTCTAAAATTGACAGTGCGCTCTTGACTGTACTTAATGCAAAGAAAAAGACAATTAACATCATTGATCAGAATTTTAGTTACTCCACCAAGGAAGCCGACAGTATACGATTTGCAAGAAAACTGGAGAGTTTAATTGAGGAAGACGCCATAAATCAAATAATTGAATCTGTTGGATTTGATCTGATCTTAGCTGGTAAATTTTCACTTTACTCTCTACCTGAAAGAAAATTTTTGAAAAGCGGAATTAGGGGAGGCAAAGTTAAGGGGCGGCTTGGAAATCGTTGGTATGTTCTTTCACTTCCTGGAAGCAGCAATTTTATGCAATTGCAACGAGACTCGGAGAATAAATGTCAAAACTCCACATAATCAGCTACGCCCTTGTTGGTGTTCTTCACCATAGTCGTTAACTTAAAGGGAGTTGGTGAAGGATTTTCCCGGAGGGAATAATTGCCCTGGCACTCCCACGACTTTTTTACAAATCAGTGTTTCAATGTTGGAACAGACAACGAAATTAAGAATTGTTCAGCGATTTTAAAGTGGCCTGAGTAACTTTTAGAAGTGGGGTTTCTAATTTCTGGTTCATGCGGCACACACCCCGCACCTGTTTTTGAGGTTATCCTGCTTTCTTTTGATACCCGCTTCCTTTTTTAGTTTTCTTAGCCGTTCATCATCGAGCTTCACGTTTGCATAGCTTTCGTCAGGAGTCAACCCGTTAAGCGAAATATGTGGCCGACCATTGAAATTGTTGCAACAAAAGTCGAGCTCTCGGATAAGTTGAAAGCCATCGTTAATGGGCTTTCTGTACAGGTAGTTGTACTTGATCCCAAGCACAAGCGAGACGCTTTTGCGCTAGAAGAGGTTATTACGGCCAATTGGATGAACGCATCAACGCAGGGATTCCCGCGTACGAAGAAGCATTGAAAAAAGCGGGCACACGCTACGAAATTTTTATTTACGAAGGCGCGCAACACGCCTTTAACAACGACACCGCACCCACGCGCTACAACGAAGCTGCCGCCAAGCTTGCCTGGAGCAGGGCAATTACATTGCTGAAGAAAGAACTGGTTTAAGAGAAAAAAACCTTCGAATTTTTTTCGAAGGCTTTTAAGTACCCAAGGCCGGAATCGAACCGGCACACCTTTCGGTACACGATTTTGAGTCGTGCGCGTCTACCAGTTCCGCCACTTAGGCATTTGCTAAAACCGGGGTGCAAATATGCTTAAACTTTTAGTTTCAACAAAAGTGATTTCTCACTTTTTGGGTCCACTCGTAGAAACCGAGTCTGCCGCTGCCTTCTCTAATTTCATTCCACACTTCGAGCAGGTATCGCCTTCTTTTCCGGTTACCTCAGGGTGCATGGGGCACGAATAATTTTGTTCGGCAACGGTTTCCGTAGAAGTAGAAGATTCGCTCTTTTTACCTTCGCACGCCAAAACGAGGCTTGCAACCAAAAGGACGGCCAGAATACTTTTAAATGTTTTCATTTGAGGATAATTTTTGTGATGGTTAATTTATTCCCAAAGATATTTTAAAAACACGACTTTGTCGAGCCGAAATAGTTCATAAAACTATCAATACAATTTTATTTTATACCTGTATTTGCCGTTAAAGTAGCCTTGCATTTTAAGCATTTCCCGCGAAGATTCACTGATCCAGAATGTGGAGTATGCGCCATTCATTCCGTAATCAATTTTCATCAGCCAGCACATCACGTTGGTGTCTTTCGTCAGGCTTAAAAATTCTTTTCCGATCACCGAACATTTGTAGTAGCTCGCCCTGGGGCTTCCCGGCTCATAAAACGGAATGATAAATTGTTGACCCACTTTTTTGAAAGGAAGCATACCAAATAATTCCATATCCATGGGGAATGCAAAAGCTGGCATCCCTACATTAACCCGATAGGTTGTGTCGCGTTGTGTCTTTCTGCTTTTACCTTCAACGGTTGCCATGTTATTAGAATACTTCACTGTTAGTTTTTGTTTTTTGCGGGAGGCAGTGTATTCAATGGGTTGAAGCGATGGATAATCACAAACCGAATTAGCTTCCATCAATAAGGAATCTTTTGCGAACCATTTCCAATGAAAGGTATAAACCTTTGAACCATCCGGTTTCTTGATCACATTCACCTCTCTATCCCAGATATCGGCTGTAGTGAGGCGATTTCCGGAAGTGTCTGTAAAGAAAACCGCGTACGAATGATTCGAGGCTTCGGCCTTCGACAGATTAAGCTTTAAGTTTTTGGTGGTAATCGTATCAACTTGCGAAAAACCGGTAATGAAGCTGAAACAAAGAATTGTGCCGTAGAATGTTTTCATAATTTTTTTAGACTTACCTACGTCAACCGACCGGAAATGGTTATACAAAAAAACAAGAACGGAACGAAAATTATCCGAATCGCACGAAAGTGCCCATCGGAAGGTCGTTTCCATACGTTGGGTGAAGAAAAAATTCTCCGTATTCGATATCTCTATTTTTGAAATGGCTTTTAACAACATTGTAGCCCACCGTAGCAGAAAGCCCAACAGCATACATAGATAAAATGAAAAAATTATGTTCAGGCTCAAGCAGCTGACTGCTTAGGTGAATCAGCTCATCTACTTTTTCTTGCAAGGTCCATTTTTCGCCTTCCGGCCCACGGCCATAAGGCGGGGGATCCATGATGATGCCACTGTATTTGTTGCCGCGTTTGGTTTCTCGCTTCACAAACTTAAGAGCGTCTTCGTACACCCAACGAATATTATTGAGTTCGTTGAGTTGCATATTTTGGTTTGCCCAATTTAACCCCGGGCGTGAGGCATCGCAGTGCGTAACATCGGCACCTGCCTTTCGGGCAACAACCGATGCTGCCCCGGTGTATGCAAAAAGATTCAACACCCTCGATGCGGGCTTCCATCGAGAGACGGTATCAAAAATGAAATTCCAGTTTTCGCCTTGCTCCGGAAAAATACCCACGTGGCCAAAACCGGTGAGCGCAAGCCGGAGGTTGATCGATAAATTTTTGTAAGAATAATTTATAGTCCAACTGTCGGGCATGGATTTGTTTTTTTTCCAACCGCCTTTCACCTCATCGCCAAACCGGAAATGATCTTTTTGTTCGCGCCTGAAGTGCGCGTGGGCCAGGTTGTTCCACTCTGCTTCGGTTTTGTTTTTTTGCCAGATCGCCTGCGGCTCCGGGCGGATTAAAAAATATTTTCCGAAACGCTCCAGTTTTTCTCCATCACCCGAGTCGATGAGTTCGTAGTCGTTCCAGGACGATGGGTAAAGGAGTTTCATTCAATTAAGATAAAATGAAAATTAGTTAACGCCTCGTTTTTATTTCGGGCTAATCCATCAATACGATTTTTCATGCACACTTTTCACCGCACGGCCCGAGGGATCGTTCATATTTTTGAATGAAGCATCCCAAGCTAACGCTTCCGGTGTGCTGCAAGCTACGGATGGAACCGAAGGCACACAAGCTGCCGCAGAGTCTGATGGAAAGTGTTCACTGAAAATTACTCGATAACGATATTCTTCTTTCGACATCGGGGGGTTGATGGGGAAACGCTCTTTGGCTTTGGCCAATTGGTCATCGCTCACTTCGGCATTAGCCACGGCCTTGAGTGTGTCGATCCAGTTGTAGCCCACGCCATCGGAGAATTGTTCTTTTTGCCTCCAGGCAATGCTTTCGGGCAGCAAGTCTTCAAACGCTTTTCGCAGCACCCACTTTTCTATTTTTCCGTTTTTGGCCATCTTGTCTTCGGGGTTCAGGCGCATGGCCACATCCATAAATTCTTTGTCGAGAAACGGTACGCGCCCTTCAACGCCCCACGCGGCCAACGACTTGTTGGCACGAAGGCAATCGTACAAATGAAGTTTGCTGAGTTTGCGTACGGTCTCTTCGTGAAAGGCCTGGGCGTTGGGTGCTTTGTGAAAATATAAATAGCCGCCAAACAATTCATCGGAACCTTCGCCCGACAAAACCATTTTTACGCCCATGGATTTGATTACGCGTGCCATCAGGTACATGGGGGTGGAGGCGCGTATGGTGGTAACATCGTATGTTTCCAAATGGTAGATCACATCGCGCACGGCATCGAGCCCCTCTTGCACGGTGAAATTGATTTCGTGATGAACGGTACCAATATGCTCGGCTACTTTTTTAGCGGCAGCCAAATCGGGCGAGCCCACCAACCCCACTGCAAAGGAGTGAAGCTGCGGCCACCATGCTTCTTTGGCATCGTTGGTTTCAATACGCTTGGGTGCAAATTTTTTTGCGATGGCAGAAATAACGGAAGAGTCTAACCCACCCGATAACAAAACTCCGTAGGGTACATCCGACATCAGTTGGCGGTGTACGGCCGCTTCAAGTGCCGTTCTCAAATCTTCAATACTGGTCTTGTTATTTTTTACGGCTTCATAGTTTTCCCAGTCTCGCTTATACCAGGTTGTAGGCTTCCCGTCTTTGCTGTATAAATAATGGCCGCGTGGAAACTCTTGAATTTTAGTGCAAACACCTTCGAGAGCTTTCAGTTCGGAAGCCACATAAAAATTGTTGGCCTTATCCCATCCCATATATAATGGAATGATGCCGATATGGTCTCTGCCAATGAGGTAAACATCTTTTTCGGAATCGTAAAGTGCAAAGGCAAAAATCCCGTTGAGGTCTTCCAAAAAGTTGGGTCCTTTCTCGCGATACAAGGCAAGGATCACTTCACAATCGGATTCTGTCTGGTATTCGTAAGTACCCTTGGTGCGATTGCGGATACTTTGATGATTGTAGATTTCACCATTCACGGCAAGGATGGTCTTCTTGTCTTTAGAAAACAAAGGCTGTTTGCCCGAGGTGGGATCAACAATGGCGAGTCGTTCGTGAGCGAGTACCACATTATTTTCGCAATGAATACCCGACCAATCCGGGCCACGGTGTCTTACTTTTTTAGACATAGACAGCACCTGGCTTCTCAGCGCCTCGGCACCTGCCTTCACATCAAATACGGCTACAATCCCACACATAATTGTTGGTTAAAGGTTCAATACATTTCAGCTTCTCCGCAGTTGCGGATGAGATGAACACGCAAAATACTTTTTCGCATCAACCCCCGCATTACTTTGGATTAAAATATTTTTTTTGGAGGCTTACAAGTGTTGGGTTTTTAGGTGACTCGATGCGTGAGGTTGCCATTTTTCAGGCCGTCAATTCTTCCTACCTTTGCCGCCTAAAATCTACAGTTTGAATGAAGGGAATGGATCACATTCGTAATTTTTGCATAATTGCCCACATCGATCACGGCAAGAGCACGCTGGCCGACCGCCTGTTGGAATTTACCGGCACCCTAAACCAGCGCCAAATGCAGGCGCAAGTGCTTGATAACATGGACTTGGAGCGCGAAAAGGGCATCACCATCAAAGCCCACGCCATCCAAATGAACTACAAGTTCGAAGGGAAGGAATACACGTTAAACCTGATCGATACCCCCGGCCACGTTGACTTTTCGTACGAAGTGAGCCGCTCGATTGCCGCCTGCGAGGGTGCGCTTTTAATTGTTGATGCAGCCCAAGGCATACAGGCGCAGACAATTTCCAACTTGTACCTCGCTCTTGAGCACGACCTTACGATTATACCCGTATTAAATAAAATTGATTTGCCCGCGGCCATGCCCGAGGAAGTGACCGATCAGATTGTGGACTTGATCGGCTGCAAGCGCGAAGAGGTGATCCACGCCAGTGCCAAAGAAGGTATTGGCATTGAAGAGATTTTAAAAGCTGCCGTGCAGCGAATCCCTCCGCCCAAAGGAAACTCCGAAGCCCCTCTGCAAGCCATGATTTTCGATTCGGTATTTAATTCTTTTCGAGGAATTGAAGTTTACTTCCGGGTAGTTAACGGCACCATCCGAAAAAACGATAAAGTACAATTTGTAAACACCGGGCAGACCTACAATGCCGATGAAATTGGCGTATTAAAATTAGAGAAACACCCTCGCAATGAAATGAGCGCGGGTAATGTGGGCTACCTGATTTCCGGGATTAAAGTGGCGAAGGAAGTAAAAGTTGGAGATACAATTACGTTGGCCGACAACCCGGGCGAAGCCATCAAAGGTTTTGAAAATGTAAAACCCATGGTCTTTGCCGGTATTTATCCGGTGGATACATCGGAGTTTGAAGAACTCCGCGCCTCGATGGAGAAACTTCAACTCAACGATGCTTCTTTAGTGTGGGAACCCGAAACGTCTGCGGCTTTGGGTTTTGGTTTCCGATGCGGATTTCTCGGAATGCTGCACATGGAGATTGTGCAAGAAAGGCTGGAACGTGAGTTTAACATGACGGTGATCACCACGGTGCCTTCCGTTCAGTTCAAAGCGAAACTCACCAACGGCAAAGAAGTGTACATCAACGCGCCTTCCGAAATGCCCGACCCCACTACGGTAGACTATATCGAAGAGCCTTTCATCCGTGCACAGATTATTTCCAAGGCAGATTTTATCGGCCCGATTATTAGTTTGTGTATGGACAAACGCGGACAGATAAAAAACCAGATTTACCTAACCTCCGATCGCGTTGAGCTAACCTTTGAAATGCCACTGGCCGAAATTGTTTTTGATTTCTTTGATAAGCTCAAAACGATTTCGAAAGGATACGCCTCTCTCGACTATCACCTCATCGACATGCGGGAGAGCGACATGGTGAAACTCGATGTGCAGTTGAACGGAGAAAAAATTGACGCACTCTCGGCTATCGTTCACCGAAATAAAGCTCAAGAGTGGGGAAGGAAATTGTGCGAGAAGCTGAAAGAGCTGATCCCCCGCCACATGTTTGAAGTGGCCATACAAGCGGCCATCGGTCAAAAGATTGTGGCGCGCGAAACGTTGAGTGCCATTCGTAAAAATGTGTTGGCCAAATGTTATGGGGGTGATATTTCGCGCAAACGAAAATTGTTGGAGAAACAAAAGAAAGGGAAGAAACGAATGCGCCAAGTGGGAAATGTGGAAATCCCGCAAGAAGCATTTATGGCCGTGCTGAAAATTGAATAACAGAGGAATGAAGAAGCCAAAGACCAAAAATGAGATGTTGGCTATGTTAGCGGCAATGCGAAAGGAAAACGAAGCCACTTTAAAACGTCATATAAAAGAAATGAAGAAGTACGATAAATTGTTGGCGAAGGAAATGGCACAAGTCGCAGAACTCGAAGCAAGGTACAAAGCTAAATCGAAGCGGAATGGAAAGAAATTATGACGAAATTATAGCAGAGATGTTAATTGATCTGCACCAAATCCAGCGAATCAACGAAGATCAAATCGAGCGTAACACTAAATTTGACAAGCGTCTTGACTTAACTATTAAGAGAATGGTAAAAGTTGAGAAACGGCTTGAAGATGTTGACAAAAGAATGGAACAGTTTGATAAAAAATTGGAGCAATCCATAAAAGAGCTAAAGGAATTCAGTCGAGTTCAAAATGGAATCAATAAATTTTTTCTGAAAGAAATTAGAAAGAATGGATATAAAAAATAGAATGACAGAAACAACAACCTACACACTTATAGACGGTCGCAAAGTATCAACCGATATTAAAGCCGAGATTTCGCAAAAAGTGATTGAACGCAAAGCAGCCGCAAAAAAAATTCCACACCTCGCCATTATTTTAGTGGGCGATGACGGAGCCAGCCAAACGTATGTCGATTTTAAAGTGAAGGCGTGCAAGGAAGTTGGGTTTCATTATACCATGATGCGTTTTGCCGACACCATCAGCGAAGACAAACTGATGAAACACATCGATCAGGTAAACAAGGATGACGATGTGGATGGGTTCATCGTTCAGTTGCCGCTGCCCGCACACATCAGCGTGGAGAAGATCACGGAGAAAATCCGCCCCGACAAAGATGTGGATGGTTTTACAAACCGAAATTTCGGAAGCATTGTTTCAAAAAATCCATTGTTACTTCCGGCAACACCGTATGGTGTGATGGAATTATTAAAACGATACAAAATTACCACTGAAGGAAAAAATTGTGTGGTGGTTGGAGCAAGCCGGTTGGTAGGCGCACCACTCAGCATGATGCTGGTAGAAGAAGGCAAGGCCACGGTAACCATTTGCCACAAGCACACCAAAGACATGAAGATGTACACAAAAACGGCTGATATTTTGGTGGCGGCAGTTGGCAAACCCGGGTTGATCACTGCCGACATGGTGAAAGATGGAGCTGTGGTAATTGATGTAGGAACTACGCGCGTAGAAGGGCCGCAATATAAAAACGGCTACACCCTGAAAGGCGATGTGGAGTTTAAAGAAGTGGCACCCAAATCATCATTCATCACACCTGTGCCCGGTGGCGTTGGCCCGATGACCATTGCATCCCTACTTTTGAACACGTTGCGCGCTACTGAATTGCGAAACCCGTAAATTGTAGTTAGTTGTTAATTGTTGTCATGGATTTTACCACTAACAATCAGCAACGAACAACCAAAAAGATGAACATCGGCACGTTGACACATACCGACACCAACATGCTTCCTTTGATGGAATCGTTTTACACCATTCAAGGCGAAGGTTTTTATCAGGGCCATGCTGCGTATTTTATACGGCTTGGTGGCTGCGATGTGGGCTGCGTGTGGTGCGATGTAAAAGAATCGTGGGATGCCAACGCGCATCCAAAAGTTGAAGTAAGCGAAATTGTAAAACGGGCAAAGTCATCCGGAAGCGAGATAGCCGTGATTACCGGTGGAGAGCCGGCCCTGTACGATTTAGGGTTTCTCACCAACGAGCTTCAGCAAGCCGGGTTGCAAACGAACCTCGAAACATCGGGCGCGTATCCGCTCACAGGGTATTGGGACTGGGTTTGCCTTTCGCCTAAAAAATTCAAAACCCCCCATCCTTCGGTGTTTAAACTGGCCGATGAGTTGAAAGTTATCGTGTATAACAAAAGCGATTTTGATTGGGCCGAAGAGCACGCAGCAAAAGTAGACGGCAAGTGCGAATTGTTTTTGCAACCCGAGTGGTCTAAAGAAAAAGAAATGCTTCCGCAGATTATTGAATATGTTAAAGCAAATCCACAATGGAAGGTTTCGTTGCAGATTCATAAGTACATGAACATCCCTTAGTTGAATGAACATTTCTGATTTCGAAAAAAAATTAAATAAATGGGGACAAGAGTGCGTCCCTTTTTTGTTTTTGATTGATTTTGAAATGGAAAACCCGGAGGCTTGGAGACTTCACGAAGTTCCAAAGGAGATTTCTTTTTCACTGCATAAATTTTCTAATGAAAAAAAAAAGTATCGATCTCCGTTGGGCATAGCAAAGGCTGAAGTGAGATCACATCCGATTACGTACGAAGAGTACAAAACTAAATTTGACCATATTAAAAAACGGATAGCCTTTGGAGATTCGTACCTTACCAACCTCACCGTCAAAACAAAAGTTGAACTCAATCAAAGTTTAGAAGAATTATATTCTCGGGTTTCGGCAAAATATAAAGTGTGTTGGAAAGATAAATTCCTTGTTTTTTCACCCGAGACTTTTGTTAAAATTGAAAACAAAAAAATTTTTTCGTTCCCGATGAAGGGAACCATCGAGGCGTCCATTGAAAATGCAGAGATGTTAATTTTGGCCGACACAAAAGAAAGGGCAGAACATATTACTATTGTTGATTTAATTCGCAACGATTTAAGCGGTGTAGCGACCAACGTTAACGTAAAACGCTTTCGGTATATTGATAAAATAAAAACCCATCAAAAAGATTTGTTGCAGGTGAGTTCAGAAATTTACGGAGATCTTCCCGATAATTACAGTGCACACATCGGATCGATTCTTCTTTCACTATTGCCTGCCGGATCGGTCAGTGGTGCTCCAAAAAATAAAACAGTACAAATCATTCGAGAAGTTGAAAAAGAAAAACGCGGATATTATACCGGGGTAGTTGGTTGTTTTGATGGGACAAATCTGGACAGTGGTGTGATGATCCGTTTCATCGAACAAGAAGGAAATCAATTTTATTATCGCAGCGGTGGAGGCATCACCTCACAAAGCCGGGCAGAAAGCGAATATCAGGAAATATTAAATAAAATTTATGTTCCGGTTTATTGAGAGCATCCGGTTGAATGACGGAAAGCTGGGTAATTTAGACTACCTCCGGCAACGGATGGACCGTGCTCACGATGAATTTTTTCCAACATCTCCAAAAATCGACCTCAACGGATTTCTAAATTCATGCCCGATGCCATCGGTTGGGTTGCATAAAGTTAGATTGGTTTACGATTCGGAAGTTCAATCTGTACAAATCAGCACGTATCGGCCGAAGGTAATCAACAAACTGAAAATTATTATTTCCGATTCTATCACCTATTCACACAAGTTCGAAAACCGGAACGAATTGGAAGAATTATTTTTGCAACGAACGGATTGCGAGGACATCATCATTGTAAAACAAAATAAAATTACCGATACATCGTTTGCCAATGTAGTGTTTAAGAGAGAGGGGAAATGGTTCACACCCCAATCTTGTTTACTAAACGGCACCATGCGCCAACAATTGTTAGATCAAAAGAAAATTTTTAAGGAAGAAATCGGTCTTGCAGACTTAAAAAAATTTGAAAAAGTAAAATTGATCAACTCCATGTTGCAATTTGATGCGCCAGAAATTGATGTGTCGCAAATTGTTGAGTAGCTTTGAGAATGTTTAAAAAAGAATTTCTTTTAGCAGCCGCTTTGGTCTTGTATTCAACCGCTCACCTGCTTGCCCAAAAACTAAGCACCAAAAATAAAAAAGCAATTGAACTGTACACCGATGCTGACAATTACAGGGTACGCGGGCAGTTCGATCAGGCCATAAAATTATTGAAACAAGCCATCGACAAAGACAAAAAATTTGAAGAGGCATACTATCGGCTCGCGTTGGTTTATAAAAATTCGGGCGATCGAAAAACGGCTATCGATATTTTCGAAAAAGGATTAACGGTAGCAACAACTCCGGTTACTCAAAAAAATTACTATGGAAATCTGGGGGAGAACTACTTGCGAACCGGCCAATATCAAAAAGCAAAAATCAACCTCGACAAATTTCTCGCTATCGAGAAAAGCGACAAAATAAAAATAGACCATGCTTTAGTATGGAGCACGCAAGCAGAATTTGGCCTTGCACACTCGGGCGAAAATCTGGGCTATCAGGTTAAAGCACTCAGCGACATGGTAAACAAACACCCAATGCAATATTTTCCTTCTATTTCAGCCGATGGAAAAGAATTGATTTTTACTGTACGATATGGTCGCGCCCACGATGACAACGAAGATATTTTCAGATCGGAATACAAAAACGGATTGTGGCAGGAGCCGGTCTCACTGTCTAATGTAATCAACACCGACTATCGTGAGGGTGCGTGCAGCATTTCTGCCGATGGCCGCCACCTGATTTTTACCATTTGCGGACCACGCGGATGCGATCTTTACGAAAGTAAAAAAGTGGGCGAAGATTGGCGAAAGCCCACAAGTCTTGGCGCCAATGTAAACAGCTCGGGCTGGGAGGCACAACCTGCGATCTCGGCCGATGGCAACGAACTTTATTTTGTAAGCGACAGGAGAGGGGGTGTAGGAGGCTACGATATCTGGTATTCTAAAAAAGATTCAACGGGGGAATGGACCAAGGCCGTGAACGTGGGTAAACCGATCAACACAAAGTTTGACGAGATCGCGCCCTACATCCATGTGAACAACAAAAACCTGTACTATGCATCTACCGGGCTGCCGGGTTTTGGCGGTTTTGATATTTATGTTTCAGAAAAAATAAAAAACGAATGGGGTGATCCGAAAAACATGGGTGCGCCCCTCAACGACTATGAAGATCAATACTCTTTTGTGGTGACAAGCGATGGAGCCAACGCCTTTTACTCACGCGAAGAAGGACGCATGCGAAGCAAATTATACGAAACCAACATACCTAAAGAAATGCAGGTGCAAAGCCGTGGAAATGTGGTAGCCGGCATGGTTACCAACGGCCAAACTCATACACCTTTGCGAGCACTTGTAGAGCTGTTTGATTTAAAATTGAATCAGAAAATCTCTGTTTTTTCTTCCGATTCGGTGAGCGGAAAATACCTGATTGTGATCCCCGGGAAATCGGAATATGCACTCCATGTAACGGAGCCCGGCTATTTGTTTTACAGTTTGCATTTTAATTATGAAGAGAAAGATCAGGATCAGCCGATATCCATCGATATTGCTTTACAGCCGATCTTGAAAAATGCCGTAACAGTGTTAAATAATATTTTTTTTGAAACCGATAAGTTTGAGATCAACCCGAAATCTTTTACGGAACTCGATGAGGTGGTTAAGTTTTTAAAATTGAACCCGGCCATTAAAGTAGAGATCAGCGGCCATACTGATAATGTGGGGAACGAAAACTACAACCGGCAACTCTCGCAAAAGCGTGCACAATCGGTGATAAGCTATTTAACTTCAAAAGGAATTCCTGTGGCAAGGCTCAGCCAGATTGGGTACGGTTCAAAGAAGCCCATCAAACCAAACGACACCGAAGTAAATCGACAGGCAAACAGAAGAATCGAGTTTAGGGTGGAGTAAATCGTTAATTTTTGAAAAATACCTCATTAATGGTTATCCTGAATAACAATACTTGGTTATTAGCATAATTTTAAATATTTCATTATGGAATGCAGAAGAGGGTTACTCCATTCACCTAAAAGGCATTTTGTTAGGAGTCTAAAAATACATATTTTTAAATAGTTTAATTATTACCTAACCTAAACTAATTTAATTATGAGAGAAAATCTTACTGGAAAAATTGTGTTCATACTGTTGCTTTTGGCAAGCACGGTATGGGCACAGGATCGAACAGTCTCCGGTCGTGTAACAGCCGAAGACGGATCGTCACTACCCGGGGTTAATGTGCTGCTCAAAGGCACTACCAACGGAACAGTGACCGATGCTAACGGTGACTTTAAGATGAGTGTTCCGTCTTCTGGCGGCATCCTTGTTTTCTCGTTCATCGGTATGTCAACTCAGGAAGAAGATATCGGGGCTCGCTCTGTTGTCGATCTTCAGATGAAAGCCGACATCCGGCAATTACAGGAAGTAGTGGTGAATGCCATCGGTGAGAATGTCTCCAAAGACAAGATGGGCATTGCAGCGACTACAGTTAGCGGTTCATCTGTAGTTCAATCGGGTGAACCTAACTTGATCAACGGTATGGCGGGCAAGGCCGCTGGAGTGTTAATTACACGTAACGGTGGAGACCCCGGTGCGGGCTCTTATATTCAAATGCGTGGTCAGAGTACAATCACTGGCGGCCTTCAGCCTTTGATTGTTATCGATGGTATGCCTATGTTTAATGATAATCTAGGCTCTGGTACGGGGAGTGTACAACAGCAATCACGTCTTAACGACATCAACCCGGCAGACATAGCAAACATTGAATTTATCAAGAGTTCATCGGGTGCTGCACTTTGGGGTAGCCGCGCACTCAACGGTGTGATTGTGATTACAACCAAAAAAGGGAAAAACACATCCGGAAAACTTAATGCATCGTACTCAGGCACAGTATCTTTTGATCAGGTAAACAAGATGCCTGACCTTCAGACCCAATTTGGCCAAGGGAGCAACGGACGTTTTAGCACGGGCACAAGTTCTAGCTATGGTGATATAATTGCTCAGCGAGCTGGCGGTGCAGACACACCCAATGGTTCACCCGCCTACGTACAATTTCCCGATGGCACCAAACGTTATGGTATTGCAGCCGGTAATGCAGCTAATACGCACGGTGGTAAAAACTCAAAAGATACCTACGATCACACCAAAGATGTTTTTGGCACTGGCCACATGGTGGAGCACGGACTTACCTTAAGCGGAGGTAACAGTCGCTCTCAATTTTATGCAAGCTACAATAACCTCAGCCAACAAGGTATCATTAAGAACAACTCCAGCTATGATAAGAATACGGCAAAGTTTGCAGTGAACACAGAGCTTACCGATAAGCTCCATGCTGTTGTGAATGCGCAGTATACAAATGTTAGGTCAAACCGGATACAACAAGGTAGCAACACGTCAGGGTTGCTCCTCGGGCAATTGAGAACTGCCCCTGATTTTGATAATTCACGTTGGATTGGGACCGCTTACAATAGTGCTGGTATTGCAACCGTGGGCAAAGAAATTACCTATCGTAACCCTATCGGAGCAAATGCCACACCGGGCTATGATAACCCCTTCTTTACTATGAACCGAAACAGAAGCTTTAGTGTAGTGAACCGTTTTATTGGAAACATTGAGCTTACTTACGATGTAGCAGACTGGCTTAATTTAAAAGCAAATTCAGGACTTGATGCATATACAGAAAGAAGAACTGACTTTGGTGATGCACAATCAGCGGCTTATTTGTCGGGCTCATATACGGAACAAATGGTCACCAATTCGCAATGGAATACCAACCTGTATGCCACCGCCCACAAGAAATTCTCAGATTTTTTTACAGGAAAAGTATTGTTAGGATTCAATTATAATAACAGGGCATATAACAATGTTGGTGCTACGGCTACTAATTTTATTATACCTAATGCTCCACCTAATTTGCAAAACTCGCCCAACACCAACCGCACTCCATTTAACGCGGCTACCTATCAGCGTACTTCTGCCGGATTCATGACTTTTGATGGAGAGTTTGCCGATCAATTCTTTTTGAATATGACAGCACGTGCTGAAACGGCCTCTACCTTTGGTCCTCAGGCACAGAGTCTGTTCTTCTATCCAACAGCATCTGGTGCTTGGCAATTTTCTAAGCTGACAGGTACCAACGACTTTTTCAATTTTGGTAAATTGAGATTGTCTTATGGTGTGGTAGGTCAGCAACCCGGGGCTTATAACAACCTAACCCAATTTGGTGTTCAAAGTTACTTTGACTCTTATGGGCCTACGCTTGCTGCCTCAAGTTATGGTGTTGGTGGATATGCCATATCTACTGTTGCAGGTAACCAAAAGATCCGGCCTGAACGTAAACATGAATTGGAGGGTGGTTTTGACCTGAGGTTTTTGAACGAAAGGGTTACAGTAAGTGCCACAGCCTACTATAATAAAACAACCGATGTTATACTACAGACACAAGTTGCTTTGTCGAGCGGGTTTTCTAATACCATCTCAAATGCGGGAGCGATCGAAAACAAAGGAGCCGAACTCAATGTGGGTGTGAACTGGCTAAAACTGCCCAACGGATTCTCATGGAGTTCTAACTTTATCTGGTCTGCCTATCGCAACAACGTAGTGAGCTTGGCAGGCGCACAGTATGTTTTCCTCGCTGGATTCACAGACGGAGCTTCGGTTGCAACTCAGGGTCGAGCTTACGGTACAATATGGGGGGCACCGACTATGCGCGCAATGCTAATGGCACCTATGCGCTTGATGCCAACGGTTTCCCCACTGTATCTCCTGCAACGGGTGCAATTGGTAATCCTAACCCTAAATACAGGGCAAGTTTTGGTAACACCTTTAGCTACAAAAACCTGAGCCTCTACATGCTGTTTGATGCATCAGTGGGTGGGCAAATGTGGAACGGTACACAGGGAGCGCTTACTAACTTTGGAACAAGCAAATATGCGGGCGCCCTTACCACGGTAAGCGCTGCTGATGCTGCTGTACTCAAGAATGCTGACGGTAACACCATTCAGGCATTGCAGGCTTCTGGCTCATCAAGGGTCACTCTTAACAGCGATGGCAGCTATACCTTCCGAGGTGAAGTGAAAGATTTTGGTGGAGGAAAGGTAGTGCTCGATCAAAGCTGGTATACTAATGCTGGTAGCGGGTTTAATATTAATTCGCCATTTGTACAAGATGCTTCTTGGGCAAGGTTACGTGAGCTAACCCTGAGATACTCACTGAATTCTGCAGCGTTTAAAGCGGCTACTAAACTTTCATCCGTATCTTTTGCATTAACGGGTCGTAACCTTTTGTTATGGACACCCTACAAGGGCATTGACCCTGACACAAACTTGACCGGATCAAGCAATGGGCGAGGGCTGGATTACTTCCAAAACCCGAATACACGATCAATCTTGTTCAATTTGACAATCACTTATTGATCTTAACGAATTATGAATATGAAAAAAGCAATAAACAAAAGGATAATTGCAATCGTGTTCTTGCTGGGGTTTATACCTTTCCTGAACAGTTGCACAAATTTGACCGCTAACCTTTCTACAGATCCGGTCAATGTTACCGATCCGAGTGTGATCGCGATCAGCAAATACCTGACGGGTGTAGAAGTTTCATTGATTGGGGTTTATGAAGCTGATATGGCACGCCTATCTGGGATGTGGTCAGGCTATTTCAGCGGTGATGACCGCCAGTACATTGGCCTTGCAAACTATGTTACCTCTGGTCAAGACTACGATGGAGAATGGTCTGGTATATATAATAATGTTTTAGAAAATACCATGCTTATCAAGACCAACGCTCGCATGCAAAGTAACAATGTTGCTTTGGGTATTGCCCAGGCTATCGAGGGCATGAGTTATGGGTTGGCTGCAGATTTGTGGGGCGATGTACCCTATAAAGAAGCAATACATTACCCGGCCATCACTACCCCTAAATATGATGGGCAGGCATCTGTGTATGCAGCAGCTCAGTCTCTTCTAGATTCAGCTATTGCCAACTTAGCATTGCCGGGTACAAGTACGGGCGACTTCCTTTTAAATGGTAGTGTTGCCGGATGGACTGCCGTGGCACATACGGTTAAGGCCAGACTATATTTACATACCCGCGACTATGCTAATGCGATCACTCAAGCTCAGCTAGGGATTGGCAGTGTTGCCGGAAATTTAATGGCTACGCATGGTGAGTCATACCTGAACACATTTAATATGTATTATTCATTCATGACCTATGACCGTTCAGGGTATATGGCAGCTAACTCTTATGCACCGGCACTTTTAGACAACACTAAACCGAATAATAGGAACAATGCTAATACCGATGAAACCGCTAGGTTGAACTATTACTATTATCCAGGCGGGGGATTGAACTTTATAGCCGGGGCTGTGGCCTATGAGCCCAATGTGCTATGTGACTTTGACTGGGGAAACCCTACTAATCAGAACGGATTTTTTGGTGGTACTACCTCATTTCCGATAGTGACTTACCAAGAAAACCAGTTAATTTTGGCAGAGTCTTATGCAAAAACAGCCGATCCGGCCAACGCCCTGATTAGCCTAAATGCATTAAGGGCATACTACAATACAGGTGCACATGTTAATTCCGGATATGTAGCTTTGGGCAACAAATATCTTCCGTACCTATACAGTGACTTTGCTTCGGGTGGTATGGAGAATGCTGACGGCATAGCACAAGATCAAGCCCTACTTAGGGAAATACTTGAAGAACGTTATGTAACTTTTATCGGTCAAATAGAAGGCTATAACGACATGCGTAGAACGGGTAACTTCCTTAAGCTCCCTTATGCTACCGGTAAAACGGACTTCCCTAGAAGATTTCTTTATTCGCAGATCGAGATCAATACTAATCCTAACGTACCTAAAACAAACGTAGGATTGTACGACAACGTTAGCTCGTTTAGTTCTGCGTATTGATTGATTTTGTAAAATGAAAAAGAGGCTGCACCAATGCGGCCTCTTTTTTTATGTCTTAGGCAGCACAAACTATTATGTAAAGGGGCTGCTCTCCATTTCAATACGTGTTTGGGTCGAAGAGAGTAAATCAAATCAATAATTCTTCAAACTATCCATCAAATAATTTTTCACATAATCCTGTGTTCCTTCTTCAAGCGAGTGAAAAGGTTTTGAATAACCAATCGACTTCAATTTGTTCATGTTGGCTTCGGTAAAATACTGATACTTGTCGCGGATGTCGGCAGGGGTATCGATAAAACTAATGTCTTCCTTTTTGCCCATCGCTTTAAAAACCGATTTTGTGAGATCTAAAAATGTACGTGCCTTGCCCGACCCCAAATTATAGATACCTGAATTTTTTCGGTGGTGCATCAAAAATAAGCACACGTCAACTACGTCTTTAACATAAACAAAATCGCGCATCTGCTCACCGTCTTTAAATTCCGGATTGTGCGAACGGAACAATTTCATCTTACCGGTTTTATCGATTTGATTGTACGCATGCCAGATCACCGAGGCCATTCTCCCTTTGTGGTATTCGTTTGGGCCATACACGTTAAAGAATTTTAAACCAGCCCAGAAAAAAGGTTTTTCATTTTGCGCCAGTGCCCACACATCAAAATCTTGTTTAGATTGCCCGTAAGGATTGAGCGGCTTCAGTAGATTTATTTTAGGTTCCTCATCATTATAGCCTTGTTCACCAAGGCCGTAGGTAGCTGCCGAAGATGCATACACCAGTGGAATTTGGTATTGTACACAACGCAGCCAAATGTCTTTGGTGTACTGCGTGTTCATCTTATTTAAGAGAACGGTATCAAATTCGGCCGTATCGGTTTTAGCTCCTATATGAAAAATAAATTCTACGGTCTCATTATGTTCGTCCAGCCACCTCATGAACTGGTCTCGATCTACGCGTTCTTTTATTTTTGCCTCGGTCAAATTTTTTTCTTTGGCAGCAATACCAAACTTATCCACTGCAATGATGGCATTGAAATTATCCTGATTGAGCCGTTTGATTAAACAACTCCCGATAAAACCTGCCGCTCCGGTTACAATAATCATTTTATGGTTTTTGCACACAAAAATAAGGATATTCCACTCTACTGCGACTTACCGATTATATTTGCATTTTAGAATTTGGTATGATTTACGTAAGCCGGAAAGAGCATTTTAATGCAGCACATAAACTTTACAATCCCAACTGGAGTAAAGAAAAGAATTTGGAAACATTCGGGCCTTGCGCCAATGAAAACTGGCACGGCCATAATTACGATTTGATTGTTACCATCAAAGGCAGCCCGGATCCGGAAACAGGTTTTGTAGTCGATTTGAAAAAACTAAGCAACCTTATTCGCAACGAAATAATAGAACGGCTCGATCATAAAAACCTAAACCTCGATGTGCCTTTTATGGCCGGAAAAATGGCGAGCACCGAAATACTGGCCCAAGAAATTTGGAAAATACTTATAGATAAAATCAAAAGTATTTCGAATTACGGAATGCTTCACTCGGTAAAACTCTACGAAACTCCACGCAACTACGTGGAGTATTTTGGCGAATGAAAAAAATGTACATCATAGCCGGAGAGCGCTCGGGCGATCTGCACGGCAGCAATCTGGCTAAAGCGTTGCGGTCGCGCAATCAATCCTTGCGGCTTCGTGGCTTTGGAGGTGACGAAATGAAAAAAGCCGGAGTAGATGTTTTTGTTCACTACCAGCAGCTTGCGTTCATGGGTTTTGTTGCGCTGGTTACAAATCTTTTTACAATTATCAAATACATCAAACTTTGCAAAACAGATATAGATCAATTCAAGCCGGATGCAATCGTTCTGATTGATTACGGTGGCTTTAACCGAAAAATTGCCAAGTATGGGAAAGCGCGAGGCATCAAGGTTTTTTACTATATCCCCCCAAAAGTATGGGCTTGGTATCAGAGCCGTGCATTCGAATTGAAACGAAATGTCGATCGCCTGTTTGTAATCCTTCCGTTTGAAAAAAAATTCTTTAAAGAAAAGTGCAATTGGGATGTTGACTACGTGGGCAACCCCGTATTGGATGCCATCAAATCGTTTAAGGTTGATTCTGATTTTTCGAATAAAAATGGAATTGACCGATCAAAAAAAATAATAGCGCTTTTGCCCGGAAGCCGAAAAATGGAATTAACAAGAATTGTTCCGCTGATGGCCGAAACCGCAAAACGTAATCCATCCTATCAGTTTGTGGTGGCGGCAGTGAAGAACCTGAGTGTTGATTTGTATGCGGATTTAAAAACTGAGGCGAATGTAAAATTTGTTTACGATGCATCGTACGATCTGCTCTCCATTGCCGATGCCGCTATTGTAACCTCGGGCACGGCAACCCTCGAAACCGGAATTTTTAAAGTGCCTCAGGTTGTAGTTTACAAAACCGGATCTTTTGAATATGCCATTGCTAAGAGTTTGGTGAAGGTCGAATTTATTTCGCTCGTTAATTTGATTGCAGCTAAAGAAGTAGTGAAAGAATTAATTCAGGAAGAAGCAACACTGGCAACGCTGAACATTGAATTGGCTAAACTGGTACAAGATTCTGTGCACATTGCTGAAATGAAAAAAGATTACGAAACTATTTTTCAAATTCTGGACACCGGATCGGCTTCTGAAAACACCGCCCGCCTGATGTTGCAGGCTCTTTGAGAGTAATTAAATTTTGCTAAATTAGTAAGATGAAAACGCGATTCACCCTTTTCATTTTCGCGATGTTGGCATGGGGGTTATACTCGTGCAATCAAAACAACAACCCCACATTAACCACAGCCTATTTAGATCTCCCGCAAACACCTTATCAATATAACTCGGGAGCCGCAAACGATTATATTCCCACGCTCGGCAGAGTACTTTTTTACGATACGCGTTTGTCGGTGAGTAACGGAGTTTCTTGTGCAAGTTGCCACAAACAGGCATTGGCGTTTTCGGATAACAATAAGTTCAGCAGAGGGTTCAACGGTGTGCTGACGAACAGAAATGCCATGCCGATTCAAAATTTAAGGGGCTTTGGTATAATTAATGGTACACCTATTTTCTCCGATTCAAGCCTAAATTTATCCACTTCCTTGTTTTGGGACGGTAGAGAGACTTTGCTCACAGCTCAGGTTTTAGAGCCCATAATTAGTCATGTTGAAATGGGGATGACCCTCGAAAACCTGACAAAAAAGCTGTCGCAGCTAAGTGAGTATCCTTCGCTTTTCAAAAATGCGTATGGCGATGAGGAAGTAACGGAGGGAAAGATATCCGTAGCGTTAAGTCGGTTTATTGTCAGCATAACATCCAATCAAACCAAATTTGATTTATACCAACAAAGAAAAATTGAGTTTTCACCTGCCGAATTGGAAGGCTTTAACATATTCTTGAATAAATATAATTGCAATAATTGTCATAACACTTTTTCATTCAATGGCTCTTTATTTACCAACATTGACGCTCCTTTTTTTGGCGGTGGGTATGTTCCCGATCAGAGGTTTATCGACATCGGGTTAGACACTAATCCAATAGACAAAGGAAGGGCTGATGTTACAGGTCTTTCTACGGATATTGGCCGATTTAAAATACCGAACCTAAGAAATGTTGCCCTCACAGCACCGTACATGCACGATGGCCGATTTGCCACCCTAAACGAAGTGTTGGAACATTACAGCACGGGTATTGAAGATAGCCCAAATCTTGACCCGGTGCTGCAAACCAATGGAAGCCCTAGGCGGATGATGATTTCGGAAGCCGAGAAGCAATCGATTATCGCATTTCTGTACACACTTACCGATTACAGCATGATCACCGACCCTAAATTCTCTTCTCCTTTTAAATCAAAATAACGTACATGCGATTTATTTTTTTTGGCTTGGTTCTTACAACCTCGGTAAGTTTTGCGCAACGCGACAGCACGAATGCAAAAGTGGTTAATCACTATGTGGGAATACAGGTTAATCAACTTTTTAAACAGATTTTTAATTTAAGCAACAGCACAACGGTTGTCTCAAACCCTTACCTGATCAACTATGCCGTGAACTCCACCAAATCCGGATGGGGTTTGAATTTAGGAATTGGCTACACAGTTGATAACTTTAATCAAACGGATGCAAATGCTAACACCACTACCGATACACAAATCAATAATTTTTCGTTTCGGATTGGAGTGGAACGCAAAGTTTCGATTGCCAAAAAATGGATGCTGAGTTACGGGTTTGATTTACTGTCCGATAAGTCAAATAATACAACAAACACAAAGTCTGAATTTCAGTTAAATACAAATGAAACCGACACAAACACCATTACCAAAGATTCAGGCTTTGGACCTCGGTTTACATTGAATTATTATATCACTCCTAAAATTCTTCTTGGAACTGAGCTAACTTACTATTATAAAGCCATTAACATTGGCCAGAATAATACCAACACGTTTACCAATGTTACTATTGATCCCAACACCGGCCAACGAATAGTCACTAGCAATACGTCTACAACCGATACCAATCAGAAATTAAAGCAGTTTCACTTTTCTGCTCCGGCTATTTTGTTTTTGATATTGAAATTTTAATCAGGCAACTTTCAGCTTGCTGTAATGAGACTTGCTGAATTTTTCTTCGGCATAGGCCCGGTTGATCACGAGCCGGTCGGCAGTTTTATCGGAGGGCATTTCAAACATGGCATCGTTGACGATGGCCTCGCATATTGAACGCAAGCCGCGAGCGCCTAATTTGTAGTCCATGGCTTTCTCCACAATAAAATCAAGAGCGCCTTCTTTAAACTCCACTTCGATGTCTTCCATTTCAAACAGTTTTTTGTACTGTTTGATTAGCGCGTTCTTTGGTTCGGTTAGAATTTTCCGGAGCGCAAAATGGTCGAGCGGATTTAAAAAGGAAACTACCGGCAGGCGGCCTATTAATTCCGGTATCAGTCCAAATGTTTTTAAATCTTGAGCAGAAACAAATTGAAGGAGGTTGTCTTTGTCAATTTCACCGGGTGTCAGGCTTTCGGCTGAAGAGGCAAAACCCAAAGGCCGCGTATTCAGCCTCCGTCCAATCAATTTTGAAATTCCTTCAAACGCACCACCGCAGATAAATAAAATATTTTCGGTGTTGACGGTAATCATTTTCTGGTCGGGGTGTTTGCGTCCTCCTTGTGGCGGAACATTTACCGCAGTGCCTTCCAGCAATTTTAAAAGTGCTTGTTGCACACCTTCGCCACTCACATCGCGCGTTATCGAAGGGTTATCCGATTTACGCGCAATTTTATCAATCTCATCAATATAAACGATCCCTCGCTCGGCTGCTTCGGTGTTGTAGTCGGCTGCCTGAAGAAGACGCGTTAAAATACTCTCCACATCTTCGCCCACGTATCCGGCCTCGGTTAGCACCGTGGCATCGGCAATACAAAAAGGTACTTGTAAAATTTTGGCAAGGGTTCGTGCGAGATAGGTTTTGCCTGTACCCGTTTCGCCCACCATAATAATGTTTGACTTTTCTATGAGAATGTCGGTGTCGATTTTGCGTTGCATCAACCTCTTGTAATGGTTGTAAACGGCTACGCTCATCACGCGCTTGGCCTCGTCTTGGCCGATTACATATTCATCGAGAAATTTTTTGATTTCCCGTGGTTTGATCAACTTAAAATTGGGAAGTGCTCCGGTTTCAATTTTGTTTTTTTTCTCTTCGGTCAGAATCTGGCTGGCTTGCATCACACACTTATCGCAAATGTGAGCGTGGATACCCGAGATCATCAGGTCAACATCTTTTTTGTTCCTTCCGCAAAATGAACATGTTACTTCTGCCATTGTTCAATTAGTTAATTCGATAATTCGGTGATGTGATGATCTGCAAAGATACGATTTATCATCTACATCAACGAATCAACGAATTTTGAATTATTTCTTGTTGCGTTCGAGCACTTCATCGATCAGGCCGTATTCTTTGGCCTCGGCAGCACGCATCCAATAGTCGCGGTCTGAGTCTTTTTCAATTTTTTCGTATTTCTGACCACTGTGCTTTGCCAGGATGTTGTACAGATCTTTTTTCAGTTCCAGCGTTTGCTTCATAGAAATTTCCATATCGGAAGAAGTTCCTTGCATTCCTGCCGAAGGCTGATGAATCATAATGCGCGAGTGTGGCAGGCCCGATCTTTTCTTGGCGGTGCCGGCTGCGAGAAGTACAGCGCCCATGGATGCTGCCAGCCCTGTGCAGATGGTAGCCACATCGGGGTTTACATATTGCATGGTGTCGTAAATGCCGAGGCCGGCATGAACCGAACCGCCCGGGCTGTTGATGTACATAATAATATCTTTTTTAGGATCGGACGATTCGAGGAACAGGAGTTGAGCTGTAATAACATTGGCGATGTAGTCGTCCACGGGAGTTCCAAAGAAAATAATCCGGTCGGCCATGAGGCGTGAAAACACATCGATAACTGTGGCGCGCATCTGGCGTTCTTCCACAATGTTGGGCGTCATCCCGGTTACCTGATAGGGGTTTTCGTTAACAAATTTTATGTAGCTATCGAGCGCATTGCTGCTCATGCCCATGTGGTGTACTGCGTACTTGCGAAATTCATTTGAGTTATTCATAAATGGTAATTGTTCAGGTAGTCGTTTACGTTGTTATTTTATTTCAAGTTTACAAAGTTTTTGAAATTAAAAAAGCCTGTTTTAAAAACAGGCTCTATTAAAACGATGATGGATTGTGATTAGTTCAATGGCGGTGCGATTCCGCAATTTTTCTGAATTCTTCCAGTCCTACTTTCTTTTCTACGGTGGTGATGTTTTCTTTAATTACAGCCATGATCTTTTCATGGCGTAATTGATTGTACGTGCGCATGTAGTTTTCGCCTTTGCCGTCTTTTCCGGCTAAATAGTTGGTGGCGATGTCGTTCAGCTTATCGCCCAGTTGGTCGGCAATGGCTTGTCCGCCAAACTGATCGAGGATCAGTTGCTTGGCTTTTTCGCGCACTTCCTGTTCTTCTATTTTGATCCCCTGGTCTTCGGCAATTTTATTTTTGACGAGATCCCACTTTAACGAATCGCGGTAGCTTTTAAATTCTTTTTCTAAAACTTCGTCTGTCACCTGGCCGTTGCCGGTGGCTTTTAACCAGGTTTTCAAAAAGACTTCGGGCATGTTGATCTTGGTGTGGTCAACATAATAATGTTGTATCTCGTGTTCGAACAGATGTTGTGTTTCGCGATCGTAATTGGCAGAAACGGTCTCTTTTACTTTGGCCAAAAACTCTTCTTCGTTTTTCACAACATCTTTTCCGAAGACCTGATCGAACAATTCCTGATTGTAATGTGCTGGTTCTATACGGCTCACGCTGGTAACTTTAAAAACATAAGTCCCCGTAGCTTTTTTTGCTTCTTCTTCGGTTACGTTCAGTAATTGAGTAACTGCAACAGGGTCAGTAACTGTTTTTTCTAAAATAAATTCTACCTGATCGTTCGCTTTCAAGCCGATGAATTTTTTCTGTTGCGATTTTTCAACTTGTTCAATCCGTAGGTACGATCCTTGTTTTTCTTCGCTGTCTTTTTTAGAAATTTCGCCAAACAAGTTATCACCGGCTTCGCTCACTTCGGGGTTGCTTCGTTTGCCAAACCTGCGTTTGATGTCATCGAGCGTTTCGTTCATTGCTTTTTGATCTACATCAATGGGGTGCGATGTTACTTTAACCTTCTTCGAAAGGTCAACCGCAAAATCTTCCACCAATCCGATTTGAAACTCGAATTCAAAATCTTTTTGGAAATCCCAGTTGATTGCTTGGGCCTTTTCCTGGTTGGGGAGCGGGTCGCCCAGCACACGCAATTTGTTGTCGCGGATGTAATCCGAAACCGAATGAGAAATGATGTGGTTTACTTCATCAACCAAAATGCCTTTGCCAAACATTTTTTTGATCACGCCCGTGGGAACGTGGCCCTGGCGAAACCCTTTGATGGTTGCTTTGCGGGCATAGTCGCGTACTTTTTCTTCAACCTTGGGTTGGTAGTCGCTTTCGTTCAATTTGATTTTGATGAGGCCATCGGTGGCGCTCTGTTTGTCGAGTGTAATGTTCACGGATTGAAATTTAGTTTCTGGAATACTATTCAAGCAGGTTGCCAGAATCCAACAACCAACCTCTAACTTCTAAATGTGCGCATGGAGGGACTCGAACCCCCACGCCTTTCGGCACCAGATCCTAAGTCTGGCACGGCTACCAATTACGCCACATGCGCTAAAACAACCTTTTTTCAACAAAAAGGAGCGCAAATTTAGGGATAATTTGTTAGGAATAAAGGGCTGATAAAAAAATCAGTTTTCTGCCTACCAAACAAATCGGATTTAGCTTCAAACCCGAAAATTTGTATCTTGAAGCAAAGAAATTTTTGTCCGTGGTTGTAGATGTTGTAGAAGAGAAACGAGAGATAATCAACCGGTACCGCAGGCTCCTGCGCAAGGCGAAACCCGTACTTAAAGAAGGCGATGCCAAGGTAATTAAGCGTGCCTTTACCATAGCCATGGAAGCGCATAAAAATATGCGCAGAAAATCGGGCGAGCCGTTTATTTTCCATCCGTTGTCGGTAGCCGAGATTTGCGTAGAAGAAATTGGCCTGGGCACAACCTCCATCGCGGCTGCATTATTGCACGATGTGGTGGAAGACACCGATATTCAGTTAATTGATATCGAACGGGTTTTTGGAAAGAAGGTGAGCAAAATAGTAGATGGCCTCACCAAAATTCGTGGCGTATTTGATTACGGGTCTTCGGCACAGGCGGAGAACTTCCGCAAAATGCTGTTCACGCTGAGCGAAGATGTGCGGGTGATTTTGATTAAGCTGGCCGACCGGCTGCACAACATGCGCACCCTTGAAAGCATGCCGCGCAACAAGCAGCTGCGCGTTTCGTCCGAAACCATTTATCTCTACGCACCCCTTGCGCATCGGCTTGGCTTGAATGCTATCAAAACAGAACTGGAAGATTTGTACCTGCGGTTTACGGAATACACCACTTATCGCGAAATAGCCGATAAAATTGATGAGACCAAAACATCGCGCAATCGGTTTATCCGGCATTTTGTTCACCCCATCAAAGAAGAACTCGATCATCTGAAAGTTCAGTATGAAATTAAGAGCCGGCCAAAATCAATTTTCTCAATCTTCAATAAGATGCGCAAACAAAACATCCCGTTTGAGGAAGTGTACGATCTGTTTGCCATCCGGGTGATTTTGGATACGCCCATCGATCAGGAAAAAAATTATTGCTGGCAAGTTTATTCCATCGTTACCGATTATTATATGCCCAATCCCGATCGGCTGCGCGATTGGATCAGCACTCCTAAGGGCAACGGATACGAGTCGTTGCATACTACCGTGATGGCCAAGAACGGCCAGTGGGTGGAAGTGCAGATTCGCTCCAAGCGCATGGACGAAATTGCCGAGAAAGGATATGCAGCCCACTGGAAATACAAAGACAACATTACTAAGTACGAATCGAATTTGGAAAAGTGGCTGGTGCGTGTGCGCGAAACATTGGAGAAGCAGGATTTGTCGGCATTGGAATTTGTAGATGATTTTCGTGGTAATTTATTTAACGAAGAAGTTTTTGTGTTTACGCCCAGAGGAGAACTGAAGACGATGGCCAAAGGGGCAACAGCACTCGATTTTGCTTTTGATATCCATACCGACATTGGCGCAAAATGTATTGGTGCCAAAGTAAACCAAAAGCTGGTACCGATCAATCATGTGTTGCAAAATGGCGACCAGATAGAAATACTCACCTCGTCAAAACAAAAACCAAACGAAGACTGGTTGCGGTTTGTGGTCAGCTCAAAAGCAAAATCGAAGATCAAAGATTTGCTGAAAGAAGACAGACGCAAAGTTGCCGAAGAAGGCAAAGAGATTTTGCTGCGCAAGCTGAGACAAATGAAGTTGGAAGCAAATAATCATTTGTACGATCAACTACGCGAATATTTTAACGTAAGCTCGCAGTTAGAGCTGCTCTTTAAAATAGGGAAGGGGATTATTTCAGCAGCCGATTTAAAGAAATTCCAAGACCAACCCACTCCTCAATTAAAAAAACGACCACTTGCAGAAACCAAAGATGTAAAAGCAATTGAACAGCAGATCAAAGCCAAACATCAGGAAGATACGTTGTTGATCGGTGAAGATATGGATGTGGTGGAGTATAAACTGGCAAAGTGTTGCACTCCCATTCCGGGCGATGAGGTATTTGGTTTTGTAACCGTGAGCGAGGGGATAAAAATTCATCGATCGAATTGCCCTAACGCCCCCGAGTTGCTGGCCAATCATGGTAATCGGGTTATCAAAGCCAAGTGGACAAGCCAACACGAATTGTCTTTTCTTACCGGCTTGCGTGTGGTGGGCACAGACCGGGTTGGCTTAATTAATGATGTGAGCAAAGTAATTTCGGAAGAACTGAAAGTGAATATGAGTTCTATCTCTTTCAAAACCGACCCCGGAATTTTTCACGGAGAAATCATGCTTTATGTAAACGACACACGCCACCTGGAAACCCTCATTTCAAAACTAGAAAAAGTTGAAGGCATGGAGCAGGTGAGCCGGTTTGACGGCAGGGTCTGAAATATTTAAGCAGATCATTCAGCTTTGTAAACAACTCCATCTTTCATTACAAAACTCACTTTCGTCATGGTGGCGATATTTTTTATGGGGTCTTCATCTACGGCAATGATGTCGGCCAGTTTCCCTTTTTCTATGGACCCGATTTTGTCACCTAGTTTCAAAACATCAGCGTTTATTTGCATGGCGCAAAGCAGGGCTTCCATGGCGGGCATGCCGGCTTCTACCATGTAACCAAATTCTTTTCCGTTGTTGCCATGTGCGTAAACACCGGCATCGGTACCGAATGCGATTTTCACTCCGCGTTTGTAGGCTTTACCAAACGTCTCTTGCAGTTTAGGGCCTATCTCCAACGCTTTTGGAACAACAAGTTTGGGATAGTATTCCGGAATTTTGGCGAGCTCGGCCACCGTTTTGCCTGCAATAATGGTGGGTACAAAGTAGGTGCCTTTTTGTTTCATTAAATCCATTACTTCTTCGGTCATCATCGTGCCGTGTTCAATGGTGGTGATGCCCGCCAGTACGGCACGCTTCATCCCCTCGGCTCCATGTGCGTGTGCCGCGGTAATCATTCCATAATCTTTGGCGGTTTCTACAATCGCATTCACTTCTTCTTGCGTAAACTGTGGGCCGCTGCCGTCTTTGGCTACACTCAACACACCACCGGTTGCCGTGATTTTAATGAAGTCGGCACCGTCTTTGTAGCGTTGACGCACAGCCTTGCGCGCATCATCGGGGCTGTTGATTACACCCTCCTTGGGGCCGGGGTCGCCCATTAAATTTTTTTTGTAGCCATTGGTTGGATCGGCATGGCCACCGGTAGAACCGATTGCTTTGCCGGCTGTGAGTATCCGCGGGCCAACCACCATTCCTTGGTTAATGGCATTACGCAACGAAATATTTACGCCACTGCCACCGCAATCGCGCACGGTGGTAAAGCCTGCCATCAATGTTTTTTTTGCATACACGGTAGACTGGAAAGCTATATCTGCTTCGTTTTGTGTGAAGCTTTTTATTTGGCCGCCCTTGCTGGTCTCTCCTTCGAGGTGAACGTGCATGTCTATAAGTCCGGGCATTACTGTTTTTTTACTCAGGTCGATGAGTTTATCGTCTTTTCCGGGTTTAACAAAACCTTTGTCCAGCGAAATAATGGTGTTGCCTTCAACAATAACTGTTACTTGCTGTTGCTGTGTTTTATTTTTGCCATCGATGAGCGAACCACAATGGATAATTGTACGTTGTGCGAAACAGGCGAAGGGCAGCAGGGCAATAGCTAATAAATAGTATTTAGATTTCATAAAGAAGATGATATGGTGATAGTTGTACTTCAATAATAATTGAAAATTGTGGCAACATCAACTTAATTTTTGTTGTATCTTTTAAATGGCAACAACAGAAGGTCTATCTTTAACAGATGAATTTCCTAGCGCATTTATACCTCTCGGGCAACGAACCAGAAATAGCTGTAGGAAATTTTATTGGTGATTTTGTCAAAGGGAAAAACTTGGCTTTGCACTATGGAAAAAATATTGCGAAAGGCATTTCCCTTCATCGCGAGATCGATTGGTACACAGATCACCACGAAACGGTTAAGCAAAGCAAACACCGACTTCGAAATAAATACCGCCACTATTCCGGTGTGATTGTGGATGTTTTTTACGATCATTTTCTGGCCAAACTCTGGCACGAGTATTCAACTGAATCTCTTGCGGAATATGCCGATTGGAGCTACAGAACGATTCAACAGCACAACTCCGTTTTACCCGATGAGGTAAAAATGATGCTGCCATACATGATGAAAGGAAATTGGTTGGTAAACTACGCCCATCTCGAAGGCATTCATCGCGCCTTGAGCGGCATGGCGCACCGTACCCGGTTTGTGTCGAAGATGGAAGAAGCTACGGAAGACCTTAAAGTGAATTATTCGGAGTTTGAAAATGAGTTTAAGGAATTTTTCCCCCAACTGATAAAATTTTCAAACGATTGGCTGGCAACCCACGCCTAAAATCAAAAATCAAATTCTTTAATACCTTTGATAACAAACTAAACCCTAAACCATGATAGAAGGACTTATGTATTTTGTCTTGATCTTTGGCATCATTGTGCTGTTCAGTTCATTTGTTACGGTAAAACAAGGCATGGTTGCAGTAGTTACCGTGTTTGGAAAATACAGGCGCATATTGAGGCCGGGGCTCAACCTGAAAGTGCCCTTGATCGAAAAAATTTTTTCGAGGGTGTCCATTCAAAACCGATCTGTTGAACTTGAATTTCAAGCCACCACACAAGATCAAGCCAACGTAAATTTTAAAGCAATGCTTCTGTTTTCGGTGTTGAACCAGGAAGAGGACACCATAAAAAATGTGGCATTTAAATTTGTGGATTACCAAAGTTTGATGACAGCTCTCACCCGCACCATTGAAGGGTCTATTCGCAGTTTTGTGGCCACTAAAAAGCAATCGGAAATCCTTTCGCTGAGAACAGAAATTGTTCAGGAAGTTAAGCAACAGCTCGATCACACCCTTGAAGGTTGGGGCTATCACCTGATCGACTTACAATTGAACGACATCGCGTTTGACGATACCATTATGAAATCCATGGCCAAAGTGGTGGCTTCTAATAACCTGCGCGCAGCAGCCGAGAACGAAGGCCAGGCGTTGCTAATTACAAAAACCAAAGCGGCCGAAGCCGATGGTAACGCTATCAAAATTGCGGCAGAAGCCGAAAAAATTGCTGCCCAACTCCGCGGCCAGGGTGTTGCGTTGTTCCGCGAAGAGGTGGCCAAGGGGATGTCGCAGGCGGCAAAAGAAATGCAAACGGCAAATCTCGACTCGTCCTTTATTTTATTCGCCATGTGGACCGAGTCGATCCGTCACTTTGCCGAGAATGGTAAAGGCAACACTATTTTCCTCGATGGGTCAACGGATAGCATGAAACGTACCATGCAAGAATTGATGTCGGTTACGCGGTCGGGCGGAATGGCTGCAGAAGAGAAGAAATAATTTTTTCAGTTGAAGTGTTTGATTCATGTCGGAGGTCATCCTTAATCTTTATGAAAAATATTTGACCTGTGGTGCGGTTTGCACCGACACGCGGCAGATTGTTAAGGGCTCTATTTTTTTTGCGCTTAAGGGCCCGAGCTTCAACGCAAACACGCTTGCCGAACAAGCGTTGCAAAAAGGTGCTGCCTATGCGGTAATTGATGAAGAAGAATTTAAAAAAGACGACCGTTACGTTGTTGTAGACGATAGTTTAAGGGCACTTCAACTTTTGGCGAGTCGCCATCGTACTCAATTGAAAATTCCGGTTATCGGGCTGACGGGCTCAAACGGAAAAACAACCACCAAGGAATTGCTTCATGCCGTGCTGAGTAAAAAATATAAAACGTTTGCCACTAAAGGTAATCTGAATAACCACATCGGTGTGCCGCTTTCAATTTTGTCGATAACGCGTTCTATCGAGATTGCGATCATTGAAATGGGGGCAAACCACGTGGGCGAAATTGAAATGCTGTGCAACATAGCCCAACCAACACACGGCTTCATCACCAATATTGGTAAAGCACACACCGGCATGTTTGGAGGATTTGAAAATGTAATTCGCGCAAAATCGGAATTGTATCAATATCTGATTTTAAACAACGGACAGGTTTTTATCAATTCTCAAAATCCGATTTTAAAAAACTTTGCCAGCCGATTTCGTTCGCCACTGTTTTACCCTGCTCCCAATGATTTTTATTATGCAGAATTTATCTCTGCCGATCCGTTTGTACTATTTAAAGTTGAAGGCGGTGAACAAGTTCAATCACAATTGATCGGTTCCTACAATTTTGAAAACATAGCCGCAGCACTGTGTATCGGAAAATTTTTTGGTGTGGATAAGAACTTGGCACAACAAGCTGTTGCCGAATACAAACCCGAAAACATGCGTTCGCAGTTAACAAATAAAGGAACTAACACTATTATATTAGATGCCTACAATGCTAACCCAAGCTCCATGCTAGCGGCCATTGAAAACCTATCCAATATAAAAGCAGAGAATAAGGTGTTGATTTTGGGCGATATGTACGAACTGGAAAAACCCGAAGAAGAACACGCGGCTATCGGGAAATTCATTAAAGAAAAAAAAATTGGAACCGTTTATTTGGTTGGCAACTACTTTCGTTCTGCGTTATCGGAGCTTCCCCAAGCAAACTATTTCGAAAATAAACAATTGCTGATCGAAGAGCTGAAACGTAAACCTATCTTAAATTCTACCGTTTTAATCAAAGCTTCTCGTGGCATCGGGCTTGAAAGCATCTTAGAATTTATTTAAAGTTGTCCTTTTCTTTATTCAATTATGAACGCTCCACTCATCTTAAAATTCCTTAAAAACATTGCCAAGAATAACAACCGCGAATGGTTTGAGAAAAACAAATCGGTTTATCTCGAAGCAAAATCCTCTTTTGAAGATTTTTTGGAAGAGCTCCACAAAGAATTGGTAAAAATTGATGGCAGCCTCGCAGCACTAAACCCCCGCAAAGCAGGCTTTCGAATTTATCGCGATGTTCGATTCAGTAAAGACAAACGTCCGTACAAAATCAATATGGGAGCGGGGTTTTCGGCCAACGGAAAGATGGAACAAGAGCCAGGATTTTATGTTCATCTTGAACCCGGCAATAAAAGCATGATAGCGGGTGGTATGTACATGCCGAACCCCGATAACCTGGCCAAGATCAGGCAAGAGATTGATTACAACCCGAAGGACATTTTAAAAATTTTGAACGATAAGGAATTTAAAAAATATTTCAAGGGACTTTCGGACTGGGATCGGGTGAAGACGGCACCGAAAGGCTATTCAAAAGACCACCCACAGATAGAACTTCTGAAAAATAAAAGCTTTACGGTATCTCATCTGTTTACCGACAGCGAAGTGAGCGATGCTAAGTTCGTAATGAAAGTGTCATCGATTTGCAAAAGCATCAACAAACTGAACGAATACCTGCGGCACGCGATTGCCTAAACGGATACCGACTCAATTACTTTCACCGGAATCGTAACTTTGAATTCGCTTCCTTTGCCGATTTCGCTTTCCAGTTCGATTTTGCCATTCAGCCGGTCGGTCAATGTTTTTACAATGGCGAGGCCAAGCCCGTTAGAACTTTCACCGGCTGTAGGCCGGGCACTGAGTTTTTTAAATCGCTGGTACAGCAATTTTTTGTCGGCTTCCGAAAAACCGGGCCCGTTATCTTTTACTGAAAGAATAAACTGACCCTCTTGGAGTTGTGCGTCAACAATAACGGTAGAGCCTTTCTGAGAAAATTTTATGGCGTTGGAAAGCAAATTGTCAATGATGCGAGAAATATATCCGGCATTGCTTCGAGCGGTTCCGTTTGCATCGTGATTTAACAATAAGTCAATGTTCTTGCTGATGCTGGCGTGTTGAAAGAAAGCCACACGTTCTTCTATGAGTTCACCCGGATTGAATATTGTGGCGTGGGGCACATCATTTTCCATTTGCCAGGCATTTACATCAAGCAAGTCGGCAATCAAATCGAGATTAGATTGCGTTACATCTTTCATTAAACGAACATATTCTTGCTGAGACTGAGAAAGAGAGCCGTCCACGCTGAGTAAATTGGTGAGCCCCATGATGCGGGCCAATGGAGATTTTAAATCATGTGCCACAATATTCATCAGCATATCTTTCTCGTGATTAATCTCAGCGAGTTTATGATTTTGCATCGATAAGTCCATATTGCGTTTTTCGATTTGCTTGCGTTGCAGATCGATAAACTGATTTTGCGCTTCGAGCTTCAGGTTGGTGCGTTTGCGTTTGCGGCTGTAGTACCAAAGGCCTGAGGCCATACACAAGGCGCACACCATAATAACCAGGAGCGCAACGTTTTGGGTTTTTTGGCTTGATATAATTTCGGCTTGATGGGTTTTGCTCAACCGAAGAAACTCGTTCTCCTTGTCTTTTTTTTCAATTTCTAATTGAAATTGTAACCGTTCTACCTGGCGTGCCAAATCCAGATCTTTGATGGAATCTTTACGAACTAAATATTGGTTCAGGTATTCTACCGCTTCGTCTTTATTATTTTCTTTCACAGCCAGCTTCCACAAATAACGATAGGCCTCCATCTGATCTTGCAGATCTTTGGTGCGTGCTGCTATTTTAAGTGAAGACTTGAAATACATTTCGGCTTCACTCGGTTTTTTATTCAACATTTTTATTCTTCCGAGTAAGCGCATTGCCTCGGGCAGCACCCGCACGTAGTGCACGCGCTCAATTACTTTTGTGCTTGCCTCTGCCACTTGTTCAGCTTCTATAAGTTTTCCTTCTTCAACCAGATTTTTGGCGTTCAATAATTTTATTTCTGCCAGGCTTAGTTCGTCGTTCATCCGGCTGGCAATGGAGTCGGCTTTGGCCAGCATCGCGTCTGATTTTTGGAGGTCTTCCCGTTCCTGATAGAGCCGCGCGAGCATCATTTGTGCCGACATAATATCGCGCGAGTTGCCCATCAATAAACGGATTTCGTATGCTTCGAGATAGTTTTTCTCGGCTTTTACATAATCTTTTTGTGCACGTTGCAAGGTACCGAGGCTTTGAATGGTGTACGCTAAACCATACCGATCATTCCGTTTTTTGAAAATGTTGTACGCACGGATGTAATAATCGTACGATTTGGAGAGAATACCCTGTTCAAAAAACAGCCGCCCGATGTTGTTGTTGCTGTGGGCAATCTGCGAAGAGTCGTTCTGGCGAACACTCAAATCCAATGCTTGCACAAACAAGTCGTAAGCCTGCAACCGATCGCCTTTGTAATTAAGTGCAACACCTTGATAATTGAGCGGCCGAGCTAAATCAGAAGTTAATTTTAATTCGTTGCCGAGTGCGTATGCGCGTTGGGCATACAGCACCGTGCTGTCGGGGTAAGCAAAACGGTATTCCCACGCAAGCTGATTTAAAAGCTCGTAATGCTGACCAATGGGAGAAACGGGCAAGATTTTTTTGAGGCTATCAATCTTTTTTCGATTCTGAGAAAATGACAGAACCGGGATGATCGATAGGGCTATATAAATAATAAAAGATCTCATGAAGCCAATGGTATAGACTACGCAATGTAGCTACAAAGATAACGCTCAAAATTGTGAGGATAAAGAATATAGCTTTCTAAACACTTCCGGAAACGGAGATGTAAGTTTTGCAAAAAAGAATCAATTTTTTTCTATAAAATTCATATCCCTTGTAAACGTTTCATCCACCAGCCTCACGGCAATAATGGCAATAACAATGGTGATGAGGCCAACCCAAAGCGCACCGTAAATCACCCCGCTCTCGGTGCGCATATATTCAAAGAGCAGTGTTATCGGTGCAACTGTACCGCGAATGAAGTTTGGAACCGTTGTGGCCACGGTAGAGCGCAAGTTAGTGCCGAACTGCTCGGCAGCAATGGTAACGAACAAAGCCCAATAGCCCACCCCAATGCCGAGTAAAAAGCAATTAAAATAAAATTGTGAAACAGAAATAGATTCTGAAAACAAAAAGAGGAGCACAAAAATCAATGTAAGAATTATATAAAGGAGTACAATTTTCTTGCGCGATTTTGCCCACTGGCTCAGCAGGCCGCTCGAAAGATCGCCCACGGCCAGGCCTATGTAGCTCCACATCACCGCATCGCCCGATTTAATTTCACCACTAACGTGCAATGCTTTTGCAATTTCGGGCGAGGCAAAAATCAAAACCCCAATGGCATACCAGATGGGTGTGCCGATGAAAATACAGCCCATAAATTTTTTAAAACGCTCTTTGTTGTTGAACAGCATGAAGAAATTGCCGCGCTCAATTTTTTCTTCTTTAACTTTTAAAAAGATGCCGGACTCAAACGCACTGACACGCGCAATGAGTAGAAGCAAGCCCAGCCCGCCCCCAATAAAAAATGCCGTGCGCCAGTCGTCCGAAAGACGCACTACAAAATTGCCCACCACGGCACCCATTAAACCTACGGTGGCTACCAGTGTTGTGCCGTAACCGCGCAGGTGTGTGGGCAGCGATTCGGAAACAAGCGTTATGCCCGCACCCAGTTCACCGGCTAAGCCTATTCCGGCAATAAACCGAAGGATGGCATACTGTGTTGTGTTCACCACGAAACCGTTGGCAATATTCGCCAGCGAATACAATAATATAGAGCCGAACAAAACAGATAACCGCCCTCGCTTGTCGCCCATAATGCCCCAAATCATTCCGCCCGTTAGTAAGCCAATCATTTGCACGCGTAGCAAAAATTCACCTTCGCTGAGTAAGTTGGCCGAGGCAACACCAAGCTTGGTGAGACTTGGCACGCGCACAATGCTGAAAAGGAGCAAATCGTAGATGTCAACAAAGTAGCCGAGGGCCGCAATGATGACGGGAATACTGAACAGAGGCCTGAGGCTATTGTCTTTCATGAAATAAATTTTGCCTGAAAATAATTTTAGTTATTCAAAAGCCAATGCAAAAGTGTGTTGAGTTATCTTTGCTATGTGTATAAAATGATGAAAGACCGCCATTCTGTAAAAATTTTATTGCTACTATTTTTATTGCTGCTACTGTTTTTTGCGGATGTGAGCGTGGGTAACGTTCCGATTCCACTATCCGACAGCATAAAAAACATTTTGCACCATGCCGATTCCACCGTTCACACCATTTTGTGGCAGTTCCGGTTGCCCAAAGCACTCACCTGCGTGCTGGCCGGGGCTGCGCTTGCCTGCAGCGGTTTACTGATGCAAACACTTTTTCGCAATCCACTGGCCGGGCCCGATGTGCTGGGCCTAAGCTCGGGTGCGAGTTTGCTGGTTGGTTTACTCTTGCTCGCTGGGAAAAATTTAAGTTTTATAGCCAACGAGTGGAGCCTTGCGCTTGCTGCCGGTATTGGCGGAGCGCTTATCCTTTTGCTGATGTTGGCAGTTTCTCGAACCGTGCGCGACAATGCCTCGTTGTTGATTATCGGGTTGATGCTGGCGGCTGCCACGTCTTCGCTCATGAGTGTGTTGCAGTTTGTAAGCCGGGCCGAAGACTTGCAACTCTACGTACTTTGGACGATGGGCAATGTAGGAAATAGCGGGTGGAACGAAATTGGTGTTATGGCACTTATACTCCTCTTCGGGTTGACGCTCAGTTTTCTTTTGGTGAAGTCGTTAAACACCTGGCTGCTGGGCGAAAACTATGCGCGCAGCCTGGGCGTAAATGTTAACCGCTCAAGAACCTGGATTGTGATCGCCACCGGACTGATGACCGGAGCCATCACGGCATTTTGCGGACCGATTGCCTTTGTTGGGCTGGCCGTACCACACCTCGCAAGGTTGGTGACGCCAACAACCAATCATAAAATTTTGATCCCCCATGTGATGGTGATGGGCGCCCTGTTGCTTTTGTTTTGCGATATCCTTTCGCAACTCGTAAGCGATGTACAACTGCTTCCACTTAATGCGCTTACGTCATTGATTGGTGCACCCGTGGTAATCTGGCAAGTGATGAAGTTTAAGAAAATCAGTATTTGAGTTTGTAAACTGAGTTACGGTTAATGCACGAATTGCGATAGCCACTCAACAACTTCTTTACTGTCGGCAATTGTCCAGGAATTAGGATGTCGGGTCTTTTCCCTGATTCTATATCCTTTACCGCTTGTCGTTATCAACTCTGCTTTAGTATTACCCCATGACCTGAGCCAGTTGATAATGGCGGCATCGTCTGGAGCATTGATACCCGAATAATCAACATAACGGTTATCGATATACCAATTGATATCCGGCTCTGTGTATATTCTTATAGGCACGGAAAGAATATTTTTCAAAGACGAATGAGTTGTGTCGCTTTGAGCAAACGGTGAGATGTTCCAAAAATACTCAGGGTTACGCGATGGATCGGTTTTAAACTCTTGACGAATTCTGTTTGATATGTAGTTGTTTTCTTGAGCCCTTATCGGATGTTTTTTGGGGAAATTTTTCGAAGTCATGTTATAGTACAGGCGCTCAATATCTAAAGGAGGGTCCAGCGCAAAAACGGCAACCGGTTTCCTAAGGTTTGATTTCGGAGCATACGATCGCTCAAGATATTGCAGTACCATAGTGCCTCCCAGCGAAGCACCACCTATAAAAAAAGGTTTCCCGTTTAAGTTATGCTTGCGGAAGACATGATCGATAAACTTGATCAATTTTTGATGGGACAAACTGTCGATGTAGAAAAAAAACCTGTCGCCCAAAGCAGGTATGAACGTTGCTATGCCCGCACGAGGTGCGTACGTTTGTATGTCCCAGTCAATTAGTGTCTCTTTTGGGAGTTCGCCAAAACCCGGAAGCACGATCAAAACTCCTTTTACTTCACCTTTTGGAAGCAGGGTGATGTAATAATTTTTTGTGGTGTCTTTTTCAGCAGCAAATGAATATTGAATTTGCTGTGCGCCAACTTTAGCGAATAAAAAAATTAATGGAAGAAGATAAAAGCTTTTCATCAGATTTTAATATTCGTAAACCCAAAAGCCCCACTTAGCAAGCACCGTTGGCGTTGTCGAAATTTCTTCCTTTTTGAGATTGAATACATTCAGCGCGTGGCCGTGCAGGCTTTCGTCTTTTACAGAAAAGGTTTGATCGTTGTTTGAAAGATTAAGAATTACCAAAACCTTCTTTCCGTTTTTTTCGCGAACAAAAGCATACAGTGCATCGCGGTTTCCAACATCAATTTTACGAAAAGAGGCATCGGCCGAAAGGGCAGCATTTCTCGATCGTAAATCAAGTAGTGTTTTGTAAAATGAGGCGCGTTCAAATTTTTCAAACCACATGGTATCTTTGTCAAAAAATTTAATGGCTCGCAACACCGGTTCCTCCTGGCCTCCATAAATTAAAGGCACACTATGGGCGAGGGTTTGAGTAAGCACTGCAAACGGAGCGTGAACCGCTCCCGGAAAAGAACAATAGTCTGCTTTGTTCCAACTGTTTTCGTCATGGTTGCTGGTGAAATACATTTCGATGGCAGTTGCCGTGTAGGCGGTATCAAATTTATTGATCAAACTGTCGATCGCGTAAGCGGGGCGTTCTGCATTGGCAATTTTTTCCAGGGTATGAAACATTTCCCAAGGATAGGTGGCATCAAAACCTGATGTGTGCAGATACGGTTTATCGCCTTCGGCCAACATAAAAATGTCTTTATTTATTTGTTTGAGTTGCGAAATACATTTGCTCCAAAAACTTCCGGGCACATTCCAGGCCACATCGCACCGAAAACCATCGATGGAGGAAGTTCGGATCCAATACTCCATGCTTGCAATCATACTGTCTTCCAACACAGGGTTGCTATAGTTCAACAGCCGGGTGTCGGTCCAGTCCATCATCACGGCCGGGTTTCCGTTTTTATCTTTTGCATAAAAGTCAGGGTGCTTCTCAAGCCACGGATGGTCGGCACCCGTGTGGTTCGGCACCCAGTCAATAATTACTTTCATTCCCTTTTCATGGGCGGCTTTAACGAGCTGGTTCCAGTCGTTGAGTGTGCCAAACTCGGGATTGACTGTCGTGTAGTTCGACACCGCATAGTAACTGCCAAGCGAGCCCTTCCGGTCTTTTATGCTGATTGGGTTGATGGGCATGAACCAAAGGGTTTGCACGCCCATGGCCTTGAGCCGATCAAGATGTTTTGCAAAAGCATTGAAAGTTCCTTCGGGTGTATATTGCCGTACGTTTACTTCATAAATATTTCCTTGCATGATCCAGGCCGGATGATCGGGTACGCCAACTACCGCTGGTGTATTTTTTGACGGTTGACAGGAAAGTAGTAGCACAACACAGAAGAAAATAACCGAGTTTCTCATTAATTTTGCATTTCATCACAATTTAAAATTTATACCATACAACCACTCAACTTTTTTTAGGATTCAATCATCAAAGCATTGTCTGTGCCCTTGAAAAGTTGTAACTTTTTTATGAATGGTAGGGCAATAATTTGAATTTTGTAACCATTATTATAGGAAAACAGTATCTAAAGTTGCCAACAACTTAATAGGCTATGAAACGAAAAATACTTATCGCGTCTTTGGGCATCCTCATCGCCTTTATCGGCTACTTTGTGGTGCGCGGCAATAGAGCAGACGAATCGGCCAACATCATGTCGGTAGTGAAACGTGGGAAATTCAAAGTAGAGATAGAAACCACCGGAGAGCTTGAGGCCAAAAATTTTGTGAAAATTCAAGGGCCTGAAGGGCTTCGCAACTTCAGCATATATCAGGTAACCATTCAAAACATCGTAGACGAAGGAACCATCGTAAAGAAAGGAGATTGGGTAGCTACCCTTGACCGATCTGAGTTTCAGACGAAATTTTTGCAGAAGCAGATTGATCTTGAAACCGCCAACAGCAAATTTGTGCAAACACAACTCGATACAACCCTTGAAATGCGCAAGTCGCGCGATGAGCTGATCAATTTGAAATATGCTGTGGAAGAAAAAGAAATTATCCGCGAGCAATCTAAATTCGAACCGCCCTCTACCGTAAAACAAACCGAGATTGACCTGGACAAAGCCAAACGGGCTTACCAGCAAGCCATAGATAATTACAAAATCAAAAAAAATCAGAATATCGAAAAAATGCGCGTTGTGGGTGCTGAGCTTCGAAAAGTGACGAATGAATTTGACGGCATGAATAAAATTTTGCAATCCTTTAATGTGAAAGCGCCCGATGCGGGTATGGTTATCTACGAAAGAGATTGGGACGGCAAACCGGTGAAAGCCGGCTCGCAGATTCGAATGTGGGATCCCGTAGTGGCTACGTTGCCCGACCTCACCACCATGCAATCGAAAACATTTGTAAACGAAGTGGACATCCGGAAAATAAAACCCGGGCAAAAAGTAGAAGTTGGCCTGGACGCGTACCCCGATAAAAAACTGACTGGCAAAGTAATCCATGTAGCCAATGTTGGCGAACAACGCCCGAACTCCGATGCCAAAGTGTTTGAAGTACTCGTTGAAATTGACGGCACCGATATGAGCCTTCGCCCGGCCATGACCACCAGCAATAAAATTATTGCCCACGAAGTAGACGAAGTGCTGCACATTCCGCTCGAATGTTTGCACAACGAGCACGACTCCATCACGTATGTGTTTGTGCAAGAGGGCATTAAAATCACCAAACAAGAAGTTATCGTAGGAGAAACCAATTCCAACGAAGCCGTTGTGCTGAAAGGTGTTGTAGAAAACGACCGTCTGTTTTTGTCGATGCCGCCCGATGTGGGCGACCAGAAAATACAACTCTTACCCGAACTCAACGGAAAGCGCAAGAAAAAGAAGGAAGAAGAGCCTGCCAAGTCCGCAGAGCCTGCTCAAAAAGTAATGCGAATGCCCCCCTCAAAATAATGTTTCAATCCGATTCTTTTCAGCGGCTTATGGCCAACCTCTATATTGCCGTAGATGCCGTGGTGGCCAACCGGGTCCGGTCATTATTAACGGCTCTTGGAATTATTTTCGGTGTAGCGGCCGTAATTGCCATGCTGGCCATTGGCAATGGTGCGCAACAGGAAATCCTCAATCAAATTAAACTGGTGGGTGTTAATAACATTGTGATCAAGCCCATTGTAGAGCAAGAAGAAGAGAAACTCAACGAAGAAGCAAACGGCAAAAAAGAAAAGAAAAAATTTTCGCCCGGCCTTACCGTGCGCGATATGCACAGCATTGAAGAAGCCGTGCCCGGGTTGAACAAACTCAGCCCGGAAATTATTTTGGAGACCAACGCCATTCGCAAAGGGTTGAGGCGATCGGCTAAATTGGTGGGTGTTCAGCCTTCGTATTTTGAAATTTATGATTTTCAGTTTATCGAAGGGCGAATCTTTAATGAAGAACAACTTAAATTAGGGCTGCCGGTGTGCATTATTGGTGCGGGCATCAAAAGCAAATTTTTTCCTACCGAAGACCCGATCGGCAAATACATCAAAGTAGGTGCGCAGTGGCTCATTGTGGTGGGCGTGCTGCGCGAGAGGTCGGTTTCAACAGCAAGCATCAGCAAGCTGGGCATTCGCGATTTTAATATGGATATCTATACGCCCCTGCAAACCGTGTTGATTCGATACGAAAACCGTGATCTCATTACAGTCGATGCATTACGCGAGGCAAACCGAAAAGGTCGTGGAATGATTTTTATCTCTGGGGCTACTGCGGAGGACGATGCAAAGAAAAAAAATTACCACCAGCTCGATCGGTTGGTGATACAAGTGAAGACTACCGAAAGTATGCAGCCCACGGCCGAAATTATTTCGCGCCTGCTGCAGCGCAAACACTATGAAGTTATCGATTACGAAATTGAGATACCCGAGTTGCTGCTGAAACAACAACAGCGCACCAACGATATTTTCAATTATGTGCTCGGTGCCATTGCGGGCATCTCGTTGTTGGTGGGGGGCATCGGCATTATGAACATTATGCTGGCTTCCGTGCTCGAACGCATTAAGGAAATAGGGCTGCGTCTTTCCATCGGGGCCAAGAAAAGCGATGTGGTGCAGCAATTTCTTTTTGAAGCCGTGATGATCAGCGGCACAGGGGGCGTAATCGGTGTGGTGCTTGGCATTACACTCGCGTACTTTGTTTCGTCCATTGCAAAAATACCAACCATCATAAGTTTTTCTTCTGTTGTTTTATCGTTTGGCGTGGCGGCTACCGTAGGTTTGATTTTTGGAATTGCCCCCGCACGCAAAGCCGCCCAACAAGATCCTATAGCCTCATTACGTTATGAATAAAAATCTTCTTCCACTAAGCTTCTTGCTTTTCTTTAATTTTTCCTTTGCCCAAACCGTTTACACTCTTGAAGACGTCATCCGTTTGGCACAAAACCAGGCTCCGGCTGCAAAACAGGCGATCAATCAAAAAGAAACTAGCTTTTGGCAGTACCGCACCTATCGTACTAACTACAATCCGCAACTGAGGATGAACGGCAACTTGCCTACATACACCAACAGTTATAGCCCTATACGCCAACAGGATGGCTCAATCGTGTATAGGGCTATCAATCAAATTAACCCCGGCTTGAATTTTGGATTGCAACAACCCATAGCGTTAACCGGTGGTACGATCTCCGTCAACTCCGGCTATAACTTCTTTAACGATCGAATTCAAAATTCTACACAATGGAATGGGAACCTCATGAACATTCAATTGTCGCAGCCGGTGTTTTCCTACAATCAGTTGAAGTGGGACAAGCGCAGCCAACCGATTGTATTCGAAGAATCTAAGCGGCAATATATCCAGACCCTCGAATCTATTTCACAACAAGCCGCCAGTCTTTTTTTTAATGTGCTGACTTCACAAATCAACGAACAGATTGCTTCGTTCAATTTGGCCAACAACGACACCATCTATAAAATAGAACAAGGCCGCTACAACATCGGTACCACTCCCAAAGACAAACTGCTGCAGGTAGAACTCCAATTGTTGAGGTCAAGACAAGATGTGGCCCAGGCACGGCTGGATTTACAATCCAATATGTTGGCTCTTCGCACCTACATTGGTCTTAAAGACGGAGAGCGTTTTAGTTTGGTGTTGCCGGATGAAGTTCCAGCATTTGAATTGAGCGAGGAGGAAGCGCTGCATCATGCCCAGAAGAACCGGGCCGAATACATTGCTTTTCAACGCAGAAGGATTCAGGCAGAGGCGAGCGTGGCACAGGCCAAAGGCACACGTTATCAGACTACCATCACAGCGCAATACGGTTTGAATAGTCAGGGGGCTATGATTTCCGATTTGTACACGCGTACCCTAAATCAACAAGTGTTCAATATTTCTTTCAACGTGCCGGTGATCGACTGGGGCAGGCGCAGGGCTACTACACAGACTGCCTATGCCAACAAGCGATTGACTGATTTTACCATTGCTCAAGATGAAGTTAATTTCGAACAAGAAGTGCTTACCCAGGTGCGTCAGTTTGAGTTGTTGCGATTGCAAATTGAGATCACGCAAAAATCGGATGTAGTGGCTTTAGAGCGCTATACGGTGGCACAGAACCGCTACCTCATTGGTAAAATTGATATTACCAATCTGGCCATCGCCCTCAATGAAAAAGACAATGCTAAGCGCAGTTATATCGCGGCACTCAAAGCTTTTTGGACTGCCTACTACAATCTGCGAAGACTCACCCTGTACGACTTCGCCACCCAAAAGCCGTTGTACGAACAAGCAGAGGATTAAGGAATTTGGTATTGATTGCATAGACGGATAGACGACATCCTCTTACTACACGAATTTCATTTGCGAAGCCACCCGGATAAGAACAGCCGTATTTTTTGCGTTGAATTTTTCAAGCAGATGCTTGCGGTGCGTGTCGATGGTGGTGGCGCTCACAAAAAGTTTTTCTGCCATCTCCGCATTGGTTAACCCTTCGGCTATTAGTTGAAGTACTTCTATTTCGCGCCTGGTAAGTGTGGGTGCTTCCTCTACGTTGGGCTTCTTCAACAGATCGAAGGCTTCGGAACTTAAGTAATCTTTGCCTTGCATAACGGTGCGGATGGCCGCAAGTATTTCGGGTTTGGTGGCGTTTTTTAGAAGATAACCCACAGCACCATGGTCCAACATTTTAGAAATAAAACTAAGCTGGTTGAACGTGCTTAACCCAATAACTCGCACGGCAGGATGTTTTTCAACTACCTCTTTGCACAAATCAATTCCGCTTTTATCGGGTAGGTTGATGTCCATCAGCAGCACATCAGGAGGTTGGTGTTGTAAAAAAGAAAGACACGTATCGGCATTGTAAGCGTGGCCGAGCCAATCAATATCAGGCTCGTTTTGCAGCATGGCCCTAATGCCTTCGATCACCATAAAATGATCGTCCACTACAAATAACTTCACTTTCATGATAAGGAAAACTCAATATATACCGAAGTACCTTTGTCTGGGGTTGACTGCATGCTCACAGTGCCTTTGTGGTAGTCGACACGCGATTGAATATTTTTCCACCCTATTCCCTGTGCTTCTTTCAGTTTGTTTAGGTCCACCCCCACACCGTTATCTTCTACCGTAATACTGAGTTGAGTTTCGGATGCACTGATCTGCACAATAGCTTGTGTGGCGTTGGCGTGTTTCACTATGTTGTTGAGCAACTCTTGTGCTATGCGATACGTGGTTACAGAAAGGCCGCGGTCTATGGATTTATCTTTCAACCCAAACGATTGATAGATTACTTTCAGTATGCCACTGCTACTCATCTGCTTGCAAAAATCGGTAAGTGCGTCATTCAGCCCGAATTTTACAAGAGACTCGGGCATGAGGTTGTGCGCTACGCGCCTCATCTCATTAATAGAATTATCAAGCTGATGGATGCTGTGCTCGAAAGCCTGCGCATCGCTTGCGGTCAATATCATGTTTTCTTTCATCGTGTTGAGGGAGTATTTTATGCCACTGAGCATGCCGCCAAGGCCATCGTGCAGGTCTTTGGCAAGGCGAGTGCGCTCTTGTTCTTCGCCTTTTAAAATGGCTTCTACAGCCGTTAATTGTTTTTCGGTTTCCAGTTCGTTGATGCGTTGTTGCTGAAGTTTTTGGCGATGCCGGTAATTGAGGTAAATAAGTAATGAGATGATGACTAGTGATACCGTGCTGCCGATGAAGATGTAATTCAATGTGTTTTTTTGCTTGAGTTGTAGTTCACTGATTTCCTTTTCTTCTTGCAGCGATTTTATTTCACGGTCTTTGTTTGCTACACGAAAGCGGATTTCCATTATTGTAATTTTTTCTTTCGCTTCTTCTGAATGTACACTGTCTGAGAGCATCTGGTACTTTTTCAAAAACTCATAAGCCTTTTTGTAATCTCTTTCTTGGTTATACCAACGTGAGTAATAGTCAAAGGCAGTTGCCTTATAATCACGCATGTTGTTCTCTTCAGATAACCGATATAGTATATCAATATTTTTTTTTGGATTATGGTTTATATCCAACTGAAAATTTATCATTGATTCCAGTGCTTTTCCCTGTTGCCAAACGTCTTCATTTAATAAAGCGTAATCGTATGATTTTTGATAAAAAGTAAGTGCTTTTAAAGTATCTTTTTTGTAATAGGCTTCTATATCTCCTTTATTGTAGTAGTACACATGAAAACTTTTAGAGTTTTGCAATTTTTCCACCACAGGCCAAACTATATTCAATACAGAGTCGGCTGCCTTATAATTATCAATGTTCATGTATTCAGTCGCCATGTTCATCATAGTAGTAGCCAGTAATCTTTTGTCATCAAACTCTTTTGATGAATTCACTGCTTTTTTAGAAAACTCCAATGCCTTTTGATGATTGTCCATAGACATAAAACAGTTGGACATGCCTTGGTAAACACTTGCGATAGTCTTAAAGCCAATCTGTTTAAAAATTCTTTCTGCTTCAAAATAATCTTGCATCGCATTTTTATAATCTCCGATATTATAATACAAGTTGCCGCGGTTAAGGTGAAGATGCCCCATGTTAAGCCTCATGTTTTCGGTGGTATCGGCTTGTGTAACAATTTTTACGGAATCGGCATATTTTAAAGCTAACTCAAATTTTCCTTGGTTCTTATAATAAGATAATCCCAAAATATAAGCCGTGCTTAACCCCCATTTGAAATTTATTTTTCTACTTAATAAAACCATTTGTTTTATGTAGGGTTCAAAATCTGATGTGTTATTGTTCAAATTGACGCGCATGTATTCATACAAAGCTTCTATTTTCAGGCTATCAGTAGCTGCTTCATTTATATTATTCAATAAGCTATCTTTTGTTTGCGCATAAGCATGCGATAGATTTAACAGTAATACAATAAACGATATGAGAAGAGATTTTTTCATTCACCGAAAATAACAGCTTTTTGTCGATACAAAAGAAAATAATCGCTTACCACTCAGCCATCCTCTTTTTCCATGATTTTTTAAATATCCTGTTTTTCAAGGATTGATACAGCCTCGACACACAAGCACTTTTGTGTTATCAAACAAAAAAAAACAGATGTTTATGAAAAAAACATTCTATAATGTCTTGTGCTTGGCGGCAATCATTGTAGTATATGCTTGTGCCACCGATGACCATAAGCCCAACATCAAACCTACGGTTACCACGGCATCGGCAGTGAAAGTAAACGATTCGGTATACACCTGTGGGGGCAATGTAACCGCTCAGGGCTCATCGGCAGTTACTGAACGCGGTGTGGTGATAAGTCTTGAAACCGCACCTGCCATAGATGATGTCAACGACAAGAAAATACCCATTAGCAGTGGCACCGGCAATTTCGCTACGGACATTGGCCCCTTCTCCGGTGGTTTTACTTATTTCATCCGTGCCTACGCAATCAATACCCAAGGTGTGGCTTATGGCAATGAAATATCCGTAACCGTAACATCTACAACGCCCACGTCAACGAAACCCACCGTCACCACTACATCGGCCATTAAAGTAAACGATTCGACTTATACCTGCGGTGGTAATGTAACCGCGCAAGGCTCATCGGCTGTTACAGAAAATGGTGTGGTGATAAGCCTTGACCCTGCACCCACCATAGATGATGCCAACGATATAAAAACATCCATTAGCAGTGGCACCGGCACTTTCGCTGCCAACATTGGCCCTTTTCCCGGTGGCCATAAGTATTACATCCGTGCTTATGCAATCAACAGCAAGGGCGTAGCGTATGGCGATGATGTAACCATAACCGTAGACCCAAGAGGCGGAACCAATAGTAACGGTGGTTGTACAGTGGTAGAAGTAAACGCAGACATCAATGTCGTCACAACTTGGACTGCCGGCAATGTATATGTAGTGAAAAGTTGGATTAACGTAAATGCACCGCTCACCATAGAGCCAGGAGTAATTGTAAAATTTTTGAACGCAAACTGCGGCATTGAGATCTATGCGAAAACAACTGCCGATGGCACAGCCGACAAGCCCATCATTTTCACATCCTATAAAGACGATGCATATTGTGGTGATACCAATGGCGATGGCACTGCCACTACAGGCAGCAAAGGCGACTGGGGCCGCTTAACTATGCGTGGGGATCAACACGGTTCGCTCTTCAGATATTGTAAATTTTTGTATGGCGGTGGCAGTAACAGCAATGTAATAAAGGTTGATGCTTCAGGTTCTGTAAATGATTTCACGTTCGACCATTGCACCTTTGCACATACGTACGGCACCAACTCTTATACCACCGCAGCATTTAATGGCGGCAATATGAACGATGAAAGCGTAAGCATAGTAACCAACAATATATTTTATGATAACGCGATACCTGTTTACATACCTTCTTATTATGGGTTAGACGCGAGCAACAGTTATCACAACCCGGATAACACAAGCGAAACCAACAAGTACAACGGGATATTTGTTTATGGAGGCGGAATGAATGGGCGGTCTGTTGTTTATGGCGAAACAGAAGTGCCGTATGTATTTAATGTAGGCGGAAATGCTACACTTAGTGTTGGCAGTGCTGATTTTTTAAAGATTGAAGCTAACGTGATATTAAAATTCGGACAATCAAGTGCAGGAGTGGATTTAGGGGATTACCCCAACAATGCAAACATTGCTTCTTCCGTAATATTCACTTCTTACAGAGATGATGCACGCGGTGGCGATACCAACGGTGATGGCAGTACTTCTTCACCGGCCACAGGAGATTGGAATGGATATGGCTACTGGACAGCCGGTCATGGCAGTTATGTTTGGGTTCACACCAATGTGTTTTACGCTGCTAAATAAAAAATTAGGTTTGGAGTTTTTGATGGAGCAAAGTGTTGCCAGGTTGTAAAAAACTTGGCACACCTTCCTTTTAGAATTCCAAATTCCAATCGTCAACTAACAAAAACAAATCACATAATAATCTTACTAAAATAATATCCCATGAAAAAACCAAATCTACTTCTCATTGCTGCCTTGTTGATGTCAACAACGCACGCATTTGCACAAAATCCCATTACGTTTGGTGTACGGGGCGGATTAAATTATTCCACCATTTCTGGAGATGCTTTCGCTAATACATGGTCAAGTGCCACAACGTCACAATCGGCAAAAATCAGCTTTAACTTAGGCATTGATGCCGTACATCAACTCAATGATAAAATGGCAATACAAGCCGAGTTGTTTTATTCGCGCGAGGGTTTTAAAGGCTCCGTAGATTATGAATACAAAACAGACTACATCAACAATCTCAGCTTGTTAAACTTGCCTATATTTTTTAAATACACGTTTGCCAAGCATTTTTATGTGATGGGTGGGCCGCAGTTTTCTTGCCTTCTTGCAGCAAACACTAAATACACAACCTACGATGCTCCCGGGCATGTCTACCTTCAAGGCACAAACGAGGCCTCACATTCGGTGAACAAGTTTGGTTTCGGGCTTACACCCGTGATAGGTTATGATTTTAAAAAATTCAGCTTTGGCATACGTTATTTTGCAGGGCTCACCCAAATAATGAAAAGCGATTATCAGCCCCCCAAAATTAAAAGCCAAGTGTTTTCGGTGGTGATGAGTTATAGAGTGTTTGGTTTGAAATAAAGAAAAGTTGCCCGGCCACTACAACTGCTAACTAGTGGCCTGGCTTTTTAAAATAGCTTGGCATAGCCAATTACACTTTCGCTGAAGTTAGCCTTAGTCAATTTTCTCTACCACCACAGCCGTGCCATAAGCAAGCACTTCGGTAAGGCCGCTCATCACTTCGTTGGCATCGTAGCGCATGTTGATGATGGCATTGCAGCCTACTTCTTTGCCGTGCTGTATCATTAGTTGCAAGGCTTCTTCGCGCGCCTTTTCACACAACTCTGTATAAATGGTGTTGCGGCCGCCAAAGATGGTCATGAAGCCTCCGGCAATGTTGCCAATAACGCTGCGGGAGCGCACGGTAATGCCGCGTACTAACCCCAGTTGTTTTACAATACGGTACCCTTCGAGCGAGGTACTTGTGGTAATTAAGGTCATGTCTGTCATAAAAGATGATATTTTCCGTTCAACAAAGTAATGATTAAAGAATAGATTTTCTTTCCTATTTTTAGAAAAAAACAATTCGTAAAAATGAAAAAGACCTCACTCATTGTTTTCGTTTTGATCGCCTCTTTTTTAATTGCCAACGCACAAAATGGAAAAATTTATACAGCCGAAGACTATCAGCACGCTGTGGATAGACTGGGAGCCAACACCAATAAATTGGTGGACAACGCCATTCAACCGCAATGGTTGTCTAACGGTCTGGTATGGTACCGAAGCGTAACCGACCAATCGAAATATGTGTTGTTTAATCCGACCGATAAGAAACGTTCTGTATTCAATTCGCGCAAAGAATTATTCGATGCCGCAAAAACACAACCCGAAGCCTTTGCATGGCCATCGCGCGATGGCGTGTTGTCGCCCGATGGAAAACAAAAAGCATTTATCCGTAACTGGAACTTGTGGGTAAAGGATGTTGCCTCCGGAAAAGAAAAACAATTAACTACCGATGGCCTAAAAGATTTTGGCTATGCCACCGACAATGCCGGTTGGAAACATACCGATCAAGCCATCTTAACCTGGTCGCCCGACTCCAAAAAAATTGCAACCTTTCAACAAGATCAACGGCACGTGAGCGACATGTACCTCGTTCGAACAAAGGTGGGAGAACCCGAACTGAGCGAGTGGAAATACCCGATCCCCGGTGACTCGGACATCATCCGAATTTATCGGGTGATTATTGATGTGGATGCGGCCAAAGTTATCCGAATGAAAATGGGATCCGACCCCAGGCGCGGCACCCAGTGTGACGATATTTCGTGCGATGGTGGTTTTGACGATGTGGCCTGGAGCGAAGACAGCAAGCAACTGGTTTTTGTTTCCACCAGCCGCGATCACAAACAAGAAAATGTACGGATAGCCAATGCCGAAACCGGAGAAGTAAAAGATCTGTTTGAAGAAAAAGTGGCCACACAATTTGAATCGGGCCGGGGCACGGTAAGCTGGAAATATTTTTCGAAAACAAATGAACTGGTGTGGTATTCCGAACGGAGCGATTGGGCACATTTGTATTTGTACGATGCCACCACGGGCAAACTCAAAAACCAAATTACATCCGGAAACTTTGTGGTAGCGCAAATATTGAAGGTGGATGAAAAAAATCGTGTCATCTATTTTGAAGGCAAAGGAAAAGAGGCGGGGCGCAATCCGTATTTCCGGCATTTATACCGGGTAGATTTTTCTGGAAAAAATTTATCGCTGCTAACACCCAACGATGGCGACCACACCGTTCGTTTTTCTCCCGATGGAAAATACTTTACCGACAGCTATTCGCAACCCGATGTGCCGCACGTTTATGAAGTGAGAGATCTGAAAGGCAAATTGATTGCTCCCTTGGAGAAGACAGACATTTCCAGGTTGGTGGCAACCGGCTGGAAGGCCCCGAAACCTTTCACGGTAAAATCGGCCGACAATAAATGGGATCTGTACGGACTTATGTACACCCCATCAAAAATGGAAAACAATGCAAAGTATCCGGTCATCGTTCACATTTACCCCGGGCCGCAAGGCGGCAGTGTGGGGTCGTGGAGTTTTGTTTCGGGGCGTGGCGATAGCCCGGCACTTGCCGAACTCGGGTTTGTGGTTGTTGAACTGGAAGGAAGCTGTAACCCCAACCGATCAAAATCTTTTCACGATGCCTGCTATGGCGACATGGGCGAAAACACGTTGTCCGATCAAATGGCCGGATTAAAACAACTGCAGGAGCGATTCCATTTTTTGGATTTAGATCGTGTCGGTATTTGGGGACACTCGGGCGGAGGTTACGCCACGGCATCGGCCATGTTCAAGTATCCCGATTTCTTTAAAGTAGGAATCTCCGAATCCGGAAACCACGACAACCGAAACTACGAAGACGATTGGGGTGAACGCTACATCGGCCTCGAAATTAAAAACGATAAGGGCGTTTCCAATTACGAACTACAGGCAAATCAGATTCTTGCAAAAAATTTAAAAGGGAAACTGCTGCTTGCCCACGGAGGCATGGACGATAACGTGCCGCCCTACAACACCTACCTCGTGGTAGATGCGTTGGTAAAAGCAAACAAAGATTTTGATTTGCTGATTTTTCCTAACGCACGCCACGGCTATGGCCAAGACAGTTATTATATGATGCGCAGACGCTGGGATTATTTTGTGCAGCATTTAATGCAGGCAATACCTCCGAAAGAGTTTCAGATTAAGTTAACTCCTGATCCACGAATGAGAGAGTGATAATTAATATGGATTAGGTTGTGCCCGTGTGGTTGTTTGCGACACAACCACACGGGCACAATCATTTTTAATTGTACCTTTAACAATAGAAACAAACATGGTTATGAAACACATCCTGTTTTGTTCGTTGTTGTTATTTTCTTGCAGCAAGAATAACACGCCTTCACCCGTCACTTTTTCGGGAGTTGTATCTCTAAACACCAATCTATCTGCCAGCGAGCCGCTCAGTAATTATACCACCGAATACCATGCGGTTTACTCCTTAGGGGCACGAGGCGCACAAACGGCCGCACCCTGGGGAAGTTTAAACCCTACGGGCTCTACGTATAATCTTTCATCAATCTCTAATCCCTATTTTGGGCTCGAAGCGTTGAAAACGATTGGCTTCGAATCTATTTTTTTGAACATCCCCATTGTGGCAATTAACAAAAGGACTATGCCTGCAGATATCATCAACCTGCCGTTTGATGACCCTGCGGTGAAAGATCGTTTCCACGCGCTGGTCGATGCCATCAAAGATCAACTGAACGATAACGTGAAGTACGTTGCACTCGGCAACGAAGTAGATACTTATTTTTCCACGCATCCTTCCGAATGGCCGGCATACATCAGCTTAGTGGAGGATGCACGCTCTTACTTGAGGTCCATCAAACCGAATATTCAGGTTGGTGTCACCACTACATTTTCGGGTGCATCGGTCATAGCTGCCGATCAGGTAAAGTTATTAAATACGAACATGGATGTGGTAGCACTGACGTACTATCCCACCGGAAATAATTTCATGGTGAACGATCCGGCCAGTGTTAAAGACGATGTAGCTAAAATGATTGTGTTGGCAGCGGGCAAACCTGTGGTGGTGCAGGAGTGGGGCTATCCGTCAAGTACAGTGCTTGGCAGCAGCGAACAAAAACAGTCGGATTTTCTTTCAAATTCATTTGCACAACTCAAAGCACAAGGCTCGGCACATTTTCCATTCGTTAGTTTTTTTAAATACCGCGATTGGGATGCCGCCTATGTGCAAACAATTACCGGCCAAACAGCAGGGCAGAATTTTTATGAATTTATGTCTTCGCTGGGCCTCAAGAAATATGATGGCTCCATCAAAGCAAGTTATAGTGTACTTCAGAGTGAGTTGAAAAAATAGAAATTTTATTTCTTTGCAAGGATTGGCTTTGAAGCCCTCAGTTTTTTACAACAGCAATAGCATTGATTTCAATTAGAAAATCTTCATTCACCAGCCTTTCTATTTGAACAACGGTGCAAGAGGGTGGTGTTTTAGGATCAAAGACTTTTTTAATTTCTTTTCGGAACAGGTCGATTTTTGAAAGGTCGGTAAAATACGCATCAATTTTAACAACGTCTTTTAGGTGCCCGCCTGCTTTTTCGACCCGGGCTTTAATGTTTTGAAATACTTGTTCGGTTTGTTTTCCTAAGTCTCCTTTGCCCACGAGTTCACCGTTTTCAGTAACCGCCACCTGACCGGAGATGAACACCATTTTAGCATTTCCAAAATTATATTCCACGGCTTGCGAGTATCCTCTGGGCGATGGATCAATGTAGGTTGCTCCTTGTTCCGTGTTGTCTTTCGGAGAACAGCGAAAAAGTATTAGCAGGATTAAACTTATTAGGATTTTCATTTATTAAAATGTGATAGTTTTCAATTCTCATTGTATCCAAATTCTCTACTTTGCAAAACAACTTTCCACCAACTTTCCCTTTCAAGAATGGTTCGGTCGTCAGCAGTTGATTTGAAAATATCTAAAATTGAATAGTAAAAATTTGTTTTGATATAATCAAAATCAAAAACTTTTAGACCAACATTACCACCGTGACCGTTTTTAACGTACGATTGCCAACGTCCTAAAATCATATTCTCCCCATAAGCTGAGCCAACATATTTTTTTCCATTAGATATGTCTGTAATCAGGTAAACTCCTTTTTGATTTTGTAAAGCTGTTTTCCAAGAGTCTTTTTCAATTACTTTGGACATTTCGTTCCATGAAAGATTTATTTTATCGTAACCCGGAAACAGGTCGTTATCAAATATGTCTGGCAGAATTTGGGCAACTTCACATTCTTCTATTACTGAATTAGCAAGACGAACCAACGTCTGTGCCTTGTTTTTGTACCGAACAATCAATCTTCCAAAATACTTCTTATATTCGGATAGTATCTCATACTCGTAGCCAATAGCATTTAGTTTGTTAAGGTCTTTAGTCACTTTTCCAATATGGAACAGTAGCCACAAGTTATTTTCTATCCTGGCAAGTCCAACTGTGATTTGACCTTCTTTGTAAGATTTCTGTCTTTCATAATTCCAGTAATGATCATCAAGCAACTTATCAACACCAGTATTCTTAAATATTTCTATAGGACTCCATTTAGCACCCGACATGGTGATGAATCTAATTTTTACATTTTCTAAATCTGTCAGTTGTAATATGTCATTCAGTTTGATTTTGTCCATTCGATTTTTCAGCTACATTTTTTTGTTTTCGAAATTAGCGCATCGAACTATTTCACCGGCTCACGGTGTCCCACCCATGTAAACCGTTTGGTTACGTACTCCGGATTGGTGAAGGACGCGTTGCCTGCGGGGTTGCCGCCCGTTACGTGAAAATCGGAGAAGGCTGCATTTTGGTTCATGTAGATGCTGCCGGTTAAATTAAAAGATACAGGCGTGGCGGCAAGTGCCATCTCTTCGGCAATTTTTTCTTTTATCGAAGGGTTGGTGGTGTAGGCCGCACACGAAATTGCCCCGTGCTTCACGGCCATCTCTTGAGCCAACGCTATCGACTCGTCCGTGTTTTTGGTTTTGATCAGCAATGCGATGGGCCCAAACAACTCCTTACTGAAAACTTCTTTTTTGTTGGAGTCAATTTCTACTACTACCGGAGTTGACGTGCGCGCGTTTTTGAATTGAGGGTTTTCAATACGTTTGGATTTGAGCACTACATTGCCCGGGAGTTTTTCTGCTTCCATCACCCGCTCGCTTGTTTTTTTATTTTGAATGGCACCCAACACATAAGGCCCGGCTTTCGGATTGTCGACCAAGCCGTTGATCTGTGCTACAAATTTTTGTGCGAAATCATCGAATGAAATTTTACCCGCTGGCGAATTAATCCCTTCGGCTGGAATGTAAAAATTTTGCGGGGCGGTGCACATCTGCCCGCTGTATAAATTCACAGAGAAGGCAAGGTTGGCCGCAGCTTTGTCGGCATCGTCCACCGAATCAACAATCACAGAGTTCACACCCGTTTTTTCTGTGAACACGGTTTTGCCGGGCAATGCTTCAAGGTAAGAACCAAAAGCAGAGTTGCCGGTGTAGTCAATCAATTTTATTTCAGCGTGCTCGGCCAATTCTTTGGTGATCATTTTATCGAATGTATCCACAGCGAGTTGGCAAATGGTTGTATCAAGATGATTTTCTTCCAGCACGTTTTGAATCTCGGTAACGAAAATCGCGATGGGTAAAATTGCTCCCGGATGTGGTTTTACGATCACCGAATTTCCCGTCATCAGGCTTCCGTAAATTCCCGTTACTGAATTCCACGTGGGGAATGTAGAGCATCCGATCACCAACGAAATTCCTTTGGGTACGGCATGCCACTCTTTATTTAATTGAATGTTGAACTTACCCATGGGTTTGTCCCACATGACTTTTTCCGGGAAGCGGTTCAGCTCTTCATAGCCTGCTGCGATGGCTTCGAGTGCGCGGTCGGCCGCATGTGGGCCACTCGCCTGAAAGGCCATCATATAACCTTGCCCGGTGGTGTGCATGGTGGCGTAGGCGATTTCGAAAAAGCGTTTCTTCACCCGCTCCAACGACTCCATCAATATACCCGCACGATCTTGAACAGAAACTTTTCGCCACGTGTGAAATGCCTTCTTCGAATTGGCAATCAGCGATTCAGAAGAAAACAACGGATAGGAAATGGTCAATGCTTCTTGTGTGTAAGGCGATTCTTCTTGCCCGCCCCAACTTTGCGGATGGGTTTGCTTCAACTCTTCAAATTTTTTGCCGAGCTGATTTTTGAATTTCGCCTGACCATCGGCATCTGCCGTTTCGCCATAAACAGCAGGCGCAGGATGCTCCGGAAATGCAGCGTAAAAGGTGCGCGCGTGCAAAGCTTCTATGGCTTTGTTGAGAACGGGCTGGTGTTTTGAGAAGAGTGTCATTATCGTGAAAATGGTTTGTCAATAAATATTAATTCATACTCTAAAAATCCTTTTAAACTCAAATCATAGTCGAGATCAATCCAATGAATGCCGAGCCATTCTATTTTAAAGTTGGCTAACTGAGCTTCAGTAGCGTTATTAAGAATGGAAAAGTCAGATATTTTTCTTTTCAAAATTTTACCATTACTTAAAACAATCAACATAATATCAATCGCCTTATCAAAAAAAAGATTATGTATCGCTAAATTTCCATTAGAAATGATCTGATCGATTTCATCTTTTGATGAAATATAGTTTGCTGCTTCCTCCTCAACTTTACCTTCAAAGGATTGAAGAAAAGCATAAGTCGATTTACTAATTAAAGGTTTCATTCCATTTTTTGATTAAGAAATCGTAATGTTCAATGATCAAAGTTACAACCTCTTTTAATTCTTTCACTTTAAATCCTCGATTCAGTACTAGTTCGATTTCGGGAATCAAATTGAATTTTGCATGAGATCCGCCTTTTGAAACATGAATATGAACAGGTAAGAGCTCATTCATATAAAAGAAAAAACGATAGCCATTCACTAAAAGAACTGTAGGCATTTTATTTTTTGGTTATCGATCCAAAAACTTTTTTCAATAAACTGGTGGTTTGAGCCGCAGGGTTGGCGCGAATGTTTTTTTCTTCTTCCGCAATTTTTACAAAGAGACCTTTAATTGCTAAATCGGTTGTGTAAGCAGCCAGATTTGGATTTACTTTTTTAACAAACGGAATCTTATCGTATTCGTTTGCCAACCGGCTATAATATTTGGTGGCGTTCACTTTGTCGAGCGAGGCTTTGATAATCGGCTGGAACTGAGTTTTCAGTTGTGCGGTGGTTGTCTTTTGTAAATATTGGGTAGCGGCATCAGGCCGACCTTTTAAAATTGCTACGGCATCGGTGATGGTCATTTTTTTGAGGGCATCGATGAAGATGGGCTTAGCCTGCATGGCTGCATCTTCGGCACCGCGGTTCAACGTCAAAATAAAGTGATCTACGTCTTCGCCTAAGCCGATGCTGCGCAATTTCCTTTCCATTTTTTGTGCATCGGGCGGAAATGGAATTTTGATTTTCGGGTTTTTAAAATAACCATCCACTTTCGAAAGCGAGTCGGCAGCCTTGGTGATGCCCTTGTTCAACGCTTCTTTTAAACCATTGGCAATATCCGTTGTACTTAATTGCGCATTCGTACTGAAACCTATAAAGATGAAAAAGATGAAAATAATTTGTTTCATACGGATTATTTTGGACAAATTTAGAAAAACCTTTCAACGCGCGAAGTAACTGTTTTTTGTAATTAACTGATTTTGAATATGAAAAAATTCTTATTTGCCATCATATTAATTATGGTGCGCCTTCAGGCCGTTGCGCAGTCATCCGACAAGGAAGAGATTTTAAAAGTGTCTCATCAGTTTTTTGAAGCATTGGAAAAACAAGACACCGTTACATTTAGTAAAATCATGGTAAAAAATTCTTTCAACTGCATCGTGGTCGATGGCAAAGATTCAGCGCGGATATTCAACCGCCCGAGCAGGAATTTTAATTTGAAACCCGAAAATATTGTTAAAGAACGGATGAGAGAAGCTGATGTAAAAATTGAAATTCATAAACGAATTGCCACAGTGTGGGCTCCTTATGATTTATGGGTCAATGATAAATTCTCTCACTGCGGTGTCGATGTCTTTATCATGCTGAAGGGAAACAATGGATGGAAGATCGGCACAATTTCTTTTTCGATTGAAAAAGAAGGATGTAATTAACTTAGGCTATAATTGTTAATTCTCAGTAGTTTAAGAAAAGCCCCGAGTTTTGGCTCAGGGCTTTTAGTATTTACTTCTTCACCCTCACCGGGTAAGGCGGCCGCTGAGGATCTGTTTGCGGATTTTTTTCCAATTCTTTTAACGCTACTTCGATTGCTTTTTGCAACTGCGGATCATTTCCTTTAATCACCTCGGCAGGCGTTTGCTCCACTTCAATATCGGGTGCCACACCCTCGTTCTCCACCACAAAACCGTCTTTCGTCCAGATGCCTACGTTAGGAGCGGTGATGGAAGCGCCATCAATAAACTCGGGGAAACCGAGAACACCCACCAATCCTCCCCACGTTCTTTTGCCCACCAACGTTCCCACTTTAAATTTCCGGAACATCCACGGCAACATATCGCCACCCGATCCGGCTGTTTCATCAATGATCATCACCTTCGGGCCTTGAATAGAAGCACTCGGAGATTTTAAATCTTTGCCGTAGCGCATGTTCCAGTGTGCCTGGTACGGACGTTGGAGTATGTCTATATAATAATCTGCCAGTTGCCCACCCCCGTTGAAACGCTCGTCCACAATAATTGCTTTGCGGTTGGCTTGCGGGAAAAAATATCTTTTAAAATAGGTGTGCCCGGCCTCGGCTGTGTTAGGAACATACACATACGCCACCTGGCCCTTTGTGGCTTCGGTTACTTTTTTGAGATTGCCCTCCATCCAATCGCGGTTGCGTAGGGCACTTTCGTTTTCGATGGGCACTACTTTTGCTACTCGCGATCCGGTATACGTAGTGTTCGGCCCCAGGGTGAGTTCTACAATCTTACCGGCTGTAGCTTCAAAATATTTATAGATGTTGTCGGTAGCCGGAATATCTTTTCCGTTCACGGCAAGAATGTAGTCGCCCACGTTTGCATTTACGCCCGGCTCGGTGAGGGGCGAGCGCATAGACGGGTTCCAATTGAGGCCGCCATAAATTTTCTTAAGCTGATAACGACCGTTTACAATTTGAAAATCGGCACCGAGCAATCCGCCTTTTACGGTTTGCGGGTTGTTTAGTTTTTCTCCGGCTCCGGCCAGGCGATGATGCCCCACTCCCAATTCGCTTCCCATCCATTGCATCACCAAATTCAGATCACTTCGGCAGGAGAGGTGGGAAAGGAATGGCGTGTATTTCTTTTTTATGGCAAGCCAGTCGGCACCGTGCATGCCGGGGTCGTAAAAATAATCGCGGTTAATACGCCACGCTTCGCCAAATGTTTGTGCCCACTCTGATACCGGATCAATTTTTACTTCAATCGACCCAACGTTTAACGGAGCTTCACCTTTTTCGCCCGCGTTGCTGATGTACCAGGATTGATCAACTACATAAATCATTTTCTTTTTATCGGCCGAGAGCGAATAGGTATCCATCGAAGTTACTTCGCTGTCCTTACGTTTCTTTAGGTTGTACTTGTGCAACGTAGCGGAGCCAGAGAAATCTGCCGGAAAGTTTATATAGAGTAGATCTCCGTCTTTGGTAACACTTAGACTTCCGTAGTTCCCGGCTTTGAGCGGGACGTCTACAATCCGGCTGTCCATTCCATCAAAGTCAATTTTTAGTGCATCCTCTTTTTTTACTTCTTCTTTTTTGTCTTTTGCCTTATCCTCTTTTTTCGGCTCATCTTTCTTTTCTTCTTTGGCAGCTTCTTCGTCACTTTCTTTTGCAAATGGAGAGATCGTTTCTTTCTGCAGGGTAACGAGATAAATAGAGCGTGTAGCTCTCATGTCCTGATTAGACTGATCAAACCAGTTTACCACAGGGCCCGCATCAGTGGAGGCAAAGAATACAAGGAATTTTCCATTGGGATCAAACACGGGGTCGGTGGCATCGCTTAGTCCATCAGTTATTGGAAAAGATTTGCTTTGCTCCAGAGAATACAGATACACTCTCTTGAAATTTGTGTCAATGATTTTTGTGTAGGCTATCCATTTAGAATCGGACGACCAATCGCTGAACTGCTCGCGGAACGCCCCAGGCACATACAACTCATCGGAATCTATTTTTTTGATAGTGGAAGAAGCTATATCCAACACGTAAAGATTTCTGCCGTTATCAACAAAGCAAATCTTTTTGCTGTCGGGCGACCACTTGGCGTAGGCGTAAAAGCCCGTGCCGTTCAATTTAAATTTACGTGCCTCGCCTTTTCCATCTTGCGGTTTGAGGTGAAGTTCGTATTCTCCGGAAGCATCGGAGAAATAGGCAATCGACTTGCCATCCGGAGACCAGGCCGGATATTTTTCGTGTACGTTTGGTGTTTGGGTGAGGTTGCGCGGATCTCCTTTTTCGGCAGGCACGGTTACAATCTCACCGCGAAAATCAAACACTGCGCGTGAGCCTGAAGGTGAAACATCGCCATAACGAATGTAGTTGCCGCCTTTCACGTATCGAGCTCGCAGCTCTTGCAGATCGGCAGCGATGCCAACCGTGAGTTTTTTTTCTAATGAAGTGAGCAGATCGTACACATGCAAATACCCCGATTGATCAAAAATTAATTTATTGGCTCCGGCTGTCATATTGATCACAGCAAAATCGTTGAAGTTGGTGAGTTGCTTCACTTCTGTTGAGTTCACATCGTACGAAAACAAATTAAATTCTCCGTTGCGGTCGCTTCTAAAATAGATTTTATTGCCCACCCATTGCGGCCCCGTGTCGTTGCAACCGCCTTTTGGCTGAGGTATCTTCACCACCGATTTATCGGCAAAAGAAAAAATTAAGACAGTAGAAATTGTTCCGCCTCGGTAATGCTTCCACTCCCGAAAAGCATCTTGCAGGGGTGTGTAAGCCATGCGGGAGGCATCGGGCGAAAAAGAAGCATACGAGCCGTTAGGAATTTCCAACTGCGTGGGGTAGCCACCGCCAATGGGCACCGTAAATAATTGCTGGTAGCGGTTTGTAAACACCGCGCGTTGCGAGGCAAACAAAACATTTTTTCCATCGGGCGTAAACCCGCGCACAATGTCCTGGCCCGGATGGTAGGTGAGGCGTGTGGGCACCCCGCCCTCTGCGGGCACTATAAACACATCGGTGTTCCCATCATATTGTGCGTTGAAGGCAATCCATTTTCCATCGGGCGAAAAGAAGGGGTTGGATTCCACGCCTTCGTCTACCGTAAGCCTTCGCGGCAGCGAGCCATCGGAGTTGGCAATCCAAAGATCTTCGGCATAAACGAAGGCAATGTGATCGGCACTGATGGCGGCCTGATTCAACATGCGTGTGTCTTTCGGGTCTATTGCAAAGGCCACCGAAAAACCGAAAAGCAGAAAGAGAAGTACCAATTTTTTCATAGTGTGACTTTATGTGTTTTAAAAATTAGGAATCGTTACGTTAGAACGGGAATCTTCAATGTAAAGATTCGCGGGTAATTTCAGAAATACTTTTACACCCCGCCAGCCCCATGGTTAGTTCAAAATCGGTTATCGTGTTCTGTAGCACTTCCCTCACGCCTTGCTCGCCACCAACGGCCAAACCATAAACATACGGGCGGCCGATACAAACGGCTTTTGCCCCGAGCGCAAGTGCTTTAAAAATATCGGCTCCCCCTCGGATGCCACTGTCGAGCAGTACCGGAATTTTATTTTGTACAACCTCAACAATGGACGGCAATGCTTCGATAGTGCTGATGCTTCCGTCCACCTGCCGTCCTCCGTGGTTGGAAACAATAATTCCGTTCACACCACACTCTATCGCTTTGCGCGCATCGTCCGGATGGAGAATTCCTTTGAGCAAAACCGGAAGCTTGGTGATGTCCCTTAAATAGTTTAAATCGTTCCAAGTCAATGCCGGATTGGAATAGATGCTGATAAATTTTTGCACAGCTTTGATCTGCCTTCCCGATTTTAGTTTTGAAAAGAAATTTCTTCCGGGATAATTTTTTGTCATTTCGATTAATCCGTTGATCGATTGCCAAGAGATTTTTTTCTTAGTTTGTGGTTCGGCTTCTTCCATCAATTTTTGGAAGATAGGATCGGACGTGTACTGTGCAATCCCCCTTCCTTCCAGAAACGGAAGATACGCCAAGTCGAGATCGCGCGTGCGCCAGCCCAACATCGTAGTGTCGAGCGTTACAACAATGGCCGAGCACTTGCAATTTTCTGCACGTTGCACAAAACTTCTAACCAACTCATTGGATTTGCTCCAGTACAACTGAAACCACCGCGGGCTATCTCCCATTGATGCAGAGACTTCTTCCATCGATCGCGATGCCTGATTCGAAAACACGTAAGGCACGTTGAGTGAGGCCGCAGCTTTGCCCACGGCCACGTCTGCCTCTTTCTGAGCCAATTCTAATACACCAACGGGTGCAAGTAAAATGGGAGAGCTCAACGTTTGCCCGAATAGTTCAACGCTTGCATCGCGCACACTTACGTTGCGCAGCATGCGGGGCACAATTTTTATTTTTTCAAAATCACTTCGGTTGGCTCTTAGCGTGCTTTCGTTTCCGGCACCACCCGCAATGTAGGCGTAAGCTTGGGGTGAAAGAATTTTTTTTGCTGCACGTTCCAAGCCGCAAAAAGAAACCGGAACCGATGGTGAAATCCCTGCAAAGCCATTCAGGTAAATTTCTTTCTGACGAAGCAATTCGGAAGCCATCTTCCAAGATAAACAACTTTTTTGTGAGATGAATAGCAGCTATCTTTGAATGATGAAAATATTGTTGGATATCCCGGATCACAAAGCTGCTTCGTTGATGGAAGTTTTGCGCAGCATTTCGTTTGTAAAAGCTAAACCAATTACCGACAGTAAGGCTCAACTATTAGAAGAATTGAAAGAAGCAGTTGAAGAGATGAAATTAATTCGTTTGGGAAAAAAAAAGGCTCGCAACGCAGAAGATTTTTTAAATGAATTATAGTGTAAAATCAATTGCTTTATTTGAAAGGCAATCGAAACGACTCATTAAAAAATATCCTTCTCTAAAAAAAGAACTTTGGGAGCTGATTCAAGATCTTAAAGAAAATCCACAACAAGGAAGTCCCGTTGGAAAAAATTGTTTTAAAATTCGCATAGCTATTGCTTCGAAAGGCAAAGGAAAAAGTGGTGGAGCGAGAATCATAACCAATTTAGTGGTGACAGATAAAACAGTCTTCCTCTTGTCTATTTATGATAAATCTGAAAGAGAAAATATTACTGATGCTGAATTAATTGAATTGCTACAATCTATTCCAAGATAAATCTAAGTACTAACTCCTACATTCTATATTCTTCTCAAACATGAAACCTATTCTTGCAGAACTGCTCACCATCGGAGACGAAATTCTTTACGGACAAATTGTGGACACCAACTCTCAGTGGATGAGCGTAGAGCTGGGTAAAATCGGGATAAAGGTTATTCGCAAAACTTCGGTGGGCGATGTGGAAACAGAAATTCTCACCGCTTTTGCAGAGGCAGAAAAACGTGCCGATGTTATTTTAATTACAGGAGGGCTGGGACCTACCAACGATGACCTGACCAAACCGCTGCTTGCAAAATATTTCAACTGCGAAATGAAAATGCATGCCGAGGCATTGGAAGAAGTTACCGCATTTTTTAAAAAACGTGGAAGGGAAATAACCGAGATCAATAAACTACAAGCCCTGCTTCCGGTGTGTTGTACCAAAATATCAAACGCCATTGGAACAGCTCCCGGCATGTGGTTCGACCGGGGCGAAAAAGTTTTTGTGTCAATGCCGGGCGTACCTTACGAAATGAAAAAAATGATGAGCGATCACATCATTCCAAAAATCAAAGAAAAGTTCATCACACCAACCATTGTTCATAACGTAATTCGTACCGTAGGTATAGGCGAATCTATTTTAGCCGATAAAATTTCGGATTGGGAAAATTCATTACCCACACACATTAAGTTGGCTTACTTGCCGAGCATTGGCGAAGTGAAACTTCGTTTAACCGGAACAGGCTCCGATGAAAATAAATTACAAACAGAGATCAAACTGTTAACCGAAAAACTTTTGCCGCTTGCAGGTGAATATGTTTATGGGTATGGCGAAGAGCCTTTGCAATCGGCAGTCGGAAAAATGCTGACAGAAAGAAATTTAACCTTGTCTATTGCGGAGAGCTGCACGGGTGGTTATCTCTCGCACCTGGTAACGAGTGTGCCCGGAAGTTCGCATTATTTTTTGGGCAGCATGATCCCGTACGATTATCAAATTAAAATGCGGCAGCTCGGGGTGAAGCCCGAAGTGTTGGAAAAAAACGGAGCCGTTAGCGAGCCAACAATAATTGAGATGGCCAACATCGTGCGCGCCAAGTTCAATACCGATATTGGTGTGGCCACCAGTGGCATTGCAGGCCCGGGCGGGGCAACTCCCGAAAAACCGGTCGGCCTAGTGTGGATAGCTTACTCTGATAAGCATCACACCGTCACCAAAAAATTGCAACTCTCAACCGATCGGTTACTCAATATTAAAGCGGCTTCTGTTGCCGTCTTGAATTTGATTCGGTTGAGTTTGCCAGCTCGATAGGAAGGTTTGGCGAAGAAGCTCATTCGTATCGGATAGCTTCTACAGGATTTGTTTTGGCTTTTTTAATGATACTACTCCACATTACCAGTAATGCGAAAAACAGCGTGATAAAAAACGGTACTGCGAATTCTCCAAAACCTACTGTAGTTTTGTAAATAAAATCTTGCAACCAAGCAGTCGAAAAATAGTTTGCAACCGGAATGGCAAGTATAAAGGCAACAACAATTAACCGAATGTATTGCTTTGAAAAGAGCAGTATAAGAGAAAAAACTGTAGCCCCAAGTACTTTGCGAATGCCAATCTCTTTAGTACGATTTGCTACCGAAAGATTGATTATTCCCAATAACCCTAATCCGGCTACAGCAATAGAAAGTAAAGCAGATATTGAAATAACTTTAATCCATTGAGTATACCGTTCGTACTGCTCGTTGATTTGATCATCTAAGAAGCTATATTTCACCGGACCATCACCAACTACTTTGTTCCAGCATTGTTCAATTTTTTTAATGGATGAAGGAATGTTTTCCGGGCTTATTTTGATCAATATTTTTCCGTAATTGAAATGTTTTCCCAGTTGAAAAGCAAATGGCTTGATTTCTTGGGTGAGTGATTGAAAGTTAAAATCTTTGACAACTCCAACAACTTCAGAATTAGGATTGAACATAATTTTCTTGCCCACCGCAGGCAATCCGCCCGTCTGTTTGGCAAAACTTTCGTTTACGATATAGTGAAACAATGAGTCGGATGGAAATTCTTTAGAAAAATATCGACCTTCAACCAAAGGTATTTTTAACAATTCAAAAAAATCATAATCCACGGCACAATAATATTCTGTAGTTATCTTTCCGGTTGAATCTTGTCGACTTGAGCTTCCGGGGATTTCTCCAAAATCTGAGCTTATACCCGAGATCATCATTATTCCCGTTTGGTTTGCCAACTCCGTTCTGAAATTTTTCAAAATAGTTTTACCGGATACCCCAAGATTATTACTAAGATCTACAAGTACAACCTGCTCTTTGTTGAATCCCAAATCCCTTGTCTGTACCATGCGCATTTGGTTGAACATAATTAAAGAACAGATTAACAAAGTGAGGCATGAAGCAAATTGAAAAACAATTAATGCCCCCGAGAATTTAGCTTTAAATTTTCCGTTGGCATTGCGCTTTAAAATCTTCTCGGGCATAAAATTGGACAATACAAGGGCCGGATACGCGCCTGCTAAGATTCCAACCGTTATCATTACAGTGCCTAAAATAGATACCCACCTGAATAAAGACCATTGAAATAAATATATTTCACGATGCATTAACGCGTTGAACTGTGGTAGAATCAAATGCAAACTCACAATGCTAATCGGCAAGGCAATAGCAATGATCGTTAAAGATTCACCCCAAAACTGAAACTGAATCATTGAGCGAGAAGCACCAATTACTTTTCGCACACCAATTTCTTTGGCACGCGATACGGAGCCCGCAAGCGACAATAAAATATAATTTATGCATGCTACAAACAGCACTATAAATGTAATTCCTCCTAAAATGTATGAATACTTTACATTGCTTACGTTTAGCCAGGGCACCTCGCTGTCGAAATGTATGTTGTTTAAGTTTGTGTAAACTAAACTTGTTTCGTTTTTTGCTCTTGAATTATTATAGATATGTTTGCTGCAAAACAATTGCGAAGCTTTTTCAATGGATTGGCGTGTGGTTGTTTTGCCGAGTTGAACAAATACAGGGCTGTAATAAGCGTTCCAGTCGTCATGCTGTTTTTTAAAAGGAGGAAAATTTTCATACCTAATAATTATTTCAGGGTTCAGGCTTGAGTTATTTGGAAATTTTTTGAAAACCCCTGAAACTATATAGGAAGTGTTATCGATGTCTATTCGTTTGCCAAGGACACTGGCCTTGCCAAATAATTTGATAGCTTTTTCATCGCTGATAAAAATGTCGGTTAAGTTTTTGAGTTGAGACTGGCGAGCTCCCTCAATAAGCTGCAGTGTAAACATTTTTAAAAAATCTGCATCTACATAATGAACATCCTCTAAATATTTATCTTTGTTAATTAGCAAATAATTGTTTCGAGAATCAAATCGTGTTACATATTCGATGCCAGCCACTTCGGCTTTCAGCGTGTGTGCGAACGGCAAGGGCAAGCTGGTCGATCGTTCTGATAAATCCGGGTCTCCGTTTCTTAAAACAGAGAAATCTACTCGGTAAATAAAATTTTTATTGTGGTGAAAATTGTCGAACGACAGTTCATCCAAAATAAACAAGCAGGTAAGAAGCAAGAAGGAAATTGCGAAAGAAATCCCGATAATGTTAATTAAGGTTACCGTTTTTCTTTTTAAAAAACTCCTCCAGGCCGTTAAAAAATAATTCTTAATCATGGGCATGAATTTTATATAAACAGTGAATTTATTTCTCATCAATATTGCAAGCCTGAAAAACCTGATTACATTCCAAAGCAGTTTTCTCTTGGCCTTTCGTTCGCCATACAACTTCAGATCTTGTTCATATTTTTGGATCAAATCGCCTTCAATCTCTTCCAGCAAATGCAGTGGGCAGAAGCTGCGTAGCAGGCGGATAGCAAATGGAATTTTCTCTTGTTCCATTTTCTTAATTGCTTCCAATCATCTTTAGTTGAGGCACCAACTTCCACAACTCAACACGCGATTCTTTCATCGCCTTCAGCATCGCCAGCCCGGCATTGGTAATGGTATAAATCCTTTTTCTTCGTCCGCCTCTTTCTGTTGTTGCTCCGCCAAATGCTGATTTGATGAAGCCCTTATCTTCGAGGCGGTAGAGCGTAACATGAATCGCGCTGAGGTTCGCTTCGCGCTTTATGCGGGTTTCCAACTCCTCCGCAATGGCCGCCCCGTAAGCATCTTCTTGCAGGGCAGCTACAAGCGTAAGAATCAATTCTTCGAACTCGCCCAAGTATTCTTTTGCCATTTCCTTATATTTTGTTAAGTAAATAACACAATAATTATTTGTTCTTCAAAATATTTTCTTATCTGTCGATTATTTTGATAAATAAATCAACAACAGAATATAGTTCTGCACGCAAACGAATGTTGGCAATCGCATCGAAAATAATCTAACTTTACGTCCCTAAAATTTCCAATCATGGCACAGGCAGAATTGATTATGCCCAAAATGGGCGAAAGCATTATGGAAGCCACCATTTTAAAGTGGCTCAAAAAGCCAGGCGATAAAATAGAGCAAGACGAAAGCGTGCTCGAAGTAGCAACCGATAAGGTTGATACCGAAGTGCCTTCCAGCTATGCCGGTGTGCTAAAAGAAATTCTGGCCAAAGAAGGCGAAGTGGTGAAAGTGGGCAAACCCATTGCCATTATCACTACCGATGCTGCCGTTGGAAAAAAAGAAGAACCTGTTTCTGCTCCGGCTGTTGCTAAATCTGCACCTGTTGTTGAAACGAAAACAATGCCTGTTGTTACCACCAACGGTCATTCTAATGTTACTGACTATAAATCTTCGAATCGTTTTTATTCTCCGCTGGTAAAAAACATTGCCAAAGAAGAAGGTATCGCGGTAGCCGAACTTGAAACCATTTCAGGTTCAGGCTCTGAAGGGCGCGTAACAAAGAAAGATATTTTAGGCTATGTACAAAACCGCAAACTGGGTGTGAGCATAGCACCACAACGTTCGGTAAGCGCTGCTCCTCTTGTTCCGGCTTCTATCAATGCGGGTGACGAGATTATCCAAATGGACCGTATGCGCAAGATGATTGCCGAACGCATGGTGGACAGCAAACGCATTTCTCCGCACGTTACTTCGTTTGTCGAAGCCGATGTAACCAACATTGTGTTCTGGAGAAATAAAGTAAAGAATGAATTTCAGAAACGCGAAGGCGATGCGTTAACGTTTACACCTATATTTATTGAAGCCGTGATGCAAGCCATTAAAGATTACCCGATGATTAACGTGCAGGTAGATGGCGATAAGATTATCAAGAAAAAAGAAATCAACATTGGTATGGCGGTGGCACTACCCACCGGAAATTTGATTGTGCCTGTGATCCGCAACACCGACCAATACAATATCACCGGACTTGCCAAAGTGGTGAACGACCTGGCAAAACGTGCGCGTGAAAATAAATTGAAACCTGATGAACTGGCAGGCGGAACATTCACGGTTTCTAATGTAGGTTCATTCGGCAATGTAATGGGCACCCCAATCATCATGCAACCGCAAGTAGCCATTATGGCGCTGGGTGCAGTGCAGAAAAAACCGGCCGTGATCGAAACTCCTTACGGTGATGCCATTGCCGTGCGCCATAAAATGTTCTTGTCGCATTCGTACGACCACCGCGTAGTAGATGGTGCGTTGGGCGGAAGTTTTGTAAAGCGCGTGGCCGATTACCTCGAAAAATTTGATGTGACCCGCTCAATTTAATTCCTGAGGGACAGAAGAAGGAAGTTCAATTCTGAAAACCGTTTTACCTTCGGCTGAGGGTTCAAGAAATATTTCTCCGCCATTAAAACGCACAAAAAAGGCGGCCATCGCCAGGCCCAATCCGGTTCCGCGTTCACCGGCTGTGCCTTCGCTGGAAGGCATTTGGTAGGTAAATAATTTTTCGCGCAGGTGCGCTGGGATTGAGACGCCTTCGTTCGATATCCGAATACCAACCCGGTTTGCTGAAATCATGAAACCTTCAATGTTGATGATACCTCCCCGATTAGAAAATTTAACAGCGTTGGAAATCAGGCTCCGAACGGCAATGCGAATCATCTCTTCGTCTGCAACGGAGACCAACGTAGGCGCAAGCGATAATTTCAATTCGATATTTTTTTCACCGGCCAACGGTTGAAATAATTCTACGTGTGTTTCCAATTGCCGATTTAGATCAATGGATTTTTTTTCGGTAACAAACCCTTCCATTTGTGCCCGCGACCAACGCACCAGGCCAAACAACAAACCCGAAACATTTTTTAACTGATCGCCAATTTGTTTCATAAACGGACGAAATTCATTTTCGTCAAATTTTCCCCTCATTTGTAAATTGAGCAACCCCGAAAGAGAATTGAGCGGAGAGGCCACATCGTGCGAAAGAATGGAGATGATTTTATTTTTTTGCTGATTCAGCTCTTCCACTTTCCTTTTCTGTTCGGCCAGCTCAGTAAATTGTAAAAAATTATTCCGCCTTCGGTATTCCAAAACAACATTAACAATGAGAAAGTACGTAAACGAAACGAACAGGTGCGGATACTGGCTGAAAAAATAGGCATCGCGCCTTACCCACTGCGAGTAACTTATGAAAATTGCAAAAAGTAAAATATTAAGAAAAAGCCCGTGCCTGAAATTCAGCCCGCTAATGGCAATCACCAAAACCCAAATCAGAAATAAGAGGTTGGTTAAATAATAAGGAGGCATCCGCGCGTAGGTGGCGGTGGTGAGGGCAGCCCCAAAATTGATGAATGCGATGATTACAATTCCGAACGGAACAAAATTGGGATTCAATGGTTTTCGGAACGTGGAGGCCATCAAAATTGCTGCGATGGAGAGCACCACAATCCGTGAAAGCAAGACGATACTGAAATCATTGTCGCGGAAAAAGTCGATGATCAAAAAGGTGGACATCCCGAACAACGTTATAAACGTTACTAACCGAAGCGAGAGTAGATTGGTGGGCTGAACAAAACGGGTGTAGGCAAGTTCTTGTTCTTTTGGGAATTTCCAAATGAAAGAATATCGCGAAAAAAATTGCAAGTTTGTAACGATTAAAGTTTAGACGGGGCAAAGTAATAAAAAACAAAACATATAAATATGAAATTCGGAACCAAAGCCATACATGCGGGCGTAGAGCCAGATCCTTCCACCGGGGCTATTATGACACCCATTTTTCAAACCTCAACGTATGTTCAGGAGTCACCCGCAAAACATAAAGGATACGCTTATGCGCGTGGAGCAAACCCCACACGCAATACACTTCAAAAAAGTATTGCCGCATTAGAGAACGGCAAATTTGCGTTGTGCTTTTCTTCGGGCATGGGCGCAACCGATGCCGTCATCAAACTATTGAGCGCAGGCGATGAAGTGATTACAAGCAACGATTTGTACGGTGGCTCGTACCGCATGTTCACCAAGATTTATGAACGGATGGGCATTAAATTTCATTTTATCGACCTGACCGATGCAAAAAATGCAGAATCGTACATTACCCCTAAAACAAAATTGTTTTGGTTGGAGACACCATCCAACCCGTTAATGCGCATCATCGACATCGAAGCATGTGTAAAAATTGCTAAGAAGAACAATTGCCTCGTGGCAGTTGACAATACGTTTGCCTCGCCCTATTTGCAAAATCCGTTATCACTTGGTGCAGACATTGTGATGCACTCGGTTACGAAATACCTGGGAGGCCACAGCGATGTAATTATGGGCGCTCTGATTGTGAACGATGAAAAGTTGCACCAAGACCTGGCGTTTATTGCCAACTCGTGCGGAGCAGTGCCCGGCCCACAAGACTCTTTTTTGGTTTTGCGAGGGATAAAAACGCTACACCTGCGCATGGAGCGCCATTGTGCTAACGGAAAAAAGATTGCAGAGTATTTGAAGGCTCACCCAAAGGTTGGGAAAGTATATTGGCCGGGCTTTGCGGATCATCTCAACCATGCTATCGCAAAAAAGCAAATGCGCGATTTTGGAGGGATGCTTTCCTTCACCATAAAAAGCGATGACCTGGAGCAGGCAAAAAAAATAATGGAAAATGTAAAGTTGTTTTCATTGGCCGAGTCTTTGGGGGGAGTGGAGTCTTTGATAAACCACCCGGCCTCAATGACGCACGCCAGCATACCGAGGGAAGAACGGATAAAAAATGGCCTCAGCGATTCGCTGATCCGCCTGAGCGTGGGCGTAGAAGATGCCGAAGACCTCTTGGCAGACTTAGAACAGGCGCTTGCCAAGGTTTGACAGAATTATTTTTAACCACGGTTGGCGAATCAAAACCAAACCGCTAATATTGCACTCCCAAATTCTCCCTTAGCTCAGCTGGTTAGAGCATCTGACTGTTAATCAGAGGGTCCTTGGTTCAAGTCCAAGAGGGAGAGCAAGAGAGCTCAGGCAGTTACATGGAACACGGTAACTGCCTATTTTTTTTGATCCTTATAGGATACATTTTTGGATTTTTGAATCATCCATCTCATCTATCCTTATTTACTATAAAAACAACAACGCATCGTTACCATTTTGTTTTCAGATTCGTGTCCGAATTAGGGGGTAAGTACAATCTTACGTAAGCGATGAGCAGCCCACAAACCCACTTCACTTCACCAAAATAACATTGGCTACTTTTCGTTCGCCTTCATGACCCCATTTCTTATCATCGCTTGGGTAGTTCACTACGCCCTTGTTGCGTATCCACAAGGTGGTTGAACCGCCTCCGTCCAAATTAATGGCAGACTTTGCGCCAAGCCAGCGCATAATCTGAGCGAGCTCTATTAAATTCATTCCGGCTGCTTTTCTGTCTCTTCCGTCCACCGTGAGGAGCAAAATATTCCTTTTGGTAATGCCAATGGCGGTGCGCGGGTGTCTTGTAAAAGTAAACTTCGATGAGTCTGGTTTGATGGATCGTGACTCGTACAGCAGCAGCGGCCCTGTTGTCATTATATCCTCACCACTTATTTTTTTCTCCCATCCAAGCGACTCTCCCAGCGCAAGGCTCAATCGCCCGCCAACAATCACAATGGCGGCTTTTTGATGTTGGGCAAGCCCCGATTTTGATGGAATACTTTCGTTGATCTCTTTGCCATTGGATCGAATGTAATCGACCGATCCTCCATTTTTGATATCGAAGAATGTGCCGTTAATTGCCGCGAGTGCACTGGCCTCACTGCCAAACTTACTCGTTTCTTTTAAAATCTTCCGTTCAAAACCGACTTTAAAAATCGGTTTACGTTTTTTGATGGCGAGAATATTGATACTTTGGTTAGAGTGAAAAAGAGTGGAGTCAAAATGAATTGACTTCCACACAATCCCACGAGAAATTTTTATCGTTTTCCATTTGGCATTGACAAACAACACCGAATCGGGTTGTGCATAAACTTGCCCAAAAGAATAAACAAACAAAAAAATAATGAACGTGAATAAAGAGCGCATCAGAGATGGTTTAGCTGTTTAAAAATAGATTGTGCTACTTAAACTTGGATGTATAGGTTGAGGATCACATTCAACTCATTCCATTCCAGGTTGCCTGATTGTAAAATTTGTTTTCTTTTTCTCATCCTCCACAATTTTCTTTACATCGCTCAAAAGTTTTTTGGCATCGTAAATAATTCCGTCTTTGATGGTGTATTTCACTCCGCCCACGCGAGTAACTTTGTTGTCTTCGGTAAGTTTGATGGCACCGGTTCCATAGAGTACTTGCAAATTTTCCAGAGGGTTTTGGTCAACAATGGCAAAGTCGGCCAGCTTGCCCACTTCCACGGTTCCGAGATCTTTGTCAACGCCAAGTGCTTGTGCTCCAAACAACGTTGCCGAGCGGATGATTTCAAGCGGATGGAATCCCGCTTCGCGCAGCAACTCCATTTCGCGGATGTACGAAAAGCCGTACAATTCAAAAATATAACCCGAGTCGGTGCCGATGGTTACGCGGCCACCACGGTTTTTGTATTCGTTCACAAACGTCATCCACAGTCGGTAGTTTTCTTTCCAGGCTACTTCTTGTTCGGTGCCCCAGTTAAACCAGTACGATCCGTGCGAGATGCGGTTGGGCTGATAAAATTTCCACAGTTGTGGCAACGTATAGTCTTCGTGCCACTCTTGCCTGCGGGCGCGGTGCAAGTCGCGGCTCGCTTCGTAGATGTTGAAGGTGGGGTCTATGGTGAAGTCCAGCTCGAGCAAATGGTTCATCACCTGGTTCCATTTTTCAGAGAAGGGTGCGGCTGCCTGCTTCCACAGTTTGCCGGCTTCTTCAAAGCGGTGTTGTTCGTTGCCGTAGTTGTAATTAACCGGGTAATTCTGGATGGTTTGCCCCACCAACATAGACTCGGGCAGGCCATACCAATGTTCCATAGACGTTAAACCTGCCTCGGCCGATTTCACCACATTCCAGCGGGCTACGTCCATTTGAGCATGGTGGCATGCCGAGCGGAGCCCGAGTTTTTTGTTTTCGCGCAACGCGGCATCCATAATTTCAGGTGCAGCGCCAAAAAATTTTATTCCATCGGCACCTTTGGCTTTGTTTTCGTTTACCCATGCGCGTGCCTGCTCGGGAGTGCTGATGGGCGTTTTGCTTCCCATGCCGAAAAAAGTATATGCCTTGATGCGCGGGGCGGTGATGAGGTTTTGTTCGCTCTTCGCTTTTTGGTCGAGTGTCCAGTCCAGGCCGTTGCCCGATCCGGGATCTCGAACGGTGGTGATGCCGTGCGCCATCCAGAGTTTAAAAACATATTCGGCAATGGGCGCCTGGCTGCCGCCAATGTGGCCGTGCATATCGATGAAGCCGGGCATCAGGTACATGCCGGTGCAGTCGAGCTCTTTGCCGCCTTGCTCAAGTTTGGGTCTGCGGTTGGGGTTGATGGGCATGCCCGGGTTGCCCACATTTCTAATCTGAACAATCCGGTTTCCTTTCACCACAATATCTACCGGGCCGTTGGGTGGTGCACCTGTGCCGTTGATGAGGGTTACACCGCGAATAATAAGTTGAGGGTATGGGCCATCGCCTTCTTTTAGTTCAGGGGCTTTGGTTACCTGGTCTTGGGCAAACCCCCGAAGGCATACCAACACAAAAAGGGAAAGTAAAATTTTTTTCATCGGAATGATTTTAAAAACGAAGCTATACAATTTTGAAAGACGTCAAAACGGAAATATGTTGAGAGGGGGAGTACTTCAATCTTCAAACAACTCCAACTGCGAGGGCAGGAGTGTGAACGATTTTCGGTGATAGGGCGTAATCCCCAAATTACGGATCCCTTCCCGGTGTTCTTCGGTAGGGTAGCCCACGTTGGTTTGCCAGCCGTAGCCGGGATATTCGAGCGACAATTTTTCCATCAAGTTATCGCGATAGGTTTTGGCGAGTACCGAGGCGGCCGCAATACTAAAATAAGCTGCATCTCCCTTGATGATGCACTCGAATTGTATATCCCGATAAGGTTTAAAGCGGTTGCCATCGATCAATAACAATTCGGGTTGTGCGTTCAGTTGATCGAGCGCCTTGTGCATGGCGAGGAAAGACGCATTTAATATATTGATCCGATCTATTTCTCCGGCACTTACTTCGGCCACGGCCCAAGCGAGAGCCCGCTGTTTGATTTCATCTTGTAAAGAATTCCGTTCTTCTTTAGTCAACTGTTTAGAATCGTTGAGTAACGCGTGCGTAAAATCTTTAGGTAAAATTACGGCAGCAGCAACCACCGGCCCCGCGAGACAACCCCTGCCTACTTCATCGCATCCGGCTTCTATTAAATCTGGAGTGAAAGAAGATTTGAGCACCCTTCGGTAATAGTTATAGTTAATCGTTAATTTCATCGCAATATTACAATAGCGAACACCGAATAACGAATAATAGCCATGAGCAAATGGAGAACCCTCTCTGCCGAAGTAGTTTACGAAAATCCATGGATAAAATTAGAAGAGCACCAAACGATCAACCCATCGGGAGGGCAAAGCATTTACGGGAAAGTACATTTCAAAAACACAGCCATCGGCATTGTGGCATTAGACACTGAAAACAACACGTGGCTGGTGGGGCAGCACCGCTATACCTTAAATGAATGGAGTTGGGAGATACCCGAGGGCGGTGGCCCCGCAGAAACCGATATTTTAGACTCGGCCAAGCGCGAGCTGTTAGAAGAAACCGGCCTCACGGCAGGCAAATGGAAAGAAATACTTAAAACCCATTTATCCAATTCGGTTTCGGATGAGGTAGGCTATGTCTTTATGGCGCAAGAACTAACTGCCGGGAAATATAACCGAGAAGCTACCGAAGCCGACATGAAAGTGTGGAAACTTCCGTTTGCCGAAGCACTAAAAATGGTGTTGGAAGGGAAAATAACCGACAGCCTCAGCGTGATGGGCATATTGAAAGCTGCCCGGATGCTGGGAATGTAAACTTTTTCAATCCGGCCCAACGAGGAAAAATCTCGCTCGCACGAGGCATAAAGTAACATTCAAACCCTTTTTCCGTCTGTTCATCAAAATATTTTCTAAAAATGAAACTAATTGTGCCGTTTATAGTATCAGTATAGAATAAATTGTACCCCAAATTGATTGACATGCCAAAGATTATTGAGACACAAAACATTGCGAAAGTTTACAAAATGGGCAACAACATTGTAAATGCCCTTCAGGATATTTCGATTTCCATAGATAAAGGTGAGTATGTGGCATTTATGGGGCCTTCGGGCTCGGGTAAATCTACGTTAATGAATATTGTGGGCTGCCTCGATTCGCCCACCAACGGCACGTATATGCTCAACGGCCATTTGGTGAGCGAAATGACGGAGAATGAACTTGCCGTAACCCGAAATAAAGAAATCGGTTTTGTGTTTCAGACTTTCAACCTGTTGCCGCGTGCCTCAGCCTTAGAAAACGTGGCCCTTCCATTAATTTATGCAGGCTACAGCAAAGACGACCGCGATGAGATGGCGATGGCGGCACTTGAAAGTGTAAGTTTGGCCGAACGCTCGCACCACAAGCCCAATGAGCTCTCCGGAGGCCAGCGCCAACGGGTAGCCATTGCACGGGCTCTGGTAAACAACCCTTCCATTATTTTGGCCGATGAACCTACCGGAAATTTGGATTCCAAAACTTCGTACGACATCATGAATCTTTTTCAGGAGCTTCACGACAAAGGCAACACCATCATCATGGTTACGCACGAAGACGACATCGCTCACTACTCGCACCGCATCATCCGGTTGAAAGACGGCTTGATTGAATGGGATCGGGTAAACGAAAATGTAACGCGAAGCCCGGCTGTGGCTGCGCATTGATTTTTCAAAAAATTGCGAATCGAATCGTAATTCGTAATTTGTGATTCGTTTGTAACGAATGAAAATCTACACCAAGACGGGAGATCAGGGTACAACCGGTTTGTTTGGCGGGCAACGGCTCTCAAAAGCGGATTTGCGCATCGATGCCTACGGTACCGTTGACGAACTGAATTCTTTTCTCGGCTTGCTGCGCGATCAGAAAATAAACCAGCTGCGCAAAGATATTCTGGTCGAAATCCAAGACCGCCTGTTTACCATCGGATCAATTCTTGCCACAGCACCCGGAAATACTAAAGTGAAAGTTCCATCGCTGCAAGAAACCGATATTAATTTTCTTGAAAAGGAAATTGACAAGATGGATTCTGTTTTGCCGCCTATGAAATCTTTTGTGTTGCCGGGCGGGCACGAATCAGTTTCGATCGGGCACGTGAGCCGCACCGTTTGCCGAAGAGCGGAACGGCTGGTGATTGCTTTGAGTGAACAACAGCCTGTGGATTCGCTGGTGATAAAATACCTCAATCGCCTTTCCGATTTTTTGTTTATGCTCTGCCGAATGATGGCGCATGAACTGAACATTGAAGAAACCCCCTGGAAAGCAAGGATGTAATCTTTTTTGATGGCCAAATAAATTATCTTTGGCCTTTTAAATTTCGTTAACGATCAACTAAATCTTATGACTGCTGAAATCCATACCAAAAAGGGAGTGATGAAAATTAAATTCTTCGAAAAAGATGCTCCGAATACCGTAAAGAATTTTGTAACACTTGCCGAGAAAGGTTTTTACAATGGGCTTACCTTCCATCGGGTCATCCCCAATTTCGTAATTCAAGGAGGTTGCCCCAATGGTATTGGCAATGGCGGCCCCGGCTATCAAATCGATTGTGAACTGGATGGCGACAATCAATATCACGATCGCGGAGTGCTGTCCATGGCGCACGCGGGCAGAAACACCGGAGGGTCTCAGTTTTTTATTTGCCACTCGCGCCAAAATACCGCACACTTAGACCGCAACCACACAGTGTTTGGTAAAGTGTACGAAGGGCTTGATGTGATCGATGCTATCCGCCAAGGCGATGTAATGGAAAAAGTGGTGATACAAAAAGAGAATTAGAGGCAACTCTTCGCATAAAAAAACCGTTTGCCAAAAAATATTTTTAGATTTTATACGACCTCTTTACAATAACTCTGCGGTTTTTTTATGAGTACCAATCCAACCAAAGAACGACTGTTCTCACCTTATCAGGTGTTCATCATCGCTCTATTATCCATACTTCAGTTCACCGTAATCCTCGATTTCATGGTGTTGTCGCCCTTGGGTGCGATACTCATGCCCGAATTAAAAATTACAACCGCACAATTTGGCTGGGTTGTTTCTGCGTATGCGTTTAGCGCGGGCGCATCCGGCATTTTGGCGGCCGGCTTTGCCGACAAATTCGACCGCAAACAGCTGTTGGTGTTTTTTTACATTGGCTTTTTACTGGGCACGGCTTTGTGTGCCATCGCCCCCGACTATAATTTTTTATTGGTGGCCCGAATCGTTACCGGAATTTTTGGGGGTGTTATCGGCTCTGTTGGTTTTGCCATTATTACCGACCTCTTTAAATACGAAGTGCGCGGACGCGTGATGGCTTTTACACAAATGAGTTTTGCGTTGAGCCAGATTTTGGGTTTACCCATAGGCCTATTGCTTGCCAACAGTTTCGGGTGGCATTCACCGTTTTGGATGATTGCCGGTGTCGGGGTGATCATTGGTGTTGTGATGGTGCTTTACATGAAGCCGGTTACCGAACATTTAAAACTAAAATCGGATCGCAATGCGTTTGAGCACCTGACAAAAACTTTTTCCGTTCCTGATTACCTGAAAACCTATTTGTGCACCACACTTCTTGCCACAGGTGGATTTATGCTCATGCCTTTTGGCAGTGCGTTTAGCACCAATAACCTGGGTTTAACACTTGAACAATTACCCCTCGTTTATCTTATTGTGGGCTTGTGTACCGTTCCTGCCGCACCGATTATTGGAAAACTGAGCGATAAGCTCGGCAAATATAAAGTGTTTGCTGTTGGAACATTGCTCAGTTGCGTGATGGTAGCCATTTATACGCCACTCGGTATTACCCCCATGTGGTTGGTAATTGTGTTGAGTGGGATTATGTTCATCGGAATAACTTCGCGGATGATCAGCGCCAGCGCCCTGATGTCTGCCGTACCGGCACCTCAAGATCGAGGAGCATTTATGAGCATCAATTCTTCGGTGCAGCAAATTTCAGGTGGAATTGCGTCTGCCGTTGCGGGCATGATTGTGTATCAGGCCCCAGATGGGAATTTGCATAACTACAATACCCTCGGGTACGTAGTGATCGGCAGTATGTTGATCACTATTGTCATGATGTATTGGATAGACCGGCACGTTAAAACAACGATGCAAAATAAGGTAGCACCTCAGCCGGTAGTTGTTAGCGATTGATTACTTTTTTCTTGAAGACAGAATTTTTTATTTCCCATAAATTTCATTGAGCAGACCAGCGAGGCGCACACCCGCTTTGGTGAGGCGCTCGTGTATTATCGGTAAACTTTTGTAAGAATACTTGTAGCTGAGGCTGCCCTTGCCAATGTCATAAATCTGTTTGCGGTAATGGATGGATTCGTTGGCCCATTCGCGCACCGAATTTTTCTGCCAGGCAACAAGCGTTGCTGCATCGGGCTCATCCAGAAATCCGGCAAAATCGGTATAACTTAATTTCTGGTCGTCTATCATGTAGCTGTCCCAAATGGTGTGCAGGTTTGTTTCGCGCCCAAACCATCTGGCTTTTATTTTGTTGCCACCTTGGTCATCGCAACATCCTACGTGCAAGGGTTGGTGAATGTCGCCTACCAGATGGATCAGTATTTTCAGGTATTCGGTTTCTGTTTTTTTGTCGAGCGTATGCTTTTTTAATTCCGAGATAATGCGTTCTAGGGTTGCGATCACATCGCCTTTCGGGTTTTTTGGCGACTCCTCGTACGTCTTCCCGGTTTCGATGGTAACCCAGTGCCAATCGGTACTGATGTGGTTCATGGTAGAATCGGATCGGATTTCATCCATCCACGTGCTTACTTCAGCCAGTGAATTGGAGCCTAATAGTTTGATAATATTTTTTTTTGCCTTAGCTGTAAGATGTTTGGACGCCACCAATCCCACCACCCGGTGGCCGGTTGCACCCCAGCCCAACAAGTTGAACGAGAGAAACACTGAAAAACCAAAAACAACGAATCGTTTCATTTTTATATTTTTTAGGTATTGAGCAAATGGTTGACAGCGCAATATCTAAACTTTCAATCGGATTAAAATTTCCAAACCATAATTTTAATTTAATTTTGGATAAGAGGTTTAAACCGACAGGGATATGTCCGACCGCCATGCACTTTTCCTCAATTTCGATATTAAGGCCCAGCCCGATGATATTACCTGTGGGCCTACCTGCCTGCATGCGTTGTATCAATATTACAACGATGAAATCGCCCTGAAAAATGTTGTTAACGAAGTGAAGAGCTTGAAAAGCGGAGGCACACTTGCTGTTATGCTGGGCAACCACGCCCTCAAACGCGGCTATAAGGCGCACATCTACACCTACAACTTAAATGTGTTCGATCCGAGCTGGTTTTCGCTTTCATCTAAAAAAATGATTCAAAATCTGAAAAAACAAATGCGCTATAAATTTAAAAGCAAGCGATTGCGGGTTGCTTCAAAAGCGTACATAAAGTTTATTGAGGGTGGCGGAAAAATGATACTTACCGAACTGAATGAAAAGCTGATAAAAAAATATTTGAAACTGTCGGTACCCATCCTCACGGGGCTGAGCGCCACGTATCTTTACGGCACACAACGCGAAGTTTCTGCTACCAATAAATTTGACAGTATCCGGGGCGAACCCGTGGGGCATTTTGTAATAATAAACGGATACGATGAGGCCACCAACAAAGTTTATCTGGCCGACCCGATGAACCCCAATCCGTTGAAGAGTCAATATTATAGCGTATCTTTCGATCGATTAATCAACAGCATCATGCTCGGTATTGTTACCTACGATGCCAACCTTCTCGTAATCGAGCCCAAAAAATAATTTGAAGATTTGAAACCCAATCAAATGGAAAAGAACCGTTCAAAAATGGCTTCACCTTCACATCGGTGGATTGACTAATTAGCCATGCCCAAGCTCATCGTTGTAGAAAAACCCAAAACCTGGAACTTCAGGCTGGTAGATGTGGAGATCATTTCGGCAGACGAATATATTTCGGGCGAGCAGTATCAAGAGATGAAAAACGTGAAGCTGCTAAACCTGTGCAAATCATATCAATACCAAAGCGAAGGGTACTACGTTTCGATGTTGGCCGAAGCCCGTGGCCACAAAGTGCTGCCCGAGGTTTCTACAATCCAGGATTTCCGGTTTCCGTCCATCCTTCGCGAAGACTCGCTCGACTTTGATACACTGATTCAGAATACGTTTAAGAGCGAACCGTACGATCGGGTGGAATTCTATATTTATTTTGGGATTACCCAATCGGAAAACCTGAATAAACTGGCGCAACAACTTTTTCAGATGGTGCAGGCGCCTTCGCTGCGAGCTGTGTTTTCTAAAAAGAACAAATGGGTGTTGCAGAGTATCCGGCCCGTTAACCTGAACGAAGTTCCGGAGGCTGACAAACCGCTACTGATTTCTTCGCTCGAAAAATATTTGCTGCGCAAACGCGATTTCCGACCCGACAAAAAAAAATACGATCTGGCTATTCTCACCAACGCTGAAGACGCCAACCCACCCTCGGACGAAAAAGCACTGAAACGTTTTTATAGAGCCGCTGTAGAATCTGGATTTAACACCGAGTTTATCACTAAAAATGATATTGATAAGTTGATTCAGTACGATGCGCTGTTTATACGCGAAACCACCAACGTAAACCACCATACCTTTCGGTTTGCCAAAAAAGCACAGTCGTTGGGTTTGGCCGTGATTGATGACTCCGACTCTATTTTGAAATGCACCAACAAAGTGTATTTGTTCGAGTTGCTCAACTCGCACAAGATACTTACCCCAAAATCGGTTGTAATTTCGGAAGAGAATTGCGACACCCTTTCGCAGCGTATGGCCTTTCCGTTTATACTTAAACAACCCGATGGCGCATTTTCTAAGGGAGTACATAAAATCAATTCGAAAGAAGAATTTAAGAAGATGCGCGAAACGATGTTTGAAAAATCGGACTTGCTGGTGGCTCAGGAATTCTTGCCCACCTCTTTTGATTGGCGCGTAGGGGTGATTGACAGTCAGGTGATTTTTGTATGCAAATATTTTATGGCGGCCAAACACTGGCAGATTTTAAATTGGAGTGCCAACAAACAGAAATCGCGCGAAGGCGAAGTAGAGTGTATTGCGGTAGATCAGGCACCGGCAGGTTTATTGAAGACCGCTTTAAAAGCAACCGCACTAATCGGCACCGGGCTTTACGGAGTTGATATGAAAGAAATCGATGGAAAATTTTATGTCATCGAGATTAACGACAACCCCAACATCGATGCAGGCATTGAAGACAAAATCCTCAAAGACAAACTGTACGAGATTATTATGAGCGTATTTCTTGATAAAATAAAAACATCAAAATGAGTCACGCTTCCCGCCTTCATTTGTTTCAAGCTTATGGCATTGAGCTTGAGTACATGATTGTAGACAAAACTACATTATCGGTTAAGCCGATATCCGATGAACTGCTCAAACATGAACTTGGCGCGTATGGAAGCGATTATGAAAATGGATTAGTAACGTGGAGTAATGAGTTGGTGGCTCACGTTATTGAATTAAAATCGACCAAACCGGAGATTAACTTCAGTGCACTCGAAAACGCGTTTGCCGACAACGTAAAGAAAATTAACTCGATCTTACAGCAATGGGATGCCATGCTCATGCCTTCCGCTGCCCACCCGTTGATGGATCCGCTGTCGGAAACTAAACTTTGGTCGCACGATAGCAATGAGGTTTATGCCTTGTACGACAAGATTTTTAATTGCAAAGGCCACGGATGGAGCAATCTACAAAGCACACATTTGAATCTTCCTTTTTATGACGATGAAGAATTTGCAAAACTACACGCTGCCGTTCGGCTGATATTGCCGCTGCTCCCTGCTTTGTGCGCAAGCTCGCCCATTCTGGATGGAAAATTCTCCGGAAAGAATGATATGCGCCTGGAATATTACAAAACAAACCAGGCAAAAATTCCTTCCATCACCGGCCGGGTTATTCCCGAAGCAGTATTTTCGAAGCGGGCTTATGCGCATGAGATTTACGACAAAATTAAGTCGGATGTGGCCGTTTATGACCTGAAAAATATTCTGGATCCGGTTTGGGTAAATTCGCGCGGAGCCATACCGCGTTTTGATCGCGGCTCTATCGAAATCCGGGTGATGGATGTGCAAGAATGCCCCGCAGCCGATTTGTCGATCATAGCGTTGGTTATTGATTTAATCAAAGCAATAGTAAACGAAGAATTTGCACCTTTAGATGAACAGATGAAGATTGAAACGGAAACACTGGTTGCCGTCTTCAACGAAACGCTTATGCACGGCCAGTTGGCATTGATCGATGATAAAAATTACCTCGCGATTTTAAATCTATCTAAACCTACGTCTGTTGGCGATGTATGGAAAAAAGTTTTACAAAAACTGATTTCTATAAACCCCGCTTTAAGCCAATGGAAAAAACCCGGAGTTGATATTATCCTTGAGCAGGGTACGTTGGCCGACCGGATCATCCAATCGCTCGATGGCCATTATTCTGAGGAGAACATCAAAAACGTTTATCGCAAATTAAGCGGCTGCCTCGACCAAAATAAAATGTTCATTTTGTGAAACGAATCACTGCGTGGGTTAGAAATTTTTTTGGTTTCTCGCGCAAGGAAACCAATGCGTTCTTGATTTTACTGCCATTAATGTTTATTGTTATTTTTTCAGAACCGGCCTACCGGTATTGGTTTGTACGACAGCCTCAAAATTTTGCAAAGGAATCTAAATCGCTCGATAGCTTGATGGCAACTCTGAATTGGCAAACGAATGATTCACTTTCAAAAATGCTTCATGACACGAAATTGTTTTTGTTCGACCCGAACACAGCCACCCAAGAGCAATTTGTTCAGCTTGGGTTCAGCGCATCGTTGTCGGCACGGGTGATTAATTACAGAGCCAAGGGAGGGCGTTTTGTAATTAAACGCGATTTGATGAAAATCTACGGCATGGATTCAGTACACTACGCTCAACTAATTCCTTTTATTAATCTTCCCGAAATCAAATCGAAAAATAAAATAACGCAAAAAACAGAGAAAAGACCTGAACACAAACTCGAAAAATTTGATTTGAACACAGCCGATACTTCTCAATTAATAAAAGTTTATGGAATCGGATCAAAGCTTTCTGCACGGATAGTAGCTCATAGAGAAAAACTTGGTGGGTTTATTTCTATTTCTCAGTTGAAAGAAATTTATGGACTTGATTCTGCTGTTCTCAAAGAATTGAATGTACACTATTTTGTTCAATCGGATTTTCAGCCCAGGCAGATTAACATCAACACCGCCACGGCCAAAGAGCTGGGCGATCACCCGTACATTAAATACAAAGTTGCCAACTTAATAGTGGCCTACCGATTGCAGCACGGAAAATTTGAATCCGTAGAGGATATTATTAAGATTAAAATTATCAAGCCTGAGCAGTTGGCCAAAATGAAACCTTACCTCACAATCTAAACTGTGCTGTAAAAAGCACACCAAACCGTCTTACGTTCGGACTGTCGAGGTAAGTCATACGGTGAACAAAATCAACACGAAAAAATTTAAAAATATTTTCTACGCCATAGCCCAATTCTACATAAGGATGGTTGGCGGTAAAAAAATTTGTTTTTATGGAAGGATCGCCTGCCGGAGTAAAATCAGATATAATTGCTTGATTGGGTTTTCGTAGGCTGCCGTAGATTACATTGGCCGTACCCACTAAACGCCATTTTAGCCGATTCATCAGCGGTATTCGATTGAGGAGTAGGCCTTCAAAATAATGACGGTAATGCATGGAAACGGATTCATCGCTTGCAAACTCTCCATAGTTCATCAAGTTAAAGGTATAGGGAGAAAAAGTGGAAGCCTGATTCCCGAGGTGAACGGTGAGGAGAGGATAAGGGAGTTGGTTATAGATGTATTCGCCTGTGAGGGTCATGTAGCCGTTGCCCCACAGGCCCATTCTAATTTTTTGATCGATGTTGAATAATACTTTGTCGTAATTGAAATTGCTGCCAAAAACATTTTTTATACCATGCGTATAGCGCAACGTTAACGCGGGCCACTTTTCCAACCCCAGGCTTATGCGCTCATTTCCATTTTGAATAAAAGTTTCATCGCGGGCGTAACGTACTTCAAAAAATGCCTCGGAGCTGATAAACCGATCGAGCACGGCCGAGGTAGAATCGCCCGGCTGTTGATTAAACCCAAACGGGTAAGTAGGGTTGAACGTCCAGTTGCGAAAGGCAAGCCTGCCCCTGAGCCCTTTTAAAAATTCGCGTTGACCAGAAACAAAAAACTCATTGTAATAGTAAGCGCGGTGAAATTTGCCCCACCTGGATGCGGCAAAGAATACCGGGTTTGAACTAACGGCTTCTTCATCAATGCCCAACCTTACAATATCGTTTCGTAATCGGAAATTCACCGTTGTCCAATGCTCACGATTTAAAATTCGTTTAACCGAAAACGAATATTTCAACCGATGATCCTGAAAGCCGTAGCCTATCAAACCACTGTACGTCATTTTTTTGCTTAAGTGCGAATTGGTTCGGAAGCCGGTTTGAAGCCTGATTCCCTCTACGGTGTTGGACGAAATGGCGTTGAGGTATGGGCCAATTTCTATTTTCCCCAGATCGTAATGCCCTTGCACCACCAGCTTAAAAACTTCGGTGTACGTTCTTACCACCGGAATGTGTTTTAGGGTGTCGATCATCTGATAAACATTTTTTTCTGCCTGCTTAAGAGGCTCGTGCCTTAGCGTATCCCAGTACGAGTTATCGGCCACGGACTGCGCATCTTCGGCTACGCGTATGCGCTTTTCGTAAAATTCTTTTTTATGAGGTTGGTTTACCACAAAATTTTTATTGCTGGAATAGAATTTGGCCAGCAAGCCCGCAGAATTTTTAGTAAGCTCTGCAATGTTGATCAGCACCCGGGTTTTTACCGGCAGCCAGGCACCGCTGGCGGTGGGTGCTAATTCCTGCTGAAGTTGTATCCGATCTATAAAATTAATGTTGGCTCGTTTCCCAACGGAAACATCAATTCGTTTCAGGGCAAAATCATCCTTTCTGATCCACATGGATCCGGTGAAGGTTAGGTCGGCCTGGCTTTTCGGATGAAACTCCAACTGATAGCAGAAATCGTTCCCGAGATACACGCTGTCCACAAGATCATAATTATAGTACAGGCGCCAACCATCGGCTAACGGAGAAACAAAATTCTTGCTGAGTATTTCAAGCCAGTTTTGGTAGAAGTTGTATTCTTGAAAAGACGAACCAATGATTTGCGATACGGTGGAACCATCGTTGAGCCCTACTCCGCTTATTTTAGTTTTTAAAATATGTTCGGTCTTTAGAGCAGGAGAGCTTCGATAATAATATTTAGAAACGCTTTCAGAAATTGAAAGAGGCAAAATGGGTTTCCCGTCTTCGCCCACCACCCGATCAATACTATCGAGCACTTGAGCAATCTTTCGCATGGCTTTCCGCTTTCGAAGTTTTTCGGAGATCTGATTGATGTCTATTTCTGTTTTGGTGTAGCTGTCGTATTCGTAGGCCGAAAGCTTTCGCTTATCGTTATGGTTTTTGTTTTTGATTACGTTGCGAAGAATTTCAAAGGCCGGATTGTCTCCGGCAACAAACACAAATTCGGAAAGTGTAGTTGTATTTTCTTCGAGCTGAAAATCGATAACTTGTTTGCCTGTGCTCACAGGCTTCGTTCTGATTTTATAGCCTATGGAAGTAACGGTGATAGAATCTACCTTTAGTTTGGTGTGCAGTTTGTAGTTGCCGTCAAAGTCGGTTGAAACGCCCTCGGTAGTGCCCTTAAAAACAACCGAGGCATAGGGAATCGGATCGCCCGTAGAAGAGCTGGTAACTTTGCCCTGCACTTCTACCTCTTGGGCAGCCAACACCGAGGGGATCATAAAAAACGCACACGATAATCGTTTGGCAATTTGATATACGGATTGAGCGGGCATCATTACAGATTGTGCAAAGATATTTGTCGGGAGGTTTATTCTAAAATAACCCCCGACCCAATTAATTCCGAGTTTTCGTACCAGGCACAAAATTGGCCGGGTGTAACGCCACGCTGGGGGCGATCGAAAATAATATAAAGCCCATTTTCTTTTTTGTGCAAGGTACAAGCTTCTAACGGTTGCCGATAGCGGATACGGGCATTGAATTTTTTCGATTCACCGTTTTTCAATTTTAAATCTTCGCGCAACCAGTGTTCGTCCGGGTTTTGAATAAACAGCCCCTTGCGGTACAGCCCCGGGTGCTCTTCGCCCATGCCGGTGTAAATTATATTTTTTCCGGTGTCTGTGCCGATCACAAATAATGGTTTTTCAAACCCGCCCAAATTTAACCCTCTGCGTTGGCCAATGGTATAAAAATGCGCACCGTTGTGCTCACCCACTACGGTACCCATTTCTGGCACATACGGATAAGGCGCACTCTCGGCAACAAGTTCATTTGTAAGGTTTCCGTTTTTAAAAATGGATGCGGCAGAAGACACCTCAATCACGTTGCCTTTCTTAGGCTCAAGTCGTTGTTGTAAAAAATCGGGAAGATGAACTTTGCCGATGAAACACAGACCCTGCGAGTCTTTTTTTTCTGCCGTGGCAAGGCCTGCTTTCTTTGCAATCGCCCTAACTTCCGGTTTTACAAGTTCGCCCACGGGGAATAAAGCTTTGGAAAGTTGCGCCTGTGTAAGTTGGCAAAGAAAATAACTTTGGTCTTTATTTATATCCTTGCCGGCAAGCAACCGATAAATTTTTTTTCCGTCAATATCAATTTCTCCTTTTCGGGCATAATGCCCGGTTGCCACGTAATCGGCCCCGAGTTTCAGTGCGGCATTTAAAAAAATATCAAATTTAATTTCGCGGTTGCAAAGAATATCCGGGTTGGGTGTGCGGCCTGCTCGGTATTCGGCAAACATGTAATCCACAATCCGCTCCTTGTATTCTTTACTGAGATCGATAGCCTGAAACGGAATGCCGAGGTGTTGTGCCACAATCATGGCATCATTGCTGTCGTCAAGCCAGGGACATTCGTTGCTGAGGGTTACGGAATCATCGTGCCAGTTTTTCATAAACATGCCGATCACTTCGTAGCCTTGTTCTTTTAACAGATAGGCGGCTACGCTGGAATCAACCCCTCCCGAAAGCCCTACAACAACTCTTTTCATTTTCTTAATCGTTCACAACGATCACAGTATAAAAATACAATTACTATTAAACGATTGGATGCTTTACAAAAGCTAAATTCTAAAGTAAAAGTTCCGGCCTCACAACGTACCGGCAAGGCAGGTGTTTACAATTTGATTGAACCTCTCTTTGAACTGCTCGTAATAAATTCCAGTGCCCGGGCCTTCAAAACCGGTATGGATGTATTTTACTTTTCCGTCTTTGCCAATGATGATGGTGGTGGGCCAGCCCATCAGCCGGTTGAGCATAGGCAAGGTTTGCGATGCTTTTTCTGCGTTATCTACACCTGCGATAACGAAGTCGTAAGGAACCTTCAATTTTTCTTTAACTTTCTTAACGTGCTGGCTGGCATAGTTAAAGTCATCTTTGCGTTCGTACGCCAATCCCAGAATTTCCACACCGCGTTCGTGATTGGCGTTGTACCAGGGCACTAAAAACCGGGTTTCATCCAGGCAGTTCGGGCACCAGGTTCCAAAAATCTGGAGAATCAAAACTTTATTTTTGAATTTCTCGTCCGATGGGCTGATCATTTTTTTATTTAAATCCGGAAAACGGAAGTCGATTTTATCGTAACCTTCTTTCAGGTACGTGAGCGATTCGGCATCGGGCATCGTTGCGTTTTCATTTTTAACTCCTTTAAACGTTTCGTGCGTAAGCTTGCCGGCAAAAAAATCGCCCGTTAGCGAATCGCCCGATTGGGAAGCAATAAAAATATACGCATGATTTCCATCAAATGTGCTCAGCATCAATTTTCCATCTACCACGTTGCCTTCCAGAAAACGATAATCTCCGGTAGGTGTAAGGAAACTGCCCGTAAGGTGATTCCCCTGTTGCTCAAACATACCCACGGAAGGCATAACTCTGCCTCGGGCATTTTTAAATTCAATTTGATATTTACCTGCGAAGTTGGTGGACGGGTTTGATGAATTTTTTGCAAAGCGATAATCGTCACCAAACGTTGCGGTGAAAGGTTGATTTGCTTGCGGAGCATAATTTTTTACAAACGTTCCGGTCAATTTATCTCCTTCAATTTTGGCGCGAAGCTCGGCATCAAAAACGTGCAATACCATACTCACCGAATCACCAAAAACGGAAACTTCGTCAAGCAAAATTTTCTCCGTGCCGTTATGGATATAAACCAACAAGCTATCGTTGTGTCGTGCCACATCGAAAGTAAAAGGCAAATCATGTCCCTGGCAATCAATTACCCCGCGCCATTTGCCCGTCTTTAATTCTGTCTTTTGCGTACAAGAAAAGAGGAGACCCAACAGTATGAATGATAAAACTTGGAATTTTTGCATAACTAAAATTTCAAATGAAAACGCAAAAATGCTACAAATGATCTTTAATTTACTAATCGTTAACAAACTATTTGATTGATGGATTAATGGCGTTATCGTTAAGTTTTTTGAGCCGATAACCCGAATAACAATTATCTTTCTGTTATGTTAAACCATTTGAAAGTGCTTGAACTGGCATCGGTGCTTGCAGGCCCGAGTGTTGGTCAGTTCTTTGCCGAACTGGGTGCCGAGGTGATAAAAATTGAGAACCCGAAAAATGGGGGAGACGTAACGCGCAGTTGGAAAACTATGGATGAGCCTACCGATGACCGCTCGGCCTATTTCTGCTCGTGCAATTGGGGTAAGAAATCTGTGACGCTGGATTTAACACATCCTCACGATTTGGAAATTGCAAAAAAATTGGCAGCCAAGTGCGATGTTGTAATTGCAAGCTACAAACCGGGCGATGCAGAAAAATTGGGTGTGGCCTACGAGCAACTTAAAGCGGCTAACAGCCAACTTATTTACGGACAGATTACAGGCTATGGTGACGATGATGACCGCGTGGGCTACGATGCCGTGATTCAGGCCGAGGCGGGGTTCATGGATTTGAATGGCGAGAAAGATGGCCATCCCACAAAAATGCCTGTGGCGCTGATCGATATTTTGGCCGCACATCAGCTAAAGGAAGGATTGCTGCTTGCGTTGATCAAACGCATGAACTCGGGCGAAGGAAGTTTTGTAGAGGTGTCGCTGGTGCAAACCGCAGTAGCTTCGTTGGCCAACCAGGCGGCAAACTGGCTGGTGGGGAAAAAAATGCCAACGCGGCAAGGCTCGGCACATCCCAATATTGCTCCGTATGGAGATTCGTTTATCACAAAAGACAGTAAACGAGTTTTGTTGGCCGTGGGCAGCGACAAACAGTTTGAAGAGTTGCTGAAAATAGTGGGCTTTAGACCGGAAGAAGTAAGCGATCAATTTAAAACCAATCAGCAACGGGTGGCGCACCGGAAAGAGCTAAATCAAAAACTGGCCGATAAAATAATGAACATCGGCTCATCGGTATTGATCGAACAGTTGAGGAAGAAAAAAATTCCGGCCGGATTTATTCATAACATGAAAGATGTTTTTGAAATGCCACAGGCAAAAGCAATTTTACTCGATCGAAAAGACATTCGTGGCGTAAAAAGTTTTGTAGCTAACTTAAGAGAACTCGCGGTAGCCGCAAAAGAACTTCTTCCACCACCTCATCTGGGCGAGCACACCGCAGATGTGTTGAAGGATTTAAAGGGCTGAGAGGAACGAATACAGTTAGCTGAAAAAATATTTGATGACATCAAACCACTTTAAAATTTTTGGACCAAGCCAATAGACCACCGAAGTAAAAGCCAGCGACCAGGCCGTGGCACTAACGAGCATAAAAAAAAGAATTTTATTTTTGGTTTTGCCCAGGCTTACGGCAAGGATCGTTCCTCCGATCGGAGTAAGAAAGAGCGGGGTAAGAAAAGCTACACCTCCAAGGCCATATTTTATGATGAAATTGCGTAGCCGCGAATGTTTTTGTTCTTCGTGCTCTTTATTTTTGAAAAAACGATTTAATAATTTTTTACGAAGCCAATCGCCAAAATAGGTGAATGCCACAACACTAAACATCATGCCCGCAACGGTAGCAAAAAAAGTAGCCAGAAAATGAAGATGGGTAATATAGCCGAGCATTGGCCCCAAAATAAATTTGATGGCGCTCCAGAAAAATACTTGAAAAACTTTGAGAATTTCTTCGGTCATTTCGCCATCGCAAATCAAAAATGAAAATTAACTTCGTGAAAATTAAGACAAAGTAGCGAACGGATGAAAGTTTCCTCAAAAAATAATAGCGAATACCAGCTCCTCAAGAAACTATGCGAAATTCAAGCACCTTCGGGCCAGGAGGCAACAGTTAAGGAATTTTTACTCGATTACATCCACAAAGAAAAACGCAGTTGGGCAGCAGAGCCTGAAATTATAGAAGGCGATGAATTTCAAGATTGCTTGATCTTAAAATTCGGTAACCCTCGCACCGCAATATTTGCGCACATGGATACCGTTGGTTTTACCGTGCGGTATTTTAACCAGCTTATATCCATCGGTAGCCCCGATGCAGAAGCAAGAACAAAGTTGGTGGGTAAAGATTCCAAAGGCGAAATAGAGTGCGAACTTGAATACGACCAAGAGAACCATGCGCTCTATAAATTCGGTCGACCGATCGATCGGGGCACTTCGCTTACCTACAAAATTGATTTCCGAGACACAACCGATTTCATTCAATCGCCTTACCTCGATAACCGACTCGGTATTTTCAATGCCTTGCAAGTTGCAAAAACACTGAAAGATGGAGTGATCGTTTTCAGTTGTTGGGAAGAACACGGGGGCGGTTCGGTGGGTTACCTGGCCGAGTACATTTACACAAAGTGGAAGGTGAGACAGGCTTTGATTTCGGATATCACCTGGGTTACGGACGGTGTGGAACACGGCAAAGGTGTTGTTATCTCGCTTCGCGACAGAAACATTCCGCGTAGAAATTTTGTTGAGAAAATAATTTCCATAGCCCATAAAAATGAAATTCCATTTCAGCTTGAAGTAGAAGGTTCCGGCTCAAGCGATGGGGGCGAGCTGCAGCGTGGCAACCTTCCTTTCGATTGGTGTTTTGTGGGCGCACCCGAATACGGTGCACATACCCCCCACGAAAAAGTTCATAAAAAAGACATCGATTCGATGATCGCTCTTTACCGGGTTGCCATGAAAAACCTGTAAGCATACAAACATGATTGAAGTTCGGGAGATCACCACGTATTCGGATATAAAGAAGTACATCTTTTATCCGGAGTCTCTTTACAAAACATATACGCATTGGGTTCCGCCTATTTATGCCGATGAATTTGCTTTCCATAACCCTAAAAAAAATTCGCCCCTCGAATATGCAGAGACTATCCGATTGATGGTGTACAAAAACGGTAAAGCAGAAGGCCGAATTATGGGGATCATCAACAGAAAGTACAACGATCAGCTTAACGAAAAAACGGCACGGTTCTTCAACCTCGATTGTGCCAACGATCCGGAGATAGCTCATGCACTGCTTGAAAAAATTGAACTATGGGCAAGGCTAAACGGAATGGAAAAAATAATAGGGCCCTATGGGTTTTCCGATAAAGATCCGCAAGGTTTGCAGATTGAGGGTTTTGAATATTTACCGGTTATTGCCACGCCCACCAACCCACCGTACCTGCAAAAATTGGTAGAGAGTCGGGGATATGAAAAAGAATTGGATTGCGTTTCGTACTCCATGCCAATACCAAAAAATATTCCTCCGATCCTCTCCCGGATCAGCGAGCGTGTTTTAAACAACAAAAATATCAAGCTGATAGAGTTTACGTCCAAAGCAAAACTCAGACCGTACATTATACCGGTGTTTCGGTTGGTAAACGAGTGCTATGCACCGCTCTTTGGGTTTGTGCCCATGACTGAAACTGAAATGAAAAAATTTGCAGCACAGTATTTACCGATACTCAACCCGGCTTTTGTAAAAATTATTACCGACTCAACTAATGAAGTGATTGCGTTTGTGGTTTCCATGCCCGATATGAGCAAGGGAATACAACGGGCTCGCGGCCGGCTTTTCCCTTTTGGGTTTATACATATCCTCAGGTCGGCAAAAAGAACCAAGCAACTTGACCTACTGTTGGGTGCAGTTAAACCTACCTACCGAGGTAAGGGGTTAACAGCCCTTTTGGGAAAGTCGCTTATGCAGACTGCCGCTGCCCACAACCTCGAAACCATGGACAGCCACCTGATTTTGGAAAGCAACAAACGTATGCGTGCCGAGTGCGAGAACGTAGGAGGTAAAATTTACAAACGTTATCGGGTGTATAAAAAAATGCTTTAAACAAGTTTTTATAATTGAGCTTTATGTAAGATTGAGAGAGATGTAGGGTGGTGTCAAAAATAGTATATTTGCGGCCAATTTTAGAATTTATGCGTTTCCTATTTTTTCTGTTTCTTATCCCTTCCGTTCTTTCAGCTCAATCACAAAATGGATTCCCATTCGGCAGCATTACCTATGCAAATTTAGATATGAAAAAATATGCTAAAGATACTTCTGCCTCGGCCTTGGTGCTCAATGAGTTTGCCGAAACCCGAATCAGCAATGATGAAAACTCCAACCTTGTATTCGATTATCATGTTAAGATAAAAATTTTGAAACGAGAAGGCTTCGAGCAAGCTAATTTTGAAATACCTCTTCGTGTAGATAAATCTGTTCGAGAAGAAATTCGAGAGATCCAAGCTTCAACTTTTAATTACGAGAATAACTCTATAAAAGAATCTAAAGTTGATTCAAAAAGCATTTTTACTGAAAACCGAAATAAATATTACGACCTCAAAAAATTCACGCTACCCAATGTTAAAATAGGGAGCATCATCGAAATTCATTATGTTCTCGAGTCCCCCTTCATTTTTAATTGGCATACGTGGGAATTCCAATCTGATATTCCCAAAGTGTACAGCGAATTTTGGGCAAGGATCCCCGGTAACTATGTCTATAATATAGTTTTGCGAGGCCCCTTAGCACTTTCAAAAAATGAATCGAGTATTGATAAAGATTGTTATTCACCCGGTGGGGGGATGATGGCGGACTGTGCTTTTTTCAAGTATGCAATTAAAGACATTCCGGCATTTAAAGAAGAAAAATATATGACCGCCAAAAACAATTTTATATCGTCTGTACATTTCGAGCTTTCAGAAGTAAAAAAATTTAATGGCACTGTTGTTAAATATACCGAAGAGTGGAAAGATGTAAATGAAAAACTACAGAGAAGTGAATTTTTTGGAGATCAAATCAAACAAGCACGTAAAATTTGGGCAGATCAAGTGAAAATGGTAACTACGGAACTGACAGACCCACTAGCCCAAGCAAAAAACATTTTTAACACAATTAAGAAATATTATATCTGGAATGATGTGTATGGCAAATACAGCGATCTCGGAGTGAAGAAAGCGTATCAAGCCAAGAAAGGAAATGTTGCCGACATTAACTTATCGTTGGTGGGTGCGCTTCAAGCAGCTGGGCTACAAGTAGAGCCCGCACTTGTTTCAACACGTGATAATGGGCTCCCAGTGATGCTTCACCCGGTGATGTCAGATTTTAATTATGTGATTGCAAGGTTGACTATTGGGACTGAGCAATTTTGGCTCGATGCAACACACCCGCTTCATCCTTTTGGGTTTGTGCCCGAACGCTGCCTCAATGGCAAAGTGAGAATTATTGGCAAGGTGTCTGATTGGGTAGATTTGAAACCAAAAGTCAAAGACAAAAGTGTAACTGAAATTGTTCTAAACTCAAAGGATGGGAAACTAGTAGGCACAATGAAGGTGACACACGATGGCTACGATGCTTTTGAGCAACGAAAAAAATATTTCTCATTTTCTACTAGGGAAGACTATTGGAAAGAACAAGCTAAGAAATGGAATGCCTTCGAAGTGAAGGATTATGCCTGTCAAGGAGTAGATTCGTTAGAGAAGCCCTTCACAGAGATTTACCAGATTGACTTCACAGAAACTACTAATGCAAGTATTATTTATTTTTCTCCATTTATTGTTGGGCGCTGGGAAAAAAATCCATTCCGCTCACCCGAACGAAATTTTCCCGTTGATTTTGGCGCACCTCTGGAGGAAATAATCATGTTCTCTCTCCAAATTCCGACTGAATACACAGCCGATGAATTACCAAGAAATACCGCAATGAGTTTGGCACAAAGGGGAGGGAGCTATTTTTTCAATACATCTGTATTAAATAATAAAATCCAGATGACGAGTAATCTCACATTGAATAAGCCTGTTTATTCGGCAGCAGAATATCATTCACTAAAAGAATTATTTTCGCGCATCATCCAAACGCAGGAATCACAAATCGTCTTGAAGAAGAAATAATTTAAATAATAGTGGCAAACGCCCTTACGGCAAAAGTGCCCACCCCCACAAATTTTGGTGGTACTGCGGTAAATTTAAAATTTTTCCTGACAAGCGAACGTAGGTTGGTCATGTGCTCTACGATCAGAATTTCATTTTTCAATAACACACTGTGTACAGGCCGGGTGTTGGTGCGCGTGTCGTCAATGTTGTGGCTGTCGATGCCCACCAAAACTACTTTTTTTGAAACCAAATAATTGGCAGCTTCGGCTGTGATAAAAGGATGGTTTTCAAAGTAGGTGTCCGTGCGCCAATGCCTGCTCCATCCTGTATGAACCAACACGGCCTTTCCCGAAATATCTTTTCCTTCGAAGAAACTTTTGCCGATGGATTGAATGCCTTCAACGTCTATCAAAATCCCGTTAAGGTCAGCCAGTTGCTCAAGCCGAATCTGAGAAAGATCGTTGCCCTCGGCATAGCGATGAAACGGGCAATCGAGGTACGTTCCGGTGTTGGCAACTATTTCAATTTTTCCAATCTGAAATTCGGTGCCCGGAGCATAATTTTTTCGCGAATCCTCGCGGCTCAGATAATCGCAGATGATAGGTGCCGGCAAGCCTTTGTACGTAATCATGCCATCTTCAATGCAATGACTCAGATCGATTAATTCCACAACGTTACTTTGTTTTATTTTAATGCTGCTGGATTGAACTACGAACTATTGGTTGTCAACTACTTTTTGCTCGCGTTAAAGAGTTTTTCTTTTTCGTCTTTACTCAGGCTTTCGTAACCACGATCAGAAATTTTGTCGAGTATGGCATCAATCTCATCTTGCGATGCTTTCGTTGGCTTGGCCGGTTTTGTTTTGGGTTCATCTTTTCGGTAGCTCACTTTCACCCGGGTGCGAGGTTTAAATAAATTTTTAAACCAGTCGAGGGTAACGGTAATCCAACTTCCCCAATTTACACCCGCCTGCAACTGTTTGATGTACACATAACCCATTAGCGCCCCGCCCAGGTGAGCGATATTGCCACCCGCATTCGACCCAACGGTTCCGAGAAAAGAAATAAAAATATAAACAGCAGCAATGTATTTAATCCGCACCGGGCCAAAGAACAACAAATAAAACGTGTAGTCGGGCAGGAGCGTGGCTGCACCTACCATAATGGCAAAGATGGCTCCTGAAGCACCAACCATACCCGGAAAACTATTGGCTTGCGCCACAAAAAAAGGTACGGTATTAAACATTAACAAGTAGAAGCCTGCGGCCGTTAGCGCGCCTAAAACATACAAGGCAATCAGCTTATCGCTGCCGAGATATTCGGCAAACAATTTTCCAAACCAATACAAAGCCAACATGTTGAAAAGGATGTGGAACAATCCCCTCAAGTCGTGAGCGAAGGAGTACGTGATGATCGTCCAGGGACGAGAAATAAATTCTGAAAACGTAGGCGGGATAACAAACTGCCGGTGAACTACAGAAAAAATATTTTCGAACCCGAATATAGTAGGCAGCACCATTAAAATACCGAGCACTACAAACACCACCACATTGATGATGATCAACTGTATGTGGGCGTTGTTTTGCCGGTTGAAAGCGTTTTTAAATTCTTCGAACACCTGATTGTATTTACCGATTTATGATGTTAAAGATAAAATTTTTTTACGATCGACTAATTAGCTAATAGATCAAGAGAAATTACTTTCCCGAACTACGCCAATAGCTGATAATAATAAATGCAACGAAAGCACCACCAAAGTGTGCAAGGTGGGCCACGCTACCCGAGTGATCCATAAAATACGTGATGCCCCCAATTACGAACACCATGTATTTTGCTTTGATGGGTATGGGCGGAAACAACAGCATCAACTCCATGTTTGGAAACACCATGCCGAAAGCCATCAAAACACCATACAGTGCACCCGATGCACCAAGCATAGGCCCGCCCTGCCCCGGAAATAAAAAATAGTTTACAGCCGCATAAATTACCCCCGCACCAATGCCGGTGGCGAGATAGAAAAATAAAAATTTCTTTTCGCCCCAATAGCTTTCCAATATCGGTGCAAACGAAGCAAAGGCAAGCATATTGAAGAAGATGTGGCCAAAGCCGCCATGGGCAAACATATAGGAGAGAAATTGATAGGGCTTGAAATACGGAGTGCCCAACGGCCAGAGCGAAAGATAGGCCGTGAAATATTCGGACATATTTTGCAAAACAAAAACCACAACGTTTATTATTATCAGGGTGCGGACAAGCGGTGTGAGGTTAAACATAGTTATCGGGTAAAATAATTTTCAATCTTAGACGAGTCGAGGGTAAAAAAGGTTGGCTTTCCTTCGGGAGAAAAATTGGGGGTAGCGCAAGCCATCAAACTGCTGCTGATGGCTTCCATTTCTTCACAAGATAATTTTTGACCTATTTTTATGCCGGTGCGTTTGGCGAGTGCCTGAGCCAGGTTATCGCGCAAAGGAAGTTGAAGTTCGGACTGATTTTTTTTAAACTGTTCGATCAAACCCTCAAACAATTCTTTTTCGCTGCCGTGCGCTTCTACCGGAGTGCCCGAAACCAATAGCGTATTTTTTCCAAATACTTCAAAACGAAATCCCAGCGCATGGATTTCTTTTTCCATTTCCATAGCGAGGGCTAAATCGGGAGGGCTGAGCAAAACAGTTTGCGGAAACAAGCTTTGCTGGCTGTTGCCGGGCGTGCCCTTCATCTGAAGCACATATTTCTCAAAAAGAATTCGTTCGTGGGCTGCCTGCTGGTCGATAAACAAGATTGCCCGCGAGGTGCTTTGTACGATATACTTCAATTGAAATTGGAAAATCCCAGTTCCCGATTCAGGTTGTAAATTTTTGTTGGTGGAAATGGCTTGGTCACCCGTTGCCAACGTGTTTAAGGTGGTTTGTTTCGATTGGCTGAGCAACCGAGACGACCCTTCTTGTTCAAACAGCTTATCCCAGTTTTGCAAATTTGCACGTTGCAGTGTGCCAAATTGCTCGTTGTAATATTGTTCGCGCGAAAGCGGCTGGTTGCTGATTTTATTCATCAGATTTACATCAGCGGCAAAATCAATAGCCGGTGAAAGATTGTGCGCACCAAGCGCTTGTTTTACGGCACTCCAAACAATTCCATAAACCGTACGCTCATCATCAAACTTAATTTCTGTTTTAGTGGGATGCACATTTACGTCTATGTGCTTGGGGTCGATGTCGATGAAGAGCGTATAAAACGGGAAATGATTTTCCTGCAGCAGGCCTTCGTAGGCGCTCGTCACCGCATAACCGAGATAATTGTTTTTAATAAAACGTTGGTTGACGAAAATAAACTGCTCGCCCCGTTTTTTTTTTGCGAGCTCGGGTCTGCCGATGTAGCCGGTAATTTTCAGCAAGGATGTTTCTTCCTGCACGGGTGCAAGCTGGCTCTGATAATTTTTTCCGAAGAGACTTACAATTCGCTGACTTAATTTTGCGGTGGGCAAATCAATAACCAGCTCATCATCTTGTATCAGTGAAAACGAAATTTCGGGATGTGCGAGTGCAAGGCGTTGAAATTCGTCTGTAATGTGGCTCATCTCAACACCGTTCGATTTCAGAAAATTTCTCCGTGCCGGAATGTTGTAAAATAAATTTTTAACACTGATGCTCGTGCCCTTTTCGCAAGCCACGGGTTCTTGCTTTTTTACTTCCGATCCTTCCACAACGAGAAGCGTGCCGAGGTCTTCTTGCGGAGGCTTAGTTTTTATTTCCAGTTGAGAAACGGCTGCAATGGAGGCTAATGCTTCTCCGCGAAAGCCCATGGTGCGGAGGCGAAATAAATCTTCAGCAGTTTTTATTTTTGAAGTGGCGTGGCGCTCTAAGCTCATCCGTGCGTCCGTTTCGCTCATGCCTTGCCCATTGTCGATAACCAGCAACAATGTTTTGCCGGCTTCTTTTACGATCAGTTTTATTGAAGTAGCCCCCGCATCGATGGCGTTTTCCATCAACTCTTTTACAGCCGATGCCGGACGCTGCACCACTTCACCGGCAGCAATTTGATTGGCGATGGAATCGGGGAGAAGTTGAATAATATCGGGCATGACGAAAGCCCGAAAGTTACAAACTAAAGCCCGGTTTTTTTAGAAAAATCCCTTACGCTGACAGCAATTCTTTTTTTGATTTTTCGAGCGCTACCAAATTCAATTCGGGCGCAAGAATCACGCTTACTTCATCCCAACTGCTCCAGGCTTTTAGCTTTTCTAATTTCACCGAACCGGTTAGATATTGGTGGCCGTTGCCCTGATATCCGCCCTTGAATGTTTCAAAGTCTTTTGATGAAATCAGGTTGCCGGTAGGGAAACTCACCACCACATCCACGGCTGCATCGTTGGAGAACGGTAAACTATCGCCTTGCTCTGATTTTTTATACGCGTACCGGTAATTGTAGGCCAGGGCAGAGATGTCGGAAAGCACAGCAGAACCCGTGGGGTAACTTCCGGCACCTTTCCCGATGAATACTTGTTTTTCGGCAAACGCGCCCTCTACCAAAACGGCATTGTACTCGTTGCGAACTCCCGCAAGCATACTGTCGGCCGGAATATATTGAGGGATGACAAACCCAAAAATTTTTCCTTCGGCTTTAAATGCACGCGCCACCAATTTTATTTTATAGTTATTTTCCTTTGCGTACTTAATGTCTATCGGATTGATTTTATCAATACCCATGTTGATCACTTCTTCAGGTTGAGTGAAAACGCCAAAAGTATGAGCCATGGCAATGACAAGTTTGTATTTCGGGTCAAAACCCTTGACATCAAGCGAGGGATCGCTTTCGGCAAAGCCGAGGTCTTGCGCTCCTTTCAGTGCTTCGAGGTAACTTTTCTTTTCTTCAAAAACTTTGGTGAGAATGTAATTGGTGCTGCCGTTGAAAATCCCTTCGATGCTGGCAATTAAATCGTTATCGTAATATTCTTCAAGGTTGCGCAAGATGGGGATGCTTCCGCAAACGGATCCTTCGTACAATACCGATCGGTTGTACTGTTGTTGCAGGTTGTAGATTTCCACCAGGTTTTCGGCCAGCATCTTTTTGTTGGCAGTTACTACGTGTTTCCCGTTTTGCAAAGCGGTTTTTACAATCTCGAAGGCAGTAGGGGCATCGTTGATCAATTCAACAATAACATCAATTTCTGGATCGTTTAAGATTTCATATTTATCAAATGTAAAAATATCGCTGTTTAATATCCGCGATTTTTCGCGGTCTTTCACGCAAATCTTTTTTATCTCAGCCTGTATGCCGTGCGTTTCTTTCAGCACATGATAAAGCCCCTGGCCCACACAGCCAAAACCAAAGATTCCTAATTTTAATTTTTTGTTTTGCACGTTCTACTTGTTTTAGATTTAGATTCCTTTTTTGTTTTATTAAAACCTACTTACCATAACTTCTTCACGTAAAAAACCATTTACAATGTCGTTGAGTTGATCGAACTCCAGCAAAAACCCGTCATGCCCAAACAATGAATCGATTGTTTTGAAACTGGCGTTGGGAATATTCTTAGCCAAAAACTTTTGTTCTGAAACAGGAAATAAAATATCGCTTTCTATACCGATAGCCAGCGTATTTGCTTTTACTTTTTGTAGTGCGGCCTCCACACTTTCGCGCCCTCGCCCTACTTGGTGGCTGTCCATCATTTTGGTGAGCAGCCAATAGGTGTAGGCGTTGAATCGGTTGGCGAGTTTCAATCCCTGGTATTGTAAGTAAGAAGCGGCACGGAAGCCTTCTAGCTTGCCGTCAGGTTTTTCAAATTGTGTTTTTTCAAAACCTTCATAGGTGCGGTACGAGATCATGCCGATAGCCCGAGCGGCTTTCATCCCGTTAAGGCCAGCGCGCTCATCGTTTTCTTTCCAACTCAGGTCGGCTTCAATGGCCATGCGTTGTGCTTCATTAAAAGCAATGCCCCAGGGAGAATGAAATGCATTCGAGGCGATTAAGATCAGATGTTCAAAAACTTCCGGTTGCTCTATGGCCCATTCTAATGCTTGCTGCCCTCCCAGTGAGCCGCCTATCAACGTATGAATTTTGTGAAGGTGTAAATGTGAGCGAAGCAAATCAAACGCACGAACCACATCACGGTTAGTAACTTGCGGAAAATCGTGAAAGTATTTTTTCCCGGTAACATGATTGATGGAAAGCGGCCCGGTGGAGCCATAGCAACCACCCAGTACATTGGCACTGATGATAAAATAATTTTTGGGGTCGAACGGGCTGCCTTCAACAAAAAAATTATTCCACCATGCGGTAAAATCTGAGCTGCCGGTGAGCGGGTGGCAAACCCACACCACATTGTCGCGGTCTTTGTTGAGTTGGCCGTAGGTGGTGTACTTGAGTTGAAAGCCGGGAAGTTCCCCTCCCGACTCCAACACAAATTCATCTGTATTATGAAATATTGAATCTTGCTTGATCATTATGGCACTATTCGTTTAGTCAGTTAAGCAACTAATTCTTTTTCGAAAACTTTTTTAAATGCTTGCTCAAAATCGGCTTTGATGTCTTCGATGTATTCAATCCCCACCGAAACACGGAGCAGGGTAGGGAGTACGCCTGCCGTTATTTGCTCTTCATCGGTAAGTTGCTGGTGTGTGGTTGCCGAGGGCTGGATGATTAATGTTTTGGCATCGCCCACATTGGCCAGATGGCTTACCAGTTTTAAATTGTCGACCACGGCACCCGTATTTTCCTTTGTGCCCTTTACGGTAAAAGACAGCACCGCACCAAACCCATTGCGCAGGTATTTTTTTGCCAGACGATGATACGTGCTTGACACAAGACCCGGATAATTTACGGTTTCAACATTTGGGTTTTGTTCGAGCCACTGTGCCAGTGCCAGCGTGTTGTCAACCGATTTCTTCACGCGCAGTGAAAGCGTTTCCAATCCCTGCAACAACAAAAATGAGTTGAACGGGCTGATGGCAGGCCCAAAGTCGCGAAGGCCCTCTACGCGTGCGCGAATGATAAAAGCTATGTTGGGCAAGCCGAGCGGATTTTTCTCGCCAAACACATCCCAAAATTTAAGTCCGTGGTATCCTTCGCTGGGTTCTGTGAATTGTGGAAACTTGCCGTTGCCCCAGTTGTAATTTCCTCCGTCAACAATTACACCGCCTATGGATGTGCCGTGGCCGCCAATCCATTTGGTTGCCGATTGCACCACAACGTTGGCACCGTGTTCAATCGGTCGGAACAAATAGCCTGCTGCACCAAACGTATTATCAACAATCAGTGGAACATCGTACTTGCGCGCGAGGGCTGAAATTGAATCAAAGTCGGGAATGTTAAAGCCGGGGTTCCCGATCGTTTCAAGATAAATTACTTTAGTTTTTTTATCGATCAATTTTTCGAAATCTTCGGCAGTGTCTCCTTCGGCAAATCGTGCTTCTACGCCCAATCGTTTGAAGGCAACCTTAAATTGGTTGTAGGTGCCCCCATACAAAAATGAAGACGAAATGAAATTGTCTCCCGTTTGCAATATGTTGTTTAGCGCTATGAACTGAGCGGCTTGACCGGAACCTACCGCCAGTGCGGCTACCCCGCCTTCGAGCGAAGCGACCCTTTTCTCAAAGACATCGGTGGTAGGGTTCATAATGCGGGTGTAGATGTTGCCAAATTCTTTCAACGCAAAAAGGTTGGCACCGTGTTCAGAATTTTTGAAATTGAACGAGGTAGTTTGGTAAATGGGCACGGCACGCGACCCGGTGGTGGGATCCACTTCCTGGCCGGCATGTACTTGTAATGTATCGAAATGTAAGGTTGACATGGCTTTAACTATTTTGATGTTTGTTTTTTTATCTTTTTATGTTTTGGATTTTTTATTGACACATAACCGTAGCCAAACTTGTCACCGGGTAGACCTTAGGTTAGTTGTTGTTGAGACGCGCTGCGCTATCAATCAACAACAAATACAACAAATGCATGCGCACGCGGCACAACACATTCGAGTATTGCAGCAAATGGGAGTGATAAACTTAAAAAGGGAATCAGAGTTGAGGTAGAGACCTTCGATTTTGTTGAGCATTGAATTTTTCATTGTACTAATCGGTTTATCGTTCCCCAAAGACCTTCTTCGGGGCAGGCCTTAGCACCTTTTTAAGGTTGCTAGCGCGTCTTTGAGCCTGTTCTCTCAGCGCTTCTCTATAAATCGACTAAGCGAAGTGCTTTATCGATCTGATGGTGCAAACGTATAGTGTTTTGGTAGAGTTTCCAAATATTTTTTAAATAAATGTTAATTTTTTTAAAAACGATCGTTAGGCATTTTAGAGAGCCCTAATCAGTTTGCTTACTCGTTGAAAAACTTTGCACAACGGTATTCAATTCGGATGCTGAACTCCACAAGTGATCTACAATAACGTAATGTTCGGTATCGCTGTTATGGCCGGATTGCAACTGCAAAAGATTGGCTAAACCCATAATACGGGCCAGCGGAGCTCTTAGTTTGTGGGCATTTATAAAAGCATATCCCAGTAATTTTTCATTTTGCTCATTCAACGTTTTAGTTCGGTTGGCCACAATCTGGTCGAGGGTTTCGTTTACCAGCACAATCCTTTGGTTCATCTGCTCGATCTCGTCATTTTTGTCGGCAAGCGAATCGCGTTGTGCCACAGCCTCGTCTTGTTGTTGTCTCAATTCTTCGTTGAGGGCCATCAGCTCATCGCGTTGGCTACGTAGGAGTTGTTGTTGCCGATATATTTCTTCAATCTGGTCGGACAATATTTCATTTTTGCGGTTTATCCGTTTGGAGTTAATAATGCTCACGATCATCCACAACACGGCAATCAGCAAAAGAATAAAGCCGGCAGCAATCAGTTGCTTTCGTCCGGAGATTTGTTTTAGTTGGAGTTCAGCATCTTTTGTTAATAATTCTACTTCTGCCTGTTTTTTTTCGGTTTCGAAGACCAGACGCTGACTTGCTATGTCGGATACTGTTTTTAAGTTTTGAGATGAGTCTTTGTAAGCAATGTAAAACTTAAAATACTCAAACGATTTCGGTAAGTCGTTTTCCACTTTGCTTATCTGGTAAAGTAACTTGTAAAGATCAGGTATGGTGCCGCGCAATTTTGACCGAAGTGCTGCCCGCAAGGCCGTTTCGGCATACGTTTTTGCCTGCGAGGCTTTATTCATTTTTAAATAAACTGAAGCGATAGATTTGTTCGACAGAATGTACCCACGTGTGTCGTCCATTCCCGAAGATAGCTTCATGCTTATAAAATATTGTGCCAGGGCTGGTGCTAACTGGTTGGTGGCCTCCATCACATTTCCAAGATTTCGCATATTGGTAGTGATACCCATTTTGAAGTTCTGCTCTTCACTGAGCGTTAAGGCTTCCTGATAAGCTTGCCGGGCTTTATCGTATTTTTTTAAGGCAAAGTAAGAATCGCCTACGTTGTTGAGCGTGGCCGATTCGCGTACTTTATTTTTTAGATTCTGTTGCAACGTCAACGCCCTTGTTAAAAAAATTAACGCTTCTTTCGGGCTGTTAAGCTGGTTGTAGGCCGTGCCGAGGTTGCCCGTTATATCGGCCTCGATTTGAGTATGGCGATTAGCTTCAGCAATACGCAGACCCGATAAGAAATGATTGATAGCCCCTGAAATATTGTTTTGATTTATTAACGACAACCCGATTTGCCGGTACGCTTCGGCTTGGCCTCGTGTAAAATTTATGCTGTCGGCAAGCCTCATCGCAGTTTGCCCATAATGAAACGCAGCGATCGGATCATAGAAATTGCTGATGTTGGCCAATCGGTTCAATAAAAACACACGGGTGGTATCGTGCAACATTGGCTCGTTCAGTTTACGAAGCAGGCTGTCGCTTCGCATACGCGCAAAAGTTTGTGCGTTGCCGTGCCGGAAGTTTGCAAACGTCAACACACTTAAAAAAACAAAATATAATAATGATTTTGTTTTCACTTTAGTAAGGCAATATCACCGTAAACGTTGATCCTTCGTTTAATTTGCTTTTCAGTTCAATCCTGCCGTTGAGGCGTTCTACGGCCCGCTTCAAAATATAAAGCCCTAACCCGGACGACCCTTTGGTGCGTTCGTTGGCTCGGTAAAACATATCAAATATTTTTGATTGATGAGCGGGATCGATACCCGTGCCGTTGTCCGCAATTATTATCCGTATGGATTCGTTCAGGCGGCCAACCGATATTTTAACGAAAGGATTATTGGACTTTGCGTATTTAATGGCGTTTTCAATAAGGTTTTGCAAAATGGTATTGATGATGGGCCACTCCGAGGTGTATTCCAGTTGATCTTCAATTTCTTTGATAAATTCTATGTTCTTAAAATTATCGAGGTAGCGGTACGATTGGATGCACTCGTCAATCAGTTCGGTAAAATTGATTTTTACTTTAACGTGATGCAGATGGTTCATCTGTGTAAGGCTGATCAGCCCCATCACAATATTGTGGATACGGATAATCTGCGACTGGTGCATTTTAAAATACTGAAGAGAGAGTTCGTCTTTTACTTCTTGTTCCACCAGATTGTGCAACCCCATCAACGATGCGATCGGCCCTTTCAGGTCGTGTGATATCCGGTAGAAGAAGGAATCCAATTCTGCATTTTTATTTTCAATGATTTCTCTTTTCTCACGCTGCACACGCGCCTCCATTTCGAGATGCTCAATTTTTGATTTCTCTTCGTAGCTTTTTATTACGTGCAACGTTTCGGTGCTGACGGCCGACTCTTTCAGGTGGAGGTACTTTTCGAGATAGTCAAACGCAGCCTGTTGATTGCCCTCTTGCTTTTCTAAAAGATAGAGTTGGTAATAGGCTTTGATGGCAATGATGGAGATTTGAAGTTGCAGAGCTTGTTCAAGGGCGAGCAACGAAAAGTGGCGGGCGGCTTCAAAGTTCTGCATCTGAAAATACAATCTGCCAAGTTTGTTGCTGGCCATACAAAGGCCAAGTTTGTCGCCCGATTCTTTGTGCATGGACAATGCTTCGAGGAAATCTTTTTCGGCCAGATCGGTTTTCTGCAGCTTGGCGAATAATTTGGCGCGGCCATAAATTGCGTAGGCCAACCCGCGCCTATCTCCCGACTGCATTTTTAAGGCAATCGATTTTTCGATCAGTGCGCTGGCCATTTCTGTTTTACCTTGTTTTAAATAAAGACCCGAAAGCGGGTTGTACGCATTCGATTCTGAATTGGTGTCGTTTGCCTTGCGGCTGGCTTCGATGCATTTCTGATACACTTGTTCTGCACTGGCATAGTCTTGAAAAAATTCATATATCGTGCCCGTAGATTTATAAGCACGCGCCAGATTGTGAAAATCATTCAACTCTTCGAATAAGTTGATGCTTTGCAGTATGCAATTCAGTCCTTTGGAAAAATTATTGGTGCGATAGTACGTGCTGCCCATGTTGTATTTGGAAAGTGCTATACCTTTTTTATCTCCGGTTTGCTCGAAGTAGGTAAGGGCATCGTTGGCGTAGTTCAGCGATTTTTCAAATTCGCATCGGATAAAATAAAAAAGTGAAAGCTGGTTTTTAACTTGGGCAGTGCCCAAAGCATAACGGATTTCCAAACTTTTATGAAGTGCATCTTCTGCTATTTCAATGCTTTTACCCAAGTTGTTTACGCGCAATACATAAGCGGCTTGAATAAGCTCCTCTATTTCCTTTTGGGATACAGTCGGTACGTTAAAAACCATAGACATAGGTACGAATATAATTAAGGCATGCTAATAAAAAAGCAGGTATTATTTGTATAGCAAATGATGTTGGGAAACATTAAATCTTATTTTCGTAGGCATTTAGCCCTTGCTGCAGGGTGTCGCTAATGGAACGTATGATCAGGTCTAATTCTGCCGAAGATAATTTAAGTTTCTCGGTCAATGCGCTATCCACGTTCGCTGTTTTATGGGTACGGATTAACTCCACAAGGTTTAAAATATGGAAGGTGGGTTCCACCAGTTTGTTGGCTGTAATATGGGTGTATTCACTAAGCCTTTTGTTTTGCTCTTCGAGGGCAGCCGTTCGCCTGGCTACCAACACCTCGAGCTGCAGGTTTACTTGGGTGAGCGATTTGTAAAGCTGTTCTATGTTTTTATTTTTTTCGAACAAGGCATCGCGCTGCTGCACCACTTCTTCTTGTTGTGCTCGAATTTCTTCGTTGAGTGTAATCACTTCATCGCGCTGTTCGGCAAGTTCAGATTGCTGGCCATCAATTTCTGTATTATGCTGAGCAAGCTTTTGGTTGAATTTTTTTTGAAACTTGTAGCTGCGAATAGAATAAATCAAAAACAGGATAATCAACAGAATGACAATGGCCGTTGTGCCGAGTAATACATTTTTTTGCTTCAGTTCTTCGTGTTGAATTTCACTATCTTTTTTCAATCTTGCTATTTCCAATTCATGGCGCTGCGATTCATACTCGATCTGAAGCGAAGCAATTTTTGAGGGCTCCACTCCTTGCCGGATGCTGTCGTTATATTGATCGTACAGTTGGTAAAAGTAAATGGATTCTGTCAGGTTGCCTTGAGCCTCTTTAACCCGGGCGAGTAACTCACTCAATTCGTAAGTTATGGAACGAAAATTTCCTTGCAGAGATAAAGCAAATCCCTCGCGCAAAGCAGTCTCGGCCAGTTCATATTTTTTTTGTTTAAAATAAACCGAGCCAAGTGATTTTCTTATTTGTGACTTATTTCTGAGGTCATTGGTACTGTCGCTTATTTTTTTTGCGATGAGATAATTGCTTAAAGCTTGCTCCAACTCTCCTTCCGCTTCGTACACGTTGCCGATGTTTCTGTAATTGGAAGCCAAGCCGTATTTCAATGGCGTACCCAACTCCAGCGCTTTTTTGTAATAAATAAATGACTTAGGGTATAATTTCAGGCGCAGGTAACAATCGCCAATGCTGTTGAGCGTACGAATTTCTTGTTTGGTATTTTTCAGTTTGTGTTGCAATGCATGGGCTTGTAGCTGGTATTGAAGCGCTTTATTAAGGCCACCAATGCTGCCGTGTACCAGCCCGAGATAACTGAGAATATCGGCTTGTGCCTGCGCGTACTGAAGCGAATCGGCCAGGGCCAAACCTTCCAACAAATTTTTTAATGCCAGCGAATAATTGGCCTGCGACCAGAGCGATAGCCCGATGAGTGCGTATGCTTCTGCTTTTCCTTTTGTATAATGAACATTCTCCGATATAGCCCGGGCTTCTTGTGCGTATTTGTACGCATGGGCGGCTGAGTCATCGCGCAGTTCGTAAGCAAGCTGGTTTAATAAAATAATACGAGTGGTGTCAGGATCGGATTGTCGGAGCAAGCGGCTGCGCAAACTATCGGCTAGGCGGTGTTGAGCCTGAAATTGAAAAGGTAAAAAGCACACTAAAGACAGGACAAAAACACGAAGTGCCATCCTGTAAGATACAGAAAATGTAGAAAATCAAGTGAGCATACCACCATCCACCTGGATCACTTGCCCGGTGATGTAAGCCGACATATCGCTGGCCAAAAATACACACGCATCGGCTACATCTTCAGGTCTGCCACCGCGCTTGAGAGGTATGGCATCGCGCCAGCTTTGCACCACTTTTTCATCGAGTTTGCCGGTCATTTCAGTTTCGATGAACCCCGGTGCTATGGCATTCGAGCGGATGCCGCGCGAGCCCAATTCTAATGCAACCGATTTGGTAAACCCGATAATGCCGGCCTTTGATGCCGCATAATTTGCCTGGCCAGCATTTCCTTTCAAGCCAACCACAGAGGTCATGTTTATTATTGACCCGCTTTTTTGTTTCATCATCGGTTTGGTAGCTGCCTTCACGGTATTGAAGCAACTTTTCAGGTTCACATTCATTATCTTGTCCCACGCCTCTTCATTCATACGAAGCAGCAAATTGTCCATGGTTATACCTGCGTTGTTGATGAGAACATCAAGCGAACCAAATTCTGAAACCACATCGTTGATGAGCTTGTCGGCCTGAGCGAAATCGGAGGCATCCGACCGATAGCCTTTGGCTTTTACACCTTTGGAGGCGAGCTCATTTTCCAATGCCTGTCCTTGCTCCACACTTGACAGGTAGGTGAAGGCTACATTGGCGCCTTGCTCGGCAAACTTGATGGCAATACTTCTGCCGATACCTTTGGATGCACCCGTAATGAGGGCCGTTTTATTCTGAAGCAGTTTCATTGGTTTTATTTTTTCGGTATTTTTCTAAAATCAAAACGGTTGAAATCCCAACCACCAACCCATAGCCAAAGCCTTTTATTAAGGAGCTATTGCTTTTATTTTCAATAAATAAACTTGCGATGATCGCCAGAATCCAACCGATGAGTATTATTATTTGATAAATTTTTGTGTTCATTACTAAAGTCTTTAAGTGCCGGTATTCTGCTTCGGCCTGAACCGATAAATAGTTTTACATTTTCAATACTCCCGTTAAGCGGTGTATGCCCAAATTGTCTCTTTCAAATTTATTATTCCGGCAAATAAAATTGTGCTAAACTAATCTTTTTTTTGCATCCAATAATTTGAATTAATTTGGCATCGCTTTTTTTAGACGAAAGAACATTTAACCGAAAGATATTATGGCAAATTTTGATTTAATCGTTATTGGCTCCGGCCCCGGAGGATATGTAGCGGCCATCCGTGCATCGCAATTGGGAATGAAAGTTGGCGTGATCGAGAAAGCCGAACTGGGCGGCATCTGCCTTAACTGGGGTTGTATACCCACCAAGGCTTTGTTAAAGAGCGCAAATGTTTTTGAATACATACAACATGCCAAAGATTATGGCATTGATGTGAAAGATGCGTCAGTAGATTTTGCCGGAGTGGTGAAACGCAGCAGGGATGTGGCCAACGGCATGAGCAAAGGCATTCAGTTTTTGTTTAAGAAAAATAAAATCGAACACATTGCCGGAAACGGTGTTTTGAAAAAAGGGAACAAAGTTGAGGTTACCGATGCAACCGGTAAAAAAACAACCTACGAAGCCAAAAATATAATTCTTGCCACCGGTGCCCGCTCGCGCGAATTGCCCGCACTGAAAATTGATGGAAAGAAAATTATAGGCTACCGCGAAGCGATGGTGTTGCCCGAACGCCCGAAAAAACTTTTGGTGGTGGGCTCCGGTGCAATCGGTGTTGAGTTTGCCTATTTCTACAACACGTTGGGCGCTGAAGTTACGATCGTTGAATTTTTGCCGCGCATCGTACCCGTTGAGGACGAGGAAGTTTCCAAGCAGTTGGAAAAATCGTTTAAGAAAGCGGGTATGACCATCCACGTCAACTCAGAAGTTACTGCGGTAGATACCAAGGGCAAAGGTTGTGTTTCAACTGTGAAGACGCCCACTGGCGAAATTAAAATCGAATCGGACATTGTGCTTTCGGCAGTTGGAATTGCCACCAACCTGGAAGGCATCGGCTTGGAAGAGGCGGGCGTAAAAACAGAAAAAGGAAAAGTGCTGGTCGATCAATTTTACAAAACCAACGTACCCGGTGTTTATGCCATTGGCGATATTACTTCAGGGCCAGCGCTCGCACACGTTGCTTCGGCAGAGGGAATAATTTGCGTAGAAAAAATTGCGGGGCAAAACCCGGAGCCACTCAATTACAATAACGTGCCGGGCTGTACCTACTGTTCACCCGAAATTGCATCGGTGGGCTACACCGAAGAAGCCGCCAAGAAAGCCGGCTATCAAATTAAAGTGGGCAAGTTTCCGTTCACCGCTTCGGGCAAAGCAAAAGCCGCAGGCTCACCGGATGGATTTGTAAAAGTTATTTTTGACGCCAAGTATGGCGAATGGCTTGGCGCACATTTCATTGGCGCAAATGTAACCGAAATGATTGCCGAAGTGGTTGCAGCACGCAAGCTAGAGACAACAGGGCATGAAATCATCAAATCCGTTCACCCTCACCCCACCATGAGTGAGGCAGTGATGGAGGCCGCTGCCGCTGCGTACGGTGAGGTGATCCATCTGTAAATAAATTTTATCGAATAAGAGCGCATGTAAATCAATTCATGCGCTCTTTTTGTTCAAAAGAAAAAACTTACTCTTGCTTTCAAGAAAAAAGGCGTGCCCGGTGTAAAATGAATTTCGGTGACGGGCGCAGGCTCATTTTTTAAACGCGAGGTAGTTGCAAACTGTGCTTCTTTCCATGCGATGTTAAAAATATTTTCGGCCGATAAACCAACCTCATATTTTCGTTGCGTAAAGTTTACGAGGGCATCGGTAATAAAATACCCTTTAGCCACCAGGCTGTTGTCGTCATTGGCGGGTCGGTCGGCCATATAACGATAGCGCAAACTGCCGTTCCACCCGCCCTTATTCTTGGCCGATAGCCCGCCAATACTTGTAAATACCGGAGCAAGCGGAATGTAGTTTTGCCCCGCAGGCGCTGCAACACTTCGCGGCTTGGTGGTGTTAAGATCGACATCGGCATAGAGCCATGAATTGATTTGATACCGCATGGAAACATCAACCCCCTGCCGGTGGCTTTTCCCGCTTGCTTCCACAATAGCGTCATCGCCAACGTAAACAAACTCTTGCTGCAGATCCAACATCCACGCAGCTACATTAATCAATAGATTGTCGAGCGGTTTCCAGATCGTGCCCACATCAAACCCCGTTGCCTTTGGCAAAATATCTTTGCCGAGTTGTGATACCACCACACGGGTATCGTTCGAATGAAAACCCTGACCAAATTTGAAGTACAACGAAGTTTTAGCGTTGGCCTGAAAATTCAAATTCACTTTTGGACTAAGCACCTGTACGGTTTGCGTTTGTTTGGGCAGGCCGAGTAATTTATCGGTATAACCAAAACTAAAATAATCGTAACGGAGAGCAGTATTCAGCGAAAGTGAAGAAGATAAATTTATAGTCTCGCTGACGAATGCGCTGGCATTGGTTTCGTTCAGATCGCCCAGTTTAAAATCATTCAGGTATTTTCTTTTGACCGTGTGCGCCAGCCGCAAGTTATTTGCCAAATCGTGCCGGTAAGTTGCTCCGACATGGGTGGTGATCTTTTTTCCAAATAAAATCGATTCTTGTGTGTAACTCCCATTGTACCCGAAAATTTTTCTATTCTCTGCTTGATTGATCTGATCACCGTTAACCGAATCCTTCAGAAAAAAAGTGAAGTTGGAGTACAGGCTGAAATCATACTTAGTGAAAAAAACCTGATTTTCTAAAATGCCACCATTGCCAAATGTGTGCACCTGTTTCAGGCTGGCATTAACACGTTGTGTGCTCCCGCCTTCGGTTGGGTCGATGGCGCCAAAACGAGTTATCGCCCCATCGGCAACGGCTCGATCTGGAATTTGGCCGGAGGCATTCCACTTGCTGTCGAAATCGGAGAGCGTAATGTTCAACATATTACGGCTGTTCCACCAGGCAGTGTACTTACCCAACACATTGAGCCGACCGAAATCTTGCGGACTCACAAAAAATCCGTTGGTATGCGAGTACTCTGCGGCAACAAAAGCACTTTGCTTAAATCGGTTGGCGGTTGATTTATTCAGTAAGTTGATCATTGCCAACCCGCGGTTTAACCCAAACTGTCCCGATTCATACTTAATCAAATTGCGGTCAAGGATATTTTTTGTTTTGAATGCCACGTAGCCGGCTGTGGTAAAATTTCCTTTGTCGGCATAGTACGGACCTTTGTTAAAATCGACAGACTCTATCGTTTCGGGGATGATGAAATGAAGATCCGAATATCCTTGCCCGTGTGCATGTGACACCATGTTTACGGGCAGCCCATCTACAGAGAGATTAATGTCTGTGCCGTGGTCGCAATCAAAGCCTCGCAAAAAAATTTGTTCAGCCTTGCCGCCACCTGCGTGTTGGGCTATGAAAAGTCCGGGTACCATACGCAATACATCTTGTGCAGTGTTGATGGGCCGCAGTTTGATGTCGATGGCTGAAATAGTAGTAAGATTTTTGCTGGTGTTTGCAGTAACGGTAACATCTGCAAGTTGTAGGCTTCCCGGCTTTAATTCAAAATCAACCACTAAAGCTTTTGTGCTGTTAACGCCCACATCTTGCGTCACTGTTTCATAACCGATAAAAGAAGCCGTGAGTGTGTAATTTCCAAAATCAACATTGGTGATTTTATAGTTGCCAAGGGCATCGGAAACACTCCCTGTATTTTTTTGAGATAACAAGATGGTTGCGCCCGAAAGCGGTTCTCCATCTTTTTGATTAATAACTCTTCCTGAGATAATGCCCGTTTGCCCCTGCGAAAAATTAAAACAAAATAGAAATAATAGAAAAAGTAATACTTTTTGCATAAGAGGTAAAATGAATAGTAGATCAAACTCAAGACTTAATGTCAGAGCCAGATTTATTAGTTTAATTATTGACGCTGCGCAAATGTCAGGTTGAGCCTGCCGAAATCTGACATCTAACTTATAGTTCGCACAACATCGGTTAAATAATAAAGAAGGATAGATTACCCGGGTCGGGTGGTGGCGAGGGTGGAGCTGAATTTAAGCTAGAAAAAAAATTTATTGAAAAACTGAAATGCGTTGTTTCAACAACTTTAAAAGTTGTTTTGAGCTGATCTGTGTCCTCATAAAATGAAAAGAAGTAAAGAGCCTTCACAATCTTAATTGCTTGTTGATAATCGCTTTCGGCTTGTACTTCCATAAGAAATTTGGAAGCCCCGTGATCTTCGAAATAATGATGGTGCGAGGGTGCAACTTGGTGATGGTGAATCGGGTTTTCGAAACGGTGGGCCAGGGAATGCAAAAAATACAGCGTGCCGTACCCTAAAATTGAGGTTGCATAAAAGACTAATATCAATATGGCTTTGGCCGACTTCATTTTTCTTTGGCAATTTACCATTTCAACCTAACCGTTTCTCTTTTATTTCCCATATTTTTGAGTGTACACACAACATCTATTTTCTTATCGCCACACCCAAACATTATATTGAAGAAGCACAACTGGTAAATCGGTTAAAGCAACAAGATCGCAAAGCTTTCGAATATTTGTACGATAATTATTCGGGCGCATTGTATGGCGTTGTTTTGCGTGTGGTGCGCAACGAAGACATTGCCCAAGAGGTGCTGCAAGATGCTTTTTTGAAAATTTGGGATCGCATTGCTTCGTACGATGAAATCAAAGGCAGGTTGTTTACCTGGATGCTGCACCTCACCCGAAATCTGGCGATCGACAGAACCCGCTCGAAAGAAATGAATAAAAATCGAAAAACTGATGACCTCGCTAATCTCGTACATAAGGTTGAAAACCAGGAAAAATTTGAGATGACGGTGGACGCCCTCGGTATGCGTGAAGTAATTGAACGATTGCCGGCCGAACAAAAATTTGTGATCGAACACCTCTACTTAAAAGGCTACACACAATCCGAATTGGCCGATGAATTTCAGATTCCGTTAGGAACTGTTAAAACACGAACCCGATTGGCTTTAAAAGAATTGAGAACCATATTGAAAGAAGATTGAATTTACAGGAATACATAGCGAGCGGAATTTTAGAGGCATACGCCCTGGGCGAACTGACTGAAGCAGAACGTAAAGCCGTTGAATTGAATACGAAACAATACCCGGAGTTGTTTGAAGAACTGAAACGCATAGAAGAAACCAACGAAACAATCTTGTTGAATTTGGCCGTACAGCCAAACGCCTTGCTTAAAACAAAATTAACAACAGCCATTAGTCCTGACGGAAAAACAATTTTACTGAATTCGTCTTCTTCTATTTGGAAATACGCAGTTGCAGCTTCCGTTGCCGTGACGCTCGGCATGGGGTACCTCGCTTACGATTACCGGGCCAAATGGAAAAACTCCGAAGTAACACTCAACAACTTGATTGCCCAAAATCGGCTTGTTGCTCAAGACTATAACCGAGTGCATCTTAAATTAGATCGAATAGAAAACGATTTGAAGATTATTGACAATCCGGATTTTAAAAAAATTGTGATGACAGGCACTTCTAACGCACCGCAGGCGTTGGCATCCGTTTACTGGAACAATCAAACCAAGGAAGTTTTTCTGAGCGTGCAAAATCTTCGAGCGCTTTCTAACGAAAATCAATATCAACTGTGGGCCATTGTAAACGGCAAGCCCGTAGATGCTGGTGTGTTTGATGGAACTACTGCGGGCCTTATCAAGATGAAAACGGCCGACAAAGAAGCTACAACATTTGCGGTTACTATAGAGCCAAAAGGAGGCAGCACTTCACCCACATTGCAGACCATGCAAGTAGCCGGTAATGTTGGCAAGGGCTAACTACCGCACTTGCCGTTATTTTTTTTACATTTCAAAATATGCAGTGCAACTAATTGCTTTGTTTATCTGTTTAACGAGTGTATCCGTCATTGGTAGATTTTCGGTTAGAAGTAGTTTGGGTATTGTGGATATTCATTTCACTGTTTGATTCATGTTTTATGAAAACCTTAACCGTGTTTCATCATCAAAAAACTCGCATTGTCGGTTGGCTACTGATGCTCGCCTTAGTGGCGTTTATACTTTTTAACGTAAGCAGTTCATACATCAGGTAATGTCTAAGCGCGGGCTGTCTACAAAAAGTTTTTACCAACGGGCGAAAGTATTTGGCTACCTCGTTTTGATAATGGTAGTCTGGCTGTTGATTACATATTTTTTCAATAAATTTTCTAAATAAGGTCAAAACCAAAATCATAGACCAAAGGTCGTGTGATTTTTTTTGGTTTTGCTCGGAAGCAATCCATACTTTTGATTAAAAATAATCAATGGTATGAAGTTTGTTTTTTTTACAGCGGCCATCGGCCTTCTGGTTTTGAATGCGGGAGCACAAAATCAAGACTCACTTCAACAAGTAATCTATCAATCGGCTGTGCAAAAGTTGAAACAAGGAAACTATGCCGAAGCATCTGCACAATTCTCGCAACTGATTGCAACTAATTTTTCAAATAAAGAAGTCTTTGTAAAACGCGGAGTAGCTGGGTTTATGCTCAACGATTTTGAGAAAGCTAAATCCGATTTTGACGAAGCGGTAAAGGCTCGGGTCAATACCGAAGAACTTTTTGAATACCGGGGTCTGGTGCGCTACAAAGCAGAAGATTATGCGGGCGCATCGAGCGACTTGGAAAAAGCAGCTACCATGGGCGCAACCAATGCCGATGTTTTTGCCACACTCGGTAATGCAAAATTCAGACTGAATAATTTTAAAGATGCTATTGCCAACTACGATAAAGCCATAGCGGCAGGAAAAAAAGAGCCCATTCTTTTCAACAACCGCGGAAAAGCAAAGTTGAACTTAAAAGATTTGGCGGGAGCTGAAAAAGATTTTTCGGAAGCATTGGCTGTAAAACCCGATTACGACAAAGCCTTAGAAAACCGGGCCGATGTGCGGTACCAACTGAAAGATTGGAAAGGTGCTTCTGCCGATTACGACAAACTGATACTTTCCGGAAAAAACGATGCAGAATTTTATCAAAAAACAGGAACGGCAAAATTCAATCTGCAAGATTACAAAGGCAGCGCTGAGGCCTTGAACAAAACAGTGGGCAAAGGCGTGAAAGACAAAGATGTTTATAGAATGCTGGGCACAAGTTTATATCGCGAAAACAATTTTACAGAAGCAACCGGTTCTCTCGCTGCCGCGGTGTCCATGGGCGTGAGCGATAAAGATATTTTTGAACAACTTGGCACCTGTCAATTTAAAGCAAAAGATTATGCAGGTGTAGTGCAGTCGTTGGGCAGGGCAGTAGCTCTGGGTTCCAACACCAAAGAAATTTTTCTGTACAAGGGTATTTCCGAATACCAACAAAAAGATATGGATAACGCCACCAAAGATTTGGAAAAAGCTGTGGCGATGGGCGCAATAGATTACGATGCCTTTAAAGATTTGGGTGACGCCATGTTTTTGAAAAAAGATTTTGCCAACGCTATTAGCTATTACGACAAGGCCATTGCCCTTGCGCAGACCGATGCAGTTATTTTTAATAATCGCGGAAAGGCCAAAGCTACAGTTGGCGACTTGCAGGGAGCTTTAACAGACTTTGATAAAGCCATTGCTATTAAACCCGATTATACCAAAGCATTTTTGAATCGGGGAACTGTGCGTTTCAGTATAGCCGATTACAAAGGAAGTTCCGAAGATTTAGAAAAGGTGAGAACAACGGAAGGTGAGTCGGTCGAGCTTTTGAGGATGCTTGGCGTTTCAAAATATAATTTGAAAGAAAACGATGCCGCTAAAACATTCTTAGAGAAAGCCGTTAAGGCAGGCGCGAAAGACGTTAAAACAAATTTGATGTTGGGCTACCTTCGGTTCGATGCAAAAGAATACAAAGGATGTATTGAAGCTTTGAATGCGGCCGAGCAAGGCGGAGAAAAAGAAAACGCATTGTACGAAAAACGCGGAAAATCGCAATTCGAAACAAAAGATTACGGCAGCGCCATTTCCGACCTCGAAAAAATCGCGCAAAGCAACCCGGACATCTTAACATTGGAAGATTTGGGCTTAGCCTATTTACAACAACAAAAAGATAAAGAAGCCCTCACGTATTTGGAGAAAGCAATTATCGCCAACAGTCAAAATAAAGAGGTTTATTTTCAGGCTGGCAACGGTCGATTTAAATCTGAAAATTATGCCGGGGCAATCGGTGCTTACGATAAAGCAATTACACTTGGAGTAAACACGGAAGTGGTGTTCAACAACCGGGGTAAGGCAAAATTAAACTTGAATCAAGTAAAAGAATCGTTGATAGATTTTGATAAATCATTGCAACTCAAACCCAACTACGCTCAAGCCCTGAAAAACAGGGCGGCCGCAAACTTCAAACTGAACGAATGGCAAAAGGTAGTAAAGGACTTGAGTGTGGTGATTGCCGCAGGGCAGGCTTCCGTAGATGAATACGCCATGTCGGGGTTATCGAAATTTAATTTAAAAAATTACAAAGAATCGATTGATGATTTGACTAAGGCCATCAACGCAGGGGCTAAAGACAAGCAAGTATTTGCAGCGCGGGGTAACTCGTATTTTGAACTGGCCGACTGTGCTAAATCGATTCCCGATTTTACCAAAGCCATTGAGTTGGGCGAAAATTCTGCAGAAGTATTTTTTAGAAGAGGTTCGTGCAAATTTAATGCGCAAGATTACAAGGGCGCATTCCCCGATTTAGACAAAGCCATAAATACGGGTTATGCCGAGGCCACCGCTTACGATATGCGCGGTTTCTGCAAACTCGAAAACAAAGAAGTAGAAAGTGCTCTTTCAGACTTTGACACGGCTCTGGAAAAAAATCCCAAATTAGCTGTTGCCTTTTACCATCGTGGTGATGCCCGTTTTCGAAACGATAATTTTGCAGGTGCCATTCAAGATTACACCAACGCAGCTAACCTTGGCGTAGACGATGCGGTTCTGTACAATAACCGAGGTAAGGCAAATTTCAACCTTCAGCAATACGACAACGCCATCAATGATTTCGGAAAAGCAATAGAAAAGAAAAACGACTACGTTCGAGCCTATGAAAACCGCGCCAACACTTTTTTGAAATTGAAAAAAAATGAGGAGGCGATTAAAGACCTCCGACAGATGGAGAAACTTACCGAAAAGCAAGATGCCGATTTCTACACCAAACTGGGCGAAACTTACTACGAAACAAAAAATTTTGTAGTTGCTCAAGAGTACCTCGACAAAGCCATCACAGCCGGAAATAAAGACAAATTGATTTTTTACAAACGAGGAAAATGTTTGCTTGAGCAACAAGAATATCAATTGGCACTAACGGATTTTGATGCTGCCTTTAAAGGAGGTGAGAATACGTTGGAATTATTTTTAGACAAAGCCCGTGCGTACGTAGGCTTGCAAAACAAAAAAGGAGCACTCGAAAGCCTGGCTAAGGCCATTGCACTGGATCCTAAAAACCCAAATATTTATTTCAACAGTGCAGTGATTAAAGAAGAGAATCAGGAGTTTGAACAAGCCGCCATCGACTACGACAAAGTAATCGAACTTAACCCAAAAGATGGAGCCGCTTTTGCCGGGCGTGCCAACTGCAAAGCCGAACTCGATGATTACGGTGCAGCAATTTCAGATATGAACGATGCCATTGCACTCGATGGAAAAAATGCTTCGTACTACAAGCAACGCGGCAACTTTTATTACCACCAAAAAGAAAACGAAAAAGCTTGCCTTGATTGGAATAAAGCTCTGCAGCTTGGCGACACCAAAGCCAAATTTTCAATCGAACAGTATTGCAAATAATTAACCGGTCAGGTTTCAAAAAAAATAGTACATCAGTCAGTCAACGGTTGTTTTGGTCGGTGAATTGCTGATTACTTCATGCATTTTTACGTTATGTATAAAAATGCACATGAAAAAATCAATTTGCTTTAGTGTAGTTATGGCCGTCAGTTGGTTTGCCTTTGCCGAAAATCAAATTACCGGAAAAGTGATTTCTGTGATAGATGGTAATACGGTAGAAATAATAGCTCAGGATAATGAATCGTACAAAATCAGGTTGTTCGGAATTGATTGTCCTGAGATGGGCCAAGAGTTTGGTGAGCACGCCAAAGCATTTCTTCAAAAAATGATACTTAACAAAAATGTGAATGTGCACATTCAAGGCAAAGACCGTTGGGGTAATAACCTGGGTGTGATTTTAGTAGATGGAAAAACCGATCCGAGGTTAAAGCTACTGGAAGCAGGCTTGGCCTGGACAGCCGAAAGAAATCCAATTACAGAGCTTGAAAACTTAAAAGAAAAGGCAAAAGAAAAACGAAAAGGGTTGTGGAAAACGCCTGAACCCACTCCGCCCTGGACCTACCGCAGGGAGCAAACCATGCTCCAACCAAAGTTCAGATAATAAATTAATAGCACAGCCGTTATATATCCATGAAAGGATATGTTGTTCTTGGATTTTGCATCGTGCTGTCGGCAGTTGCCAATGCACAAAGTAATTCGTTGGGCGATCGTGCCCCCGAAATGGCGAGGGTACAAACGTACAAGCCGAAGACGCACCTCACCAGGAAACAAAAATTGCTTTTACGAAAACCTAAAGCTCGCCATACAGCCGAATATGAATATTATAGCCGCCTCGAACAAGTGGCGCGCGAAAAGCAACGCGCTGCCTTCGAGCGGATAAAGCTTAGTGGAGTTCCCCACCCAAAACAAACAGCCGAATACGCTTTTTATCTGCGCGCAGAAAAAGTAGCACGAGAAAAACAACACAAGTTGGTTGAAATGGCAAAACCACAGTACACTAACTTCGCTTACTTCGGACATAAACGCCCGCCTAAAAAACACTTACCGTATGCTATGCGCTATTGCAAGGAATGCGGGATTCGGCATTGACGAATATTGAGACGGATTCTATGTCCGAAGAAGTTTTTTGGACAATCTCACAACTGACTAAAGTTTTGCATAACATCCGTATCTCGTCTGCTCAATTCTAATTTAGTACCTTGTGGTTCGATGGACCTCGCATCTTACATCGAACACACCAATCTTAGTCCAACACTTTCAGCCGAAGATATTGACCGGTTAGTGGGTGAGGCCGCGCAATTTCATTTCCTCGGTATCTGTGTTCCGCCTTTTTGGGTAAAACGTGCCAAGCGCGAAATCGGAAACAAAAAAATCCTTCTCGTTACAGTGGCTGGCTTCCCTTTAGGTCACTCCATGACCGAAACAAAAACGGACGAAATCAAGCGCGCAATCGATAACGGAGCCGATGAGGTTGATGTTGTGTGGAATATATCTTCCTTTAAAACAGGAATGCCCTGGACGAAAATAGAAATTGCTAAGTGTGGTAAACTCGCACACGACAATCAAAAAATTTTGAAAGTGATTATCGAAACCGCCTATCTTTCCGACATGGAAATAGTGGAGGCCTGTAAACTGTGTGCCGATGCAGGTGCCGACTTTGTGAAAACCTCAACCGGATTTGCATCTGCAGGAGCTAAGGAAGAACATATCCGCATTATGCGTGCGGCTCTTCCGGCTACCGTTGGTATTAAAGCTTCCGGAGGTATAAAAACAGTTGAACAAGCAATAAAAATGATTGAAGCCGGTGCAACGCGCCTCGGAACTTCGTCTGGAATTAAACTAATTGAACCCCAATAACCTATGAACGACTTTATCTCTATTTTCCCCGAAGAAAAAGCAGTACCCTCTTCTGTGCAGTTGCCGGCAGACCTTGAGCAACGCGAATACCTCATCAACGGACAAATGTTGCAATGGCAAGGCGAGTTAAACAAGGTGCTGAGCCCGGTTTTTATCAAAGAAGGAAATCAATTCAAACAAAAAGTGATTGGCAGCACACCCATGCTCACCTCAAAAGAATCACTTGAAGCACTCGATGCTGCGGTGAAAGCCTACGATCTGGGGCACGGTGTATGGCCTACGATGTCCGTAGCCGAACGGATTCAATGCGTAGAAAAATTTCTTTCTAAAATGAAAGAGAAACGTGCGGTAGTAGTGAATCTGCTGATGTGGGAAATCGGGAAGTCGCAAAAAGATTCAGAAAAAGAATTTGATCGTACGTGCGATTATATTGTGGATACCATCAATGCATTGAAAGATCTTGACAGACGCTCGGCACATTTTGTGCAAGAGCAAGGCATCCTGGGGCAGATCAGGCGCGTGCCGCTTGGTGTAGCGCTGTGCATGGGGCCGTACAATTATCCGCTCAATGAAACCTTCACCACGCTGTTCCCGGCATTGATCATGGGCAACACCGTGGTTTTCAAGCCTGCTAAATTTGGTGTATTGCTTATCCGCCCGCTGCTCGAAGCCTTCCAAACCAGTTTCCCCCCGGGCGTTATCAACGTAATCTACGGGCGCGGACGCGAGACGGTTGGTGCGCTGATGGAATCCGGAAAGATTGATGTGTTTGCTTTTATCGGTACAAACAAAGGTGCCAACGAATTGAAAAAAGCCCACCCTAAGTCGCACCGCTTGCGTGCGATACTTGGGCTCGATGCAAAAAACCTGGCAATTATTTTACCCGATACAGACATTGATGTAGCCGTAAGCGAATGTGTACTTGGATCCTTATCGTTTAACGGCCAACGCTGCACAGCACTAAAAATTATTTTTGCACACAAAGACATTGTAGATGTTTTTTTGAAAAAACTGTCGGAAGCTATTGCAAGACTTAAACCAGGCATGCCCTGGGATGCTGGGGTTTCACTCACGCCCCTGCCCGAACCGGGCAAAACAGATTTTCTGAAAAATTTAGTAACCGATGCCATTGAACACGGTGCAAAAGTGATTAACCCCAACGGGGGCGAAGTGGCACATACTTTTTTCTACCCGGCTGTTTTGTATCCGGTTACTGACAAAATGAGAATTTATTCTGAAGAGCAATTTGGGCCTGTGGTTCCGGTGCTTGCCTTTGAAAAAGAACAGGAAGTAATTGACTATGTGCTGAACTCGAACTTCGGCCAGCAGTTGAGCATCTTTGGGAAAGACTCCAAAACCATTGGGCGGTTGATCGACTCGTTTGCCAGTCAGGTAGGCAGAATCAACATCAACACACAATGCCAGCGTGGCCCCGATACGTTTCCGTTTAACGGAAGAAAAGATTCTGCCGAAGGAACGTTATCCGTTGCAGATGCCCTCCGATCCTTTTCCATACGGTCTTTGGTGGCTACGAAAATAACAGACGACAACAAAAAAATTATCGGCAATATTATTCGTAACCGTGAGTCTGATTTTTTAAGCACCGATTATATTTTCTAGTAAGAAGAGTAAGGATGAAACAGGCAGGATGAAACATTTTAACATCCGGGTTTCCGGTAAAGTACAGGGAGTTTTCTTTCGTGCATCAACAAAAGAACAAGCGGATGGGTTGGGGATTATAGGTTTTGTACGGAACGAACCCAACGGTGATGTTTACATTGAAGCAGAAGGCAGTGAGGAACCGATTAAAAAATTTTTAGAGTGGTGCGAGCACGGTCCAAGCCGAGCGCGCGTAGATAGAATCCAAAAAGAAGAAGGCGAATTAAAATTTTTTAACTCCTTTGTTGTGAGCCGTTAGTCTTCCGCTACCTCCACATCTACACGTATGTTTTTGCGGGCGTACGAGCTTCCTTTGTCGTACATCATGCGCGAGCCGCCCCATCCTTTCACCGAAATCCGGTCTTCGGTAATGCCTTGCGAAATCAGCCATTGACGGATGGTTTCCGCACGTGCTTCCGAAAGTGCTTTGGACGATCCGGAGCCTTGATCGTTATCTTTACTGAGTGCGAAGAAGTCTTTGCTTTTGCCCATATAAATTATTTTTCCGCGGCCGTTGCCGTTGGTATGGCCGTGCAATACTATTTTCATTTTTGGGTTTTCGTTCAGCATTTCAAGCAAACTGCTGAGTTGGTATTTCGACTCGGGCAACATCAAAACCGCATCGTTGAAAAAATAAACATTGAATAGGGTTGAAATGTCTCCTTTTTGAATTTTGCTCAGCCCAAAATTGATCATGTAAAAATTTCCAACGAGCGTTACATAAGGTTTAAGCGTATCGGCTTCTGTGTTTTTGTAATTGATCTCCAATTGCTCCTTGCGATATCCGAATGTATTGCTCACTAAGCTGAGTTGCCCGCTCTTGGTTCCTGGGTTGGGCAGTGTAATGTAGGAATTGCCGTTTACTTTCGTAATGAGTTTCCCTTTCTCTGTATCCACCACATCCACATCTCCATCGATCACTTTATTGGTTGTGGCATTATACAAGCTTAGAAATACTTGTGTGTTGTTCAGTGTTTGAGGTTCGTAAACAGGTGCGGCCGGTGGGTTGTCAATCGCTTCGGTAACTACGGCAGCAGGTTTTACATCTTCAATGGCAACAGTGTCTTTCTTCACTTCAGCAACAGGCTGTGCGGTTTCAGTCGGTTGCTTTGCAACTTCGGGTTCGGGAGCCGGAGCCGATTCTTCTTTGATTACATGGACCCACGCATCGGCAACAGTGCCTTCGGTTCGCAATTTTTTTGCTTCGACCACACAGTCATTAATTTTTGAAAATTGTTTTAGATATACGTACCAGAATTTGCGTGTCGGTTCAAACCCATAATCGGCCTCGCGGCCATCTTTGGTCATCGATTCAGACAAACGAACTGCAAAGCTTTCATTGCTTGGAGAAAATGCACCAACAACTACATACGTGCCTTTCGAAAGATTTTTAGCCTGTTGGGCAGACAACGAAAATGTAGAGGAGATGAAGATCAATGCGCACCATAATTTTGCCATGCGATTATCTGTTAGTTTGAAATCAAATTTATCCAATAAACATTCAATTTGCCAAACAAAATAGCAATGAATCACGTTTAGTGCCTTAATTTCTCCTTTAAAAATCCCCAACCATAACCTGTTAATTGCACCAGTGCAGAAGGCACAGACAGTATTGAAACGATAACCGATTTTGTTTTTATGCCGGCATCAAGCGCAATGGCTATTAAATACAAGAGGTAGCCAGAGAGCAAAACTTCCCCCAAAAATTTTGTGATCAGGAGTAAAGGCAATATGGCGAAAAGGCCTATCAAAAAAAATGTTGGAAACCAGTGTGTCAATTTGATTTCGCCCCGATGAGCACGCCCCACCAGTACGCGGCCTTTGCCAAAGTTGGAAACTTGCCTAAAAAAATCGTTGAGCGTAGATCGTCTTTGATGGTAAACAAAGGCTTGTGGAATAAGCCCTACGCGGAGCCCCAGCTTTTTCATACGAATACTTAACTCAATGTCTTCGGCAAAACGATCGAAGTGAAACCCTTGGGTAAGTGCATACGCCTTGCGGCTGATGCCCATGTTGAAACTTCGAGGCTGAAAATTTTTTGATTTGCCCCCGCGAATCCCTCCCGTGGTCCATGTTGACGACATGGTGTAGGCCATGGCCTGTTGCAATGGTGTAAAGTTTTCATGACCACGGTCTGGCCCACCCCAGGCATCGAGCGGAGTGGACTGTAAGAATTTTTCTACCTCCTCCAGATAAGTTGGGGGAACTTGGCAATCGCTGTCGAAGATGATAAAATATTCTCCGGTGGCTTTCTCAAATCCAAAATTACGGCTGGGGCCGGGGCCGGTGTTGGGTTTGAAAAAATAGGCGATGGAAAGCAGAGGTTCGTATTTCTCAAAGACTGTTTCACTGGTTACGGTTGAGCCATCTTCAACGATCAAAATTTCAAAACCTTTGTAGGTTTGTTCCGTTAGGCTCGAAAGCAGATTGTCAAGTTCTTGGGGCCGGTTGTACACAGGCACAATGATGGAATATTTTGGCGACTGCATGTAGCCGTAAAAATACACATACTTTCACACTGCTCAGAACAAACAAACTGATAGAACAAAAATCCCACTAATGAAAACAATACTATTCTCATTTTTTATTTTAGGCTTTGCCCAGCTGGCTCAAGCCCAACAAGATTATTCTTCGGATGTGAAATCGCCCGATGCCTTGATTGCGGCTTTGTATGACGTGATCTCCGGAGACGCGGGTGTACCCCGCGATTGGGATCGGTTTAAAAATTTATTCAAACCTGAAGCGCGCCTTATTCCGTCAGGAAAAAACAATAAAGGACAATTTTTTCTTCGCTCAATGACTCCGGATGAATATGTGCAACGGTTTACTTCGCGCATGACTACCGGTTTCTTTGAACGCGAACTATACCGCAAAACAGAAACCTTTGGCACGGTTACACAATTGTTCAGTGCCTACGAAAGCAAAGAGAAAAAAGAAGGCCCTGTAATTGCAAGAGGAATAAACAGCATCCAACTTTTCTACGATGGCAACCGCTACTACATTGTTACTGTTTTCTGGTGTGGCGAAACGAAGGATTTCCCCTTAACAGAAAATTATTTAAAGAATTAAGATTGTTGAATTACTGAAAATTATTTCTCGGCTGAGATTACAAGCGCACTCGCATCGATAAATACCTTGCCATCCGGATATTTTTGGTTTACAGTATTGTAAACCTCCTCTTTTATCTTGGCCTTCATACGGTCATCGGCTTTACTCAACGCGGCTACAAAGGGTGCTGCTATTTCAGTCATCATGCTCCAATAGGTATCGGTGTCGCCACATTTTAATTGGCTCTTCACTTCTTTTTCTACGGTGTTCTTGAAACCTGATTTCTGAAACAGGGCACTCATCAGTCCGCTTTCGGCACAGCGAAACATGCCGGGTGCTCCGGGTGGTGGCGGGGCAATGTTTAGGTTTCTGTTTATCGTGCCACCCATGGCTGTAATCCAAAAATTTTTCTCGGCAGCGTTCCACACGGCAACGGCTATTTTGCCTCCCGGTTTCAGAACACGGTGCATTTCGTTGGCAGCAAGTTGCATATCGGGAAAAAACATAAAGCCAAAACGACAGCTGATGGCATCGAAAGTTTGGTCTGCAAATGGGAGTTCGCACACATCGCAGACTTTGGTTTCAATATTTTTTAAGCCTCGTGCTGCGGCATTTTCTCGCGCAATGGCAAGCATGCCTTCAGAAAGATCGGTGACGATAACCTTCCCTTTTTTCATCTTAGAGGCAAGGGTTAGGCCGGGTTCACCAGTACCAGCGGCAATATCAAGAACCATCGAATTATCATCCGAGTGAATCAGGTGGATGATTTCATCGCCCATGGGCTTCAGGTGATCCATCGTGAGTTCGTTCCACTTTCTCCACCCGGAAGAAAATTTATTCCACGATGCCTTCTGCTGATCTCTTATCTCTACTAATTGTGGGTTCATCTTAAAATCGATTTATTGGCGATAAACAACTTTACTTTAAGGTAATGTTTCTTAATCAGAAAGAAAAACAGCCCAACAGGCACTGAATTTTTAAATGCCAAAATTTGAAATAACAAGAAAACCCTATATTTGACTTTCCATTCTGCAACGCCTATGAAGCTGACATTCTAAAATTTGCTCTTCTCAGAGATGCAGCACTTCCTTTTTTGATCATTTTCAAAAAAAATCATTCAGTTTCTTTTAACATTTAAAGGCGGTTTCAACTATGGGTTACGTAAAACATATAAAGTCATTTATTCAATTATTTAAATTGGCCGTTAGAGGCGGTGAAGAAAATTTTACACAAGGCAGTATCAACCGGGCTATTTTTCTTTTATCAGTGCCGATGATTTTGGAGATGGCCATGGAGTCGGTGTTTGCCGTGGTGGACATTTTTTTTGTGAGCCGCCTTAACAACAGCGATGCGGTTGCCGTTATTGGCCTTACAGAATCTTTGTTGGCACTGGTTTATTCTTTGGCCTGGGGTGTGAGCATGGGCGCCACGGCCATTGTGGCGCGCAGGGTGGGTGAAAAAAATTATGAAGACGCTGCCGTGGCGGGTGTGCAGGCAATTTTGGTAGGCGTGTTTTCGTCTTTGGCCATTTCCGTTTGCGGAATCTTTTTCTCAAAAGAACTATTGCAATTAATGGGAGCATCGGCTTCGGTGGTAGAGGTGGGATCGGGTTTTACGTTTTGGATGCTTACGGGCAACATTACGATCATGATGTTGTTTTTAATCAATGGGATTTTTAGAGGTGCGGGCAATGCAGCGATTGCTATGCGGGCGCTGTGGCTGGCAAATCTTATTAACATTATCCTTGATCCGATCTTGATATTCGGCTGGGGACCGATTCCGGCATTTGGTGTTGAAGGGGCGGCCATTTCAACCAACATTGGCCGTGGGCTTGGGGTGGTGTTTCAGATGTACTACTTATTTTTCAGGAAGAGCATCGTAAGGTTTAATACAAAGAATTTCAAAATAGATTGGAATGTGATTGTGCAAGTGTTGAAAGTTTCTGCGGGAAGCACTGGGCAGTTTCTAATTTCATCGGCAAGCTGGGTTTTTTTAGCGAGAATTATTTCGCATTTCGGCAGTGCTGCAATGGCTGGCTACACCATTGCCATCCGCGTGATTGTGTTCACCATCCTGCCTTCGTGGGGAATGGCCAACGCCTCGGCAACATTAGTGGGGCAGAACCTGGGCGCAGGCCAACCCGACCGCGCTGAGAAATCGGTTTGGAAAACCGGCTTGTACAATATGATATTCCTCGGCTTAGTGATGCTCCTGTTTTTATTTTTTTCTACCCCGATCTTGAAATTTTTCTCTTCCGATGAAATGGTTGTGGCAAACGGAACACGCTGTTTGCAGATTGTAGCCCTGGGTTATTTATTTTACGGCTATGGCATGGTGATCACACAATCGTTCAACGGTGCAGGAGACACACGCACACCCACGCTCCTCAATTTATTTGGCTTCTGGTGTTTTCAAATCCCGCTTGCCTATTTGCTAGCTATACAAGTTGACTTCGGGCCGAATGGAGTTTATGCTGCTATTGCCATTGCTGAGTCTGCCATTGCCGTAGCAGGAATAATTCTTTTTAGGAGAGGCAAATGGAAATTGGTGAAGGTTTAATGATATTTTTTTGTTAGCTGATGTGCCAATGAATTCATGGACTAATTGTCGCATCGATAATTAACTAATTGATTCTGTTTCCTCTAAAAAATTCTTGTGCAGTCATTCTCTTTTTTCCTTCAGGCTGAAACTCAAGAATGGAAATCCATCCGTCCCGGGCTTTTACCCGGATAAATGTGTTGTTGTCGGTATCAATGTGCCCACAATTGAAAGCCTGCGACCGATCGTTTTCACTATTCACTTTAAAGATTTTAAAGACTTTGCCATTTAAAGACGTCCACGCGGTGGGATAGGGGCTAAGCCCGCGAACAAAATTTTTTATTACTTCGGCATTTTGTTCCCAATTGATTTGGCAAGTTTCTTTAAAAATTTTAGGGGCATGCTTAATATCTTTAATTTCATTTTGAGGGAGTGAAGGGTAATCGCCTGCTTCAATGGCTTGTACGGTTTTTAGCACCAATGCCGAACCTTTTACCATCAGCCTTTCGTACAGCGAGCCAACGTCATCTGCTTCGCTGATTTTTTCCTTCTCCTGAAAAATAATACTGCCGGTATCGATTTCGTGTTTTAAAAAAAATGTAGTTATCCCGGTTTCTTTTTCTCCGTTGATAATCGCCCAGTTGATGGGTGCAGCACCTCGGTATTGTGGCAGCAAAGAGGCATGAAGATTAAACGTACCCAAGGCGGGCATTGACCAAACGCTTTCGGGCAACATACGAAATGCAACGACTACTTGCAGATTGGCACGGTAACTCTTCAGCTCATCTAAAAATGACGGTGACTTAAGGTTGGTAGGCTGAAGTATAGGAAGGTTGTACTTCATGGCACGGGACTTAACGGGCGAAGCGGTTAGCTTTTGTCCGCGGCCTTGTGGTTTATCGGGTGCGGTGATAACGGCCACTACATTAATTTTGTTTTCAACAAGTATTTCCAGGCTTGGTACCGCAAATTCAGGGGTGCCCATGAAGATAATTCGAAGATTGTTCATGTGTTGCTTCTCAGTTCTTTTATCAGATACGTTTTGCAAATCGGGCATTCTTTCCACACATGCCCGCGTGCCGGACAAAACTTTCTTCCAAAGTAAATCATTTGAAGGTGCACTTTATTCCATTTTTCTTCGGCAATTAATTTTTTCAGGTCTCGTTCGGTTTGCGTCACATTTTTTCCACCCGATAAACCCCAGCGATGCGCCAGCCGATGGATGTGTGTATCGACCGGAAAGGCCGGAATGCCAAACCATTGTGTCATCACCACTGAGGCGGTTTTATGGCCTACCGATGGCAGTGCTTCGAGCTCTTCAAAAGTAGATGGAACCCGGCCGTTGTATTTCTCAACCAGTATCTTCGACAGCCCAACAATGCCTTTCGATTTCATAGGCGACAGCCCACATGGTTTGATAATTTCACGAATATCTTCCTCCGAGTATTTCACCATATCAAATGGGTTATCGGCTAATTTAAAAAGTGAGGGAGTGGTTTTGTTCACGCGCTCATCGGTACACTGTGCCGAGAGCAATACGGAAATCAACAGCGTGTATGCGTCTTTGTGGTGAAGAGGTACTTCGGGTTTGGGAAAATAGTTATCCAGAATATTCAGAATATCAGTTACTTTTTCGGTTTTGGTCATGGATAAATCTCCGCTATGGATACAACAAATATTTTTTTCGAATGAGGTTGTTTGGGTTATTCCCTTTCCCCCCAGTTTTCTCTAATTTCTTTTCCGCTCATTACTTTGCACAAAATTATTTTGGTTGAATCGCTGAAATAAATAACTCTAATCGTTTTACTTTTCATTATTTTGCAAGGTAACGCATCACTTTGAACATCTCGTACTTTATATCAAAAAGAATACGTTCTGCTGTGGCCGGAAGTTTTTCTTCCACCATTCATACCGTGGCCGTAGTCAGCATTGCGGTTGGCCTGGCGGCAGCTATCGTTTCATTTTTAATTATGCACGGATTTCAGAATACTGTTAAAGAAAAAATTTATTCTTTCAGCAATCATTTACTGATCACCCGGTTTACCACTAACAACGCTGTAGCCGAGCAACCCTTCGATTTCAAAATAGATTTATACAATCACCCTGAAAAGTTCAAATTCATAAAACACACCCAAGAATACAGCCATAAAGCCGGGCTGATTAAAACAGAGAACGAGGTGCTCGGTATTGTATTTAAGGGTGTAAGCAAAAGTTTCGACAGGAAAATGTTTGACGAAAATAGGGTAGACGGAAATTTTTTGAATTTTCCAGATTCCGGCTACTCTCACGATATTGTTATCAGTCGCACCATAGCGAATAAAATTAATGCTAAGGTGGGAGATGCTATCGTAATTCATTTTTTTCAAAACCCGCCACGGCTCAGAAAACTGAAAATAGTTGGTATTTATGAAACGAATCTTTCCGAGTACTTTGATAACAAAGTTGTGATTGGGGATTTGAAGCTTGTACAACAATTGAACGACTGGAAAGAAAACGAAGCCGGTGGCCTCGAAGTGTCCGTTGACTTGTCGCAGTTTAATGCCTTGGAGTTATTACAAAACGATTTCAGCAACTATTTTAATCACATTCGGGAAAGGATACTTAGCGATGAAGACGAGAATCATAAACTCTTTGCTACGCTTTCTGCTCTATGGAATTACAAATTCAACTTCGATCGGGCTGCACTGGATGAAGTGCAACGACAAATTGGTGAATCGATGGACTATGATTTGAATATTGAGACCGTTCGCGACAAATACATTCAAGTATTTGAATGGCTCGACCTGGTAAAACGCCAGGTACGTATTTTGCTAGGAATTATTCTAACCGTAGTGAGCGTTAACATGATCTCGGTGATATTGATTCTGGTGATGGAGCGTATCCCGATGGTTGGTTTGCTTAAAACGATTGGGGCACAAAACAGATTGATCCGTTCTATTTTTGTTTTCAATGGTATAAACCTTATTGCCAAAGGTCTATTATGGGGCAACGCTATAGGGCTTGGGCTTTGCTTATTGCAAGATCGATTCCATTTACTGAAGTTAAACCCGCGTGATTATTACATGAGCGATGTGCCCATTGTGTGGAGTTGGGGCACTGTTATCAGTCTTAATCTCATCGTTTTTGTAGTGGTATCTGTTGTGCTAATTCTGCCCACAAGATTTATTTCCAGAATACAGCCGGTTAAAGCAATAAAATTTGATTGATTATATTCTACTTGAAACTGCGAAACCAACTTCGCACCGTCATCTGAACGACACCAAGAAAACCTTCTTTAAAAATTCCAATCGACATCTTTGACTGTCCCAACGTTCGATCGGTAAAAATGATAGGCACTTCAATAATTTTAAACCCATATTTCCAGGTAAGAAATTTCATTTCAATTTGAAACGCGTACCCAACGAATTTTATACTATCGACCGGTATTTTTTGGAGAACAGACTTTCGGTAGCAAACAAAGCCTGCGGTTGTGTCGTGAATGGGAATTCCGGTTACAAGGCGCACGTAGTGGCTGGCAAAATAAGAAAGCAACACACGCTTCATGGGCCAATTTACCACATTGACACCCGAAGAGTAACGCGACCCGATGGCCAAATCAAACCCCTTTTCAGCACAAGCCAAATAAAGCGATTGCAAATCGCGTGGATCGTGCGAAAAATCGGCATCCATTTGCAAAATATAGTCGTAGTCGTGGTTCAAGGCGATTTTAAAACCTTCGATGTAAGCCGTGCCGAGGCCCAGTTTACCGGAACGCTGCAGCAAATGCAGTTTTTTTTCGGAAGACGAATTAAAAACAGTTTGTTGTTCTTTAACAAGTTCTGCAGTGCCATCGGGAGAATTGTCATCAACGATTAGCAAATGGAAATCTTTAGGCTGCGATAAAACAGCATGGATAATGGCAACGATGTTCTCCTTTTCGTTGTAGGTGGGTATAATGATCAGTGAGTTGCTCAAAATAGATATTTAAAAAAAGCTAAAAATATCATTTTTACCTAACTCGCCTGCATAAATTCAAAAAAGATTCTTACTTGCGCTGTATTTTTTGAAAATAATTTAAATGAATAAGTGCGTTTTTCTTGATCGTGACGGAGTTATCAACGAAGATAACCCCAACTACACGTTTTCGGTAGACAGGTTTAAAATCCTTCCCGGAGTTATTGATGCGCTCCATCTCTTGAAAATGAATGGATACATCCTTATAGTTGTCACCAACCAATCGGGCATAGCGCAAGGGTTATATACACAAAAACAGATGGAAGAATGCCACGCCTATTTTCAAGATCAAAGCAGAAACGCAGTTGATCATTTTTATTTCTCGCCTTACCACCCTTCGGTTACCGAATCGTTGGCAAGAAAGCCCGGAACACTCCTCTTTGAAAAAGCGATTGCCAAATTTGCGATTGACGTGAGTAAATCGTGGATGATTGGCGATCGGGGCCGCGATATTGTTCCGGCACACACTTTAGGGATAAGAACAATTCAGATTGGAGATGAAATTTCCGAAAATGAAAAAGCAGATTTTCGGGTTAACAGCTTAACCGAAGCGACAAAAATAATTTTAAGCCACGCTTAACGGAGCAGTATAATCGGGTTTTGCTCCCAATGCTTTCATCAATTTTGCGTGAGCTGCAAGCGCACCCAAAAACGTTTCCTTGGTTTTGTAGGGAAGTCCAAATTCTTTAGCGGTTTGTTCTACAATAGGCGCAATATTCCGGTAATGAATGTGACAAACGTTTGGAAAAAGATGATGTTCTACTTGATAGTTCAACCCACCTACATACCACGAGAGTAATTTATTTTTATTTGCGAAATTGGTTGTGGTGTGCAACTGATGAATGGCCCAGTTGTTTTCCAGATTGCCCTGGTCATCTGGCATCGGGTATTCGGTGCCGTCAATTACATGTGCGGGCTGAAAAATTATTGCCAAAATAAAACCCGAAAGGTAGTGCATCACAAAAAAACCAATAAGCACTTGCCACCAGGTGAGCGGCAACACCAAAAGTGGTACGGCAAAAATATAAGTGAAATATAAAAGTTTAGAGATGATGACAAAAATCAACTCGTTTGTGGCGTTTGTCTTTTGTTTTTTAAGCAAACCTTCCTTTTCGTATTTCGAAAGCCTGGTGAAATCCTTTACTAAAACCCAAACCAGGGTGAGTAATCCGTAAAAAAACCAAGCGTATAAATGTTGGTATTTGTGCATCGGCCTCCACTCAGATCCGGGTGCCATGCGCAGTACGCCACGCGGGCTGATGTCCTCATCAACGTCATGCACGTTGGTATACGTATGATGCAAAACATTGTGTTGAACTTTCCAATTCAGGGCATGGCCGCCCACTAAATTCAGTGAAATGCCAAGCAATTGATTCACCCAGCTTTTAGTTGAATAGGATCCATGGTTGGCATCGTGCATAATTGAAAGCCCAATTCCTGCCATGCCGAGTCCCATAACAAAACACAAACCCAGCATTGCCCAAATATTGGTAACTACGCCAAGTACTATAATAAAATAGGGAATGAAATACAATAAAAACATAAACATGGTCTTGAATACCATCTGTCCGTTTGCAGTCTTGGGTAAGTTGTTGTTTTTAAAGTGGGCATTTACTCGCTGACTTAACGTTTGAAAAAAATCGGCACGTGTTGTAGCGAATTTGAGATTATGATTCATGATGAGGTGTTATCGTAATTAATACTTTCCGCTAAAGGTAGGGCTTACCACCCGGATAACAGTTGTTCGTGTATGATTATATTTATAGGAAACGCCAATACTAAGCTAATTCGGCTATTACGGTGCGTCCGCCTTTGGTCACTTGCCCTATACGTACGGTAACTTTTGCATCTAAGGGAAGAAAAATATCTACGCGAGAACCAAATTTGATAAAACCAAACTCATCGCCTTGCTGAAGTTGCTGCCCTTCTTTTACGTACCACTTTATTCTGCGGGCGAGCGCCCCCGCAATCTGACGGAACAGAATTTCGCTTCCGTTTTTCATTTTGGTGGCAATGGTAGTTCGCTCGTTTTCGGTACTTGATTTTGGATGCCACGCTACCAGATATTTGCCCGGATGGTATTTAAAATAAGAGACTACGCCACCCACCGGCATCCGGTTTACGTGCACATTAACAGGCGACATAAAAATAGAAACCTGTCTGCGTTTTGTTTTTAGGTATTCGGTTTCTTCGGTTTCTTCAATAACTACCACTTTGCCATCGGCCGGGGCAAGTACCTGATTATCGTTCCTTGAAATTTCGAAAACCGGGCTGCGGAAAAATTGTAATATGATTAAATAAAAAATTAACGCGATACCAATAACGAGGTTGCGAACTACTTCCGTTAAATAATAGTCAGCGGCCAAAATTATCACCACTAAAATAATCAGTGAAATAAACAACAGGATACGGCCTTCTTTGTGAATGGTCATTTAAACGTATTTAGAATTCTGAAGCGGCAAAAATAAAAATTAATACCCTCCTCTGAATTTATAGGTCTTCGCAACTTTGTCGATGGCAACCATATAGGCAGCAATGCGCAGTGAAACTTTGTATTGCAATGAAGTTTTGTAAACGGTATCGAAGGCATCTTTCATAATCCGATCGCTTCTTCGGTTTACCCGTTCGGCAGTCCACTTATAGCCCAACCTGTTTTGCACCCATTCGAAATAAGAAACAGTAACACCACCGGCATTGGCCAAAATATCGGGCACCACACTGATGCCCTTCTCATAAATAATGCTGTCAGCTTTGGATGAGGTTGGCCCGTTAGCACCTTCCACGATTAATTTAGCTTGAATTTTAGCTGCATTACTTCCGGTGATTACATCTTCTGTTGCTGCCGGGACTAGTACATCAACCGGAAGTGTAAGAATCTCTTCTCCTTTAATTTTTTCAGCTCCGGTAAATCCTTCCAGCGATCCACGGTTGGCATCGCGGTATTTTACAGCTGCCTCGATGTCAACACCACCTTCATTATAGTAAGCCCCTTGCAGATCGCTGATGGCTTGCACTTTTAATCCACGCTCGTGCAGCAGCCGCGAAGCCCACGAACCAACATTTCCAAAACCCTGAACAGCACAGGTGGCATTGTAGGGATTGATTTTCAATTTTTCCATGGCGGCCATTGCTGAAACCATTACGCCTCTGCCGGTAGCTTCTGTTCTGCCGAGCGAGCCGCCCATTACTATAGGCTTGCCCGTAACAACAGCAGAAACGGTCATTCCCTTATTGCGTGAGTATTGGTCCATCAGCCAGGCCATTTCACGAGGGCCTGTGCCCATATCGGGAGCTGGGATATCCTGGTCGGGGCCAAAAACATCCTGCATGGCTTGCGTATAGGCACGCATCAACCTCTCAATCTCTCCCGAAGACATCTCGCGTGGGTTACAGGTTACGCCCCCTTTGGCTCCACCATATGGAATATCAACCACGGCACATTTCCAAGTCATCCAGGCTGCGAGTGCCTTCACTTCATCTAAATTCACATGAGGATCAAACCGGATACCGCCTTTTGATGGACCCAGAATAGTTGAGTGAATAACACGGTAACCTTCAAATACTTTGATACTGCCGTCATCCATGGTAACGGGAAGCGACACAATTACTTGCTTGGCAGGGTTCTTCAGTACATTGTAAACTTCTTCTTCCAAGCCTAAAAGCTGAGAAGCGGTGCGGAAGCGAGACATCATTGCTTCAAACGGATTCTCTTTGTCGAGAAGCGGTGCGGGTTCGATGTAAGCCATTCTGATTTTTTTGATTTTGCGGTTTTTGATATTCTTTCGCCTCGGTATCAATCCGGAAGACCGGCCAAATCGTGGTCGAAAACGGTTGCAAAGATAGTAATTTGGTCAGTTGCCAACACGAGGATTTGTAAAATATAACGTACTGATGGGTAGCCTATTAACTAAAAACGAACAACCGCTTCCCGTAAATAAAATGTGCAGTTTGTAGATACAACTGCACATTTTACAAGCTGTTATTACGGCAAAACATTCAAACATTCTAAGCAAAGTGTGCCCAAGTTGTTTTAGTTCTCTGAAACCAGGTTTCGACAAACTTAACCCGGAAGTCAAACTATAGTTTGTGTCCACATTAGTTACAAGTATTGGTATTTGTTTGCTTATGCCAGTTCGTGCAGGATTAAGGCAATAACAGGAAGCAATAACCCTGCGGCTATAAACCATTTTCCCCGGCCTGTGATTCCCTTCTTGCCCTTCAGAATGAATAGTCCGGTGATACTGATGAGTATGAGCATTCCACCGAAAATATCGGAAACCCACTTCCACCCATTTAAACTGTTGCGATGCAATACATTGGATTGGTAGAATACCGGTCTTCGTGTTATTTTTTCATACGCACCCGTTCCTGAAGACAGATCAATCAGTAATGAAGCATTGTTATAGTATATTTTAATTTTTTCAGGCGATGGTATGTCGTACACCTTATAGGTGTCTTCATTTACCAGTTTCCCAATTTCTAAAACAACCTTAGAAGTAAGTTTGCTGACGGTATAGCCTTTAGGCAACCGGATTTCTTTTTTTTCAATTATAAAGTCGGGATTCCAATCGTCCACATGGTTGAGTGCCATACCCGAAAGACAATAAATGATAATCAGCGATGAGAAGAAAAAACCCACATCGCGGTGAGTGGCGATGTTCAACCGCCTGAGTTTTCGCCAAAACTCTCGGGTCATTGCACTTGAGCCTTGTTGCCGGTCAGCTTCTCCACATATTCAAGCGAAATATCAATCACCCATTTTTCAATGGCAGGATCGGGAAGAATTGAATCGGCTATGTAGGAAACGCGCGATTTTTGTTGGTTGAGATTATGGATACCATCTCCAATAATTTTTACCTGAAACATTTCATCGTGAGCCACCAGTACCGGAATAACCAATGCTTGTTTTTTCTCTTTTAATACATATTTGATCGCAGCCGTTGTGGAGTCAGGATTGTAGTGCGCAACGTGACCGCACCATCCGTAAGCATATTTTTTTACTCCCAACTTGCTTTTCACATGCTCGCTCACCTCTATCATAAGGTTAGTCCACTCTTTTCTGAAGGTTGCATCACCGTAAGCAATCAACACCAGGCCTTCTTCCTCGGGATTTTTAGATAGGGCGGTGGCACGCCTAAGCACATTCTCTTTTAAAACAGCCGTAAAATCAAGTAAAGGTGTTATATGCGTTTCTGCTTTAGGTGTATATCGTTCAATTTTTTCAATCTTCAGGGTCTCTAGCGACTGAGGGTCTTCTTTTTTACCAAGGATAGTGGGGATATCATCAAACGAATGAGAACTTACGGTTAGAAAAACCGGAACAATGATTACATCGGTATAGCCTTCTGCATCAAACTCTTTTAGACGAGTTGCAATCGATGGCTCGGTGTATTCCATAAAGGCGGTTTTTGTCCCACTTACTTGTCCATACGAAAGAATGGAAGGCTGAACCTTACTTTCCAGATCAAGCAGAGCCTGTCGCCAGGTATCAGACCGGGATCCATGGTTAACAAGTAATACTCCAATTTTTTTGGTTGAAGCCTGTTCAATCTTTGTTGAACTACTGGCAGGGTTACATGAAAAATGCGTGGTCGTGAATCCGAGTAGAATCAATACACCATAAAATATGAAAACGGAAGGTCTCTTTTCCATTAGAAATTATTCAGCTTCTCGCAATATTCTATTTGCGCTCATTAAATCCAAGTATTATTTAGAATAAATCTAAATAATCTATATTTGCTGTCAAGAAATTGTGGATTTACGCTATAACAAAATCCTTTTTGCCCAATGGTGTGATTACAAAATCAACCTTTATATCGTAAGCATCGGAGGATATTGGCTCACGATTGGCCTCAAAAAAGGATAAACCAACTTTTTTACAATCGCTGCGACAGGCCTTTAAAAACCGGTCGTAAAATCCCTTTCCATATCCAACCCTATTGCCTTGGTTATCGAACGATAGGAGGGGAACAAGTACCAGATCAATTTTTTCCGTTGATGCGATCTCACCGGAGATTGGCTCCTCAATTCCCCAAGAACTTAATTTCAATTGGTGTTTGTCTTCAAAATAATAATTAATCATCGAATCATTTTCAATTTTTGGGATCGAGATTTTTAAAAGCGGAAAATCTTTTTGTAACCGCTCGATAATGGGCCAGGTGTTCACTTCTTTTTTTGAAACGATTGGAAGAAACGTGTGAAGCGTTTTAATATTCGATAGGTTAACGAAAGAAAAAAAATGATTGCTGATTTGCCTGCTTTTCGATTCACACGCTTCTGTGGAAAGAGCATGCCGCATCGACATATACATTTTTCTGATTTCTTTTTTTGTCATTCCGGTAAAAATAAGTTGAACCGAAAATCAAACGGATCGAGGTGTTGAATCAGTTTCTCAATAAATTTATGATCTTGCTGGTAGAAGTTTAAAAAATTATCGACACGCTCTTGCGGGCTGCCATTCGGGAAAAGAAAATCTTTCACGGCTTCAACTTGCCCGAGCTTGTCGCTTTGTTTGCGTTTTTCGGCTCGAATCATTTTTTGTTCAATCCCTGCAAGAGATTTCGATAGTCGGTGTGCTTGTGCTTCGGCATGTTTTAGAAGCGTTGTATCTATTTTTCCAGCACGAGCTGTTACCGCATTGAAAATGGTTTGTGCTTCTCTGATTTCTTTAGATAAGGAGATACTTCCATTAGAATTTTTTGTAATCCAGTGGTTGAAAAGATAATTTTTCTCTTCAAACAAGTCTTTTAACTCCAAACCTGTCTTATCAAATTTCTTCTGTGTGGGCGCATCAAGAATACCAACGAAATTGCGAGGCATTAAAATGGGGAAGGGAACTTTAAAATGATCGAACACACCTTTGAGCTGAAGCCAATACACTACTTCCGCAGGCCCACCGGCATAAGCTAAATTAGGAAGGATAGTTTCCTGATAGAGTGGTCGCAGAATTACATTCGGGCTGAATTTTTCGGGAGATGAGTTAAGTATATTCTGAATTTCGTTGGTCGTAAGTTTAATTTCTGTATCCACAACACAATAATCAGCTCCACGTTTTTCAATTCGCTGCCGAACGGAATTATCGAGGTAAAAGAAATTGATGTCGCGGGCAAAAACTTGCGGATGATATCCCAATGCCACCAACTCACTATTGGTTGCTTCAACTAATCTTTTAGGAGTATTTGTAAACAAATCTTCTTCTATAGCGTTTTTGAAGAGCGATTTTAATTCACGGTCGTCTCCGTCAACCACAACCAAGCCTTCGTCACCAAAAAACTCATTTACATAATACCTCACGGCATGTGCCAGTGTTTTGCTTTTTGCGTAAGCGTCTTTAAAAACAGAAAGGTCCCCGGGTAATTCTTCAATAAGTGTTAGTAAACTTGTTGGATCAAAGCGACCGACAGCGCCCTGCTGCTTTGTTTCCCATGAATATTTTTTCCCATTAAGCCGAAATGATTTTATCTCTTCGTAGTCATGATCTTCGCTGGCCATCCAATAAACCGGAACGAACCGATACTCCGGGTAAAGTTCTTTTAATTTTTTACAAGTATTGATTACGGTAACTATCTTATAGATGAAATACAGGGGGCCGGTAAAAATATTTAACTGATGGCCTGTGGTTACTGTAAATGTAGTTGAGTCTTTTAATGCCGAAAGATTAGCCTCAACCAAATTGTGAAGTACAATTCCATGGTATTGTTTGGTTAAAGAATCATAAAGCACTTCTCTATTTCGTTGTGGAAATATTTTTTTTTCCTGTATCTGTTCCTTAAAACTTTTGAGTAAGGGAGGTCTGTTAAAAAATTTTTTGAGTGTGTCTTTTTGAAAAATATAATCTAAGAAGAAAGACGAAAAAGCATGAGTGTCGGTTAGTGCTATTTTATGAAGTTGCATAAATCAACAATAGGAAAGTTTTGAATAGTTCATTGGGTGATTAACGATCATAACCACGGGTTTGTTCAGAATAGAAGTAAGATCGGTATTTTTATTTGTTGCCCTATTGTTTAAGGATTTTTTAACAACTAAATCACTTCGGCATGCAAGTCGAATTCGGTAGCATTCGTCACTTTGGCTTCGACAAAATCACCCAGCCTTACGTATTCACTACTTTTCAAAATCACTTCGTTGTCAACTTCGGGGGAATCATATTCGGTACGACCCATATAAATTCCTTCTTCCTTTCGATCCACCAAAACTTTAAAAACCTTGCCTACTTTTGATTGATTGAGTTCAAGTGAAATTCCTTCTTGTAAACCCATTAACCGTTCCACCCGATCTTGCTTTATTTTTTCTGGAATGTCGTCTTTCATAGAATATGAATGAGTGTTTTCCTCATGCGAATAAGGAAAAACCCCAAGCCTGTCGAAGCGAGAACGTTCAACAAAAGACATCATTTCATCAAAATGCTTTTCCGTTTCACCCGGGTGGCCGGCAATCAACGTGGTGCGGATGGCAATGTTGGGTACTTTTTCGCGAATGGTCTGCAGCAGAACTTCAGTTTTTTCGCGAGTAGTGCCTCTTCGCATCATCTGTAGCATTTCGGTGGAGCCGTGCTGCAACGGAATATCAAGATACTTGCAGATATTTTTCTTTTCGGCCATCACCTCCAGCACGTCCATGGGGAAGCCCGTGGGGAAGGCATAGTGCAGACGGATCCATTCTATCCCTTCTACGTCCGATAGTTTTCTCAACAATTCGGCCAGTGCTCTTTTTTTGTAGAGGTCGAGCCCGTAGTAAGTCGAATCTTGAGCGATGAGCAGCAACTCTTTGGTTCCGTTGCGCGCCAGATTTTTGGCTTCGAGCACCAACTCTTCCTGAGGTCTTGAAATATGATTACCGCGCATGAGCGGGATGGCACAAAACGAACAAGGGCGGTCGCAGCCTTCTGATATTTTTAAGTACGCAAAATGGCCCGGGTTGGTGAGTATTCGTTCGCCCACCAATTCCTGTTTGTAGTCCGCATTTAATTGTTTGAGTAAGCGGGAGAGATCTCGAGTGCCAAACCACGCATCTACTTTAGGGATTTCCTTTTCAAGATCATCTTTATACCGCTGCGAGAGACACCCGGTAACATACACTTTCTCTACTATTCCTTCTTCTTTGGCATCGACATAACGCAAGATGGTGTCTATCGATTCTTGCTTGGCATTGTCGATAAACCCACAGGTGTTGATCACCACAATATTGGCATCGTCTTTTTTCGATTCGTGGGTTGCATCAATGCGGTTGCCCTTAAGCTGGGTGAGGAGAACCTCTGAATCTACCTGATTTTTAGAACAGCCGAGTGTTACAATGTTGACTTTATGTTGACGGGAGCCTTTGGTTTTCAAAGCAATAAATTTTGACTTGCAAAATTACGAAAAATTGAAGCGACCGAGGGTTAACCGTTATATTTGCAAATTGACCATGAGAATAACGCTGTTAATTTTTATTTGTGCCCTGTTTTCTGCCTGCTTTAGCGAAGGAGATTGCCTGGTCAGTGCCACCAACTATATGCACATTCAATTTAAGAAGCGATCAAACCATAAGCTCGATACTTCAGTGATTTTCAATTATATCTATTTTGGAGGTAGCGATTCGGCTCTTGGCAAAACACAGGCTACCGAACTCCTTCTGCCGGTGGATATCAACAATGCCCGAACGAATACCGAGTTTATTTTTCAAATAGCTAATTCGGATAATTCCAAGCAGCAGACCGATACACTTCAAGTCGGTTATACACGGCAAGGCGAGGTGATAACCAAAGATTGCGGTGCATACTCATTTTATATTGATTTGAAGATTTTAAAAACAAGCTTTGATAGTGCGCAAGTCAAAGTTTTCAGCACCTCGCTGCTTAAAGACCCAACCGGCTCAGGTATTGCATCGTATGCCATCAATTATCAAATATATTTTTAGCAATCTGCTGCTGTTGGTTGTGGTGGCATCTTTGGCACAAGATGCCGAACAAAAACCTGACGAGAAAAAGGAAAAATTACCTCCTAAAGATTTTTCGCCCACCGGCTTTAGGTTGGGTACTGATTTGATTGACCTGATAAAAACAGAAACCGGAAGTACCTTTAAAGGATGGGAAGTAAATGGTGATGTTGATTTTGCAAACTATTATTTGGCGGTTGATGTAGGATCGTGGGCAAAAGATTTGCAGTTGGGCAACGGAAACTACAGCAACAGCGGAAATTATTTTCGAATGGGTGTCGACATCAACCTACTGGGCAAAGATCCGGATAAAAATATGTTCTTTTTTGGGTTTCGGGTTGGCCACTCCAATTTTAGCGAATCGTTGAATTACACCGCAACTTCATCAGCCTATCCAACAGTTCCCTACACGGTCTATCCGTCAGCCAACTATGTATTGTCGAACGGAAATGTTAAGGGCGGATGGGCCGAGGTAACAACCGGCCTTCGGGTGAAAGTTTGGAAAGGTTTGTGGATGGGTTACACGGCCCGTTTGAAATTTGCCCCCAGCACAAAGGGTGGCGTTGCCATTTCCCCATACGATATGCCCGGCTATGGAATTGTTTCAAGGGCACCTTGGTGGGGATTTAACTATCAGATGTTTTGGCGGTTTGCCTGGAAAAAAGATAAACCGGTTGTAATCAACAAATAAGCTTACACACGCTATTTTTTGGAGCTGACCTTTTTGAAAAGCGAATCGACAAATTCTGCTTTGTTAAACAGCTGCAGATCATCAACTTTTTCGCCCACGCCAATATATTTAACCGGGATTTTAAATTCATCGGAGATACCAATCACCACACCTCCTTTAGCGGTTCCGTCCAGCTTGGTGATGGCCAGACATGAAACTTCGGTTGCTTTGGTAAACTCACGTGCCTGAATTACGGCATTTTGACCTGTGCTTCCATCCAATACCAACAACACATCGTGTGGTGCGCCCGGAAGAACTTTTTCTATTGAGCGTTTAATTTTAGAGAGCTCATTCATTAAATTGGTTTTGGTGTGCAATCGGCCTGCCGTGTCGATAATAATGACATCGGCCTGTTGTTCCACTCCCTTCTGCACGGTTTCGTAGGCCACTGCCGATGGATCGGTGTTCATGCCCTTTGAAATCACAGGCACCCCATTGCGTTCGCCCCAAAGTTTCAACTGATCTACTGCGGCTGCTCGAAAGGTATCGGCAGCACCGAGCACCACACGCTTACCGTTCTTTTTATATTGTGCCGATAGTTTGCCTATGGTGGTGGTTTTGCCAACACCGTTTACGCCCACCACCATCAGCACATACGGTTTAACATCCGGTTCAAAATAATTTTCGTTTTCCGAGTTATTTTCGGTGAGCAGAGCAGCCACTTCTTCTTTTAAAATTTGATCCAATTCGGATGAGCCAAGGTACTTGTCGTTGGCTACGCGGTCTTGAATGCGCTTTACAATTTTCAATGTGGTGTCAACGCCCACATCGGACGAGATCAGGATTTCCTCTAACTGATCGAGCATTTCATCATCAACCGTGGATTTGCCGATCAATAGTTTTCCCAGTTTCCCAAAAAAACTTTCATTCGATTTCTGTAAACCCAGATCGAGCGATTCCTTTTTTTCTTTAGAGAAGAATTTGCCAAAAACTGACATCGTGTTTTAGTATTTCGATTGTGGCACGCGAAACAAAAAAGTCCCACAAGGGGACTCTGTTGGTTTCTACAGATTCAAAGGATTAACCTTTTTTAGCCAGGGTTTCCTTTACCAGGTCGGTGGGCACAATTTCTTCTTTAAAGAAATAAGCACCTGTTTTTTCCGACTTCACGGCACGGATTACTTTTGCAAAATTCTTACCGTCTGCTTTCTTCAATGATGCAACTACTTTCTTTGCCATCTTTTTTTCAGTTAATAGTTATTAGTTATCAGTTATTAGTTGGTCGGTTATCAGTACAATTTGACTTTTAACCTTTACCCAATAACTTTTTACTTGATCTCTTTGTGTACGGTTACTTTCTTCAATACCGGGTTGTATTTTTTCAATTCAATACGCTCGGTAGTGTTCTTTCTGTTTTTGGTGGTTATATAGCGGCTCATGCCGGGCATGCCGCTGCTCTTATGTTCGGTGCATTCTAAAATCACCTGAATGCGGTTTCCTTTTTTTGCCATTGCCTTTTACTTTACTGGTTTTATATGTTGGCAGTCAGTGTGCCTTTTGCGCGTGCTTCCTTAATCACGGCACTAATGCCCTTGTTGTTAATCGTTTTGATCACTTTAGTAGATACTTTCAGTGTAATCCACTTATTTTCTTCAGGAACAAAGAACTTCTTTGTTTGAAGATTGGGGTAAAACCTGCGTTTGGTTTTGTTGTTGGCGTGCGATACTTTATTGCCAACCCGAGGTCTTTTACCCGAAATTTCACAAACCCTTGCCATAAAAATCGTTTTAAATGAGCCTTTTCCTTAAAAAGGGAGTGCAAATATCGGGAAAACAAGGAATTATACAAAATGAGGTCCGAAATCTTTTGCTATCGCTATCGATGACCTTAGACTATGGAATAAATCCTGTAATTTCGCACCCGGCATGCAGAAGAAACTGATCCTCGATTCTAAGCAACTCGATATCACTCTCAGCCGTCTTTGCCAGCAATTAATCGAAAACCACCCCGATTTTACAAAATGTGTAATCCTCGGCCTTCAACCCAGGGGTATTTTTCTAGCAGAACTTATTCATCAAAAGCTCAAATCGTTGAGGGTATCGGTGCCGCTCGGATACCTCGATGCCACCTTTCACCGGGATGATTTCCGAAGAAGAGATACCCCTGCCAAAGCATACGAAACGCGGGTGGATTTCCCCATCGAAGGTAAGGATGTGGTGTTGATTGATGATGTGCTTTTTACCGGCCGAACCGTGCGCGCTGCCCTCGATGCCATGATTTCTTTTGGAAGACCCGCCAAAGTAGAGTTGCTGGTGTTGGTCGATCGGAAATCAACCCGCGATCTGCCCATCGCTGCCGACTACGTTGGGAAATATGTGGACACGGTGGATACACAACGGGTGTTGGTCGAGCTCGAAGCGCAGGGCCACAAGCAAAATAAAATCTGGTTAATCAACAATCCAAACCATGTCAAAGCTTAGCCAACGACACTTACTCGGAATTAAAGACATCACCCGCCAGGACATTGAACTTATTTTTGAAACCGCAGACAATTTTAAAGACGTTATCAATCGTCCGATTAAAAAAGTACCTTCTCTGCGCGATGTAACGATCGCGAATATTTTCTTTGAGAACTCAACACGCACAAGGCTTTCCTTTGAGTTGGCAGAGAAGCGGCTTTCTGCCGATGTTGTCAACTTTTCTGCGTCCGGTAGCAGTGTAAAAAAAGGTGAAACCCTGCTGGATACGGTAAATAATATTCTCGCCATGAAAGTAGATATGGTGGTAATGCGCCATGCCAGTGCGGGTGCCCCTCATTTTTTATCGAAACACATTAAGGCAAACATTGTTAACGCTGGCGATGGAACCCACGAACATCCTACCCAGGCTTTGCTGGATTTATTCTCCATTCGTGAAAAGCTTGGAAGTATAGAAGGAAAAAAAGTTGCCATCATCGGTGATATCGTCCACTCACGTGTGGCACTGTCCAATATTTTTGCGTTGAAAAAATTAGGTGCGGAAGTGCTGGTTTGTGGCCCGCCCACGTTGCTTCCAAAATTTATTTCCTCACTCGGTGTGCAAGTAGAATTAGACGTGCAAAAAGCGTTGGCGTGGTGCGATGTGGCAAACGTGCTCCGCATTCAACTCGAACGCCAGCAACTGAAATATTTTCCTTCGCTTCGCGAGTACACGCTGTACTACGGCATAAATAAAAAGATGCTTGATGTGCTTGACAAAGATATTGTATTGATGCACCCGGGGCCTATCAACCGCGGTGTTGAACTAACGAGCGATGCGGCAGACTCCCACCATTCCATTATTCTCGATCAGGTAGAAAACGGTGTGGCCGTGCGGATGGCCGTACTGTATCTTCTGGCCGGAGCAGCCTGATTACTTGGCGACAAGCTGATTCAACGCAATCTCAAAAGAAGTCTGTGCTATTTTTGTTTTGGATGAGGTGATGCGATGAGTCTTTTCCATCGCTTTCCGTATCGTCATCGAAATGTCATTAAAAATGGAAGCATCGTCCATGGCAGCTTCAGTTTCCATAAAGTAAGCAAACACCCGAGCCATGCCGCAGTTGGCGATGAAATCGGGTATGATGGATATTTTTTCATCGGCATCCAGCCCGGTTGGCCCAAAAAATATTTCCGGATCGGCGAACGGCACGTTTGCACCGCAAGAAAATACTTCAACGCCCGAGGAAATCATCTGGTCAACCTGCTGTTTGGTTACCAACCTCGAAGCGGCAGCCGGAATAAAAACTTCAAAATCGAGATCCCATATTTTTTGATTGACGGTTTCAAACGACAAAAGATCATCGCTTACCAACATATTCCCTTGACGGGCGATAACCAGTTTACAGATTTCTTCGTGCGAAAACCCGGCTTGGTTGATTAGGCCGCCTTCGCGTGTAATTATGCCAACGATTTTTACACCCATTTGGCTGAGATAAAACCCTGCGGCTGCACCTACATTTCCCCAGCCTTGTACCACTGCTCTTTTTCCTTTGAGTTGTCCATCCCAAAGTTCGTAATAATGTTTTACCGCCTGCGCCACTCCATAGCCTGTGCACATATCGGCAACGGTATATTTTTTCTCTAGTAACGGAGTGAAATTTTTGTCTTCAATAATTTTTACAACACCTTGGCGCAATTGCCCTATTCGATTTACCTTCTGAGGTTCGCTGGGCTTGAAGTGCCCGGTAAAAACTCCTTCCTGCGGATGCCATATGCCCACGTCTTCGGTGTGCGGAATAACTTCGTGGATTTCATCTACGTTGAGGTCGCCACCGGTGCCGTAATAATATTTCAGCAACGGCATCACGGCCAAGTACCACCTATGAAGAACACCCGCTTTGCGCGGATCGTTGGGATCGAAATTGATCCCTGATTTTGCCCCCCCAATGGGCGGCCCGGAAACCGTAAATTTCACTTCCATGGTTTTGGCGAGCGATTCCACTTCTCTCTTATCAAGACCTTTGCGCATGCGTGTGCCACCTCCCGCAGCTCCTCCGCGCAGGGAGTTTATCACCACCCAGCCTTCGGCATCGGTCTCGCTGTCTTTCCATTCGAAAACAATTTCAGGTCGTTTGTTTTCAAATTTTTTGAGAAGCTCTTTCATAGTTTGGAAATTTGAAGTGCAAATCTATCGGATAAAAATACCCGAGCAAGAATCTTTTTTCGATCCGGTAACACTTTTTAAAACATTGATTTCGCCCCGCAACCTGAGTACCCCCAGAAAGGCAAAGACAAGTGCTTCTTTGAAATCAACAATAATTTTATCGGGTACGGTTAAGTTAGATTGTGGAAGTTTTAGACGGAGAAGTTGTACTAAAAAACGATTGTGAGCTCCGCCTCCGGTGAGTAGTACATTATTTTTTTTGATGGGAACGGCAAACGCAATTTCTTCTGCTATTGCCTCGCAAACTGTTCGAAGCCTGTCGGCAACGGAAATAGATTCATTGTTTAAAAGTTGCAACACTTCTTTTTCAAAATCTTCGCGCGCAAGAGAAGGTCTTTTGGTACGATATCCGGAATATATTTTTTGCAAAGACTGTAAGAGGCTCTTATCTACGGTTCCGCTTTTGGCTAACTCCCCGTTAGCATCAAATTTTTTATTGGCTATTGCAGATAGATGGTTCAATGCCAGATTACAAAAACAAATATCGAATGCGATGGTTTTATTTTTGTTCTGAAAAGAAACATTGGCGATGCCACCCAAGTTGAGGCAGGCATTATAGTTGGGAAAAAGAAGTGTATCGCCAATCGGCACAAGTGGCGCACCTTCGCCACCCAGTGCCACATCTTGGCTGCGAAAATCACAAGCTACCGGAAGACCTGTTGCCGAATGAAGGGTGAAGCCATCGCCCAGTTGAAAAGTAAACCCGTTTTTTGGCTGGTGAAAAATGGTGTGCCCGTGCGAAGCAACCAAATCAATTTTGTTAACTCTGTTTTTTTTTATGAATTGATTGCAGAGTTGGCCTAAAAACTCCCCATACTCAACATGCAACTTCAATAGTTGCTCGCCTGGTAGTAAATGTGCAGTTTTCAATTTCTCTTGCCACATTTGAGTGTAAGCAAAAGTTTTTGCCGCTTCCACCGAAAAACTCCATTTCATTTTTTTGTAGTGAAATGTACCTACGGCAATATCGACACCATCGAGCGAGGTGCCCGACATCAGGCCAATAACTCTATATTTGCTTACTGGTTTTTCTTGCATTTAAAAACGAAAAGCGAAAGTAATCATTTACTCAAATGAATTTGGTAATCGATAGCGGCAATACGCGCATTAAGGCAGGCATTTTTGCAAAAGAGAAGCTTGAAGAAACACTTTTGTTTGATACAGAGAATGAGCTAAAGGGTTTTCTGAGGTCGAACAATTTTGAAAATATACTGATAAGTTCAGTCTCTATTTTGGGCACACAAATTTTGGAATGGGCAACAGCGAAAAAAAAAATGCTGCTTACTCACCGCCTTCCACTGCCGATAAAAATCAACTATAAAACCCCTGAGACTTTGGGTGTTGACCGGATTGCCGCAGTATGTGGGGCAATTCAACTTTACCCGGATAATAACTGTCTCGCCATTGATGCAGGCACGTGCATGACATTCGATTTCATCGATCGCGACAAGAACTATTTGGGAGGTGGAATTTCTCCGGGTATTGCTATGCGTTTTGAAGCCATGCATACGTTTACAGCCAAATTGCCGTTGGTAACAGCAGCCACTGAAAAACTTATTGGCGACAGTACAGAAAGCAGTATGCGAAGCGGTGTGATGAACGGTATATTGGCCGAGACCGAGGGAATAATAGCCAGGTATAAAGAACAATATCCCGATTTGCGGGTGGTTTTATGTGGAGGAGATGCATTATTTTTTGAAAACAACTTGAAACAGTCCATATTTGCAGCCCCCGAACTCGTTTTAATCGGTTTGAACAGGATTTTGTGTCATAATGCATCGTTGTAGTAAAGATCTCCCATTTCTTTTGATTTTACTTTTTGCGGCACTAACCGTGAAGGGTCAAATTGCATCAAGTCCTTTTTCAGAATTTGGGATTGGAGATTTGCTGAGCGGTGGGGTTGCTCAAAACCAAGCTATGGGCGGGATCGGCATAAGTAATCCAAGTGGGTCGTACATCAATAATCTGAACCCCGCCTTGTTGGTTTTTAACCACTTTACACTTTTTCAAGGTGGTACTCAGTGGGAAAATAAAAAACTTTCCGTTGGGAACAGCTCGCAGAGTTTTAAAAACGGCAATTTAAATTACCTTGTCCTTGCACTTCCGGTGAAAGCAAACCGGTGGACTACCTCGGTAGGGCTTACACCCTATTCAAATGTAAATTACAATTTTAGCAATCAAGATTACCTTGAGGGTTCGTACCAACAGATAACGTACAATCTTTCGGGTAAAGGAGGCCTCAGTCAATTCTATTGGTCAAACGGAGTGACCATAAACAAATATTTGTCCGTTGGTGCTAAGGCCAGTTATCTTTTCGGAACGATTGTGTCTCAAAATTCTTCTTACCTCCCGGGTGCTTATGCAAATACCTCGCTTTATACCCGAGATGCGATTCATGGGGTTGGTTTAACAGGTGGCATCTCTTTTCATAAAGATTCCATTTTCCGGAAGAACTATAGGCTAAATATCGGTGCGGTCTATTCATTAAACTCTAATTTAAATTTTCAACACATAGATCGATACCAAACAACGGTTAGCACGGGAGCAATGATAGATTCACTTACCTACAATAAACTAGGCGGTACTATTCGAATCCCCGAAAACATGGGTGTAGGTATTTCTTTTGGTAAGATAGATCGATGGACCGTTGGGTACGATTTTGTTTATCTCGATTATCGTTCTTTTGATTATCGTACAACGGATCACAACACCCAGTATATTGGAACGCCCACGGTGGGGTATCGAAGTGGGTTGGGTGTAGAGTTTGTTCCAAACCCGGAAGATTTTACCAATTATTTCAGCCGGGTTTCTTACCGTCTGGGGGCATCATATGAAAAGTCACCGATGCTTGTGAACAAAAACCCGTTAATTGATGCCGGTGTAACGTTTGGTTTTTCGTTGCCGGTAAACCGTTTTTCTACGGTGGATCTGGCTTTTAAAGTTGGGCGCAGAGGTACGGTATCTGAAAATGCAGCTCAGGAAAATTATTTTCGCATGATTTTTGGTATAACCTTCTTCGATCAGTGGTTTATTAAACGAAAATTTGATTAATCTTTAATTTAACTAAGCAAGTATGAAAAATGTAATCTCCGTTCTAATCTTGTTGGTAGCCTCGACCAGCGCGTGGGCTCAATGTACCGAGTACAAGTGGCCCGAAAACCCCGCACAAGCCGAAAAGCAAGTTGATGCAATCAAAGCAGCTATCAAAGATCAAAACTATAAAGCAGCTACCGGTGGTTTAAACTGGATGTTGAAAAATGTTCCGCAATGGCACTCCGACTTGTACGTGTACGCGTTGGATGTGTACGATAACCTGGCCGGTCAGGAAATGGATCCGGTAACCAAGCAAACGTACATCGATTCGTTAATGCTGGTCTATGATATGCGGATTGCTAACTGCGGAGACGAAATGAACGTGCTCAACCGCAAAGCCTACCACGCCTATAAATACAACGGCAACAACAAAGATAAAGCAGCGGCTGTGTTGGCCATTTTCGACAAAACATTTGAGGTGAGCGGCAATAACGTTTCTGATGTAAACCTTGGTTTTTACATGGGCATTATACAGAACAACGTAGAAATGTTCCATACTCCCAACGAAGAACAAGTGATGCAGCGCTACAATAAACTGATGGAAGTAGTCGAAGCGAAAATAAAAAAAGCTCAAGAACAGAATAAAGCAGGTTTAGTTTCAAAGTATAAAAAGGTAGTGGAGGGAATTGATGCCAACCTTGCCAAAAGCGTAAAAATGAACTGCGACTTTATCAAGAAAAATTTTGAACCAAAATTTGCTGCGAACACAAAAAACACCTTGTGGGCAGATAAAGTGTACCAGTTTATGCTGGACGAAAAATGCCCGGCAAATGAGGCGTGGATGCAAGCCGCAGAATTGTTGCACAGCACCTCTCCAAATTTTGATGTTACCAAAGAACTTTGCTCGGCTTACATCAATGCTAAAAATTTTGATAAAGCAACCCCACTTATGACCGAGCTTCAAACAAAAGCTAAATCGGCAAAGCAAAAGTCGTGGATAGAAATACTCAAAGGCGATATCGAGTTTCAAAAAGGAAATAAATCAGCCGCGCGCACCTTGTACCGCAATGCGCTGACTTTGGACGCTGGGATGAAACTTGCCAACGAACGCATAGGCGATTTGTACATGTCTTCGGGAAGCGATTGCTCAAAAACGCCCGGATCTGCCGAAGAGAAACTGGTTAACATTGCTGCTTTTCAGATATATTTGAAATCAGGTAACCGCGAAAAAATGAAGCAAGCGTTGGATCAATACCCAACCCCGGAAGATTTGCAGAAAGCCGGATGGAAAACCGGTGAGCAAAAAAAGCTTGCCTGCTGGATTGAAGAATCGGTAACCGTTAAGGCGCACAGCGATAACGACTAAAAAAAATTGCACAATAGTTGTACAAGGCTGGCCGTGGGTCAGCCTTGTTTGTTTAAATTCGAATATGAAATTTTCAAGTTTATATAAAAATATTTTCTTTCTTCTTTTGGTTTCGTGCTCCACTAAAGAGAACACAAAGCCGGTGATTTACGAGGGGCCTCTGCGCCAGATAGAGAATATGCTTATGCACTACACCGAAAAAGAAAAAGTGAAAATGGTTTTACAGGCAAAGAAAGTAAACGAATTCCAAAATGGCGACCGCGAGTTTCCCGAAGGAATCTACCTTGAATTTTACAATCCCTCCGGCATTATGACGTCAACACTACGTGCCAATACTGCCTATTATTTTAAGCAAGAAGACAAATGGCGGGGCCGTGGCAAAGTAGAGGTAGTCAATATTGAAAAACACCAGCAACTCAATACCGAAGAATTATTTTGGAAGCCGGATACAAAAAAAATATTCACCGAAAAATTTGTAACGATCACCGACCAGCAAGATGTAATCTACGGCACCGGCTTGGATGCAGACCAGGATTTGTCCAACTATTCGCTTGGGAATACATCGGGTAAACTGAGTGTAAAAGAGTAGTGCCCTACGAATTGCGGCAATCCTGTTATCTTTGCCGTTTCTATGAATCTTATCAACTCACTTTTGATCTCTGCTGCGGCAGCGTTCATCGTAATAGGCATTTATGAAATGATGACGAAGGGCGTAGGCCAGGCTTACTGGGCAATCATGTTGGCCACTGTTTTGTTTTTCCTTTACGTGTATCGTAAAAAGAAATAATATGGACATCAGTTTGATTCCACTCATTCTCACCACGCTCATATTTTCTTTCTTTTTCTCGGGTATGGAAATCGCATTTCTATCGGCCAACAAACTGCAAATAGAATTGCAGGGGAAACAGGGAAGGCGATGGGGAATAATCATGTCGAAATTTTTAAAAAACCCTTCGTCATTTATTGGTACTACTCTCATCGGCAATACGGTGGCCTTGGTGCTTTTTGGTATCTACATGGCACAGTTTATAGACCCGCTGCTCGATTTCCTGCCCGAAGATTCGAACGATGAAGTGGTTCGGCTCGCTATCGAAACCCTGATCTCTACCTTATTTATTTTATTTACTGCCGAGTTCCTCCCCAAAAGTTTATTCCTGATTAACCCCAATCTTGTTTTGGCCATGTTGGCCGAAGTATTTAATGTTTTCTTTTGGTTGTTGAAGCCCATCACCTTTTCTATTGTGGGACTCTCTAAGTTTGTCATTACAAAAATTCTGGGTGCTGAGTATTCAGAAGAAAAACCGGTGTTTGGGCTCACGGACCTAAATAATTACCTGAAAAATATGCTGAAGGTAAAACACGAGGATGAAGACATTGGGCTCGATAAAAAAATATTTCACAACGCCCTTGAATTTAAAAAAGTTAAGATACGCGATTGCATGATTCCCCGCATGGAAATAAAAGCCGTTGGCATTAACGAGGGAATTGAAAAACTGAAACAAACCTTTGTAGATAGCGGCCACTCGAAAGTGCTGATCTACCGCGATTCGATTGACGACATTATCGGCTACAGCCATTCGGCCGCATTATTCAAAAAACCCAAAAGCATTGAAGAAATCCTTACCCCGGTAATTATCACTCAGGAAACCGCTATGGCCAACGACCTCATGGTGCAACTGATTAAAGAACGAAAAAGTATTGCGGTGGTTGTAGATGAATTTGGGGGAACCTCGGGCATGGTGAGCACCGAAGATCTGATCGAAGAAATTTTTGGGGAAATTGAAGACGAACACGACAGCGATGACCTGATCGAAACGAAAATTGATGAACGCACGTATGTCTTCAGTGCTCGTTTAGAGGTTGATTACATTAACGACCATTATGGACTTGGATTGCCTATTGGCGAATACGAGACGTTGGGCGGACTGATTCTATCGTACACCGAAGATTTTCCAAAACAAGGCGAAACCATCACCATCTTGCCTTTCACCTTCATCATTCAGAAAACGGATAAGAAAAGAATTGACTCGGTTAAAGTAATTTGTGATACGGCCGCCAAAATTAGCTGACGCAGACTGAGCCTTTAAATTCATCGGAAAATGGCTTCTGTGCTTGTATTTAACCCTTTGGCGAATCGCAATATCCGTTTAAATTTGCACTCCTTTTTTAGTGTAAACACATCAAAGGCAAGGAGTTTGCAGTTCTCTTAGAGTAAAAACAGCACTAAATAATTTTAACTATTCAGGTATTATGGCATTGATTGGAACGCTCCGTACGAAGATGACCAAATTTGTGGTAGGCTTTGTGGCCTTGGCTATGGGAGCTTTTATTGTTGGAAGTGATTTGTTTGGCAGTGGCCCACGCTCGGTGTTTGGCGGAAACCAAAACAATATTGGCGAAATTGCGGGCTCCAGCATTTCGCGCGATGAGTTTCAAAGTGTTTTGAACGAACGCGAAACGGATTATGCCCTTTCTTCCGGGCGTCAGCCGAGCGAACGCGAACGCACGTACTTGCAGCAACAAGCCTGGGAAATGTTGATTCTTCAATACGCTATCCGCAGTCAATTTGAAAAAACAGGCGTAAAAGTAACCAGCGATGAAGTTGCCGATATGATTTGGGGAAAGAATGTTGACCCCAACGTGAAGCAGGCCTTCAGCGACTCGGCCGGAAACTTTGACCGCAACCGTGCGGTACAATATGTGAAAAGCCTGGGGCAAACTGCCCCTTCGGATCCCCAGGCTCTTGCGCAATGGCAAGAAGGAAACTACCGGTGGAAATTGTTTCAAAAAAATCTGGCCTTGGGTCGTGAACGAGTTAAATACGAAAACCTGCTCATCAAATCCAATTATGTAACCGATGCCGAAGCAGAGCGCGGATACCACACCCAAAACGATGTAGCCGAAGTGAAAATTTTGTTTGTTCCCTACTTTGCCGTGAGCGACTCTACCGCGAAAGTAACCGACAAAGAATTGAAGGATTATTACTATCAGAACAGGGAAAAATACAAAGCCAAATTTACACGCAGCCTTAGCTATGTTTCGTTTCCGGTAGTAGCTTCTGCCGAAGATTCGGCCAAGGTGAAACAAGATGCAGAAAAAGTTGCTGCCGATTTTAAAACCGTTGCAGACGACTCGCTGTATGCCGTCTCCAACACCGAAGGACAAACGCCCTATTCCAAATACACCGCTGCCACACTTCCGTCAAGCATTAAGAAAGATCAGTTGATAACCGGAAACGTAATTGGTCCTTTCATTGAAAACGACAGCTACAAAATATTAAAAGTAGTTAAAGCCGGAACCGATACCATTTATACCGCAAAGGCTTCGCATATTTTGATCAAGTGGGACGACACCACCCCCGAAAAGAAAAAAGCAGCCAAAGACAAAGTAACCAAAATCCTAAACGAGATTAAGGGAGGTGCTGATTTTGCCGCTAAGGCTCGTGAGTTTGGCACCGATGGCACCGCTTCGCGCGGAGGGGACCTTGGTTATTTTACTTCGGGCCAGATGGTGAAGCCCTTTGAAAAAGCTGTGTTTGCTGCCAAGAAAACCGGGCTGCTTCCCAACGTGGTAGAAACCGAGTTTGGCTACCACATCATTGATGTAACTGCGCTAAAAGATAACTCCTCTTACACGGTAGCTGCGGTTGAATTAAAAATATCTCCCGGAGACGATACCCACAACCAGGCTTTTTTAAAAGCCCAAACGTTTGCTTCGGGTATTTCAAGTGTGGAAGCTTTTAAAGAAAAAGCAGCTGGAGAGAAATTGAATGTATTGGAAGCAAAAGATGTAAATACCACCGACCAACGCGTGAATAACCTTTCCGATGCACGTAGAATTGTTACCTGGCTTTTCCGCGATGCATCCGAAGGAAAAGTATCTGAAGTATTTGATATTGAAGACAACTATGTGGTAGCGATTATGACGGGCGAAACCGAAGAAGGCTATCGTTCTTTTGAAGCCGTGAAAGAGGAGATCACCCCTGCTGTTAGAAATAGGGTGAAAGGAAAAAACATTGCGGCCAAACTTAGTACAGGCAAAGGAACACTTGAAGAAATTGCAAAAGAATACGGTGCCGATGCCACAATCAATACCTCGAATGATTTGAAACTGAGTGCCAACTCCATGCCCGGTGCGGGCTTCGACCCGGCTGCCGTGGGGCATGTGTTTGCACTCGAAAACGGCAAACGTTCTGCGCCTTTTGCCGGAGAAACCGGTGTAATCATGCTCGAACTGCAAAACAAAACCATTGCCCCGGAAACCGGCAACTACATCACCGTAAAAGATGAACTGACGCGCACCAGAAACAACAGCTCCGGCCTGAACATAGCCGAAGCCATTAAAGACGGAGCAAATATTGTTGACAAACGATACAAGTTCTATTAATTGTAAGAATTATGAAGTCGCCCCGACTTGTCGGGGCGACTTTTTTATTTATGATGCCAGACTGGGGTGAATCCTTACGCGAAAAATTAGACCAGCACTACACCTGGCCTGCGCTTTATACATTTAAATTTATTGTGCCCAAAGGCAAAGAATCGGAGGTAAAAAATCTTTTCCCGATGCACGAATCGTCCGAGCGACAATCTAAAAACGGAAACTATACCAGCATCACATTTCAAATGATGATGCCCGGCAGCGAAGCAGTAATTAACGTATACAAGCAAGCCTACTTGATTAAGGGAATCATTGCTCTTTGAAGATTTCTTTTCATAAAAGTTTATTCTAACTTACAAAGATCAACCCAGAACTGCGTATGGTATGGATCGAACAAAACAACCGTCTGAAAAAAACTTTTAAGTTCAACAATTTTTCAGAAGCCTTTGCCTTCATGGTGCGCGTGGCCATGTTGGCGGAGCAGATGAACCATCACCCGTATTGGAGCAATGTGTACAACACGGTGGATATCGAGCTCTCTACCCACGATGCCGGAGATGTAGTTACCGACAAAGACCGAAAACTCGCCAAAGCCATTGACCAATTGCTTTGATGGAAAAAATTTCGCTTTACCTTGTGCCAACTCCCATAGGAAATTTGGGAGACATCACGCTTCGTGCGCTCGAAATTTTAAAATCGGTAGATGTTATTCTGGCCGAAGACACACGCACTTCGGGTATTTTACTAAAGCATTACAACATCAGCAAGCCGCTGCAGAGCTTTCATGTTTTCAACGAACATAAAGCGTTGCAATCCATCATTCAAAAATTAAAGCAAGGCGAGACGTTGGCACTTGTAAGCGATGCCGGCACACCCGCCATTTCCGATCCGGGTTTTTTGCTGGTGCGCGAATGTTTAAAAAATAATTTAACGATCGAATGCTTGCCCGGACCCACTGCATTTGTCCCTGCATTGGTAAAATCAGGATTCCCTACCGATCGGTTTGTGTTTGAAGGGTTTCTTCCCCACAAAAAAGGAAGGCAAACGGCCCTCAAGCAACTGGCCAACGAAGAGCGTACCATTATTTTGTACGAATCGCCACACCGGTTGTTAAAAACATTGGAGCAAATACAAAACCTGTTTGGGGCAGAACGCTTGGTGTCGGTTTCGCGCGAGCTAACCAAAGTACACGAAGAGACTTGTACGGGAACGGTGTCTGAGGTGTTCGTTCATTTTAGTAAAAAAGAAGTGAAAGGCGAGATTGTGTTGGTGATCAAAGGAAACGATAAAAGGAAACCCGAGGAAGAGGTTTAATGTAAATTTAATATCTATTGTCAGGAAGTTGTCGTATATAGAGTTGAGATGGACTTATCCGTAGTAGAAAAAAATGTGATGGACTTGTGTGCGGAAACCGCAGACTTCATCCGCAACGAAAGCCTGCATTTCGACCGCAAACGCATTGAACAGAAAGATACGTTCAGCAACCTGGTTTCGTATGTGGACAAAGAATCCGAAAAAAAAATAGTTTCTTCTTTAAAAAAAATTTTGCCGGGAGCCGGCTTTCTGGCCGAGGAAGGTACGCAATTAAAGGGTGAGAATGAATATCAGTGGATCATCGATCCGTTAGACGGCACAACTAATTTTTTGCACGGGGTTCCCATCTTTGCCATCAGCATTGCCTTGATGAAAATGAACAAACCCGTGGTGGGCGTGATTTATGAAGTGAGCCACAACGAATGTTTTCATGCCACCGAAGGCGGGGCTTTTCTCAACAAAAATAAAATCCGTGTTTCACCCATAGCTGACCTGAGAGAAAGTTTACTGGCCACAGGCTTTCCATACTATCACACCGAAAAAAAGAATCAATACCTCGATATCATAAAAACGTTTTTAGAAAGAACACACGGCATCCGCAGGTTTGGCAGCGCGGCAATCGACCTGGCCTACGTGGCCTGCGGTAGGCTCGAAGGTTTTTTTGAATACGACTTAAACGCGTGGGATGTGGCCGCAGGCACGTTTATATTGGAGCAGGCCGGTGGCAAGGTATCCGATTTTAAAGGCGGAACTAATTTTATTTTTGGACGCGAACTGTGTGCGGCCGGAAACATTCATGCCGATATGCTGAAAATAATTGGCGAACACTGGTGGACATAATTGATAGTTTTGTAAAAGGTATGGAATTGCAACCCAACAATCCGTTACACGGAAAAACTCTTCAGATGATTTTAGAATTCTTAGTGGAGCGTTACGGTTGGGATGACCTGGGCGAGATCGTCCCCATCAATTGTTTTCGATACGACCCAAGCATCAAATCAAGTCTTACATTTTTAAGAAAAACCCCGTGGGCGAGAAAAAAAGTTGAAGAACTTTATCTTGCTTCGCTTAGGGCTTAGTTCAAAAAAACTTACTACTCGTATTTCAACGAATCTACCGGGTTGGCCGTAGCCGCCTTAAACGAACGATACCCAACCGTGAGTACGGCTATAATCAAGGTAGTAGTAAAACCCGCCACAAACACAATCGGCCCCAACGTAATTTTGTAGGCAAATTGACTTAGCCACTGATCGGAAAAATACCAAGCCAACGGCAATGCAATTAAGAATCCAAGGATAATCAACACAATGAATTCTTTAGAGAAAATTAAAATAATATTTTGAACACTTGCGCCCATCACTTTGCGCACTCCAATTTCTTTTGTTTTTTGGTTGGCCATAAACGAAGTTAGCCCGAACAAACCAAGGCAACCTATAAAAATGGCGAGCGAAGTAAAACCGGTAAGCATCTGCGAAGTATGTTGCTCGTTTTCATAAAACTTACGAATGGAGTCGTCCAGAAATTCGTACGAGAAAACAAAGTCGGGATAAACGGATTCCCATTTTGTCTGAATTTCTTTGATCGTTTCCTGTAAGTTGATGGGAGAAACCTTAACCGAAAGAGAACCGTAACTTTGGATGCGGTTGAGCATTAGGGTAGCTTCTATCGGATCGTGCAACGACACGGTATGAAAATCTTTAACCACACCCACCACCGGAAGTTTCTTGCGCCACATGTTAACTACCTTACCTAAAATATCGTTCGGGTTTTTAAATCCAACCATGGCCGCCAATTTTTCATTAACAAGTAGCCCCTGCGCGGTGTCGAGGTCGGCTAGATTTTTTCCGGCCACCAGATTGATTTCGTACAACGGTAAATAATTGTTGTCTATAGCCTTTACTTGAGTTCGGTAAAATCGTTCATCGCCTTCCAGGGCAAAGCTTGTGCCCATGGTTTGAGTGGAGGAGGGGGGTGCATTATTCAAACTGGCAATATCAACCCCTTTAAGCCGCATAATTTCTGTGCGCAGCGTTCTCGCTTTGCTGGTGTGGGCACTGTCTGCAGCAATCGGTTCTTCTTCCACGGGGATAGGCACTGTAACAATAGCATCCTGCCGAAACCCAAGGCTTTTACTTTTGAAATAATTCATCTGGTTGATCAGTACGATAGTGCCGATGATCAACGTTTGCGAGATAACAAACTGCAACACCACCAGCCCTCTGCGCAACAGGTAGCCCGAAGAACTTTTATTACTGATTTTATTTTTCAACGCCAATGCCGGACGGTAACCGGAGATAATCAGTGCCGGATAAAAACCGGAGAGAACCGAGACCACAACGGTAATTCCAAAAATAAATAAGAGGATGGACGGATTGGTTAACTGAAGCGAAAGGTGCAGCTGTAAAAATGAATTGAGAAACCCAAGCGAAAACTGCGCTACCGCAAGTGCCAGCACCATTGAAATAATGGTGACCAATGAAGCTTCGCCCAAAAATTGATACATTAACTGGCTGCGCGAACTGCCGAGCGTCTTTCGAATCCCCACTTCTTTCGAGCGCTTGATGGCTTCGGCTGTAGAAAGGTTGATAAAATTAATGCACGCGGTGATAATTAAAAAAACCGCAATGATACTGAGCGCCAGCAACGTTGCTTTCGTTACCACATTGTAGTTGTAATTGTAGTAGCGGTCGTCAAAATGAAGAGTGCTCAGAGGTTGCAGGGTAAATGTTTTGTTGTCGCGATTGGTGTCGCCCAAATATTTTTTAATGAACGCGGGCATTTGCGCATCGATGGTGGCGGGGTCGGCTCCCTCTTTTAAAGTAAGGTAGCATTGCTCATCGCTCCAGGTACTGTTCCATCCGTGTTTATCAAGCTCAGTTTTTAAAGTTGCGTACGAAAGCATGAGCTCGAAAGGGAAATCTGTGTTGTTGGGAGTGTCTTCCATTATGGCGGTGATCTTGTACTGATTTTTATCGTATTCAAGCACTTCGCCCAGGGCGTCTTCTTTTCCAAAATATTTTTTAGCCAGCTTTTGTGAGATGATGGCCTCATGCGGGTCGTCCAGGCCTTTTTCTGTGCTGCCCGCCAAAATTTTGCGGTCGAATATTTTAAAAAAATTGGGCTGTGCTATCGTTACACCCTTCTCTTCCTCGTATCTTTTTGGTTCACCGGCACGCTGGGGAATGGTGATCAGCGCGTTAGCGCGATACGAAGTAAACGTAACTTCATCGGCATCGGCAAAATCATTTTTAAAAGCTTCGGGCAACACAGAGGGCACTCCACTTCCGTAATCTTTTTCGGTATTTCCATCTGCGATACTTACAACGCGGTAAGTCCGGTCGCGTTTTGAATGGTACGTATCAAAACTATGGTGAAAACTGATGAGCAGAAAGAGCACGAAACTTGCCGCAATGCCTATGGTAAGGCCTACAACATTGAGTCCGGTCTTATTTTTTTCGCGCCACAGATTGCGAAAGGAAGTCTTCAGGTAATTTTTAAACATAGCCGTTGCATTGGATTGCCCATTACTTGACAAGTAGAGTGCCAAGCTGAAAATAGCGTGTATTCAAAACAAAATAGTAAATGCTTGTCCGATAGCGCAAAAGATTGCCCGAAAACGGACGCTGTTATTTCATACACTTTTTACAGGGCCTGTAGCCAAGCGCTATTGCCTCGGCTTCGGTTTTGAAGAAGACTCGGTTTATGTTTTTCATGCGCTTGCCCGATTGGCAGCGAAGTGTTCCGTAGATTTTTAATTTTTGGTTGCCGGCCCATTCTATTTCTCTGGCGTGGAGTAATTTGAACAGCGACTGATTGATTTCAGCATGGTTGATCATGCGAAAAAGATATGTATTGTACATCGGAGTATTCAACCTGATTCTTGCGAATCGTTTTATTGATTTTAAAGATTTCAATTTTAACTTTCACCATGAAAATAAAATTGCCGGAAAATTTCTCGTATGAATTGTGCTTGTCGTTTTTGAAACGATCGCCCCGCGAGGTTCTGCATCGGATAGAAAATAAGGATGTTGTAAAAGCACTTTCGATCGAGAACCAGCCAATTCTTTTTTCGATCAAGTTGGATGACGAAAACCTGCACGTAGATTTTTTGAACATACTTCCGAAACCCCATATTCAAAAACAGGTTAAGGACTATATTATTGAATGGTTTGATTTGAAAACAGATTTAAGCCCATTTTACAAGCTGGCGCGAAATGATGACTTGCTGAAAGAACTGATCAATAAATTTAAAGGCTATCGAATTATCGGTCAACCTGATTTATTTGAGTCGCTGGTGTGGGCGGTGCTGGGCCAACAGATCAATTTGCAGTTTGCCTACACACTCAAACAACGATTTGTAGAAAAATTTGGAGAAAGAATCTATCACAAGGGCCAAGATTATTTCTTGTTTCCGAAACCCGAAATTGTTTCGCGACTTACGGATGAAGATTTGTTGCTGCTTCAATTTTCACGGCAAAAAAGCAAGTATGTAAAATTGATTGGCGAAGCGTTTGCGAATAGTAATCTCTCCAAAGAAAAATTGAAATCGCTTTCGTTCGAAGAAGCCAAAACAGAATTGATGAAGATTAAAGGCATTGGCAACTGGACGGCAAACTACGCGCTGATGAAAACGTTTTGCTATCCCAATGCCTTTCCCTTAGAGGATGCCGGCCTGCACAACGCCATCAAAAACCTGAAAGGCATGAAACAAAAACCAACGCTCACCACCGTGAAACGCATTTTCAAAAACTACAAAGGCTGGGAAGCCTACGCCACATTGTATTTGTGGAAAAGTTTGTGATGGTTACCGACTGCTCATTGATATAAAAACTGTTCATCATGGGTTTATATTAAATCATTCATCGTCCTGCCTCGTACGCCAGTTTCATAAACTTGATTACTTCCTTGTTTACATCTTCTTTGCTAAGCATGCGAAAGTGGTGGTTGTACTGTTTGTCATCGCCCGGTACTTGGGCTATTTTTTGAAAACATAAATTATCCGGGTAAGGCTTTTCGAAAGGAAAGACAACGTGAATAAAATTTTTGCCAAGTTGGGTAACATAGGCGATACGCTTGCGCGGAGTAGCAATACCAATCATGGTTTTGGCGTGATGTACTTCAATTTTCCCGATGCGTTTGAATTCGCTGATGAAATGATGGAATAAAGAAAGAGTCAGTTCGGATTTTCCGATGAGGAAATCATCCAATTTTTTTTCTGAAGTAGGTTTTGGCATAAGAACGAAGTTATAGAAAAAAAGATTGTCACCCGTCATCCTGAGCTTGTCGAAGGGTGACAATCGTTTGATCAATTACTTCCTTCGAGCATTTCCTTCATTGAATTCAACACCATGCTCCAATTGCTGGCGGAGTGGTCACTTGCCTCTTTAGAGGGACTATTTTCCTGAGTCAGAACAAACGTAGTTTTGCCGTTAGTCTCGTTTAAAGAATAGGTGATGACCTGATAATTTTCAGGAATGTCTTTTTGGCCGGAGAAACCGCTCCAATAATTGTACTTCAATAATTTATTGGGCTCAATGGCGAGAATGGTTCCTTTGTCTTCGTAAGGCTTACCCTCCCACACGCCTGAGAATGTAATTGGGCTTCCCACTTTCCAATCGCATTTGGTATCGGTGCCGAACAAATATTTTTTGATTTGCTCGGGTTCGGTAAGCGCTTTCCATACGTTGGAAACGGGAGCGTTGATTTCTGTTGTTACTGTAACGGAATGATTTTTCATAATTTTTTTTTTTATGGTTAATCTTCTAATTCAGCACAGGCAAACCCAAAATAGTCGAGCAGTTGAATTGCCTTTTCGGGTCGAACTTTTGCCGAAGCAATGCGGAGAATGTTGTCGCAGTCGCTCAAGTCAAAATTCCACTGGCCTTTGCCCGCCAGCCGATCGAGTTCGGGCCTCAGTGTTTTCACACTCAACGGATCGGCCACCGAGGTTTTAAATACCAGTATTTCCATACGATATAATTATTAAGTAAATGGCCAAGGCTGCCACCAAAATTCCGGTGAACAGTTGGAGCCAATCGAGTTTGTTGTTTTTACAATATTCCACTTGCGTTGATTTTCAATGCTAATCAACGAATGCCTTGTGTCAGCCCTATGGCAACAGGAAAAATTATTTTAAAATTATTTTTGATGGGAGTGACAACCGTATGTCAGGAGATGCCGGCTCTGAATTTTTGATACCGTATTTTTGGTGATGGTTGCACTGCCGATAGTTAGACCGATTCGTTAATCGAACCATGGTGCCGGAACAACGCTTCCGTAATCTCCGCCATTTTTGTTTTCAATTCTTCGGGCTGTTCAATTTCCACACTTGGGCCAAACATCAACAGCCAATGTGCCATATAGTCGAGGCTGTCCATCATAAACTCGGAGCGGATGCGCGAGCCCAAATCTTCTTGCGATGAACTTCCGTACAAAGGCCGCCCACGCAGAGCCGATTTATCGAACACCACCACCACGCGCACCAGGTTCTGATTGGTTTGGTACATGCTTTTGAAATATTCTTGCAACGAAATATCGCTGCGCTTTTCAAAATGTTCGCCCGTTGTTAGTAAAGACTTGATTCTATCGACACGGAAGTTTCGGTAGCTGTCGCGCAGGCGGCACCACGCAATCAAATGCCAGGCCATGCTGTAATAAAAAATACCTGCCGGCTCGATGAGCCGCTGTGTTAGCTTCTCGTCCATGTTCACGTATTCAATGCTCAGCACGTTTCGTTGTGCAATGCCGCGTTGTATTTCGGTTAGGAAATCATCGGGAAAGCCGGTTTGCTCGCGGTGTTCGTAGCGCGAACGCAAAAAAACACCGATGTGTGAATCTAAATTTTCGAGGTGATCTTTTTCCGGGTCGCTCAGCACGGCTTTAATTTTATGGAGGGCAGAATCAAACGCGGTGCGCACCGATTTGTCGGCCATCTTGTCAACAAGTTTACCGGCCAGCAACATGGAGTTGGCTTCATCTTGCGTAAACATCACAGGCGGCAAGTGAAATCCGTCCACAATAAAATATCCTTTGCCTGCTTCCGAGCCGATGGGCACGCCTGCTTCCATCAAAGCTTTTACATCGCGGTAAACGGTGCGCAAGCTCATGCCAAAGCGCGAAGCTATTTCTTCGGCTTTAACCACGCGCTTGGTCTGCAAGTGAATAAGGATGGCCGTGAGCCTGTCGATGCGATTCATACTGCTAAGTTAACGAACCTAATAGTTTTTGAAGACTTAATCTGTAATATTGATACATATTTTCAAAAATGGAAGATCGAATTGTCACACCCCGACTTTTTCTTAAACCTATATCGGTTGATGATGCCGACTTCATTTTGGAAATAGTGAATATGCCGGAATGGATTAGGTTTATTGGCGACCGAAACGTGAAGAACAAAAACGATGCGATAGCGTTCATTCAGCGCATCACGGCTAATCAAAATATTAATTATTGGGTGGTCAGTACTATTGACGGAAACATTGCTATCGGAATTGTTTCGCTGGTAAAAAGGGACTATTTGGATTTTTTTGATGTTGGGTTTGCATTTCTACAACGATATTCCAGACAAGGGTTTGCCTACGAAGCAACCCGTGCTTTTCTGCATCACTTGGCACATCAAAAATTTTCAACTAAAATCCTGGCCTCAACTTTAAAAGAAAACGATAGATCGATAGCTCTCCTGCACAAATTGAAATTTCAATTTGAAAGACAAGTAGAGAACAACAATGAGGAGTTTCTGATTTATTCTGCCCCTCTCACTATTTTCTGCACACCACAACATTAAACGCTTGTCCTCGTTTTTAATCTAAACAATTACTTACACCGTTCCGTCTGCCTAATTTTGTTGTAGAGAAGATAAATTTTCAGCGACAACTTAAAGACGTAAAATCGGCAGGCATGAATAAGTTTTCTTAAATTTGGATTAATTCAAATGCAATGAAGAGGTTATTTTTTGTTTGGGTGACAATAATCGGTATGCTTACGTTGGGGTGCAACCCCAAACCCAACAACAGCGATTTGCTGAAGCATTTTTCAACCATTACCAATTACATCGACACGGTTAATTTTTCAAACAAAAAAACATATTGGCTTCAGCTCGACACCATAAGTTATTTTAACAGCCAGAGCAATGCCCAGACGGACACGCTGCAGTGCCTGAAGTGCACCGGAAACAACAATCAACTTGGGCAATATGCAAACATTATCACCACAGAGATTAAAGCCAAGCTGGATGCAGCGGGGTACGTTGCTGTAAATGGAAAACAGAATCCGGACATGAAGGTTTATGTAACGGTAATAGAGAACTACAGCCTTTATCAAACCTATACTTACTACCCATACGGCTATGGTTACGGCTATGGCTATTACGGGGGCTATTATGGTGGCTATGGTGGCTACTACCCTTCAGTGGGTGTCTCCGATGTGGCCAGTCTTTATATTGTAGTCTTTGATTTAAAACATTCGTATCAAGGGAAACCTAACCAGATTTGGATAGCCCAGGCGGGTGACTTGGTGTCTTCGCCAAATTTATACGACCTGTCGGTTGAAGCCGTAGACCAGGCGTTCAAACAATCACCCTACTTCAAAAAATAAAAAATGAAAAAAATAGTTGTTTCAGTTTTTATTTTGCTGTGGGCGGTATCTTCGGTTCATGGCCAGTATTATCGCGACCGCACAAAAACCCCTGAAAAAAAAACACAACCAGTTACAAAGACTACCAAGGCCAAAAAAATTGGACCCGATTACGACCAGTTTTATTATTTTTTATTTGATGTTAACCAACCCGTTTCCAATAAAGATTTCATACGCAATTCAAGTTCGTTTGGATCCAAGCTGGGGTATCGCAAAAAGATTGATGACGAGGGCAGGTTGTGGGGCGGTGTTGAATTTGGCTATGCCGTTTACAAACAACACATTCCGTATCAAGCGTACCAATACGGTTCTACTGCGATCAGCGCAGAGCTTTTCAATTATTCCATCAATACTAGCCTAACGGGTAACTTGGATTACTTTTTATTGCCCATGGAAAAAGTGATAACTCCTTACGCAGGCTTTGGAATAGGTATTGCCTACGACCGATTTTCGCAGTATTACAATATTTATGGAGGTACAATAAATTCGTTTGGTCTTCAACTCAGGCCCGAAGTGGGTATGCTCATTGGCTTTAAGGAAAACTCAACCTGGCGCATCAAAGCCGCTATTCACTACGACTATGCAACCAACCAGGGCGACCTGGTTAAGAAAGGCTTCGTTACCCCCGGTGAAAATAACTACAACGGTTTCGTTAATTACGGCTTCCAGATCGGAATTGTAAAAATGGCTTGGTAATTGTTTATTGTTCTCTGGCGGTAACCTTTTATTTTTGCGAATGCCAGAGCAAATCCTCATCCTTGATTTCGGTTCGCAGTTCACCCAACTTATTGCACGCAGGGTGCGCGAACTCAATGTGTACTGCGAAATCCACCCGTTTAACCATATCCCAACCATACACTCCGAAATAAAAGGTATTATCCTTTCGGGAAGCCCTTGTTCGGTGCGCGATGCAAATTCGCCCGACATCGACCTGAACCAGTTTGCTCAAATACCTGTGCTGGGTGTTTGTTACGGTGCTCAGTTGATCGTACATAAAAACGGAGGAACGGTTTCGCCTTCGCAACATCGCGAATACGGACGGGCAAAACTTTCTGCCGTTGATCACCACAACGAATTGCTAAAAGAAATCTCGCTCGACTCGCAGGTGTGGATGTCTCATGCCGACACGATTACCGCAGTAACTGAAAACTTTGACATCACCGCCAGTACCCCTGCCGTAAAAGTGGCAGCCTATAAAGTAAAGGATAAAAAAATTTATGGTATTCAATTCCATCCGGAAGTTACGCACACTCTTGAAGGAAAAAATTTACTACGTAATTTTGTGGTGCACATCTGCGGCTGCGCACAAGACTGGACGCCCGATCAATTTGTTGAAACCACAATCGCTGATTTAAAAAAGAAATTGGGCAACGATAAGGTTGTGATGGCCCTCTCCGGTGGGGTGGACTCTACGGTAGCGGCCACACTCATTCACCGTGCCATTGGCAAGAATTTGTTTTGCATTTTTGTAGACAACGGCTTGCTGCGCAAAGGCGAGTTCGAGCAGGTGCTTGCATCGTACGAAGGTATGGGGCTCAACATAAACGGCATCGATGCAAAAGAAAAATTTTATACCGCACTCGAAGGCCTGACTGACCCCGAGGCCAAACGAAAAGCCATTGGCAAAACTTTTATCGAAGTTTTCGATGAAGAAGCACACAAGATTGCCGATGTTAAGTGGCTGGGTCAGGGTACCATCTATCCCGATGTAATTGAGTCTGTTTCTGTAAAAGGGCCTTCGGCCACCATCAAATCGCATCACAACGTAGGCGGGCTTCCGGAAAAAATGAAATTGAAAATCGTAGAGCCGCTCAATACACTTTTTAAAGATGAAGTAAGGCTGGTGGGAAAAACCCTCCACATCGATCCGGTTATTTTAGGAAGGCATCCGTTTCCCGGCCCGGGGCTGGGCATCAGAATTCTGGGCGACATCACAGCCGCTAAAGTGAAGATACTACAAGCGGCAGATCATATTTATATTTCGGCCTTGCGCAAGCACGCGCTATACGACAAAGTTTGGCAAGCCGGTGCGGTGTTGCTTCCCATTTATTCCGTTGGTGTGATGGGCGATGAACGTACCTACGAACAGGTTGTGGCACTCCGTGCCGTGGTTAGCGTAGATGGCATGACTGCCGACTGGTCGCACTTGCCGCACGAGTTTCTTAGCGAAGTCTCTTCCGAGATTATTAATAAAGTAAAAGGCGTTAATCGGGTGGTGTACGATATCAGTTCTAAACCACCCGCTACAATAGAATGGGAATAAAAATTAACACGGGTAGAAGGTCTCTATTCTATAGTCAGTTAGGCTATGGCCTGCTTTTGTTGTGCCTATTAATCAGTAACCAAATTTTTGCACAGGATTTTAAAAAGCAATACAAGCACGCTAAAACTCTTTTTAGCGATGGAAAATACAGTGCGGCCATGGACGCCTTCAGGCCACTGACGGTATACGACCGCGACAATCCCTATCCTGAATATGCAAGTTTTTATTATGGCCTGTCGGCTCACCGCTTGGGGTTCAACACCATGGCAAAAGAAATGCTTTTGCAAACCAAAAATATTTATTCAACCTGGGATCAACGCGATGAAGTTTTGTATTGGCTGGTAAAAATTTATTTCGACCAACGCGAATATTTCAGAGCACTCGCTTTGGCTCGGGAAATAAAAGACAACTCCATTCAAAAAGAAATCGAAATCTTGAAACGCCTGGCACTTGCAAAAGAAAGCGATGTTGAGACCCTAAAAATGCTTTTGGAAGACAATAAAGAAGAAACAGAAGTTAGTCGTGCGCTTGCTTACGCTATAGGAAAACAATATCCGATGGCCGACTCAACCTTGCTCGATTCGCTGGTGGGCAAGTACGGATGGAATAAAAAAGATTTTGTTGTAGAGGTTAACCCCCCCGTTTTTAAAGAACGGTATCGGGTGGCGTTGCTGCTCCCTTTTTTATCCGATGCTCTTGAGCCAAGCCCCGGCAAAAAGAGAAGTCAATTTGTATTGGATCTTTATCAGGGTATGAAATTAGCAGCCGACTCTCTGGCTAAGGAAGGAGCACTTATAGATTTACTGGCTTACGATACCGACCACGACACCGACACCATACGAAAACTGTTGAAGGCCGAAGAACTAAAGAGTGCCGATTTAATCGTGGGGCCTCTCTTCACCGAAGACAGCAAGCCTGTGCAAGAATTTTCAAAGACAAATAAAATCAATTTGATCGTAAATCCTCTTTCTGGGAATGAAGACTTGGCCGACTCGGCTTCCTGCACTCTTCTTTATCAGCCGAGCTATGCCACGGTAGGCGAAAAATCGGCAGAAGTACTGGTTTCCTTGAAAACAAAAAAGAATTGCTATGTTTTTTTTGGCGATACACCCAAAGATTCAACCATGGCTTTCAGTTTTATGCAAAAGGCAATCAAGTTGGGAGTAACCATCAAGTATGCCGAAGAAGTTCATGCGGAAACATCGGCCAATATATTAGCTGAGTTGGCCACACCCACCGAGTATGACGAGTGGAAAAACCCCACTCAATTTAAATTGCCGCTCGATAGCCTGGGAAGTGTATTTGTTGCCTCTGAGGACCCGCTGATTTATACTAAAGTGATCAACAGCGTGGAAACACGGGGCGACTCGGTAGTGGTGATTGGGCACGAACGCTGGCTCGAAGGCAATTCGGTCGATCTAGGAAAATTTGAAAAAATCAGAATCATAATTGCCGCGCCCAATTACACGCCACTTTACGGCAAACCTTTCCTTCAATTTAGAAAGGAATACTTTAACAGGCACGGCATTTTACCCGACACCTATGCCCAACGAGGCTTTGAGTTTATGATGGTGATGGGGCGTGCGCTCAAGAAATACGGAGTGCATTTTCAACAAAGTCTTCAACAGGAGGGGGTGCCCGGGGTTCTTACGGAGGGTTACCTCATGCGCCCAACCCACGACAACGGGCGGATACCCTTTGTAGCCTTCTCTAAGGGCAGGCTCAGAGTGATCAATAAACCGTGATTTAGTTTCAATGCTTTTGATTAACTTGCGTATCGAACATCCATATTTTTTAAACAATGACGTTTCATTTGGGCAAGTACAAGTATGAATGCTCCGCGAACGCACTCCTACTTCATTTTTTATTTTTGACACCGCCTCTTGTATGTTTGGCACAAACGCAAAAGGAAAAACCTACGGTTACCTATGAAGAACTTTACGATGAGCCGTATTCCATCAATAAGTTATTTGTAGGGTTTCAGCCACTGTATGGCGAGTTGTCGGCCACCAACGTAAATGCAGGCTTTGGCGTTGAAGCAAGTTATTACTATAAAGATAAATTTGATTTAAAAGCAAACTTCCGCAAAACGTATAGCGCAGAGTTTTTCGATTACAACCGAAACGCTTCCTTAAAAGCACAGAACGACCTTAATGCAAACTATATTTCTGATAAACCACAACTGTTCGATTATTTTGAGTTGGGTGGCACGTACCATATCAAAGACTTCGATCAGGATTCAAAAACGAAAATGGTGCTGTATAAAAAAAGCCTGAAGGGCGACCGTTGGGCTGCCACGGTGCCCCTCCATGCCGAAGTGCCCTGCAAGGTCAGAAAAATTTATGGTGGCCGTTTGGGTGGAATTGTTTGGAACAGCACAGCCGATTTAAGCCGCGCACTATCTCAACAGAAAATGACCAACGCCAACCTTACCAACTCAGCGGGAGTGGGTTTGCCGCAGACTTATACCTATCAAAACCAAACCAGAAATGTAGCCGTGTTTGGCAATGTTCATTCTATGGATGTTTATTTGGGAGGATCTATGACTTGGATCAGGAACGTGGCCGTAAATTTTGATAAGTATGACGATGGCGTTGACGATGGAATTATGACTGTATTTTTTGATATTTTGTTTGCCCCCGTTTACAAAATAGACCCGGTCAGCTATCTCTCGCACCCTGCAGCCAATACAGTCACCATTGACAAATATTCTACTGGTGCGTTGAAGACCCATGCCCTGGGTTTCCGTGCCGGAATTGACGGCAAGTTCAACCGCCAGTTTGGTTGGGCTTACGGTGGTGAGTTTGGCTACCGACCGAGCCTGGCTGGTCAGGGGTTTTATGCCATGTTTAAAATTTCTTTCCCCATTTACAGCACCAACCTCGATTACAAAGTTGAGTCGTTCGGTAAATAATTTTGGTCATGGCCAATGATATACTGATCAAAAATATCAAAGGCCTGGTTCAGGTTAGAGACCCTCAAATACGATCTGTTGCCGGCCGCGCGATGAGCGAATTGCCGATGATCGAAAATGCTTTTTTGCATTTATCACAAGGCCTTATTCGCGACTACGGCACAATGGATGAAATGCATCAGGTTAAATCAGGCACAACTATTCTGGATGCCTCCGGGAAATTTGTGTTCCCAAGTTTTGTCGATTCGCACACACATTTGGTTTTTGCAGCAAGCCGCGAAGAAGAATTTGTGATGAAAATTAAAGGCGCTACCTATGCGGAGATCGCAGCCAAAGGCGGTGGCATATTAAACTCTGCCAAGAAATTGCGCGCAACCTCGGAAGATGAATTGTTTGAAAAAACTTTAACACGTGCACATGAAATCATAAAACTGGGCACAGGTGCAGTAGAAATAAAAAGCGGCTATGGGCTTACGGTGAAAGATGAAGTAAAAATGTTGCGCGTGGCAAAACGAATTGGCAAAGAAACCCTACTCACGGTTAAAACAACTTTCCTCGGTGCTCACGCGGTTCCATCCGACATGAAGAAAACCGATTATGTAAAGTTGGTGATTGATGAAATGATTCCGGCCGTGGCCGAAGAAAACCTAGCCGACTACATCGATGTGTTTTGCGAAGAAGGTTTTTTTTCTTTTGACGAAACCGAGCGCATCGTAGAAGCCGGAAAAAAATATGGAATGAAACCGCGCATACACGCCAACCAACTTCACCGATCGGGTGGTGTGCAGGTGGGCGTGAAGACCAAGGCACTCAGCGTGGATCACTTAGAAAATATTGGTGAAGAAGAAATTGAATTGCTAAAAACAAGTTCTACTATGCCCACGGCACTTCCCGGTGCAGCATTTTTTTTGAACCTCCCCTTTCCACCCGCCCGAAAGATGATTGACGAAGGGTTGCCGATTGCCATTGCGAGCGATTACAATCCAGGCAGCTCACCGTCCGGCAACATGCAAGTAATGCTTTCGTTGGCCTGCATAAAAATGAAAATGACACCCGAAGAAGCTTTCAATGCGGCTACGCTAAACACCGCAGCTGCACTTGAAATTTCCGATAGTCACGGAAGCATCACGAAAGGCAAAGTGGCAAATATTTTTATTTCTAAAACGTCACCTTCTGTTGCCTATTTACCCTATCATTTTGCCAATGATTTTGTAGATCAGGTTATTTTAAAAGGTGAATTGATCGGGTAATGAATCTGGAAGAAACAATAAAATCACTCCTGCGCACGGTGCCCAATTTTCCGAAGGAAGGAGTTATGTTTAAAGATATTACTCCGCTGTTGAGCAACCCGGGTGCGGTGAAGAAAACGGTTGAAGCGATAACAGCACACTTTTCGGATAAAAACATTCAAGCATTGGCCGCTGTTGAAGCCCGCGGTTTTATTTTTGGATCGCTCATTGCACAAGAGCTGAACATTCCGTTTATACCCGTACGCAAAGCCGGTAAGCTTCCGTATAAAAAATTTATTGAAACCTACTCGCTGGAGTACGGTGACGCTTCCATAGAAATGCATGAAGATGCCATTGAAAAAGGAACCCGGGTACTGCTTCACGATGACCTGCTCGCTACCGGGGGAACGGCAACAGCTGCCGGCCATTTGGTACAACGGTTGGGCGGTGTAGTAGCCGGTTATTCTTTTATTATCAATTTATCTTTTCTACCCGGAGAAAAATTGTTGAGAGAAAAATTTAATACAGAACCACATTATGTGGTGAAATTTTGACGCAACCCTTTTTTGTAAATATCAGTATAAACAAAAATGGACGCACCCGTAAAAATACCGATGTTCCCCCTTTCCATTTTTCCATTACCCGGTGAACTGGTACCCCTCCATATTTTTGAGCCACGCTATAAACAGTTATTGCAAGATGTGGAAATGAAAGACAACGCATTTGGTATTTACTTCAACCACGTGAGCAACCTTGAAAAAATTGGGTCGCTTGTTAAGTTAGAAAGTATAATTAAGCGGCACAATAATGGCGAATCCGACATTATTGTAAGATGCATTGATTTATTTTCCTTAAACACTCTGTTTCGCACGTTTCGTGATAAGCCGTACCCGGGAGGAGAAGTAAGTTTTTGGAATGTTGATTTATTGGCAACCGTTAGTGAAAAGCTGCGTACTGCATTCCGCGAATACCTACTCTATTTTCAGATTACCAATAACGAGATGGATCCTTCACCTTTTACCATTGCCAACGAACTAGGTCTTGATTTTGACGAACGACTCCGCTTTGTAAAAGCAAACGATACTCAAAAAGAAATATTTTTAATGGCTCATTTGCGATACAATTCCGAGTTGCTCTATCAAGCCGAAAAATCAAAAGATGTGTTCCATCTGAATTAATAGCCTTCTCATCCAGTATTCAGTAGAAAGGAAAAGGTTACATTTTTAGTTAAGTTTTTTTAAGAATAATTAACCTGCCCAAGACAACCAACTTAGTCGATGAATCGTCTTGTAACTAAAAAAAATATTATGAAAAAAATCAAACTAATCTGCACGAGTGTACTGGTTTGTACACTGGTGTTCGTTCTTGGAACAAACGCGTCAGCAGCCCCTGCCATTGCAGTTACCAATGCATCGGGTTCTACATTGTTTAAGTTGTATTACAAATCGGCTACAGCCGGAAAAGTAAAGGTTTCGATTAAAAATGAAAACAATGAAACTGTATTTCATGAAACATTGATGCGCGTGGATGCATTTATCAGGCCTTACAATTTTAATGGGTTGCCCGAAGGTCAATATACCGTAACGGTGGAAGATGAGAGTGGCAAAGCCGTTGAAAAAATCAGTTACGAAGGCGAAAAAATTGAAAAATTGATTCACATTTCAAAACTGGCCGATGACCAGAAATATCTTTTAACGGTTTCATCTCCAAAACCCGAAGAAGTGTACATCTATGTTTTTGATGAAAGTGGAGCTTTGGTTCACAACGAAATACAAACCATTGACAAACAGTTTGCCAAAGTGTACAATCTGAAAAATGTAAAATCTTTCTCGCTCGAAATTTGGGATAAGCACGGTGAGTTGAAACGATTCGCCAGTTATTAAAAACACTTAAAGAGAATCCTTTCATACTGAAGGATTCTCTTTTTTTACATATTTCTACGGTACTGCCCGCCTACTTCAAAAAGCGCTTTCGTGATCTGGCCCAGCGAACAAACTTTGCAAGCCTCCATCAGCTCTTCAAAAATATTTTTGTTTTGAATGGCAGCTTGCTGAATGCGCTCGATCATTTCAGTTGCCGTGCTTTGGTGCGACTTATGCAAGTGGCGCAACATCTTAATTTGATATTCTTTCTCTTCGGTGGTGGCGCGAATTACTTCTTGCGGCACAAGAGTAGGCGATCCTTTAGAACTTAGAAAAGTATTCACCCCAATGATTGGATATTCGCCTGTATGCTTCAGCGTTTCGTAGTACATACTCTCCTCCTGAATTTTGCCACGCTGGTACATCGTTTCCATAGAACCCAACACCCCACCGCGTTCGGTGATTCGGTCAAACTCAGACAGTACTGCTTCTTCAACAAGATCGGTCAACTCCTCGATAATGAAAGATCCCTGCAACGAATTCTCATTCTTTGCCAGACCTAATTCTTTATTGATTATGAGTTGTATGGCCATCGCTCTGCGCACCGATTCTTCCGTTGGTGTGGTGATCGCTTCATCGTAGGCATTGGTGTGAAGCGAATTGCAGTTGTCGTAAATGGCATACAAAGCCTGTAGTGTGGTGCGGATGTCATTAAAATCAATTTCTTGAGCATGAAGCGACCGCCCCGATGTTTGAATGTGGTACTTCAACATTTGCGATCGAGCGTTGGCGTTGTATTTATTTTTCATGGCCTTGGCCCAAATTCTACGAGCCACCCGGCCAATCACTGAATATTCTGGATCAACACCATTCGAAAAAAAGAACGAAAGGTTAGGGGCGAACTCGTTAATGTCCATGCCGCGGCTCAGGTAATACTCCACATAGGTAAAACCGTTGGAGAGCGTAAAGGCCAACTGCGTTATCGGGTTGGCTCCGGCTTCCGCGATGTGATACCCGGAGATGGATACCGAATAAAAGTTGCGAATATTGTTTGCAATAAAGTATTGCTGTACGTCACCCATCAACCGCAGCGCAAATTCAGTAGAAAAAATGCACGTGTTCTGTGCCTGGTCTTCTTTCAGGATATCCGCCTGAACGGTTCCGCGTACTTGTGCGAGTGTTTCCGTTTTTATTTTTCGATACACATCTTCGGGCAAAACCTGATCGCCCGTAACTCCAAGTAGCAGAAGCCCCAGCCCATCGTTTCCTTTGGGTAGCTGTCCTTGGTACGCGGGTTTGTTTTCCGGTTGTTTGGTTAACGAATTTATTTTCTTTTTCACCTCGTCTTCCAGTCCATTTTTCTTAATGTAAATTTCGCACTGCTGATCGATGGCCGCGTTTAAGAAAAACCCAAGCAACATTGGGGCCGGGCCATTGATAGTCATCGACACCGATGTTTTCGGATCGGCAAGATTAAACCCGCTGTATAATTTTTTTGCATCGTCAAGGCAACAGATGGAAACGCCCGAGTTTCCGATCTTCCCATAAATATCCGGGCGATAGTCTGGATCGTTTCCATACAGCGTTACCGAATCGAACGCTGTTGATAATCGTTTAGCCGGCATGGCCAAGCTTACATAATGGAACCTTCTGTTGGTTCGTTCGGGGCCGCCTTCACCGGCAAACATGCGCGTTGGGTCTTCGCCTTCGCGCTTGAACGGATAAATACCCGCGGTGTAGGGAAATTCGCCCGGCACATTTTCCTGCAACTGCCATTTCAGTAAATCGCCCCAGGCTTCAAATTTAGGCAGTGATACTTTAGGTATTTGCAGATGCGAGAGCGATTCGCTGTGTGTTTGTATCCCTATTTCTTTGTCGCGCACTTTGAATTTGAAAATCGGTTCGCGGTAGTTTTTCACCTTTTCATCCCACGTTTCGATCAATTTCCAATTCTTGGGATCGAGATTTAATTTGATGCGGTCGAACTCGGCTTGCAGTACTTTGACAATATCTTTTTCGGCTGTCTTTAATGTTGAAATCGTTTTTTGGATTGCGTATAATTTTTGTGCCGTTTCCGATTGGTCCCTAACCCATTGATCGTACCCTAGGTTGTTTTCAGAAATTTCGCTGAGGTAGCGTGTGCGGTGGGGTGGAATCACATAAACTTTTTCGCTCATCTCGCGGGTAATCTGAAAATTTGATTTGAGATCGGCCCCTGTTTTCTCGGCAACCTTATCGAGCAGGTGCTTGTACAACTGGTTGGTGCCCGGGTCGTTGAATTGTGAGGCAATCGTGCCAAACACAGGCATATCCTCAGGCTTCTTGCTAAACAGTTGATGGTTGCGCTGATATTGTTTTTTCACGTCACGCAGCGCATCGAGCGCACCGCGTTTATCAAATTTGTTGAGCGCAATGACATCGGCAAAATCGAGCATGTCAATTTTCTCAAGTTGACTGGCAGCACCATATTCGGGCGTCATCACATACAAGGCCACATCGCTGTGGTCAAGAATTTCAGTATCGCTTTGGCCGATGCCCGAGGTCTCTAAAATAATGAGATCGAAGCCTGCGGTTTTCAGTATTTGTACCGCTTCTTTTACATAAGCCGAGAGTGCTAAATTGCTTTGCCGTGTTGCCAACGAGCGCATGTACACACGCGGATTATTGATTGCATTCATCCGGATGCGGTCGCCCAAAAGAGCACCACCTGTTTTTCTTTTCGAAGGGTCGACCGAAATAAGCCCCACGGTTTTGTCTTTAAAGTCGATTAAGAATCTTCTCACAATTTCATCCACCATCGAAGATTTCCCGGCTCCGCCCGTACCGGTTATGCCGAGCACCGGTGTTTTAGATGTTTTGGCTTTTTGATGGATTGCTTCAAAATCTTTTTGATGATCGTGATAGTAATTTTCTGCAGCCGAAATCAGTTGAGCAATTTGTAGGTGGCTGTTTACAGTTAAAGGCAATTGGCCAATGGATTTTCCGGTGGGGTAATCGCTTTGTTCAACCAAGTCGTTGATCATCCCTTGCAAGCCCAAAGCACGCCCATCATCGGGCGAATAAATTCGCGTAATGCCATGACCCATCAGCTCTTTTATTTCTTCGGGCAGGATAACACCGCCACCTCCGCCAAAAATTTTTATATGTTCTGCTCCTTTTTCTTTAAGCAGGTCGTACATATATTTAAAATATTCGTTGTGCCCTCCCTGATAACTGGTCATGGCGATGGCTTGTGCGTCTTCCTGAATGGCCGTATTTACAACTTCCTCCACACTACGGTCGTGCCCCAGATGGATTACTTCGCAACCGGTGGCCTGGATGATTCTGCGCATGATGTTGATGGCGGCATCGTGGCCGTCAAATAAACTGGCGGCAGTTACTATCCTGATTTTATTTTTTGGTTTGTACGGTTGCGCTGCCACATGGCCGGCAAGAGATCGTACTTCTTTCTTCTTTTCAACTGCGGTTTCGGTGCTCATAAAAAAATAATTTCGCACCAAAATTACAGAGAAGGCGAGGATTTAGCTAACGAGGGTTAGCCACTAAACTAATTGAAGGAAACTTAATTTTTTAAAAATTCTTGAAAGCCAGCTGCCTTTAGACTTCTCTTGAATTTCGTCAAGCAAGGTGCGCAGTCGTACAAACGAAGCAGGGTCTTTAGCAATGTATTGGCTTGCATAGATTTCAACGACCTGCTTAATAAGATTTTCATCCGTTTCATTAGTCATGAAAATAACGGGCACATTCGGCATTTTCTTTTTGATGTCGGCCAAGTACTCAAGTCCTGTTTTTTCATCCTTTAAATAATGATCTAGTATGATGGCAAACGGCATTTCTGGAAATGTCTCATTCAGAAATTCCGCTCCTTTTGAAAACGAAAGAACTTCATAGTTTTGACTGGTGAGGTTATATTCTAAAAGCCTTCGGTGCGCAAAATCATCATCAATAATGCAGATACGTTTCATAGTTAAAAGTCAACGCAAATTTACGAGCCACTACCTAATCCGAATAGCTCGTGGCATCACATATTAAAGTGATACAGAAAAATAATTGTGGCGGTAAAGGCAGGTTTTGCGTTGTCTTTAATTTCCATCACTATATCCATCTCTGCTTTGGTAATGCCGCGCAAATCCAGAAGCGATTTTAATTTTACGCGCAAACGAACTTCATCGTCAACCGCAACGGGCTGGTTAAATTTTAATTTTTCGATGCCGTAGTTCACCAGCATTTTTACATTTCGGATGTCGGCAATTTCTTCCCACAAAAAAGGTACGAGCGACAGCGCAAGATAGCCATGGGCTATCGGCTTTTTGAATGGCCCGTTGGCAGCGCGCACTGGGTCGGTATGAATCCATTGATGGTCGAGTGTGGCATCGGCAAATTGGTTGATTTGTGGTTGCGTCACTTTTAAGAAGTTGGAAACCCCCAGTTCCTTGCCGATATAGGTTTGAAATTCGGAAAATCCGTTAATAATAAGTTTCATTTTATTTTTAATGATTTTTGCATGATGGTATCTTACCCCGTTTCTGAAATTCTTCCTGAATTAAAACAAAAACTGGCTCAAGAAAAAATTGTAATTCTGCAAGCACCGCCCGGTGCGGGCAAATCAACGATTGTTCCGCTTGAACTTCTGAATGAACCCTGGCTTAACAACAAAAAAATAATTGTACTTCAGCCACGGAGGCTCGCTGCCCGCGCGGTGGCCTCGCGCATGGCTGAATTAAAAAATGAAAAATTGGGAGAGCAAGTGGGGTACCGGATTCGATTTGAAAAGGTGGTTGGAAAAAATACACGTATTGAAGTAGTAACCGAAGGAATACTCACCCGATTGCTCCAGCACGATAATGAGCTTAAGGATATTGGGCTCGTTATCTTCGATGAATTTCATGAGCGGAGCCTACATGCCGATTTGGCGTTGACATTGTGCTATCAGATACAACAATACCTTCGCGAAGACTTAAGGCTGCTGATTATGTCGGCAACCTTAGATGGAGAAAAAATTGCATCTGTACTTAATCATGTATCTATTGTTACCAGCCAAGGAAGACAATTTCCCGTTGATTTAAAATACGAATCGATTGATAAAAAAGAATCAATAGTAAATTCTGTTTGTAAGGTTATTTCAAAAGCATTGAGAGAACAGGTTGGCGATATTTTGGTCTTTCTTCCTGGAGCCGGAGAAATCAATCGGGTAAACGAAGAGCTTAATTCAAAGAATGTAGAAGCAGTAATTTATCCGCTGTACGGAGATTTACCATTTCAGAAACAACGCGAGGCGATTTTGCCCCACGCCAATGGATTGCGAAAAATTATTTTATCCACAGCTATTGCAGAAACTTCGCTTACTATTGAAGGCATAACAACGGTTGTGGATTCGGGCTTGTCGCGAATGCTGAAATTTGATCCGCGATCGGGTCTTACAAAATTAGAAACCGTAAAAGTAACACGCGATGCAGCAGACCAGCGCGCGGGCCGTGCGGGCAGGCTGGGCCCGGGTGTTTGTTATCGGCTGTGGACAAAAGCAGAGCAACAATTTTTGCAGCCATCTCGCCAGCCCGAAATCATGGAAACCGACCTCGCACCACTGATGTTGGAACTGTTTAATTGGGGAAGCAAAGCAGATGAACTTAATTGGATAACACCACCACCTACAGGGGCAGTTAATCAAGCCATCGAATTGCTGGAACAGTTAGGCGCAGTAAAAGAAAATAAAATCACCACCAAAGGAAAAGAGATGCTGCAATTGCCCGCGCACCCGCGGATAGCTCACATGCTTTTGTCGGTTGATTCAGAGCGCGAAAAATCGTTGGCTTGCGATTTGGCAGCCTTATTAGAAGAGCGCGATCCTATGATGAAAGAAGCCGGTGTAGATATTTCATTACGGATTGAATGGTTAAGAAGGCAGCGGAACGGGGAACATACCCTAACGGATAAAACCGGTTTTGATAGAATTGAGAAAGTGGCTCAGGTGTGGAGAAAAACATTGAACCTACGAGCCGACCATTCATTTTTTGCCGATACCGATATAGGAAAATTATTGATGGAGGTTTACCCGGAACGGATTGCAAAGCAGACCGAAAAATTTGGATCTCGCTATAAGTTGGCAAACGGAAGGGTAGCCCGCCTTCAGCAAGACGATAATCTGATTCAAAGAAGCTGGATCGTTATCGCTTCGATGGACATGGGTACAACCGAAGGCAAGATATTTTTGGCTGCTCCTGTGGACGAAAACGATTTACACCCTCACACCATTGAAAGAAAAAATATTTATTGGGATGTTGATCGGGGAATGATTTCTTCCACCATCGAGAAATGTGTTGGAAGTTTAGTGGTGACTTCAAAACCGATGATGGAAATTGATGAAACCACCCGAATAAAAGTTTTATGCAACGCACTGCGCGAAGAAGGTTTAACGTTGCTGAATTGGGATGAGCCTCAACTTCAATGGCAAGCCCGCGTAGCGAGCCTGCGTCTTTGGTTTCCGGAAGAAGGGTGGCCCGATGTCAGCGATCAGGCTCTGTTGGCTTCGGTTGAAGATTGGCTTACACCCTTTTTAAGTCAAGTCAGTAAGCGATCGGATTTTCGTAAAATAGACATTCAAAATATCGTCTCAGGCATTTTGCCCTGGGAGTTGCAAAACAAACTCGACAAACTGGCACCGGAAAAACTGCAAGTGCCGAGTGGCGCTTGGATTAAATTGGAGTATTCAAGTACCGGAGATTCACCCGTATTAAAAGTGCGGCTGCAAGAATTGTTCGGTTTGGCCGAAACGCCAACCGTGGGTGGAGGCAAAATAAAAATTGTTTTAAACATGCTTTCGCCTGGCTACAAGCCGGTACAGGTAACACAAGACTTGAAAAGTTTCTGGAACAACACCTATCCAGTGATCCGCAAAGAATTACGAATCCGATACCCGAAACACCATTGGCCCGATGACCCATGGACTGCCCAAGCCGTGAGGGGTGTGAAAAGAAGATAACAGCCGAAAACCTTTATAGGTTTTTTGCCGTTATTGAAAATAGTTTACAGGTTGATTAAAGTATAAATTAATTACGCCCCGCAAATGCGGGGCGTTTTGTTGTTCCCTAACCCCTTTTCAGGGAGGCTTTAATAGCAAGTAGAAAGTTGTAATTTTGCGGCTTTCAAAAGATAGACGTATCTGTGGATCGCCAAAAAACACCCAAAGAATTAGGATTCCATTTTCCTGCAGAGTTTGCCCCGCACACGGCCACTTGGTTAAGCTGGCCACACAAAGAAGAATCGTGGCCCGGAAAAATTGAACGTATTTTTCCGGTGTACGCACAGTTTGTAAAGTTTGTCGCAGAAGGCGAGCACGTAAATATTAATGTAGCGAACGAAGAGATGAAACAGAAAGCAACGGCTTATCTCGAGCAGGCCAATGCTGACTTAAAAAATATTTATTTCCATATGCACCCCACCAACGATGCATGGTGCCGCGACCACGGACCGGCATTTTTGATCAACCCCAAAGAAAAAAAGAAAATGGTGGTGAAGTGGAACTACAACGCCTGGGGAGGAAAATACCCACCGTATGATCTTGACAACGAAATCCCGGTATCGATAGCGAAAGCAACAAACCTTCCAATAGCAAAACCCGGGATTGTAATGGAGGGAGGATCGGTTGAATTTAACGGAAAAGGGACTTTGCTCACCACTACTTCTTGTTTATTAAACCCCAACCGTAACCCACACCTTAACCGCCAACAGATTGAAAAATACCTTATCGATTATTACGGGGTAGAAAATATTTTGTGGTTAGGAGATGGCATAGTAGGCGATGATACCGATGGGCATATTGATGACCTTACCCGCTTTGTTGACGAACAAACGGTAGTAACTGTAGTAGAATCCGACAAGGCCGATAGGAATTACCAAGCCCTCAAAGAAAACCTTGCCGCATTGGAAAAAATGAAGTTGGAAAATGGGAAACCTTTACGTATAGTTGCGCTGCCAATGCCGGCAGCCGTAATTTATGAAGGACAGCGATTGCCTGCATCGTATGCAAATTTTTATATTTCAAATAAATATGTCATTGTTCCAACCTTCCGCGATTTACAAAATGACGATAAGGCGATGAGCACTCTACAACAATGTTTTCCAACCCGAAAGGTCATTGGTCTCGATTCCACCGATATTATCTGGGGCTTAGGCTCTTTTCATTGTTTGAGCCAGCAGGAGCCTCAGATTATCTAAAAAATACAAACACAAACCCTCTTTGCTTTGAAAATAACGGCTACCGCAATACTTATTTTTATTTCGATTTCTGCTTTTTCGCAAGACGTACTCAATCAAAAATTGGATGGCTCGGAAAAGGGAAAGCCACTTGCGCAATATCTCCACGAGATCGAAAAAAACAGCAATTCCAAATTTTTCTTTCTCGACCAATGGTTTGAGTCGCTTCAATTTGATGAAGGATATGCTGGATTTACATTAGAAGAAGCACTCCATCGACTGCTTCAGAGCACGGATATCTCTTTTAGTACACTATACAATTACGCTATTGTTTTTGTTAAGGATCCGAATAAAACACTCGAGAAGATGAAGTTTTTGCAAGAGGTCAAGACCGAAAACAAAAAAATCGACATCAAAACCATCGGATCAAAAGACAAAGCAAAGCCAGGCACTGCGGTGCAACTCTCGGGCATTATTAAAGATGGAAAAACATCGGAGCCTATGACGGGTGCTTCAATCATACTAGAAGGCACTAACCGAGTGGTTACTTCGGATGCTAACGGTAATTTTTCATTGACATTGCCGGTGGGCGAGCACTTCCTTGTTTTCAGATATTCTTCGTTCGAAGAGAAGGTAATGAATCTTCAAGTGTACGAATCGGGTACTATTGAGGTAGTGATGATGGAAACCCCCAAAGTCTTGGATGAGGTTGTGGTTACAGGGCGCCAGTCTAGTGTGGTAACGGGAAATGTTGGTCAGATTGAATTGAAAATGGCTCAGCTAAAAAAACTACCTACGTTTCTGGGCGAGGTGGACATCTTAAAACAGATTCAAACCATGCCCGGTGTTACTTCTGTGGGCGAAATGTCTTCAGGGTATAATGTGCGGGGCGGTGGTGTTGATCAAAATTTGGTGCTTTACGATGGCGTGCAGATTTTTAACAACTCCCATGTGTTTGGTTTCTTCTCCGCTTTTAATTCGGAAGCGGTGCAAAGTGCTTCCTTTTATAAAGGTGGAATCCCAGCTGAATACGGAGGGCGTGTTTCATCTGTGTTAAGCATCAAATCAAAAGAAGGAGATTACAAAAAATGGTCAGCAGCCGGAGGTATCGGCCCAATATCGAGCAACATAGCTGTCAATGGGCCGATCAGCGATAAGACTTCGGTTTACGCTTCGGTTCGATCTTCTTATTCTGACTGGATGGTTAAGACAATTCAGTATAACAATATCAACAAAAGTTCAGTAGCATTTTATGATGCTTCCTTAAAACTCACGCATAAATTTAGCAGCAGAGACAAGTTGTCGCTGTCCGGATACATGAGCAACGACCATTTTGGGTTGCCTTCAGACACCACCTTCCGTTGGCATAACCGGGTGGCTTCTTTGCACTATGATCATATTTTTAATGACCGCGCTTTTTCAACTGTTACAGTTGGCTATGGAGAGTATGGATACGATGTTACCGATAAAAATCCATCATCGGCTTATGATTTAAAATACAATATCTCTTATCCTACCCTGCGAGCTGATTTTAATTATCAGTTAGGGAAGAATAAACTGAATGCGGGTGTAGAGGGTCTTTTGTATGGAATCACTCCCGGGTCAATCACCCCCACTACTTCGCAGTCTAATGTTAATCCGGTAAATATTGCCAAACAAAACTCAATGCAAAACTCAATTTTTGCGAGTGATGAAATTGAATTTTCTGAAAACTTAAGAATTACTGCGGGCGTGCGGCTTTCTTCGTTTGCAGCAATGGGTCCGGCAAAAGTTTATTTGTACCAGCCCAATCAACCCATCAATGATTCTAATATTATTGATACCGTTTCCTATGCCAGCGGAAAAAATGTGAAAAACTATTTTGGCTTTGAGCCGCGTTTTTCGTTGGTGTATAAATTGTCTCCGTTCTCATCGGTCAAAGTGGGCTATAATAGAATCTATCAATACATCCATTTGATATCCAATTCGGTCTCCATCACCCCTATAGACATTTGGCAATCGAGCAATTATTATTTCAAGCCACAATATGGCGATCAATATTCGGCAGGATATTTCAGATCGATCAAAGACAATAAATTTGATTTCTCCATCGAAGGATTTTACAAATTCACCAATAACATCCTCGACTTTAAAGACGGCTCTAATATTGTTTTGAATCCAAACCTTGAAACAGCACTGCTCAGAGGCGTTGCCAAAGCCTATGGTGTTGAATTTGCCTTTAATAAAAATACCGGAAGGTTGCAGGGCTCTCTTAACTACACATACTCACAGTCGTTGAGACAAGTAATCAGTCCTTATCCGGGCGAAAGCATTAATAACGGAAATTACTACCCTTCCAACTACAATCAACCGAATATCGTAAACCTTACTTGGCGTTATGCAATATCGCGCAGGTTCTCGTTTACGGGCAATTTTACGTACCGCACCGGGCGGCCTATTACGTTGCCCTACTCGTATGCAACTATAGACAACATACCGATCGTAAATTATTCCGATCGCAATGCATTCCATATCCCCGACTATCATCGTCTTGATCTTGCCTTGATTATTGACGGAAACCACCGCAGAAAGAAAATTGTGGACGGCTCATGGGTCATCTCCTTCTATAATGTTTATGCGCGGAAAAATGTTTACTCCGTATTTTACAAAACGAATGACATAGGCATGCAAGTTCCTTACAAACTTTCCATCATTGGAACAATCTTGCCGTCAATTTCTTACCGCTTCAAGATATAATATATGAGATACTCGCAGGTTTTTATTTTGCTTCTCTTTTTGGGTTCGTGTGTTTCTCCTTACGATATCAACTCATCAGAATATCGAGAAACAATTGTTATTCAGGGTATGATTACCGATCAGCCTGGGCCATATTTAGTTCAAGTTTCAAACGCCATCCCGATCAATTTGCAAACACAGGAAACCGGAGCAATTTCGGGAGCTACTGTTGTGATAGAAGACGATCAGGGGAATTCAGAGAGGCTTGTTGAAAAAACTCCGGGTAACTATTACACCAGCACATTTCAGGGAATCATTGGGCATAACTATATCCTTACCGTGACTACAAGTGAGGGGAATGTATATCAGTCTGTTTCCGAGACACTAAACCCGGTTGGCGATTTTACTCTGAAAGACCCGGAATTTACTCAAAATGAAGATACTTATGCGAATATGCAAGTTGCGTCAACAAACGGTTTCAACCTATACATAGATGCTGAAGTATTGCCCGAACAAAATGGGAGAGTCTGGTGGAGGTGGAGCGGCACATTTCATGTTTTTACTCAACCGGAATTACAAACCACTTTAGTGTCAGGCGCAGGAGGTGCAATAAATGTAGTTCCAGACCCACCAAAATGCAGCGGGTATGTATACGTTAAGCCTAACAAATTTTGGGGGGGTGGGTTGGTACAAATATCACCCTGCACTTGTTGCGACTGCTGGTATTCACAATATAATCAGATACCACTCATTTCTGACACCAGATTTATTAACAATGGATCAATCAAGAATTTTAATGTGGCCTTCGTTGAGGTAAACCGAAGAACATTTTATGACAAGTACTTTATCGAGATAGAACAACTAAGTGTGTCTGAGAACGTTTATGGTTTTTGGAAAAACATTAAAATACAGCGAGGTAACAGCAGCAATTTATTTCAAGTACCACCCCCAAGAACTACAACTAATATTAAATCACTCAACCTTAATGCTGCCCCTGTGATTGGCTATTTTGCAGCCTCTTCGGTAAAGAAACATTCTCTTGTATTGAATAGGAGTTCTTTACCGAGTACTTATAACCTAATGGCCATCGATACAATTAAAAGAAGTTGTTCAGAGGTCTATAAAAATTCCACAATAAACAAACCCTCATTTTGGTAGTATGAATAAATTTGCTTTCGCTGCTCTATTTCTGGTTGTTGTCGGTTTTTCTTTCGAAGATGACACCATCAGCGATTTAAAGAAAAAGTCAGACGTTTACTTTTCCAAATATCAGCGCTATAAGCTAGATATTTTTTTCGATCAGCCTAAGTATGCTCCCGGTGATACCGTTCGTTTTAGGATTTCTTATTTGAAGGCGATTGATTTAAAGCCTGTATCAAACAGACAGATTGCACGGTTGCACTGGTATGATCAGGACGGAAAAAGAGTGATGACCCAATATGCAAGCATAACCAATGGAGTGGGTAATTGCGAATTTGTAATCCCTAAAAAAACCCCATCGGGCAACTACGTTGTTGTGGCACTTACCGAATGGATGAAAAATTTTGACCCTTCACTTTACTTTAAACAAAAATTTGTAATTACCGGAAACACAACACTGAAAAGAAAATACCCGAAAGACTCTCTAATTTTCTCTCCCGAAGGCGGGAGCCTTGTTGAGGGTGTTGAAAATAAGTTGGCAATCAGGTATGTTGGTGAAGCCCCAAATGTCAAGGTCAGCATTAATGAAGATAATACTGAATGGACTGCCCTAACTCTAAAAAGAGATAGTGTAAGTGTAATTAAATTAACGCCTAAAAAGAATTCAACGTACTATGCCCAACTGAGTTTGGATGCTGGATCGAAAAAGATACTTTTTCCTACGCCCAAAGAGAATGGAGTATCGCTTGGGGTTGATATAACGGATGGAATTGTTAATGTCACTGCAAAAACTAAAAACATAAATGAGAAATACCTTTTAGCTCTATTCAATAACAGCGGTCTATTATTTCACGCACCTATTCAATTTTCCGGAACTCCAGAAGCATCAATAAAACTACCTAAAAACCTTTTTAAAGGTATTGCACAGGCTGTTGTAGTAGATTCTAAATTAAATCTTCTTGCTAGTCGTGTGGTTTATTTGCACAATCAACCAAGGGAAGTAAATATTGAAAATGTTGTGCAAAATTATACTACGCGCCAGCGCGTGGATATGCGTTTACGCATCACAAACTCTGAAGGATATAATACAAAAGGTATCTTGACTGCGAGAGTTATTAATGCCGACTTGATGAATGAACGTACGAACGAGTTTAATTATTTATCGTTCACTAGCGATATTTCCAATACATTTGGTTATGCGGGAGGGGATAATCTGAATGCAATCAATAATTATTTAATTACGCAGACTTGCCCATGGTTGGATTGGGAAAAATTGATCAACGATAAGACACCCCCTACGTATAAACCACAAGAGTATTTGAACATCTCTGGAATAGCTACACACGCTAAGAACGGGAAGCCTGCATCCGACTCAACATTGCTTATGTTTTTTCTTGAGAAAAATTTGCAAGGATACGAAACGTACACCGATAAGAAAGGAATTTTTTCATTTTCACTTTACCAATTAGTGCGTCAGCCCGACCATTTTTTTTACACGGCATCGCTCAAAGGAAAAGACATTGATGATATCAATGTGAAAATTAACGACCCGGATTCAACACTTTCTTTTTTTGCAGAGCCTTGGGCTTTAGATAATCAAGAAAATGAAAAATATTCGGTTTATGAAATGAAACGAATGACCATAAACAGTTCGTATAACTTTTTTTCAAATTCAACAGCACGAGCTGATTCCATCGTAGATCCCAATAAATCGATGGAAGATGAATTGAGCGGTGCAGATTTTTCTGTTTATCTCAAAGACTTCCTACAAATGCCTACGATGGAAGAAGTAGTCCGCGAGATATTAAAAGCTATTGAGTATCGTAAAATCAACGATCGACATGTTGTGCGTGTATACACCACAGCTAAAAAACCTAACAATCACACTGGCCCACTTTATGTAATTGACGGTAAGATTACAAAAGATCCCTCTTATTTTATTTCATTGAAGCCTTCTGAGGTGGTCTCTATAAAAATGATTAGAAACAGCCAAAAGCTTATGTCCATTGGTACAATTGGGGCAAATGGAGTTATTTTAGTAAGGACAAAACATATAGACAAATTAATTGATGAAAAACACTTGGTTCATTTCCCGGGCTTTTTGCCTGAACCAAAAACTGAAACAGTTACTTCTATTAATCCTCAATTTCCCTACCTCAAGTCTTGTTTATTATGGTCGGCCAACAACAAAGTAAATGAGAATGGTGGTGCCGAAATTCAATTCAGCACGAGTGATGATGTAGGGCGGTTTGTGATTCAGGTTATTGGCCGCACCGATGATGGAACTCCCGTTTATGCAGAGAAACCTTTTGAAGTAAAGTTTCAGAAAAATTAAGTTTCTTTTTACAAGCTGATATTACACATACCGTTCAAAACATTGTCAGCCTGTTTTCTATGGCAAGACCGATGTAGGGCAGATAAGGGCATTACGGTTTGAAGTGCTTTTCCCAGAACTTCTCTTTACCACTGGACCACTGGGGCGCGAGTACATTTTGTCATCTACAACCGGGTAACTCAAAAAAAAGTGCAATTCACACGCTGAACTGCACTTTATTAAGGATGGTAAAAATGAGTTTACCCGATTGCTATGCGTTTGAACTCCGCTACAGCCAAGCCCTTAGATACGCTATCCAAATATTGAGCTACGGTTTTTGAACTGTCTTTTACAAAAGACTGGTGAACCAATGTGTTTTCTTTGAAAAACTTTTGGAGTTTACCCTGAGCAATTTTTTCAACCATATTAGCGGGCTTGCCTTCAGCTGCTATTTGCGCTTTGGCAATTTCGAGTTCTTTCTCAATCACCGATTTGTCAACGGCCGATTCGTCTACCGCAACAGGATTCATGGCTGCAATCTGCATACCCACATCTTTGCCTGCATCGGTTACATCTTTGCCATTCACGCCTTTTAACGAAACAAGAACGCCAAGTTTGCTGCCGGCATGGATGTAAGGAACAACCGCTTCACCTTTCATGTGAACAAATGAACTGACCTCAAGCTTCTCGCCAATCTTTCCAACGAGTTCCGTAATTTTCTCATTGATGGTGAGGGTGCCCACTTTTTCATTTAACAACGCTGCTGTATCAGTCGGTTTCTTGGTGAAAGCAGTTTCTGCAATCAGTTTTCCAAGGCTTTGGAATTCTTCATTTTTCGCCACAAAATCTGTTTCGCAGTTCAATGCAATCAATACGGCTTCTTTTTTATCGTCCGAAGTTTTTACAAACACAGATCCTTCCGTTGCATCTTTATCCGAACGGCTTGCCGAAACTTTCTGGCCTTTCTTTCTTAAAATTTCGATAGCCTTTTCAAAATCGCCATTGGCTTCGGTCAAGGCTTTTTTGCAATCCATCATGCCGGCACCGGTCATGGTGCGGAGTTTGTTTACATCTTGTGCTGTTATCATGAGTTCTAATAGTTATCAGTTAATTTTTTTAATTTTTTTGGTTGGCTTAAAACAAACGAACACCGGCTTGCACCGATGTTCGTTTTGTATCCTAATCGGCTTAAGCCAAGATCAATGGCTTTCTACGGCCTCGTCAACTTTTCTTTTTTCTTCTTCCTCTTTTTTCTGGCCGGCTTCTTCCTTGTCTTTCTTACGTTCCATCAAAGCTTCTTCAATGTTTTTTCCAATGTAATTGGTGATCATCGAGATGGATTTGAAGGCATCGTCATTGGAAGGAATCGGGAAGTCGATGTTCGAAGGATCGGAGTTGGTATCCACCATGGCAAACACGGGGATGTTCAACTTCTGTGCTTCGGCTACTGCGATGTGCTCACGCTTAACGTCAATAACAAACAGTGCTGCAGGCAAGCGGTTTAGGTCGGCAATACCACCCAGTTGCTTTTGCAATTTTGCTTTTTCGCGCGAAAGCATGAGTTTTTCTTTCTTCGTGATGTTTTCAAACGATTCGTCTTTCATCATCTTTTCGATCTGAGAAAGCTTCTTTAACGATTTGCGAATCGTAGCGAAGTTGGTCAACATACCGCCCAGCCAACGTTCGGTAACGTACGGCATATTCAGGCGTGTGGCCTCGGTTACAACAATGTCTTTAGCCTGTTTCTTGGTGGCCACGAACATAATTTTGCGGCCTGAGCGTACAATGTTTTTGATTGCGAAAACAGCTTCTTCAAGGCATTTTACTGTTTTGTTCAAATCGATCAAGTGGATCCCATTATTTTCCATGTAGATGTACTCGGCCATCTTGGGGTTCCACTTGCGGGTAAGGTGGCCAAAATGCACACCTGCATCCATTAAATTTTGTGTAGTTATTTTCTCTGCCATGATTCTTCTATTAACGCTTGCTGAACTGGAATCTTCTACGTGCTTTTCTACGGCCCGGCTTCTTGCGTTCTACCATGCGCGAATCGCGGGTGAGAAGCCCTTCTTTTTTCAAGGCTGGCCGGTTCTCGGTGTTGATGGTTACCAAGGCCCGGGCAATTCCTAAACGGATGGCCTCGGCCTGGCCTTTTGAGCCACCGCCTTCTACGTTTACGGTTACATCGTAATCTCCTTCGGCCTTGGATATAGTCAAAGCCTGTTTTACGGTGGTTTGCAAAATTTCTGAAGGGAAATACTCTTTTAATTCTCTCTCGTTCACCACAATTTGGCCTTTGCCGGGCTTAACATAAACCCGGGCAATCGAGGTTTTTCTTCTACCGATGGTATTGATGATTTCCATTATCAGAATTTTATTTCTTTAGGTTGATTAGCAGTATGGGGGTGTTCTGCTCCGGCATATACGTGCAGGCTGCGGAACAATTCACGACCCATGGTATTTTTTGGCAACATGCCACGCACAGAGAGTTCGATAACGCGTGCCGGATTCTTTTCGCTGATTTCCTTGGGCGACAACTGACGCTGGCCTCCCGGATACCCTGAGTAGGTAAAGATTCTTCGGTTGTTCCATTTTTTTCCGGTCATGCGCACTTTATCGGCATTGATAACCACTACGTGGTCTCCCGTATCGGCATTGGGTGTATAATTGGTTTTGTTTTTGCCGCGCAGGGCATGTGCTACCTGGCTGGCCAAACGGCCCAACACCTGGTCTTTAGCGTCCACCAACACCCAATTTTTATTGGCTGTTGCCTTATTGGCGAAGGTGGTTTTGTAACTGTACTGATCCACTTTTTAGCTTTTTGGCTTAATAAATTAAGATTACCCCTTAAAAAAGGGACACAAAAGTAGGTTCAAAAAGCAGATAATGCAAATGTACCTGAGATTTTACCGGGTGTTGTTTTGCAATTGCTTTAAAAGTGCCTTAAAATCTTTAGGGTAAGGTGCTTCAACTTTTAATTTTTCCCCATTAACGAGGGTAAATTCCAAGGAAAAAGCATGTAGTGCCATCCGCTTCATCAGCGGCTGTTCATCGGTCTCTTTCTTTAAATGGAACGCCCTTTTAACGGAGGACACAAAAAACGGTATGCCTCCGTACATTTCATCGCCTGTTATGGGTGCTTTTAATGTTGCAAGGTGAATGCGGATTTGGTGCATGCGGCCCGTAATGGGGTTGCACCTTATTAAAGTATGATTTTTAAACGATTGCTGAGTAGTAAAGTAGGTCTGAGCCGATTTCCCTTCTCGTGAGATACAAACGGTGCCGTCATTGAGTTTTAAGATCGGGGCATCGACCAGATGATTTTCGAAATGGTGGATTCCATCAACTACGGCCTGATAGGTTTTGGTAACCTCGCGGTTTTCAAACTGCATGCTAAGGTGTCGATACGCTTCCGGGTTGCGGGCAATGGCCAAAACCCCCGATGTATCTTTGTCAAGCCGATGGCATACCTGCGGATCGGGCTCGGCTTCGCGTGCTAAACTTAAAATATTAATGGGCTCATTCCGGTCTTCCAAAGTAGAAACGAAGGGAGGTTTGTTGATGAGGATAAAATCATCGTTTTGAAAAATAATCAGGTCGTTAAAGTTTAGTTTAGATTTCATGGCAAGAAGTTTTCTATTGGGAAACTTTATTAGTTTTGTGAGTGTTTAACATCATTGCCAGGAAAACGTTGTTGGTGTACTGTGAAAACTATCCTGAAGCAGCCAATGCGTTGATGGAGTGGTATCATGAATTGATTGGTAGTGATTTTAAAAATTTTAATGAACTAAAAAGAAGATACGGAAACTCAAGTATTGTATCAGACGATCGGGTTGTTTTTAATATTGTTGGAAACAAATTCAGGCTCGTGGTGAGGATAGTATTCGAATACAAAACTATCCAAATAAAGTGGTTTGGTACACATGCCGAGTACGATAAGATCAGGGTGAAAGAAGTAAAATTTAAAAAACAATGAAGCTGAAACTGATCAAAACGAAGAAAGAATATGAAAATTTTCTTCAATGGGTAGATGAGCAATTTGAAAAAAAGATTAAGTCCACCTCGCCCGAAGGGGAACAATTGCATATTGCTTTATTATTAATCAAGCAATATGAAGATGCACACTATCCAATCCCCAAGCCGGACCCAATTGAGGCTGTGAAATTGAAAATGAAAGAACGAGGAATGAAAAACAAAGATTGGGTGGGACGAGTGGGTAGCAAAGGATATGTTTCCGCAATTCTCAATAAACAGAAACCACTAACGCTCGAGTTGGCAAAATTATTCCATCGCGAGTTGGGCGTGCCGGCAGAGGTTTTATTGTCGTGATTTAAAAAATAATCTCAACTTTGAGAAGTTGATATACGGAATGATTTCACTCGGTATCAATATTTGATTGAATACTTTCTTCACCAACTCTTTTTGGGCGTTTGAGTTTAAAGCTGAACGTTGAGCCTTTGCCCACTTCGGTTTGAACTTCTGCTTTGGTATGATGGCCTTCAAGAATATGCTTTACAATTGCAAGCCCTAAGCCGGTACCTCCTTTTTCACGACTACGGCTTATATCGGCTCTATAAAAACGTTCAAAGATACGCGGCAAATGCTTTTCTGAAATTCCTTTGCCGGTATCTGAAACAAAAGTTGTTGTTTTCTTTTTGCCAATTTCAAAATATACTGTGACGGTTCCGTTTTCCGGAGAGTAGTTCACCGCATTAGAAATAAGATTGGTGAGTACCTGGCCAATGCGTTGTTCATCGGCACGGACCCATATCTTTTGTGCCTGAGCAGGGAGTAATCTGATTTCAATGTTTTTTTTGTTTGCACTATCTTCAAACTGATCTATAATTTCCTTGCTGAGCGTGTAAAGGTCGGTGGTTTTAAACTTCATTTTAATAGCGCCCGTTTCTATCTGAGACAGGGTGAGCAAGTCGCGAACAAGGTCGTCAAGCCCATCCAAACTTTTAGCAGCCTTTTTTAAAAACTTAACTCGCACATTTTTATCGTCTGCAGCTCCGTCAATTAACGTATGGACAAAACCCTGGGCAGCGAATAGGGGTGTTTTCAATTCGTGAGAAACATTTGCAATGAATTCTTTGCGAAAAGATTCCAGCCTTTTTAGTTCTTCAATTTCTTGTTGTTTGAGCAACGCAAACGCAGCGATTCCCTCATTCAGTTTTTCAAAGGGATCAAGGCCTTCCGATTTTTCTTTTGAAAACCCTTTCAATTCATTTTTCAAAAGCTTGTTCATCATTTTATCAATTTTATTGATGCCACGAAAAAACATGAATTTGAAAACGACAAAACTCATCAAAAAAGATGCAAAGAATGAAATAATCAGAATGAGCAGCAGGGTGCTGTTGGTTAAACCTTCAATCAACGATAAAAAAAGAGCCGTCACCATCACAATAGAGACAGCGAGAAACAGGGCAAGTATTCGTGCGCTGTAGGTCATGGTGTGAAGGTAACGGGATGCAAAGGATACTTCAAGAATATAAATTGAATTTGTAGCCCACGCCCTTTATGGTAACAATGGAATCTTCACCAATCTTTTCCCGTACTTTACGGACGTGTACGTCTATTGTGCGCGAGAGTACATACACATCATTACCCCAAATATTTTGCAAAAGGTCATCGCGGCTAAATACTTTATTGGGATGCCGGGCTAGAAAAAAAAGCAATTCAAATTCTTTTTTTGGCATACTGATTTGCTTTCCACTTAGCCAAACCGTATAGCTTCCTTTGTCAATGAGTAATTCACCTGCTTTGATCTGCTCCGAATTATTTTTTTTTGGCTCGTCCCTTCTTAACAAAGCGGCCAGTCTGCTTATCAAGGCCCGAGGCTTAATTGGTTTTACTATATAATCATCTGCTCCCGCTTCAAACGCGGCTACCTCTGAATATTCTTCTGAGCGAGCCGTGAGAAATACGATGAATGTTTTAGATAGCTCAGGCAGAGCACGCATCTGGCGGCATGTTTCAACGCCATCTTTTTTTGGCATCATGATATCGAGCAGCACTACATCGGGAAGAAATTTTCTGGCTATCTCTATGGCAGATAGTCCGTCTGCAGAGGTGGTTACTTCATAGCCGGATTTTTCGAGATTGTATTTTAGAAGTTCGAGGATCGAATCTTCATCATCTACCACCAATACTTTAGGGGAGGCCAAGTCAATTATTTTTTTGCAAAGTTAGGACAAAAAATATTTTTGGTGACTGTTCCCGGGTGACTTCACAATAAGTTAATGTTGCGTTAACACAACTCTCGTTTTACTTTAAATACCTTCCCTTCAGATAATGAATATAGCCCTTAAGGTTACCTTTAAATCGATCATTAAGTTCAACCCCGAAATCTTTTTGTTTGGATTGATAAAGATGAAACGACATAAAGTAGGTATTGTTGGGTAGCCAGGTGCTGGTTGTTTTCCGTTTTTCAAACAAGCTCAGCGTGTCCATATTTTTCATGATCGTTTCAATCATTATTTTTTTCTTTTCTTTTTTTGTTTCAAATAAATCTTCGGGCTTAAACGATTGGTACAAGCTGTCGAGCTTATCCCTTCCGCGCAGCATGTGCCGGCTGAATTTTCGGTAATCCTGATCTTCGTGCAGGTATTTCAAATATTGCGGAGAGCGCTTTCCATATTTAAAAGCAAGAAAATGGTAGGCGGCTGTGTCGCCAATGAACGAGGCCAGGTTTTCGTTGAAGTCGGAATTGTCTTTAACAAAAATAGTAGCGTGCACCATTTCGTGGATGATCAAGCCAGCCAGGTCGCCATCGTTGCGCTTGAGCATATCGCTTAAGATAGGGTCGGTAAACCAGCCGAGGGTGCTCCAGCCCCCCGGGTTGCGAATGCTTACATCGTAATTTTCACCGATCAATTTTTTCCGTTCGGTCAGAGCTTTCTCTTTATCAAAAAAACCTTTGTAGGGCAAATTGCCCACAACCGGAAAATGCCAAAGTTTGGGCTCAAGTTTAAATGGCTCGCAGGCCTGCACCACCCACATCAATTCTTCACCTCGTTGGTCGTACATGGTTTTGTAATTCTCCGTGTCTTCGAGTCCGAGTGAGTCGATGGCAAATTTCCGGATCTCGTCAATTAAGCGCAGTTTCTTTTTTAGCGAGTCGGGAAAATCAGGGTCTTTCAAAAACTCATCCACGGGTTTTGCCTGCCATATAATTTTCAGTTGCCCCATACCCATGCGCACTCCGTAATTCACCAGAGACCATTGCCAGATTACCAGTGCGGCAATGAAAAGGATGAGAACGAGAAATACTTTTTTCAGCATAGCCACGAAATTAATCGTTATTCGGTATTTGCAAATGGTAGTTTATCATTCGTAATTTTAAAATATGAGAATAATCCTGCTTTTATTTTTTGCTGTTCCCTGTTGGGCTCAATCTTTTTCAACAAAAGAAATTTCAAAATGGAAAGAGCAAGCCGACAAAATAACTATCATCCGCGATAACTGGGGCGTACCCCACATCTATGGAAAGACCGATGCCGATGCGGTGTTTGGTATGATCTACGCCCAGTGCGAAGATGATTTTGCACGTGTGGAAAGAAATTACCTCACCGCCACCGCGCGAATGGCCGAAGCCGCAGGCGAAAGGTTTGTATATCAGGATTTGCGCCAGCGCCTGTACCTCGATACACTACAAGCCATTTCAATTTTTAACGAATCACCCGGCTGGCTGAAAAAACTCTGCTACGCGTTTGCCGATGGAGCAAATTACTACCTCTACACGCACCCACAAACCAAGCCCGTTTTGCTGAGGCGTTTTGAGCCGTGGATGCCATTGCTTTTCAGCGAAGGGAGCATTGGCGGAGATATTGAGCGAGTTTCGTTAAACGAATTAAAAAAATTTTATGGTGAGGTTGCGGCAACCCTTCCTGAAAAAAAATCGGGCGATGGCGATGACGAACCGCGCGGCTCCAACGGCATTGCCATTGCACCTTCCATCACCACCAGTGGCAATGCTTTGTTACTGATAAATCCGCACACTTCATTTTATTTCCGCACCGAAACCCACATGGTAAGTGAAGAAGGATTGAACGCTTACGGAGCCGCCACGTGGGGACAATTTTTTATTTACCAGGGGTTTAATGAGCACTGCGGCTGGATGCACACCTCAAGCCAGGCAGATGTGATTGATGAGTACGCAGAATCAATCGTTAAAAAAGAAGGAACCTATTTTTACAAATACGGTGAGGAATGGAAGCAGGTTCAGACCAAAAAAATTTCCATCGCATACAAAAACGGAAACACCATTTCTCGAAAAGAATTTACGGCATACGCTACACATCATGGCCCGGTGGTGGCACAGCGCGGTGAAAAATGGATTGTAACAAAAATGATGAACGAGCCGCTAAAGGCATTGACGCAATCGTATTCAAGAACGAAATCAAAATCGTTTGAGGATTTTAAGAAGTCGATGGAGCTGCGGACCAATTCATCGAACAACACGGTCTATGCCGATGCGCAAGGTAACATTGCATACTGGCACGGGAACTTTATGCCGAGGCGCGACACAAAATTTAATTGGAGCGAGCCGGTGGATGGAAGCAATCCGGCCACCGAATGGAAAGTACTTCACCCAACGGATGAGATGCTGCATTTATTTAATCCAAAAAACGGATGGATACAAAACTGCAATTCAACGCCATTTACCGTGTCGGGTGAAGACAGCCCTAAACCGGAAAACTTTCCAAGCTACATGGCACCCGATGCCGAAAACTGGCGGGGTGTACATGCCGTTCGACTTTTAAAAAACCAAAAGGATTTTGATGCCGATAAACTAATAAGAGTTTCGCGCGATCCCTATTTGCCTCCCTTCGAAAACTTAGTGCCTGCCTTTGTAAAAGATTTCAATCAGCATTCTTCGGATACCTTGAAAACGAAACTCACCGAACCAGTGCAACTGCTCCGAACCTGGGATTTGAAGTGGTCGACCACATCGGTTGCCACAACGCTCGCTATTTTCTGGACACAGAAACTCCGACAAAAAACAGCTTCACGATTTCCACCCAAACTCAACCAGCTTAGCATGATTAACTTTCTCACAAACGAAACCACAACACTTGAAAAAATGAATGCGCTCTACGAAACGATAACAGATTTAGAACGCGAGTTTGGGAGTTGGAAAATTAGTTGGGGCGAAGTAAACCGGTATCAGCGGTTGGATGGAAAAATCGAAGCAAGCTTTGACGATACCAAGCCGAGTATCGCAGTACCCTTCACTTCTTCCCTTTGGGGGTCGCTTGCATCGTTTGGGGCGAGAAAATACAACAACACCAAAAAAATGTACGGCACAGTGGGCAACAGTTTTATTGCGGTAGTGGAGTTTGGAAAAAAAGTGAAAGCCAGATCGATTACCACCGGAGGCAGCTCGAGCAATCCATCTTCAATCCATTTTACAGATCAAGCGCAGATGTATGTGGATGGAAAATTCAAGGATGTTCTTTTCTATAAAGAAGATGTGCTCAAACATGTGGAGCAAAGTTATACACCCGGCAAATAAAAAAGATGTTTTCAGGAACGTATTCGTTTCTTCTCGGGTTAAGAGTGATTGAAAATTCGGATACCTAAATGAAAAGAATAAAGATATTGGCTATTTCGGGAAGCCTTCGAGAAAATTCATCCACTCAGGTTGTACTTAATGAAGTTGAAAACATGTTGGCCTCCAACATAACCTTAGAAGTTTTTAAAGGCATAGGAGATCTGCCTCACTTTGATGGATCCGAAGAAACTCCGGAAGCGGTAAGATTCTTTTTTGGAAAATTAAAAGATGCCGATGGCATTTTAATCTGCACGCCCGAATATGCATTTGGCGTACCGGGCTCTTTAAAAAATGCGTTGGACTGGACCGTGGGAACAATGGAAATGAACCAAAAACCCACGGCCTTGATTACTGCGTCAACAGGTGGCGAACGCGGGCACGAGTCCATGCTTCATACCTTGTCGGCACTATCGGCACGGGTTGATGAGGGAAGCTCGTTGCTGATTTCTTTTATCCGCTCAAAAATTAAAGAAGGGAAAATTAAAGACGAAGAATCGATGCAAAAAATTCAAGGCGTTTTGGATTCACTGATTCGATCTATCCGCGTTGAAGTTTAAACACACATTTGTATTTACGCCAACTCCCTCAAATCCACCGGCACCACTCTCGAAATCCCTTTCTCCACCATCGTGATTCCGTAGATCACATCGGTGGTGGTCATGGTGCGCTTGTTGTGGGTAACAATTACAAACTGACTGTCTTTGCTGAAGCTTCGGATGATGTTGTTGAATTTATCAATGTTGGCATCGTCAAGCGGAGCATCCACTTCATCGAAGATACAGAACGGTGCGGGTTTCAGTAAGTACATAGAAAATAGGAGAGCCGTTGCCGTAAGCGTTTTTTCTCCACCGGATAATTGATTGATGGTGAGCGGGCGTTTGCCTTTCGGTTTGGCGATAATGTCAATCTCAGATTCGAGCGGCTTGGTAGCATCGACCAATTTCAAATCGCAATCATCGCCCTCGTTGAAGAGCGAGCGGAAGACATTTACAAAGTGTTCTTTAATTTGATTGAACGCCTGCATAAATGTTTCACTCGCTACACCTTCAATCTCACCGATGGTTGCAAATAAAGATTCTTTCGCTTTTAATAAATCGTCTTTTTGTGCGTTGATAAATTCATTCCGCTGTTTAATCTCCGTGTACGCCTCCATGGCCATCGGGTTGATCGGCCCCATGTTGTCGAGTTTTTCGCGAATCTTCGTTACCTCGGCACGCATCTTCTCTTCATCGGCTTTTAGCAAAGCTTCCGTTTCTTCCGCACTTGTTTCATTAATAACCGAATCAAGGTCAACGTTAAATTCTACCGACAACCTTTCCTTTACCGAATTGAGTTGAAGTTTGCTTTCGTTGAGTTGGTTTTGCAACTCCATCAGCAGCGAATCGATGTTTTGGCGTTGGTGTTGAACTTCGCGCAAGTCTTTATCGTATTGGTCGATCTCCCCACGGCCACTGTAGTATTCTTTTTCGGCTTCGCTCAAACCTTTTTCCATTTCATCTTTTTCAGAATACATCCCGATGAGTTCTTCATCGTTGGTCTGGGCGGTGGTTGATATGGTTTTTGTTTCTTCTTCGTTCTTTTGAAGTTCTTCCGTGTTGATGGTGATGCGGTTGGCGCTTTGCTCCAGGCTTTCCTGTTTAAAACGAATTTCTTGTTCCACGCTCTTCACGCGGTTTTCCTGCTGATGGAAAAAAATATTTTGCTCGTTGTAGCCGGCCGACTTTTGACTGAGCAACTCATTTTGTGAAGTCAACTCCACCACAATCAATTTTAACTTCTCGTCATGACGCTGCAATTCCTGAAGCGCATGTTGTGCTTTGGGCTGCAGTTCGTTCATTTCCGCGGTGAGCGTGTCTATTTTTTCCAGAATGTCTTCCCTGCGCAAGTCGGCACTGCTGAGCATGTTGTGAAACTGCTCTTGTTTTGTCTTCACAGAAATCGACTCATCATTTACCAGCTTCACGGCATTTTGAGCTTCTTCTATTTGCTGCTTCAGGGTGTTGTTGCGAAGCCGCTCCAGTTCCCGCTGCTTATCAATTAAAGTGTGCCGAACGTCTTCCAGTTTTTTGGTAAATTCTTTAATCTCGCGCTCAAGTTTTTCCAGATTCTTTGCACGGCCTATTTTCTTTCCTTCGAATAACCCAACCGACCCACCGCTTAAACTGAATTTTCGTTTCGTTACTTTTCCGCTTTTGGTAATGAACGTATTGCCGTCCGAAGGTGTATTTTTAATGTCGCCTTCCGTCAGGTAAACCTTGTCGAGAATAAACGACATCAGCTTGGTGTACTTCGGGTCGAACTCAATGATCTGCGTTGCCGGGAAAGCATTGGCATACATTTGTATCGGTGACGAAGCGAAATGATCGAACGCATCAAGAATAAAAAAGTTTGCGCGGCCTTTGCTGGCATCGCTTAGAATATTGATGGCCTCGTAGGCTTCGTCTTCGTGGTCCACAACATAATAGTTGAGGTACGGCTCGAGGTAATTTTCAATCGCCACCCGGTATTCTTCGGTAGTAGAAATAATATCCGACAGGAGCGGGGCATTTTTGGTGCGGCCCACGTTCTTTTTCAAGAATTTGATTGCCTCCGGAAATCCTTCCAGGTTTTCGACCAACGACTTGGTTAACTGATAATCGTATTGGTGTGCATCGAGCTTGCGGCCGGTTTCATTCATCTCTTCGCGGATCAGGTCGATGGTTTTCTCCAGCGAAGTAATACGAGAGCCCACCTCTTCTTCTTCGTGCTTTAACTTATCGAGGTAATTGTTTTTTTGTGAGATTTCTTCTTGCAGCACCACGAGTTTCTTTTCAAACTCAGCAAGGCTAGCGCTTTGCACGCTGGTGTCGCTGGTGGTGCGTTCCAACTCTTGTTTGAATGAGTTGATCTGAATGTTGCGAATGTCGAGTGCCTTGTTGTGTTGAAACGATTCTTCTTGCAGCGAACGGTGCACCTGGCGCAGCGCATCCGACTCGCCCTGCAACGTGTAGGTACTTTCCTTTTGTGCTTCGTATTCGGCTTTCAGGGCTTCCACTTTGGTGCTGATTTCATTCAGCACTGCCGTTGCAGATTCTTTTTCGGCCTCTAAACTTTGAATACTGAAACGCGCCCGCTCGTTACTTTTTTTGTCCTGATCGATTTGGTCTTTCAGGTTTGCGATACGATCGTTTAAGAACCTGAGCCGCTCGTTTCTGATTTGCTTCTCGCTTTCGTACTGTCGGATTTTAGAAACAAATTCATTGATCGACTTCTGGCGCGTGGAAAGTGTTTTCTCTTTCAGAATCAATTCGGCTTTCGATTTTTCGATCAGTGCTTCTTTTTCGGCAATCTCTGATGTGAGTTTTGTTTTGCGGTCGTTTTCCGTTTCCGATTGTTTTTGAATGGCCGAAAATTTATCCTTCTGTTTGTTCACCACTACCTTGGCCAGGTGGATGCTCTTCTCTTTGTAGTCTTCTTTTATTTTATAGTACTGCTCGGTTTGCTTGGCCTGCTTTTCGAGGCTCTTCATATTTTTTTCGATCTCGAAAAGCAAATCTTCCACGCGCTCTAAATCCGCATCGGTGTCTTCCAGCTTTTTTAGTGTTTCTTTTTTTCTCTTTTTGAATTTTGAAATACCGGCCGCTTCTTCAAATAACGACCTGCGCGAGTTGTCGCGGTCGTTCAGAAGGTCGTCCACCATCCCCAACTCTATAATGGCATAACTGTTTGATGCCACCCCGGTATCGAGGAACAGATTGGTGATGTCTTTCAGGCGGCAGGCAACGCCATTCAGCAAATATTCGGATTCGCCCGAGCGATACAATCTTCTTGTGATCGTGATTTGAGAATATTCGGTAGGTAAAATGTTTTTTGTGTTGTTGATGGTGAGCGATACTTCGGCCATCTGTTGTGCAGAACGTTGGCTGGTACCGTTGAAGATCACGTTCTCCATTTTTTCGGAGCGCAACGCACTGGTCTTTTGCTCGCCAAGCACCCAACGGATGGAATCCACAACATTCGATTTTCCACATCCGTTCGGCCCTACAATGCCGGTGATCCCTTCATCAAAATTGATCACAATTTTGTCGGCAAAACTCTTGAATCCTTTAACCTCTAACTTCGATAACTGCATGTCAATAAAATTTGAAAGTGGTTGTATCCCTTGGTAATCGCACTTTTCCCCCAAAGAAAGTCGGCAAAGATAAAAGCCGCCACGACATTTGAAAAACAGACTGTTCGCATTCCATTCACATTTTATCCCTATGCCAAAAAGTCCTGAAAATCAAAATAATCCCTATCTTTGAAAGATGGAGCTGAAAGTAATCATCTGGATTATCATCGGGATAATCTACATCGTTTCCCGGGCGCGCAAAAAAACGCCCCCAACTCCTCATGAATCGGGTCCAGCAGAAACCGAGACCTTCGATAAACCCGTTTCTTTCGAAGACCTTTTGCGCGAGATTCAGGCTGCCAAACAGCCTAAGCCACAATCGGTTTTGAAACCCGTAACTAAAGTTGAAAGCTTAGATCGCAACGTTGAGAAAGACGACAGATCGCTTGAAAAGACCAAGCCCGATACGTACTACCGTGATGAAGACAAGATTTACGAAACGTACGAAAACGCCAAACGCGAAGCGTTCCATAGGCCATCGATGGAAGAAACGATGAAGCATGAAGTCTCGGTTGTTCGCTTTGGCCAATTCAAAAACTATGCGCAAGACGACAGGCCGAGTTTGGCTGCCGAGTATGCCAACGACCTGCGCGATCATAATAATTTCAAAAAAGCGTTTATTTTGAGTGAAATATTGAACAGAAGGTTTTAAAAAACTTCATTTTTTGAACTAAATATTACTTGGATGGGGTAAGCCGGTTGATCTGCAGGCTGACTTTTTTGCTTATGCTCATCTTTACAGGCTCAGAGTCGGTTACAAAGAATTGAAATGAACTATTTATATTGCAGTAATTTTTTGAACTTTTAATAGAGATCATGAGCATCAAACTATTCCTGAACAGTGGTTTAACGATTTGTCTGATGGCTTGCATTAGTGTAGCCAAGGCTCAGGGTAATTGCAAAGAGGTCAAAGCAACCATACAGGTTATTCAATCAGATGAAACTTATGGGAAGGGCTCTGTTAAAATAGATTTCAAAGGCCAGTCAAGGCAAGGAATTGCAGTTTCTTTAGTAGGCTCAAAAGGTTATTTTAAAAAAGATATTCTCGAAGATGAAATAAAGGAGTTGAATAAAGGTGCATACACGTTGGTTTTTAACTCCAAAACGGAAGAAGATAATTTTTGCATTAAGCATTTTGAATTTACTATAAAGTGATGCGTAGGTCTAATTTTTTCCACGTCTTAGCTTCAGCCGTTTTCTTTTTTGCTAGCGCAGGTCTAAGCTTTTCGCAACCTACGTTCAGTATTCAAAACAAAAAGGATGCCTGCAATAGTTTGCAGAACGGCTCTTTCGATATATTGGTAACAGCGGCTACAGGCTCTGTATCAGCGTCTGTTTTTGGGCCACCTAATACCCCCTCTACCCCAATTACGATAGGCACGCCTCTTTCCATTACAAACCTTAAAGGAACGGCAGGTGGCTACAGTTATCTGGTAGTTGTTACAGATGATAATGGCAACAGTAATGTTACCGTTACCATTAAACTCTACAGTAATGTATCAGGCACTACAGTTGTAACTGATGTTACATCGTGCAGTCCGTCCAACGGAGCAATTGACTTGACACCATCAGGTGGAGCAGCTGGATCGGGTTCAGGATCTTATTCCTATGCATGGACGGGCCCATCAGGTTTTACGGCAACTACCGAAGATATTTCAGGTATCGGTCCCGGCAATTACAACGTTACAATAAGTGATGCGAATACGGTTTGTACAGCCTCACTAGGGCCATTGACGGTAAACATAGCTTCACCTACAATTACCCCGGGAAGTATTCCGGGAGTATGTTCGGGGACGACAACAAGCACTTTGCCCTACAGTGCAGCAACACCCGGCCTCGATCAATACACAATAGATTGGGATGCAGCAGCAGAGGCTGCAGGCTTTACTGATGTTCCGTACACGGCTTTGCCCGCTACACCAATTTCAATTTCGGGCATTCCATCGGTTGTTTCTACAACAACATTTAATGGGACATTAACTGCTAAAAACAGCGGAACGGGTTGTGTTACATCAGCCAATGCAATCAGCATAACAGTAACCGCAAATGTTACTCCTTCGGTGAGCATTGCAGCTTCACCAAACGGTGCGATCTGTGCGGGCACGAGCGTTACGTTCACGGCCACACCTACCAATGGAGGCGTGCCCAGTTACCAGTGGAAGAAGAACGGATCGAATGTAGGTACAAATAGCTCGACTTATATAGATGCGGCTCTTGCTAATGGAGATCAAATGAGCGTGGTGATGACCACGAGCCTGACCTGTGTGACGAGCCCCACAGCCACGAGCAACATTATTACAATGACGGTCAATCCGGTCAACACGGTAGGGGCGGCCTCATCAACTCCAACTCTTTGCGTGAACACGGCACTGACCGCGATCACGCATACCACCACGGGTGCAACCGGGATAGGCACAGCCACGGGTTTGCCCACCGGGGTAACGGCATCGTGGGCAGCGAACACCATCACGATAAGTGGTACACCCACAGCCACGGGCATATTCAACTACAGCATCCCGCTTACGGGCGGCTGCGGCACCGTGAACGCCACGGGCACGATCACCGTAACCCCCGGCAACACGGTAGGTGTGGCTTCATCCACCCCGACCCTTTGCGTGAACACAGCACTGACCGCGATCACGCACACGACCACGGGTGCGACCGGCATCTCCAATGACGGAGTTTCCGGGGCGAACGGCTTGCCTTCAGGGGTATCAGCACACTGGGCAGCGAACACCATCACGATAAGCGGCACACCTACAGCATCAGGTACGTTCAACTACAGCATCCCGCTTACGGGCGGCTGTGGCACCGTCAATGCCACGGGCACGATCACCGTGAACCCGGATAATACGGTAGGCGCAGCTTCCTCCACCCCGACCCTTTGTGTGAACACGGCACTGACCGCGATCACGCATACCACCACGGGTGCAACCGGGATAGGCGCAGCCACGGGTTTGCCCACCGGGGTAACGGCATCGTGGGCAGCGAACACCATCACAATAAGCGGCACACCTACGGCCTCAGGCACGTTCAACTACAGCATCCCGCTTACGGGCGGTTGCGGCAACGTCAATGCCACGGGCACGATCACCGTAACCCCCGGCAACACGGTAAGTGTGGCTTCATCCACTCCGACCCTTTGCGTGAACACAGCACTGACTGCGATCACGCACACGACCACGGGTGCGACCGGTATCTCCAATGACGGAGTTTCCGGGGCGAACGGCTTGCCTTCAGGGGTATCAGCACACTGGGCAGCAAACACCATCACGATAAGCGGCACACCTACGGCCCCAGGCACGTTCAACTACAGCATCCCGCTTACGGGCGGTTGCGGCAACGTGAACGCCACGGGCACGATCACGGTGAATCCCGACAATACAATAACCCTAAGCTCAGCATTAGGCACAGACAATCAGTCGCAATGCATTAATACAGCAATTACAGATATTACGTACAATACAACTGGTGCTACCGGTGCTACATTCAGCGGGTTGCCGACAGGCGTGAACGGAGCTTGGGCAACGAACGTAGCTACAATCAGTGGTACACCAACCGCTTCGGGTACTTTCAATTATACAGTAACACTCACGGGTGGCTGTGGTAATGTGACAGCTACAGGCATTATTACAGTCAGTGACCCGCCTACTCCGGCCAATGCAGGAGCTGATCAGGGTGTTTGCGGTGTAAGCACAAACCTTCAGGGTAATACACCACTTATCGGAACAGGGTTGTGGAGCATAATTTCTGGTGCCGGTGGATCGGTGACTACGCCATCAAGCCCGACATCGGCATTTACTGGAACGGTGGGTACATCGTACACTCTTCGCTGGACTATCAGCAACGGGGCTTGTCTGGCAAGTACGGATGATGTCATTATCATTTTTAGTACACCCCCCACAACAGCTAATGCAGGGCCTGATCAAACAGCCTGCGGAACGAGCACCAATCTTGCGGGCAACACACCCGCAACGGGTTCAGGAATTTGGACTATAGTAAGTGGTACAGGGGGTTCGATCACAACAACCACAAGCCCAACTTCTGCTTTCTCCGGAACTGTGGGCAGCACGTATACTTTGCGTTGGACTATCAGCAATGGAGCCTGTACGCCAAGCACTGATGATGTAACCATTACTTTTGATCAAGCTCCTACAACGGCTGCTGCAGGATCCGACCAATCGATTTGTGGAACAAGTGCAACTCTGGCAGCAAACACACCAACCGTAGGAACAGGAGCGTGGAGCATAATCAGCGGAGTGGGTGGTACCGTAACTACCCTGTCAGATCCCACTTCAACATTTACCGGCACAGCAGCAAACAGCTACACCCTTCGTTGGACAATAAGCAACGGAAGTTGCACGGCAAGTACGGACGATGTCATTATCACCTTTGATGACGCGCCCACAACAGCAAACGCAGGAGCAGATCAGGCTTTATGTAACGTAACCACAACATCACTAGCAGGGAACACACCCACCACAGGCACAGGACAATGGACCGTAGTAAGCGGTACTGCTACAATAACAACAGCAGGGTCGCCTACTTCCGGAGTTACCGGGTTGGTGACGGGTACAGCTACCTTGCGCTGGACGATCAGTAATGGAAGCTGCCCGGCCAGCACAGATGATGTGGTGATTACGGTTTCGGCACCACCGACAACCGCAGCGGCCGGATCGGATCAGAATGTTTGCGGCCCGGCAACAATGGCGGCCAATGTACCCGTAGTAGGAACGGGAGCATGGAGTATAATTACTGGCAGTGGCGGTACTTTTTTTGATGTGTCAAATCCAACAAGTACGTTTTCCGGAACACCGGGTACAACCTACACGCTGCGTTGGACCATTTCGAGTGGTGCGTGTACGGCAAGCACGGATGATGTCGACATAACCTTTGATAATAATTCACCTACCCCAGCCAATGCAGGACCCGACCAAAATATTTGTGGTACTTCTGCTACACTAGCAGCAAATACTCCTGTGGTAGGCACGGGTGGATGGAGCATCGTTAGTGGTACAGGGGGCTCTTTTGTAGATGCATCCAATCCGGTTTCTGGATTTTCGGGTGTGCAGGGGAATAGCTATACCTTACGTTGGTCAATCACGAGTGGTGCATGTCCTCCTAGTACCGATGATGTGGTGATTACATTTGATCAAAACCCTACTCCGGCCAACGCAGGTTCCGACCAAACTCTTTGTGGAACAAGCGCAACGCTGGCAGCCAATGCACCCACAGTTGGAACGGGTGCATGGACGATCACAGCAGGAACGGGCGGATCACTAGCAAATAGCACAGACCCGCTTTCTGGTTTTACAGGTACTCAAGGAACAGCGTATACGTTACGCTGGACGATCAGCAACGGAAGTTGTACGGCCAGTACGGATGATGTGATTATTACATTTGATCAGGCCCCAACCGTAGCTAATGCTGGAACGGACCAGTCGGTATGTGGAACGAGCTCAACGCTTGCAGCAAACACACCAACTATTGGAACGGGTCTTTGGAGCATTGTGAGCGGATCGGGAGGTTCATTTGTTGATGCAACAGATCCGGTCACATCGTTTAGCGGAACACAAGGTGTTGCTTATATTTTACGTTGGACTATCAGTAACGGCACGTGTACAACAAGTGCAGATAGCGTGAACATAACTTTAGACCAAATTCCTACTACTTCCAATGCAGGTGTTGACCAAACCCCATGTGGACCAACAACCTTGGCAGCAAATGCCCCTACAGTGGGAACCGGAGCATGGAGTGTCATTAGCGGGGCAGGTGGCTTGTTTGGTGATGCAAATAACCCTACGAGTACATTCACAGGAACTGCAGGCACAACGTATGTATTGCGCTGGACGATCAGCAACGGATCCTGCACACCCAGCACAGATGACGTTCAAATTCAATTTGACAACAACACACCCACAACTTCGGCTGCCGGACCTGACCAGAATATCTGTGGTACTTCGGCAACACTTGCTGCGAATACTCCAATTGTTGGAACCGGAGCTTGGACTGTGGTTAGTGGAACCGGAGGTTCGTTTGCCGATGTCACCAATCCAGTTTCAGGATTTACCGGAATTGCGGACTCAGTTTATGTGTTGCGTTGGACGATCAGCACAGTTGGCGGTTGTACACCAAGTACAGACGATGTGCAAATAGCGTTTTCTCAAACACCTACCATTGCTGCTGCCGGAGCAGATCAATCCGGATGCAGTACAAGTGTTGCGTTAGCGGGTAATACACCCTCAGTTGGCACGGGCACCTGGACCATAGTTAGCGGCACAGGCGGAACTATTTCAAATGTTTCAAGTCCTACTTCAGGATTTACTGGTGCATCCGGTAATTCATACACTCTGCGTTGGACGATCAGTAACGGCAGTTGTACAAGTAGCACGGATGATGTAGTGATTACCATTAATCCGGCCGGAAGCTGCGGTGGTACAAATTGCGGAGCGTTTACTATTGTTGCAACCGATACAAGGCCTACATGCTCGGGGCAAGATGACGGAACTATTACGATCAACGTATCGGGTGGCTCGCCTAATTATGTAGTTATCCTCTCCGACACATCACAAACCTTTAGTCAGGCATTGGCAGGGCCTGGGCCGTTTACCTTTAGCAACCTATCACCTTCGTTGAAATATCAATACACCATAAAAGATGTTAGCGGCAATACGTGCACCCTTCCTTACAGTTTGCCGATACAAACCAACGTACAAGCAAGTGCTACCGGGTTTGTAAATGCTAAATGTTTTAACCAGGCTGTTGGACAGGCTACGTTAACGGTTAATTCGGGTGGAACATCTCCGTACGAATATTCTTTGGACGCAGGCACAACGTGGGTATCGTTCACCTCACCGGTTGTTGTTAATAATCTGGCACCTGCTGTTACACCTTACTCAATACTTGTGAGAGACGATGCAACAGACCAATGCCCGGCACAAGTTATGGTTACCATCAACAATGCCGTGTCCGATATTCAGATATCATCAACTACCTCCGATGCGTCTTGCAAAAACAATGACGGATCCATACAAATTACTTCGGTTACGGGCGGCACAGGTCCATACACCTATCAGTTTGACGGCAACGGTACCACCAGTTTAATTCTCGATAGTCTCGCAGGAGGAAACCATACGTTCACCGTAATCGATTCAAACAGTTGCACCAAGAATTTCCCGCTTACCATAAACTTCCCGGGACTTGTTAGTTTCACTGCACAAAGTACATCTCCCGACTGCACAGGTACAGGCACAAATGGCACGGTTACAGTTACTATTACACAAGCCGGAAATTTTGATGTGGGGATCACCACGGATCCAACTAATGATCCTCTTGTTTTCCAAAATGTGAACTCAAATGGCAATACTGTAGTTCCTCCCTTCCTCGGCCTGTCGCAAGGAAATTACTATGTGGTAGCTAAACCAACCGGAGCACTTTGCCCTACGCGCCAATTAGTTGCCGTAAGCGGAGGGCCTTTTGCAGTCGACTTTAGCTATGCAGCCAATAATTTTGTTTGCTTCGACAGTAATGATAAAGGAACGATTAATGTATTTGGTATTAAGGGTTCGCTTGCGGTAGCTTACAACTATGAAATCATTAACTCGGGCAATGTAGTTCAGAGCGGAACGATCTCTCAACTACAGGCCTTAGATACCGTTATGATGACGGGTATTGAAAAAGGCAGCTACCAGGTACATTTATTTCAAGACCAATCGGCATCGACCGGATGTACAAACCCGATTTCATCTGCTTTTAAAAACTTTACCGTAGATGGACCTGCGGCAAATCTGGATACACTTTTTGTTACGCGGAAATTTTCACAAACAAATCTCCCCACAGGTTCGATGTTGATTGCCATCAGCGAAAGCCAAGAGCCATCGTACCAAATCATGCTTCATTTGCTGGAGCCCAAGCGTGCCGGCCAGACGAACATGAATGTGTTTGACTCCACTTGGGTTACAGCTACACGAAATAACCAAGACAATAATATTGAGTATAACGCCACCGGGTTGTATGCCGGTGACTACCGCCTCTACTTGCGAGATACGTTGGGTTGCGAGAAGACGTACGATTTAAGTATTGATTACAATCGTGAATTGTTTATTCCTAACATATTCACGCCAAACAACGACAATAAAAACGACACCTTTGAAATCCTTAATCTGCCCAGCAATTCAAGTGTGGTCATTTCAAATCGATGGGGTAAGGAAGTGTACCGATCAAGCGAATTGAAACTTGGTGTTGACGGGATTACCACCGTGGTGTGGAACGGAGGCTCCGAGTCGGATGGTATTTATTATTACACCTTAAATGCGGGTGGGAAAACCTACACGGGCTGGGTTGAATTATTGCATCCGTCTACCAATTAAATTTTTGAGAGAAAATCCATGGTGTCGATACCATCGGCATAATCATCTATGGCAGGAAGTTGTGCCTTGCCAAACGGAAAGCTTTGCTTGTACCAGGCTCTTGCCGATACGATACATTGAATTTTATCGTGCTGTTGATTTATTTTTGAATCGAGATCGTTTAGGTCTGAGTACGTTTCGTAATACACGGTTGAGATAGGGGAGACCAGGTTAGTATTGGGTGTAAGCAACACAAAACCGGAATCGTAAAAGGGAATCTGGTTAATGAGCAGTATTGATTTTTGATAATCGTAGTTGTTGGCGTATTTGTGGTGATGGATAATGGGTTGATAGTTCTCCCAGTTTTTTAAAAGAGGAGTAAAATCAAAATTTTCCGGAACAAAAATCTTAGAAACATTGCGGCAGCCTAGCCCGAAATAAGTGAAAATGTCTCTTCCAAGTAATTCAAATTCATTGGGGGCTTCTTCACCTAAAATCACGGCACACGAAGTTCGGTTTTTGCGGATGATGTGTGGCGTATTTCGGAAGTAGTATTCGAAATAGCGCGATGTATTGTCGCTGCCCGTGGCTATTACCGCATCTACGTTTTTCAACCGTTCTTCGAAATGAATCCGGTTTTCAAAATCCTTTTCAATTTCTATCAAAGTCTTGGCTATGAATTTCATCAGCACCGAATCGTTCGAGCTTAATTTGGCCACGAGCTGATGGTTAGATAACAACACACATAAAAAATCATGAAAACCAACCAACGGAATATTACCCGCCATGGCTATCCCGATTTTCTTTGAAACAGTTTCTCTAAACGTGTACTTGCCACACCATTTTTCAAGCGCGTCATAGTTTAAAAAGAAGGCAATCCCATCCAAAGCAAGTTGAATATTATCGGAAGTAAACCAGGGGTTTTCGTTGGCGGTTTCTTGAAACAAAAACGCTTTGTCTTCAGCCGAAAGAGCCCCTATCTTTTCACCGAGCTGGTGAAACGCTGCTATCCTTTTTTTTATTGTCATCGAGTGAACCTTTGAACTGCCGATTAAGTTTTTTGTACGATAAACACACTTACCGTATTTTTGCGGTAAATTTATTGAAAGCGCGGCCATGGCCATAAAAATTACAGAAGAATGCATCAATTGTGGGGCTTGTGAGCCCGAGTGCCCCAACACGGCCATTTATGAGGGAGGCCGTGAGTGGACGTGGGCGGGAGGCACTAAGCTTACGGAAGTGAAGCAAGATGATGGCTCCTTAACGGATGCAAATCAATTGCAGCCCCCGGTTTCCAACGAATTTTACTTTATTGTTTCAGCCAAATGTACCGAGTGCACCGGATTTCACGAAGAGCCCCAATGTGCGGCTGTTTGCCCGGTAGATTGTTGTGTGCCCGACCCCGACCACGTGGAGACGAAAGAAGTACTGATGGCCAGAAAGGCCTATCTGCATAACGAAGAATTGGCTTAAAATAGCTATGAAGTATTGAGGTCTGCGACATGAGAATGATTTTGTAAAACGGTTATACATCTCACTTATATCTTAATCTATCTACCTCATCTTCGCCCGCTTTATTAAATACGCTTGCAGCACCTCAAAATAGCTGGTCTTTGCATTTGCCGAAATGAAATCTATTTTCAGTTGGTTGCACTTCATTTTTAGTTCGTTGTGTACCTGGCTTAACTGCTTCACAAATTTTTCTTTCACTTCACCCGGGTTTAATTTTATTCTCTCACCATTTTCCAAGTCAATAAATTCATAAGGCCGTTCTTCAAACGTGAACGCTAACTCCGTATCGTGATCGGTTACGTGAAAGAGTAAAACTTCGTGTCGGTTATGTTTTAAATGTTGAAGGGCTTTGAAAATTTCATCTTGATCTTCGCCTTCAAACATATCGCTGAAGATCACCACGAGAGAACGTTTGTGAATTTTTTCGGCCAAGGTATGGAGCACCTCGGTAATCTTCGTTGCTTTTTGCAGCGTGGGAAGAGTCAGCTTTTGTTCCAACAGCTTAAATATTTTGTCGAGGTGTGCCGGAGTAGATTTTACGGTGGTTAACTCATCGAGGCGGTCTGAAAACGAAGCCAGGCCTACGGCATCCCGTTGGTGTGTGAGCAGGTAAGCAAGGGCGGAAGCAGCATATACGCTAAACTTCATTTTGCCCATTTCCGGTTGGGGGTAATACATGGAGGAAGAACCATCTAAAACGATCAGGCACCGAAGATTAGTCTCTTCTTCGTACTGCCGGGTATATAGCCGATCGGTTCGGGCAAATACTTTCCAGTCGATATGGCGTGTGCTTTGGCCTTCGTTGTAGAGCCGATGTTCTGCAAATTCTACAGAAAAACCGTGGTAAGGCGACTTGTGCAAGCCTGTAATGAACCCTTCAACCAACTGGCGGGCAATTAATTCAAGCCCCCCCGCGCGCCTAACCTCCTCAAAGTTTATCGACACCATTTGTAAAAAAAGATTAAAATAGTACCTTCGAAATACCTAAAGACTAAAACTAAACTAAATAACTGACCTGTGGAAGAGAATAAGACAAATGGGAGGGACGAAATATACTCTGAAAAGGTAAAGGCAGGCAAGCGTACCTATTTCTTTGATGTGAAGTCAACTCGTGCTAACGACTTTTACGTGACGATCACGGAAAGCAAAAAGAAATTCAACAAAGACAATGAGGGATTTACCTACGAAAAACATAAAATCTTTTTGTACAAAGAAGATTTTAACCGATTTGTTGAGGCGTTGAACAATACCTTGAATCATGTTAAAAATGAATTGATGCCGGGTGTTGACTTTTCGTCTTTCGAACACCATCACGACAACGAGGATAAAGAAGTGGTGGCTACCGCCAAACACAACAACACCGAACTCCGTTGGGACTAAGATTTTTTACCTATACCTAAACTGGAAATTTCCTGCCCTCAAGGCAGGATTTTTCTTTTTACCCCTTCGCGTTATCTTTGCGCCTCAAAAAAAATAATTCATGGGTTTAAAGTGCGGTATTGTAGGCCTGCCCAATGTAGGCAAATCAACTTTGTTCAATGCTATCTCCAATAATAAAGCAGAGGCTGCCAATTTTCCATTTTGTACCATAGAACCCAATGTGGGTGTGATTTCGGTGCCCGACCCCCGGCTCAAGATTTTAGAAGGGTTGGTCAATCCGCAAAAGGTAATACCCACTACGTTCGAGTTTGTAGATATTGCCGGATTGGTAAAAGGTGCAAGTAAGGGAGAAGGGTTGGGCAATCAGTTTTTGGCCAACATTCGTGAAGTAGATGCCATTGCACATGTGGTGCGGTGTTTTGACAATGACAACATCATTCACGTAGCGGGTAAGGTTGACCCTATCGGGGATAAAGAAATTATCGACACCGAGCTTCAACTGAAAGATTTGGAATCGGTAGAGAAGAAAATCAGTAAAGTAGAACGAACGGCAAAAAGTGGCGATGCCAAGGCAAAAAAAGAGCTAGCAACCTTGATCCAGTTTAAAGAAGCTTTGTTGGCCGGGAAGAACGCTCGCACGGTAGCAACCGATGCCGAAGAGAGAAAGGCAATAGAAGATTTGCAATTGCTTACCGATAAACCCGTTATATACGTAGCTAACGTGGATGAGAAGTCGATCCATACGGGCAATAAATATGTAGAGTCTCTCAGAGATTTAGTTAAGAATGAAGGCGCAGAGGTGGTGATGGTGTGTGCGGCAATAGAAGCGCAAATTGCAGAACTCGATAACGAAGCCGACCGACAGGTATTTTTAGAGGAATATGGGTTGACCGAATCGGGTCTGAGCCGATTGATTCATGCGGCCTACCACCTGCTAAACCTCATCACTTATTTTACTGCTGGCGAAAAAGAGGTTCGCGCCTGGACAATTCACAAGGGGTGGAAAGCGCCCCAGGCAGCCGGGGTTATTCATACCGATTTTGAGAAAGGGTTTATCCGTGCCGAGGTAATCAAAATACCTGATTATCAGAAATATAAGTCAGAATCGGGCTGCCGCGATGCTGGGCGTTTGGCCGTGGAAGGCAAAGAATATGTGGTTGAAGATGGCGATGTGATGCATTTCCGTTTCAATGTTTAGCCACAAAGCATAAATAATTCTTTACAAGAAAAGCCTCATTTGCTTGATTTTTAGTACTTTAGCTGTCCGCTCAAATGATTTTTAAGGCGGGGTTGACTTAGTTGTAATTTTTTTACCCCAAAAGGCAAAGGTGTGAGAATCAGGATTGTTTTTTCCCTGAAAAACCGTGGCGCGTACGTGCCATTCCATCATCAGTTTTTGTTGGCGCAAACCATTAAAGGTTTGGTGATGGCAGGTGGAAAAGCCGAGTATTCTAATTTCAATCAATACAACTTTTCAGGGCTAAAGGGCCAGATAAAAATCAGCCGTAAAGGGCTACATTTTTATTCATCGCGGGTTACACTGGTATTCTCTTCTTCCAGCAAAGAATTTATTGAGTATTTTATCTCTGTATTATTTTCTCAAAAAGAATTGGTGATCGGCAACTTGCAATTAACCCCCGAATCGCACGAACCGGAAGAAAGCGTTACGGTGGGCGAAACCGTAAAGTATTTATGTATTTCTCCCATTGTATTGATACAAGCGGCCTTCAACGATGAGTACAGCAAACGTTTTATTTCTCCGGAGCTTGACGAGTTTTCGGATTTGCTATATGAAAATACCATGACACGAATGGAGGCGAGCGGACGATACGACTCTGAGAAGCTCACTAATTTTTACAAGTTTCAGCTGGTGGCCGATCGGGAATATCTCAATAAAATTCAGACCTCACATAAAAAATTTGCCCGCATCTATCCGTTGTACGATGCCGATGTGAAATACGAAGTGCGCGGTTATACTTTCCCATTTACCTTGTACGCACCACAGCCGGTGCAACAGTTCATTTACGAAAACGGCCTAGGTCATTTTTCGCACAAGGGCTTTGGCATGTTGGATATCGCACACGCCAGTTCCATTTCCAAAGAGGAAAACCTGGAAGAAGAATACGCGTAAGTTATCTCGGGTTCAACGTGAGCAGGTAATAGCCTACCAATAAATCTGCGTTGGGGCGGAAAGGATGGTAGTAAATGGCCACTTCATAATTATTTTCTGTTTCGAAGTGCGAGCCTTCAATAAAATAAACAGCCTGATCTTTAGACTCTAAAACATATTGGTAATCGTACCTTCCTTGTTTAATAAATTGTCTTGACTCGTACGCCCCGGAAGTAGAATTGTAACGCATCTTGTTTTCGGCTGTGCGCTGGTAGTCGTTGAATTTACCAACCACATAAACATTGCCGTTCAATTCGGTTGGAGCTTTAAGTAAGAAGTTAACGTACAAATAGTCTCCGGTAATGGAGGATTCACCGTACTCGATATTATCCACCACATAATTTCCATCCAAGTCGTTGTATTGGCCGTACGCTTTTTCACCACGAAGATCATCCGTTGCGAGATAAAGTTCGTAAGGCTTAATGGTTTTGATTATTCGAACGGTATTTTGGCCCGGAGAATTTGTAGACCGGAAATCGGCAAACCGAAATTCATTGCCACCTTTAAACTGTGCATTGTCATCAACGGATTTGTATTCGAGTTGGCTTTCGTCATCGCGAACAAAGGTGGGTTGTAAATCGTACTTGACGTTATCCCAACGTTGGTTCTGGCGGATATTGACATGAATACTTTGTGCCGGGTTAATCACCTCCATGTCGCCATAATTAATAACAAAATTGAATTGCTGGTTTTCCGGGTTTAAGGTTCCAGTGCCAATCATTTGATCGTCTTTGGTAAAACTGATTTGGGTATCGTAAATCATCATTCGCTTAGAGAGAACAAGGTGCGAAACATCATCGCGGTAAACGATGAGCAAATAATTGCCCGGAATTTTTACCGGTGGCACCTGAAATTTATAATGTATGTAAACGGAATAGATGCTGTTCGATTGTGTGTAGTCGGTAATGTTATACTCGTTATAGTTTTCGAGGAAGTCTAAATCCATCAATTGAGATTTGGTCCAATCGAAATTGCAATGGATTAATTTGGCGTAATAGTTACTGCGCGTGCCGAGCAAGTCGTCAAATTCGAGCAACAGGGTCTGCTGGTTGAACGGAGCTGTAGCCGGTTGTAAAAAGTCCTGAGTGCCACCCAGGTTTGGATACAGTTGTACAGTTTTAATCTGAGGTTCGTAGGTTTTGTCGGTAAATGAGAGTTCTTGTTGTGCCTTGAGCCCGATCGGCAAGACGACAAACATAAACTTGATAAAAAGGTGCAGTCGACTCATCGTTCAAAGCTAACACAATTAAGAAACAAGTAGAACTAAGTTGAATTGTGCCGATAGAGAATTGTTCTTTATGGTTTATACCCTGGCCCTCTCACAATTTTGCCGGGTTTTACACCGGTGTGCTCACTATTTTCTACAACCAAAACCCCATTTACCAAAACGTGAACAACGCCCGTTGCGTATTGATGAGGGTTTTCGAAAGTTGCGTGGTCCTGGATTTTTAAGGGATCAAAAATGACGACATCGGCAAAGTAGCCGGTTTGTAAAACCCCTCGTCTTTTGATCTTCAGATTTTGAGCCGGCAAAGAAGTGAGTTTGCGAATGGCTTCTTCCAGAGGAATAATTTTTTCATCGCGAACATATTTACCCAACAAACGCGCGAAATTTCCGTACGCGCGTGGATGGTCTTTGTATTTCAAAAAAAATCCTTCGGCCGAAGGTGCCCCCGCGTCAGAACCGAAACTCACATAAGGGAGCGCAATCTGCCGCCTGATGTTGTCTTCGGTCATTAGAAAATAAGCGGCTTCAACTCTTGTACTATCGGAGATCACCAAATCCATGGCTGTCTCCTCGGGAGATTTGCCGTATATTTTTGCAACTTCTCCTAGGGTTTTTCCGGCATAGCGTTTCAGCGAATCGTTGGTAAAACCCAGCAACAAAACTCTATCCGGATCACCGGCATTCATCAGCATGTTTTCCCATTTGCTGGAGGGGGTTCTCATTTCCAGTAAAACTTTTTTGCGGATGTCGGGATTCTTCAATCGCTTGATCCAATCGTTGATGCCGCCTTCCTGCACCCAAGGTGGCATAGTAGCATCTAACCCCGTTGCCCCAGCCGTATAGGTGTACATATCGGCCGTAATACGTACGCCAGATTTGTTGGCTCTGTCGATTTTTGCAATCACAGTATCTAATTTCCGCCAGTTGTCTTTACCGGCCAGTTTTAAATGATAAATCTCGGCCGGCAACCCCGCTTCGCGCGCAATGCGTATTGTTTCATCTATGGCGGAGAAAATAGTATTGCCCTCACTTCGAATATGTGCGATGTACATCCCTCCAAATGCAGCCGCAACTTTGCTGAGCTCGATCAGTTCTTCTGTTGTGGCATAGTTGTCGGGTGCGTAAATCAATGCGGTGGTAGTGCCCATTGCACCTTCTTCCATGGCTTGTTGTACAAGCGATTTCATCTGCTCGAGTTCTTCGGGTTTCGGAGCACGGTTCTCATAACCCAATATATTTGTGCGTATGGTATTGACTCCAACAAAAGAAGCTACGTTAGGGGAGAAGCCCCTGCGCTCCAACGATTGAAGAAATTCTCCGAAGCTTGTCCAGTCGATATCAAATTTCCAATCCGGATTTCGTTTCATTTGTTCGGCAGCATCTTTTTTCATCCGGTCGTTTAACGGCCCCATCGAACTTTCTCCTAATACTTCTAAGGTAATACCTTGCTTCAAGTCGCTCTGCAAACGGCTATCCATCAGGAGCGACACCTCTGCATGGCTCATCATGTTGATAAACCCGGGTGCCACAGCCAGGCCTTTTGCGTTAATTTCTTTTTTTCCTTTGGAATCCGATAGGTCACCAATGAATACAATCGAGTCGCCTGCTATGGCTACATCTGCCACCCGCCCCGGCTTGCCGGTGCCTTCGTATACAGTACCGCCTCGGATAACAATATCGTATTCTTGTTTTTTGCACGAAATAAAAAATATCAAAATAAGAAGTGCACAAAAGAGTCTCATAGTTTATTGTTGAATTTCTGCGTCCGGAAAAATATTCAAGTATTTACTTACTAAATTAGGTAACCTTGAACAGTAAACTACGGTGAATTTACTTTAGTTTTTTCAGCATCCAGATGTTGCAAGTGCTGTGGCCGGAATTTCCCAAGGGTTTACTTAATCGCTCAAAGCCCAGTTTTTCGTACATACCAACAGCTTTTGCAAACTGCGGCAAACTTTCAATATAAAGTTGCTCGTATCCAAACAACAATGCCGATTCAATGCTTTTCTCCATCAACTGTTTTCCAATTCCCTTTCCTCTTGCTTCTTGGGATAGATAAAACTTCACCAGCTCTGCGCAGTTTTTTTCAAGTCCTTCGGTAGGGTAAATGCCACAACAGCCTACAATTACACCTTCCACCACTGCTACCCAGTGCACCGCTTTCGGCTTTTGAAATAATTCGTAGAGCGTATCGGTGGTGGGGTCTGAATAAACCGTTCCGTGTTGAGGCGCAACATGCTCTTCAAAAACGGTTCGTATCATTTTTGCCAACGGCTGATTGTCGGTGGCTTCAATACGCCTGATGTGGATTTTCATGGAATGATAGTTCTCAGGGCTAAAATTTTTCGTGTAAAGAATTATTTTTTTTCCTCCAGCTCTTCAATTTCAAGTGCAATCAGTTCCCACTTTTTATTTTCTTCTTCAAGTTGGCCATCTACCTTTTCATACTTTTGTTGGTAGTCGGTTAGTTTATCTACACTGGCGTAAACTTCGGGTTTTGCCATTGCTTGTTCTAAGCTCTCTTTTTCAGTCACCAGTTTTTGAATGGTTTCTTCAGCCTTCTTTAAATCTTTGTGCAAGGCATTAAGACGGGTTTGATCGGTTGGAGAAGAGGCTACGTGTACTTCTTTCTTGGGTGTTTCTTTTTTGGCAACATGTACGGTGCGGGTAAGTGGCTCGTTTTTCTTTCGCCAATACTCGTATTCTTCATAGGTGCCGGGATATTCTTTGATCTCGTGGTTTTCGATGTACCAGATTTTGTTGGCGATCTGGCTAACAAAGTGGCGGTTGTGGCTAACCGTAACAAAGCTGCCCTGGTATTGCTGCAATGCCTGAATCAGAATATTTTCCGAAATAAAATCCAGGTGGTTGGTGGGTTCATCGAGCAGTAAAAAATTGGCTTCTGAAATTAATGTTTTGGCAAGTGCTACGCGCGATTTTTCTCCTCCCGATAGCACCTTTATTTTTTTGAATACGTCTTCATCCGAAAACAAGAAACAGCCGAGCACATTGCGCAGTTCTTGTTCTGTTTTTCCGCTGCCGGCCTGTTTCAGCTCGTCAAGAATTTCATTGTCAACGCGGAGCGATTCAAGCTGGTGCTGGGCGTAAAATCCGTAGATTACATTGTAGCCAATGGTTCGTTCGCCTTCAATGGGTTCGGTGTCGGCCAAAATACGAAGCAGGGTTGATTTCCCTTTGCCGTTTGCACCGATCAATGCAATTTTATCTCCGCGCTCGATGGTGACACTCGAGTTTTTTAAAATCTCCAGCGGCCCATACGATTTACTGATATCCTTCAGCGTAACCACGTGGCGGCCCGAGGCCTGTTTAAACGTAAACCGAAAATTAACTTCGGCAACATCGTTTACCACCTCGTCAATTTTGTCCATGCGTTCAAGGGCTTTCACCCGCGATTGCACTTGGCGCGATTTGGTGGCCTTTGCCCGAAACCGCTCGATGAACCGCTCCGCCTGCCTGATCTTGGCTTGCTGATTTTCGAATGCGTTTTGTTGAATCTCTTCGCGCATTTCCTTTTCCTGCAAGTAGTAAGTGTAATTTCCTTCGTAGGTTACGAGTTGCTGATTAGTTACGTCAACGGTTTTGTTGATGACGTTGTCGAGAAAAGTTCTGTCGTGCGATACAATCACCACGGCCCCCTCGTAGTTGCGGAGATAATTTTCCACCCACTCGATGGAAGGCAAATCCAGGTGGTTGGTGGGTTCATCGAGCATCAGGCACGAAGGCTTTTCGAGCAGCAGCTTGGCCAGCATCACGCGCATGCGCCAGCCACCGGAAAACTCGCGCAACGGGCGGTGCAGATCTTGTGTGGAAAACCCAATTCCTTCTAAAATCTCTTCGGCTTTTGCCTGCATGGTGTAGCCATCGAGGTGTTCAAATTTTTCTTGCAACCGGGTGAGCTTGTCAACCAGATCGTCTGTGTAATCGTGCTCGAGTTGGTGAAGTACTTTTTCAATCTGGCGTTGTGTGTCAACGGCTTCTTTAAAGGCTTCCATCGCCACGGTAAGTATGGCATCGTCCGTTTGATAGGAGAGCAAATCCTGATTCAGGAAACCAACCGTACAATCTTTTGCTTTACTGATGGAGCCAGCGTTTACGGTCAATTCCCCCGTAATAATTTTAAGCAAAGTTGATTTGCCCCGGCCGTTGAGCCCAATCAGCCCGATTTTGTCGGTTGGACGTATAAACATGGAGGCGTTTTCGTACAAAGCACGTCCGCCAATAAAATAAGAGATATTTGAAACTGAAATCATGTCTTAAAAATCGAGCAAAGGTACTGCTTATTTAAAAAAGTCTGATCCAAAATGCACGCGATTTTTAATACGTAACGAAAGCGGTGAGTTTGATTGGAATTTACCTTTCATCCTTCGCTAAAAGAGGTTGGCCAAAATAATCGTTGTATCCTACCTTGTTTTCAAATTACCTTTAATTGATAAATTAAGATCACTTATGAATTCAAAATTGATTTCTTTGGCAGCTGTAGCAGTTTCTTTTTGTTTTATACAAAGCAGTGGGCTTAACGATAATTCAACGCCTGCCATAACCGGAACAAGCGCAAGCTTGCCTTTGGAAAGTATAAAATTGCCAATGGGTTTTTCCATCAGCGTTTATGCTGAAGTAGACAACGCCCGCTCATTGGCCATTAGCCCAAGCGGAGTTGTTTATGTGGGCAACCGCAGCGAAGATAAAGTCTATGCCGTGAAAGACACCGATGGCGATGGCAAAGCCGATAAGAAATGGGTTATTGCCAGCGGCCTAAACATGCCTAACGGAGTTGCCTTCCGCAACGGAGATTTATACGTAGCCGAAGTGAGCCGGATACTTAAATTTCCTAACATCGAAAGTAAACTCGACAACCCCGGTAAACCTGAAGTTGTTTACGATAAGTATCCCACCGAAGCACACCACGGATGGAAGTACATTGCGTTTGGACCGGACGGGAAACTTTATGTGCCCGTAGGTGCACCGTGCAATATCTGTGAACCGGAGAAACCGATCTATGCCAGCATCACACGGATGAATGCCGATGGTAGTGGCCTGGAGATAATTGCTCATGGCGTGCGCAACACCGTAGGCTTTGCGTGGCACCCAACCACAAAGCAAATGTGGTTCACCGATAACGGAAGAGATATGCTGGGCGATGACATACCTCCTTGCGAACTGAACATGCTTTCCAAAACAGGCCAACACTTTGGATACCCATATTGCCACGGGGGCACCATTAAAGATCCAGAGTTTGGCAGCAAAAGACCGTGCAGTGATTTTGTTGTGCCCAAAGTAAATTTAGGTGCACACGTGGCACCGCTCGGCATAAAATTTTACACCGGAAAAATGTTTCCGGCAGAATATAAAAATCAAATTATCCTGGCCGAACATGGCTCGTGGAACAGAAGCAAGAAGAGTGGGTATCAGTTGGTGATGGTGAAAGACGACCAATCCAAAGGAACGACCTCTCAAAAAGTTTTTGCTTCAGGCTGGCTTGACGATGCATCGCAAAAAGTGTGGGGCAGGCCGGTGGATGTTCTCGTGTTGCCCGATGGCTCTATGTTGGTGAGCGATGATAAGGCGAATGTGATCTACCGGGTAACGTACAAAGGGTAATTGCCTAACTGATTTTATCGGCTTGTTGTTCTTTTTCGAGTTGTACTATTTTCTTTTCCAATTCACGTAGCCGGTCGTTGAGATCGGGCAGGCGCTTGAACACTGCGTATGATTTAAAATACTCTTTTACATCGAATGCCGGATAGCCAATAATTTTCTGCCCTTCTTCCTTGATTGACTTGGAGATGCCCGCCTGAGCTCCAATACCAGTATGGTTTGCAATAACCAAATGCCCGGCTATACCCACTTGCCCGGCAATAATATTATTTTCACCGATTTTTGAAGACCCTGAAATGCCGGCCTGTGCCGCGATCACTGTATTTTTTCCAATCTCTACATTGTGTGCTATCTGGATCAGGTTATCCAATTTTACACCTTTTCTAATAATGGTGGAATCACCAAAAAGTGTTGCGCAATCGATCACCGTATTAGAGCCAATCACTACATGGTCTTCAAGAACAACATTGCCGAGTTGCGGAATAGCCTTGTACGACCCATCTTCTTGCGGGGCAAACCCAAAACCATCGCTGCCAATAACCGAGCCGGAGTGGAGCACACAATGGTTGCCAATTTTTGTGTCGGCATATAATTTTACGTTAGCATGAAGAATAGTATCGTTGCCGATCACCACATTATCCCCCACAAATACATGAGGATATATTTTTACGTTGTTGCCGATCTTAACATTATTCCCGATATATGAAAACGCACCTCGGTAAATACCTTCGCCAACCGTGGAATTGCTGCCGATAAAACAAGGTTCTTCAATCCCGGTTTTTTGAAAACTAACCGCCCGGTGATATTCTTCCAAAAGCAAGGTAAAACTTGAGTACGGGTCATCCACTAAAATCAAGGTGGTGGTAATTTCTTTCCGTGCCTCGAAATTTCTCTTCACAATAACGGCACTGGCTTGTGTGCTGTAAATGTATTGCTCGTATTTGGGGTTGGCCAGAAATGCAATCTGCCCTTTTTTGGCATCTTGTATTTTGCCAAGCATCGAGATTTTTTCATCGCCATTGCCACGCACCTCGCCTCGAAGCATCCCTGCTATCTGACTAACCGTAAACTGCATATTTTATATAAATAAATAGGGTTGGGGGTGTCCTCAAAATTACACCAAAAGAAAGTTAGTAAAAATATATCAAACGCCTTTTGCAACTAAAAAAATTAAAACGTAAGGTTCAGCCTTCGCGGCCAGCACAAATAGTTCTTTTTTACTACTTTACTCATTGCCTGAATGGTGGGCAGGTCGCTGGCATGGGCTATATCAACCACTTTTTTGGATTTCATCAGTATATTGATGGGCTGGCCACCTGCTATGTAGGCCTCGTTGCTTAAGGAGCCATGCGAGAACAAATAATTAGCCTCTTTGTGTAAAACTTTGTACTCCCGGCTGATCTCTTGCCTTACTTTTTCTACTTGTATTTTCTTTATAGGTGTTGAGGTCAATTCAATACGAAAAAGTTCACGCTGCAAGAGTTGTGTGCACAGGGTTTTAAGAATGCGATCCGGGTGATTGCACCAAAGTTTAATCGCACCCCAGATGTCGTGGTCATCTAATTGTGCAAAATGAGCCAAAACTTCTTCAGAAAAATCGGGTAGTGTAATTTTCTTTCCGAGAAAAAATAAAAGGGCATCGCTGCCGGTTATTTTTCCTCCGGACGAAGCAATATATTGTGCACGCCTGATGACGTTCACCATCATGCGTTCGGCACTCACGGCTGTTTTATGAAGATAAACTTGCCAATACATTAGCCTGCGGGCGTGCAGAAAACTTTCGATACTGAAAATCCCTTTTTCTTCCACCACCAGTTGGTCGTCACAAACGTGGAGCATGGCAATGATCCGGTCAACGCCAACGGTGCCTTCCATCACTCCGGTAAAAAAGCTGTCGCGCGCGAGGTAGTCGAGCCGGTCAATGTCCAACTGGCTGCTTACCAATTGATGAAAAAATTTTCGTTTGTAACTATTTCGAAAAATTTTAAGAGCAAGATCAAGTTCTCCGTTAAACGCTTTGTTAAGCGATTTCATGGCGAGGTACGAAATGCTTTCGTGGTGTATGCCCGGAAGCAAGGTTTCTTCCAGCGAATGCGAGAGTGGGCCGTGCCCGATATCGTGTAGAAGGATAGCGATCAGGGTAGCTTCAAATTCTTTGTCGGAAATTTCTATTTTTTTCTTTCTCAGCAGTTCCAGCACGCGGCTCATCAGGTGCATGGCACCCAAGGCATGATGAAACCGGGAATGAACAGCACCCGGATAAACAAAATCGCTCAGGCCCAACTGTCGGATAAATCGAAGGCGCTGAAAAAGTGGATGCGAAATCAAATCAAAGATCAAGTCATTGGGAATTGAAATAAATCCGTAGAGCGGGTCGTTGATGATTTTGTTTTTGTTCAAGCGAACAGGAATTGAGTTTAAAATTGTAACTTGAAATTTTAATCTTCTATGCAAAGGTACACCATTCTTTGGGCGGATGACGAAATCGATCTGTTAAAACCTCACATTCTGTTTTTGCAACAGAGGGGTTACGACATCACGCCCGTAAACAATGGAACGGATGCCGTGGAGTTAAGCGATGCCAAACATTTTGATGTGGTTTTTTTGGATGAACACATGCCCGGCATGAGCGGCCTTGAAGCCTTGAATCAAATTAAAAACAACAAGCCGAACCTGCCGGTGGTGATGATCACCAAGAATGAAGAAGAACGGATTATGGAGGAAGCCATCGGTGCAAAAATTGAAGACTACCTGATCAAGCCCATCAACCCAAGCCAGATTTTACTCTCCGTAAAAAAAATACTGGACAACAAACGCCTGGTGATGGAGAAGACCAACCACGGGTATCAACAAGAGTTTGGGAAAATCAGCCTGGCGTTGCTCGACAATATGAACCACGAGCAGTGGGTTGATATATATAAGAAACTTGTGTTTTGGGAATTGCAGATAGCCGAAGCCGAAAACAATGAAATGACGGAAGTGCTCGAAAGCCAGAAAGTAGAAGCCAACACCAATTTCTGCCGATTCATAAAACGAAATTATGAGGGCTGGCTCAACAACCCGAACGTAGAACGGCCCATGATGTCGCATCAGTTGATGAAAAAAAATGTTTTTCCAGAATTGAACAGAAACGAATGCACGTTTTTGTTTGTAATTGACAACCTTCGGTACGATCAATGGAAAGTGCTCGAACCACTAATCACTGAATTTTTTAATATCGACAACGAAGAGACCTATTACTCGATACTGCCCACCACCACCGCCTATGCCCGCAATGCAATTTTCTCGGGCTTGCTTCCCTCCGAAATGGAAAAAACATACCCCGATTTTTGGGTTGGCGAAGATGTGGATGAAGGAAAAAATAATTTCGAGCAAGAATTTCTTGAAAAGAATTTGAAACGCAACAACATCAACATTAAATTTTCTTATCATAAGATAAAACAACTGGAGGAAGGCCGAGAGCTGGCGGATTCCGTCAATAATTTATTTGGAAATAAACTGAATGTTGTGGTCTACAATTTTGTAGATATGCTTTCGCACGCCCGCACCGACATGGCGATGATCCGCGAACTTGCACCGGATGAAGCTGCTTACCGCTCCATAACCAAATCGTGGTTTTTACATTCGCCATTGCTCGAGATTTTGAAAAAAATTTCTGAGAAAAAAATAAAAGTTATCATCACTACCGACCACGGCACCATTCGCGTAAAGCGGCCTTTTAAAATTGTGGGCGACAAAAACGTAAACACCAATTTGCGCTACAAGCAAGGAAAAAACCTGGGCTACGAAAGCGGCAAAATTATGGAGGCACTTAAACCCGAACGCTTTTATCTGCCCAAGCAAAATGTTTCTACCACATATGCTTTTGCCATCGAAGATCAGTTTTTTGCCTACCCCAACAACTATAATTATTATGTCAATTTTTACAAAGACACTTTTCAACATGGCGGAGTGAGCCTGGAAGAAATGATAATACCTATAATTTCATTATCTTCGAAGAATGCCTGAGGTATCTGCCGAATTTTCCATGCGGTTTACGTTGGATGCCGTTAGCGAAGTGGCAAAAAAACTTTGGGTTGCAGGGGCAAAAGTATCGGTTTGGGCATTGTATGGAGAACTGGGGGCAGGGAAAACCACATTGGTAAAAGCGATTGTGAATGAAATAGGAACAAGTGAAACCATTGCAAGCCCTACGTTTTCGATCATCAATCAATACCGGAGTAGAGATGCACAGACCATTTATCATTTTGATTTTTATCGGCTTAAAAATGAAACCGAGGCTTTCGATATTGGTGTTGACGAGTATTTTGATTCCGGAAATTTATGTTTGATCGAATGGCCCGAAAAAATTTCATCGCTCTTGCCGTCTTCGTATTTCGAAATTCGAATAGAAATCATTGACCATCACACGCGTTTAATTCGTTACCAAACCCATGGCTGAAAAAAAGAAAACCGGATTTGAAGCACTTGCCAACACCAGCTTATCGCCCCAGGAGCAATTAGTGAAAACTAAAAAAGGGAAACACTCCTTCTTTATCGGCTTACCCAAAGAAGCAGCGATACGTGAGAATAGAATTTGCCTTACACCCGATGCGGTGGCATTACTCGTGACCAACGGACATGAAGTTTGGGTGGAAAGCAATGCGGGTGCGGGCAGCAAATTTACCGATCGGATGTACAGCGAAGCCGGTGCAAAAATTGTTTACTCTCCCCAGGAAGTTTACAAAGCCGACATCATTTTAAAAATTGAGCCACCCACGCTTGAAGAGCTGGAGTATTTTAAACCCGGACAGACGCTGATCTCCGCGCTTCAAATGGGCTACTTGAGCGAGGAGCGCGTACAAGCTCTCCTCCGAAAAAAAGTTACGGCCCTTGCCTATGAATTTATTGAAGACAAAGTAGGGGGCATGCCCATTGTGCGGGCGATGAGCGAAATTGCTGGTAGTGCTGTAATGCTCATTGCGGCAGAATACTTAAGCACAACAAAAGGAGGGAAGGGAATAATTTTAGGAGGCATTACCGGAGTTCCACCCACCAAAGTAGTAATTATTGGTGCGGGAACCGTTGCCGAATATGCCGCCCGCGCAGCACTCAGCCTCGGGGCAGAGATTCAGGTTTTCGATAATCATTTGTACAAACTCAGGCGTATAAAACACACACTTGGTCATCAGTTTTATACTTCCACCATAGACACCGTAACGCTTAGCGAGAGTATGAAAAATGCAGATGTGGTGATCGGTGCGCTGCGTGCAGAAAAAGGCAGGGCCAGGCACGTGGTGAGCGAAGAAATGGTGAAGAGCATGAAACCCGACTCGCTCATCATTGATTTGAGCATCGATCAGGGTGGGTGCGTGGCCACTTCCGAGGTCACTTCACTGGCCAAACCTGTTTTTAGAAAGTACGATGTTATTCATTACTGTGTTCCCAATGTGGCCTCGCGTGTTGCCAATACCGCCACCACGGCCTTAAGCAATATTTTTACGCCCACTATTTTGCGTGCTGCCGAAGAAGGCGGAGTGGAAGAAATGATCTTTGCCCACAAATGGTTTTTGAAGGGAGTTTATACCTACAAAGGAAGTCTCACCAACGAGTCCATCGCACGCAAGTTTGCCATGAAATTTAAGAACATCGAGTTGCTGATGGCCGCAAGGGTTTAAGCAAGCGATGCGAGCCGTTCTTCCAATGTTTTAATCTTTAGGTCGGCATCGGCTTTCTTTTTCTTTTCAAGTTCGAGCACTTGCGGTGGAGCTCCGTTTACAAATTTTTCGTTCGAAAGTTTTTTCATCACCGAAGCGAGAAAGCCCCGGTTGTATTCGAGTTCTTTTAGCAGCTCTTCTTTTTCTTTTGCCGCATCTACCTTGCCTTCGAGTGGGATGTAAAACTCTTGCGTGCCCACCATAAACGATGTTCCGTTTGGCTTTTCGGTTACCACATCAAACGATTTCAGGTTGGCCAGTTTTTTAACCACCGAAGAAAAAATTCCAATTTCTTTGTTCGAAGAAACCGTGTTGAGGGTTAAGCTCTCTTTTGGAGAGATACCCTTGGCGTTGCGAACGTTGCGTACCTGAGTGATAATTTCAAATGCCGACAGGCCTTGTTCTAAAAGGGTTGTGTTGTGCTCTTTAGTTTTTGGCCACTCCGAAACCAAGAGGCAGTTTTCTTTTTTTCTGTCGGCCAGCTCATGCCACAATTCCTCGGTAATGAAGGGCATGAACGGATGCAATAATTTGAGGAGTGATTCAAAAAATGAAATTGTTTTTTGATGGGTGGCTTCGTCAATCGGTGCGCCAAATTCCGGCTTCACAATTTCTAAATACCACGCGCAGAAATCGTCCCATACTAATTTATACAGCGTGTGCAGCGCATCGGAAATTCTGTATTTACCGAAATGATCTTCGAGTTCCTTCAACGATTGATTCAGTTTCGAGTCGAACCATTCAACCGCAATTTTGTTTTCTGCGGGCTGCGGCAGGGGTGAGGAGGTCCAACCTTTTACCAACCGAAACGCATTCCATATTTTGTTGGCAAAATTTCTTCCCTGCTCGCAAAGCTTTTCATCAAACAGCAAATCGTTTCCGGCCGGAGAGCTGAACAACATGCCCGTGCGCACGCCATCGGCTCCGTATTTTTCGATCAGTGCCAACGGGTCTGGAGAGTTGCCGAGCGACTTGCTCATTTTCCTACCCTGCTTGTCGCGCACAATGCCAGTGAGGTAAACATCTTCGAACGGTTTCTTATCCATGTACTCATAACCCGCAATGATCATCCGGGCTACCCAGAAAAACAATATCTCCGGGGCGGTAACCAAAACTTTAGACGGATAGAAATATTTTAAATCTGCATTTTGCGATGCATTGATTTTTCCATTTTTAAAATACGACTCATCGAAGCCCTTGAACACTTCAATCGGCCACAGCCAGGACGAAGCCCACGTGTCGAGCACGTCCGGATCTTGTGTTAGATTCGGTGTTCCCGATTGCGGAAACTTCGATTGATATTGTTTGAGTGCTTCGGTTTCGTTTTCGGCTACAACAAAATTTCCAGTCGCATCGTACCAGGCGGGGATGCGGTGCCCCCACCACAGTTGGCGCGAAATGCACCAGTCGCGCACGTTTTCCATCCAATGACGGTACGTGTTTTTGAATTTACCCGGATATAATTTTATTTCTTCATTTTCTACGGCATCTTTGGCGCGCACCGAAATCTCTTTCATCTTCACAAACCATTGCAGCGAAAGCTTGGGCTCTACCACGGTATTGGTTCGTTCGCTTCGGCCGATGCGCGTTACAAATTCTTCTTCTTTGATTAGATAACCTGCTTCGCGCAAATCTTTCACAATTTCTTTGCGCACGGCAAATCGGTCTTTGCCAAAAAATTTCGGAAGCTCACATTTTTCATTGAGTGTGCCATCGTCATTGATGGTGTCAATCACAGGTAAATTATGCCGTAGGCCAATCTCATAGTCGTTCACATCATGAGCGGGCGTAACTTTAAGGCAGCCGGTGCCAAAGGCTTTATCTACATAGGCATCGGCAATTACCGGAATTTCGCGGTTGATGAACGGCACCAAAACTTTTTTGCCGATCAAATTCTTGTATCGTTCGTCTGTTGGGTTTACAGCAATAGCCACATCGCCCATAATGGTTTCGGGGCGTTGTGTTGCAATGGTGATAAAACGATCATCGGAATCTTTCAGTTGGTAACGTACCGAGTAAAGCACCGACCGTTCGCCTTCTTCTTTGTACAAAACTTCTTCGTTGCTGAGTGCGGTCTTCGCTTCGCAGTCCCAGTTGATCATCCGCAACCCGCGATAGATGTAGCCTTTATTATAGAGATCGATAAACACACGGATCACGGCTTTGTAATAGTCGGGGTCCATGGTAAAATGTGTGCGTTGCCAATCGCACGAAGCACCCAGTTTTTTTAATTGTTCGAGAATAATGCCGCCATATTTTTCTTTCCACTCCCAGGCGTATTTTAAAAATTCATCGCGGGTGAGCGAAGATTTTTTGATGCCCTTCTCGCGCAGCATGGCCACCACTTTGGCTTCGGTGGCAATGGAGGCATGGTCGGTGCCGGGCACCCAGCACGCCTGCTTCCCTTCCATACGTGCTTTGCGGATGAGCACATCCTGAATGGTGTTGTTGAGCATGTGGCCCATGTGCAACACACCCGTTACGTTGGGCGGAGGCATAACAACGGTGTAGGGCTCTTTGCTTGCATCGGCTTGGGCATGGAAAAAATTCTGGGCCATCCAATACCGGTACCACTTGTCTTCGGTTTCGGCCGGGTTGTATTTGGTAGAAAGCGACATGAACTTGAAAGCTAATCTTAATTAAGACAGCAAAAGTAAAAAATGTGTGCGAACTGCACGGCAAAAAGATTTGGACATCACGCTTTGTATGTAAAGACTAAATCTCTTTCTGCACCAACCGAAACCGAGGTTAAAACCTCAATTTTCCGTATTTTGACCAATTAAAAAACCACAAGACATTAGAACATGACCGACAACTTAGAACTGGAAAAAAAGCTGTGGCAAGCTGCCGACAAGCTGCGCAACAACATGGATGCTGCGGAATACAAGCATGTGGTGCTCGGACTGATTTTCCTGAAATATATCTCGGACGCTTTTGATGAACTCTACCAAAAATTAGAAGCGGAGAAAAAGAAAACCGGTGCCGACCCGGAGGATAAAGACGAATATACAGCCGAGAGAGTTTTTTATGTGCCACTGCAAGCACGTTGGAAACGGCTGCAAGGCAGAGCCAAACTGCCAACCATTGGCAAAGACATTGACGATGCAATGGACGCCATTGAAAAAGACAACCCTTCATTGAAAGGTGTTTTGCCTAAAGATTATGCAAGACCAGCACTTGACAAACACCGGCTTGGCGAACTGATTGACTTGATTGGCTCAATCACGTTGAGCAAAGGCGGAAATGCCGGCCTGCCGAACAGGCACGGAAAAAGCCGCGATGTACTTGGTTTTGTGTTTGAATATTTTCTCGGACAGTTTGCAGATGCCGAAGGCAAAAAAGGCGGACAGTTTTATACGCCTCAAAGCATTGTGAAAATATTGGTGGACATGCTTGCACCTGCACCCGAAAGCCGTGTGTATGACGGTGCTTGCGGAAGCGGTGGCATGTTTGTGCAAAGCGAACGTTTTATTGAAATGCACGAACACCGCAAAGGAAAGATTTCCATTTTCGGACAAGAGAGCAACCCGACAACACAGAAACTGGCAAAGATGAACCTTGCCATTCGGGGAATTGATGCAAAGATTGAGTTGGGCGATACATTAATGAACGACAAATTCCCCGAACTGAAAGTGGATTATGTAATTGCCAATCCGCCTTTCAATGTGAGTGATTACAACATCAACAAAGCCGAAACGCATAAATGGAAATATGGCATACCGCCAACAGGAAACGCCAACTACGCCTGGCTGCAACACTTCATCAGCAAGTTAGCACCGTATGGAACGGCTGGAATTGTTTTGGCAAACGGCAGCATGAGTTCTGAAATTGCTACCGAAGGCGACATCCGCAAACAGTTAATTGAAAACGATTTGGTGGATTGCATGGTGGCTCTGCCATCGCAATTGTTTTACAACACACAAATTCCTGCCTGCCTTTGGTTTTTAGCAAGAAGTAAAACCAATCCCGCAACAAGCGGGACAGGCTCTAAATTCCGCAACCGAAGCAATGAAATCTTGTTTATTGATGCACGGGAATTAGGAACAATGATTAGTCGCAAGCAAAAGGAACTAACCGACAAAGACATTGCAAAAATCTCCGGCACCTACCACAATTGGAGAAACAAACCCTCACCCCATCCCTCTTCCACCAGGAAAGGGAGCGAGGGAGAGGGTGTCTATAAAGACATTCCGGGTTTTTGCAAGGCGGTGAACATTCAGGAAGTTAGAAAGAACAACTATGTTCTTACGCCCGGTCGCTATATTGAATTCAAAGAGGTGAAGGAAGACAAAAAGGATTTTAACACGAAAATGAAAGCCCTCACTAAAACATTGGCCGAGCAAATGCAAACCTCCGGCACATTGGATAAGGAAATCAAAAAGAACCTAAAGAAGATTGGCTATGAGTTATGAGCGATACACAATTTGGCAGCACCCTGCTGCAAAATCGCAAGGCATTGACAATCAAGAAACTGGAATTATGCAACCAGCGGTTGTACATCTGATTATCAATTTCCCGATGTCGGGAAAATGGTCAGGATATAAGTTATTTCTACTCTTTTAAATGCATTACAATGGCAAAAGAACTTTCAAAACGCGGCTCTTTACTTTTTGAACAAATCAAAAAGCTGGATGAAAACAATCATGAATACTGGACTGCCCGTGACATGGCTAAAGCCCTTGACTATTTAGAGTATCGAAATTTTAAACCCGTTATTGACAAAGCATGGGAAGCCTGTAGAAATAGCGGCCACGCCCCGGAAAACCATATCGTGCAATTCCACGATATGGTTAGCATTGGTTCAGGTGCCGAACGGCCGGTTGAAAATATCAAACTCTCACGTTACGCCTGCTACTTGATTGTGCAAAATGCCGACCCTTCTAAAGAAGTGGTGGCACTGGGCCAAACCTACTTTGCGGTGCAAACCCGCCTGCGCGAAATACAGCAGATGGAAGAATACAACCGCCTGAGTACCGAAGATGAAAAGCGGTTGTTTCTGCGCAACGAAATGGCCAAGCACAACACCATGCTCGCGGCCGCGGCCAAGAAAGTGGGTGTTACGGGCTCGCTCGATTACGCCATCTTTCAAAACCACGGCTACATGGGTTTGTATGGCGGGCTCGATGCCAAGGCCATCCACAAAAAGAAAGGACTGAAAAAATCGCAGCAGATACTCGACCACATGGGCAGCACCGAACTGGCCGCCAACCTGTTCCGCGCCACACAAACCGAAGAAAAACTGCGCAGGGAAAACATAAAAGGAAAACACCAGGCCAACCAAACGCACTACGAAGTAGGTAAGAAAGTGCGGCAGACCATAAAAGAAATTGGCGGTACCATGCCCGAAAATTTACCTGTGGCCGATAGCATTAAGAAAGTAGAGAGCAAGAGCAAACCTAAGTTGAAGAACAAAAAGAAGTGATGCCGAAGAATTGGAAAACATATAAACACCCGAACCTTAATTTACCCGGTTTATCCGATGAACAGGATTTCAGCAGCAAAAAATCAGGGCAATCACTTAATCACAAAAAACATAGTGCAGACAAATGAGTGAATGGAAAACATATAAACTTTCAGAAATTCTAAACTTGGTTGGCGGGGGCACCCCAAAAACAACAGATCCTGAATATTGGAATGGAGAAATTCCGTGGCTTTCTGTTGTTGATTTTGGAAATGATATCAAAAAAGTTTACAAAACAGAAAAAACCATTACAGAGAAAGGCTTAAATGAGAGCAGCACCAAAATTCTGAAAAAAGGTCAATTGATTATTTCAGCACGAGGCACGGTTGGAGAATTAGCAGTATTAGGGAGAGACATGGCATTTAATCAATCTTGTTATGGAATTTATGCCAATGAAAAAACTGAAAATAACTTTCTTTATTATTTGCTGAAAGACAGCATCGGGAAAATTAAGAAGAACACTCACGGTGCAGTCTTTGACACAATTACTAAACAGACATTTGACAATATAGAAGTCACTATTCCTGAAAACATTTCCACCCAACACCAAATCGCTTCCATCCTCTCCTCTCTTGACGACAAAATAGAACTCAACCTGCAAATGAACCAAACCCTGGAAGCCATGGCACAAGCCATTTTTAAAGAGTGGTTTGTGGAGTTTAAATACCCAATGTCTGAACACGATTTAGATGATTGCGGGATAGACAGGATTAAAAACAAGAAAACAAAAAATCCTGCTAATCAACCCATTCCTGAAAATCCTGTGCAAGACAATGGGCTGCCGAAGGGGTGGAGAATGGGAAGCGTTTACGATTTAATTGATGTTACATACGGCTTTCCTTTCAAGTCAAATTTATTCAATTCAGAAAATAAAGGAAAAGGATTGATTAGGATTAGAGACTTGAAAAATAATTATTGCGGATTTTTTACGGAAGAAAAAGCTCAAGAAAAATACATAATCAATGCAGGTGATATTGTTGCAGGTATGGACGCAGAATTTAATCCTTCAATTTGGCTAGGTAAACAGTCTTGGTTAAACCAACGACTTTGTAAATTTTCACCTAAAAAAGCTAATGTTTCTGAATTGTTTATTTATTATACAGTAAAACCACTGCTTGAAAAATCGCAATACGGGAAAGTTGGAACTACTGTTATTCATTTGGGAAAATCTGATATTGACAGATATGAAATACTTATTCCAAGTGAAGATGTTTTAGTTAAATACAAAACAATAACACAAGAAATACATAAAAAGATTATTGTAAATCAACATCAAATCCAAACTCTAACCCAAATCCGAGACAGTCTATTACCCAAACTAATGACGGGGAAAATAAGTCTGAACACGATTTAAAGGATTATAAGATGGACAAGATTAACTTTCAAATAATAAATCATGGTAATCACATAATCATTAAATCGTGTGCTGACAAAAAAATTACAAGATGAACAAGATTTTGAATGACGATAATAAAATTAACGAACTCACCCACAAGATAATTGGGTGTGCTATGCGGGTTCATCGTGTATTGGGAAATGGTTTTCAGGAGGTAATCTATCAGCGTTCATTAGCTATTGAACTGCGCTTGGCAGGTTTGGAATTTGAACGGGAGAAGGAAATGCAGATTTATTATCGGGATGAAGAGGTGGGCACTCGAAGAGTGGATTTTTTGGTGGAAGGAAAAGTAATGGTAGAGTTGAAAGCATTAGAAAAAATAGAAGATGTGCACAAAGCACAAGCCATCAATTACTGCGAAGCGTATGGAATTGCTGACGGATTATTAATAAATTTTGGCGGCATAAGTCTTGAATTCAAGAGAGTGTACAATAAAAAACTGGTTAATCCTGTTAATCCAAAAATCCCATAATCGTGTGCAGACAATAAGCGAAAACGATATTGAGCAAATTGCCCTGGGCTACTTAAAAAGCCTGGGCTACTTGCACGTTTGGGGGCCGGCAATTTCGCCTGAAGGAGAACAGCAAGAGCGCGAGTACAATGAAGTGGTATTGGTCAATCGCCTCCGGGCAGCTATTGAAACGTTGAATCCTACTATTTCCAACGATGCTAAGGAAGATGCACTGAAGAAAGTATTGCGAACCGATAGTCCCAATCCACTCATCAACAACGAAGCATTCCATAAATATTTAACCGAGGGCGTGGATGTGGAAGTGCGAACCCAAGACGGCATCCGCGGAGAGAAAGTGTACATCGTTGATTTCGAGAAGCCAGAGAACAACGAGTTTCTGGCCGTCAACCAGTTTACCATCATAGAAAATACCCGGAACAAGCGCCCCGATATTTTACTCTTTGTCAATGGCCTGCCGCTCATCGTTATCGAACTTAAAAATGCCGTAACTGAAAAGGCCAACCTGCAGGCGGCCTACACACAATTAAAAAATTACCAGGAGGCCATTCCTTCGTTGTTTGTATTCAACGCCTTCAACATTGCCAGCGATGGCCACGAAGCCCGGTACGGCACCATCAGCAGCACATTCAAATACTTCAAGCCCTGGAAAACAAAAGATGGCGTTGCGTTGGAATCCACTTCCGATCTTCAACTGGAAATACTGCTGAAGGGCTTGTGCAACAAGGCTACCGTGTTGGATGCCATCCGCAATTTTATTGTCTTCGAGAAATCAGATAAAGAAACGGTTAAAAAAATAGCGCAGTACCACCAGTACTATGCCGTTAACAAGGCCGTTAAAACAACGTTACGCGCAACCACAGAAGCCGGTGATCGCAAAGCCGGTGTGGTGTGGCACACGCAGGGCAGCGGCAAAAGCCTGAGCATGGTTTTCTATTCGGGCAAGATCATTGCCAGTAAACAATTGGAAAACCCCACGCTGGTTGTTCTTACCGATCGCAACGATCTGGACGATCAGTTATATGAAACATTTTTCAATTGCCGGCAACTGCTGCGCCAAAGGCCCCGGCAGGCCGAGAGCAGAGGCCACCTGAAAGAACTGCTGGCCGTAGCCTCTGGCGGAATTGTGTTCACGACCATTCAAAAATTTGAAATTGAAACCGAAGGTGACGCTGAACCCGTAAAGCATGCAAACGTGAGCGAAGAAAAAGTGCAATACATTGGCACCAAAGCAAAAATATTGAGCGATCGAAGAAACATTGTTGTGCTGGCCGATGAAGCACACCGCAGCCAATACGGTTTGCTCGATGGCTTCGCCCGCAGAATGCGCGAATCGTTACCCCATGCCTCGTACATTGGGTTTACAGGAACGCCCGTGGAGAGTGCCGACAAAAACACGAAAGCGATCTTTGGCGAATACATTGATATTTATGATATACAGCAGGCCGTGCAAGATGGCGCCACCGTGCCCATCTACTACGAAAGCCGGGTAGCCAAAATTAATTTTGAAGAACAAAAGAAAATAGACCTCGATGAGTCGTTTGAGGAGCTAACCGAAACAGAGGAACAAAGCATTCAGCAAAAGCTCAAATCAAAATGGAGCAGCATCGAGGCCGTGGTGGGTAGCAAAGCACGGATAGAACGAATAGCAGAAGACCTGGTATCGCACTTTGAAAAACGCACGGCCGTGTTGGAAGGCAAAGCGATGATCGTTTGCATGAGCCGCAGAATTTGTGTGGAGATGTACCAGGCCATTATAAAACTACGCCCCCATTGGCATCACCCCGATGACGATAAAGGAACATTGAAAGTAATCATGACCGGCTCCTCAACCGATGCAGCCGAATTTCAACCGCACGTGCGAAACAAAGAAAGGCGCAAGGCCATTGGCGACCGGCTTAAAAATCCGGGCGATTCTTTACAAGTGGTTATCGTTCGCGATATGTGGCTCACCGGCTTTGATGCACCCTGTCTGCACACGCTTTATGTAGATAAACCCATGCGTGGCCACGGGCTGATGCAAGCCATTGCGCGGGTTAACCGCGTGTTTACCGAGTGGAAAGATGGCGGACTGGTGGTTGACTATCTCGGCATTGCGCAATATCTGAAAGAGGCCATGGTTGAGTACACCGCGAATGGCGGGCAGGGAAAGCCAACGTTGGATGATGAGTTGGCCGTTGCCAAAATGCTGGAGTTCTACGAAGCGGTGCAGTATCAGTTGAAATACTTTGATTGGCAAAAGTTCTTCGGGCTGTCAACCGAAAACAAGTTGCGTTATATTAAAACCACAACCGATTATATTCAAAGTCAGGAAAATGGGCCGGAGAATTTCTGTGGAATTACCGCCAAGCTCATCAAAGCTTATGCCCTGGTCTCCACGCACCCGCGTGCCGATGCCATAAAAGATCATGTTGCTCTCTTTCAGGCAATCCGCACCAGGCTTCTTAAATTTTCTGAAACGGAGCGAATAGAAGCAGGCGGCAAAACAAATGAAGAAATAGAGTTTGCCATAAAACAAATTGTATCAACAGCCATTGTGAGCGATGCGGTGGTGGATGTATTTGATGCAGCCGGAATTAAGAAGCCCGATATCAGCATTCTCGATGACAAATTTCTGGCCGAAATACAGGGCATGGAACACAAGAACCTGGCCGTTGAACTCCTGAAGAAATTGCTGAAAGACGAAATCCGCAAAAAGTCGAAGCTTAACCTCGTTCAAAGTAAACTTTTCTCCGAGCGGTTGGAAGAAGCCATTCAACGCTACCACAACGGGCAAATCGATAACATGGAATTTATTGAGAAAGTGCTGATTCCCTTTGCCAAAGAAATGCGCGAGGCTGGCAAACGTGGAGATGTGTTGGGGCTTGATTTCAGAGAGCTTGCTTTTTATGATGCCCTTTATGTGAACGACAGCGCTGTGAAAATTCTTGGCGATGAAACCCTGAAGCACATTGCACAGGAATTATTAAAAACCGTTCGCAACAGCACCACCATCGACTGGACAATAAAAGAAAGCGTACAATCGGCACTTCGTAGAAATGTGCGAAGAATTTTACGCCTGCACGGCTACCCGCCCGACTTGCAAGAGAAAGCGGTTGAGACCGTGATCACCCAGGCAAAAATGCTGGCCGAGAATTTATTAGAGGATAGTACTGAAAATTAGATTTGTAAATCGGTTGTACGTATAACCCTCAAGAAGAAACGGTTGATTTCACTTTCAATGTAACCCCTTCGGTGCCGATCACTTCAATGCCATCGCCTTGGTGCACGTATTCGCCACGCGTAAACGCATCGTACACCTGATCTTCAATAATTACTTTGCCGCTGGGGCGCAGCACGGTGTGTGCAATGCCGGTTTTGCCAATCATTTCTTTCGATGCGGCATTTACCGAATATCCTCGCGCACTTTCCTGAGTTTCGGTAAGCGCAATTTTTTTAAACGCTTTGGTTTGGGTGAGCTTAGCGCCACCAAAAAATAAAAGGAGCACCCCACCCGAAATTCCGCCCACCACCGCAAACGTAGCCTTGACCAGATCTCCGAAGGGTACAAATTCAAAATTGAAAAAATCGTTGTTGAGCATGATAAGAACAAGTGAACCTGCGGTAAGCGTAATTCCTAAAATGCCGGCCACGCCAAATCCGGGGATAACAAAAATTTCTGCGGCAAGCAGAATAATACCTGCCAGCAGTGCAATGATTTCCCAATACTGGGCCAGTCCATTTAAATAATACGGAACGAGATAGAGGGCAAGCGCCACCAGGGCGGCAGCAATGGGGAACATAGTGCCCGGTGCCTGAAACTCGAAATAAATTCCACCGAGGATGCACAGTATTAAAATTCCGCTGATAAATGGATTGAGAAAAAAAGCAATAATCTTTTCGGCAGCACCGAGTGTAAAATGGTCGAGTGTGTACGACTCGATGTTGTTGCGTTTTAAAATTTCTTCGATCGAATTAACTTTTGCTTCGCAGTAGCCGTGTTCAATCGCTTCGTTGGTGGTGAATGTAATTACTTTGCCCGCTTGCTTGATGCTGTCGATCACCACGCGTTCGTCAACCATGCCTTCGGCTATGCGCGGATCGCGGTGGTTTTCTTCGGCCGTGCTGCGCATGATGGAACGCATATACGACTGGTACTTGTCGGGTGCAGCTTTGCCATCGCCTTCCACCACCGTGGCCGCACCAATGCTTGCTCCGGGTGCCATATAGATGCTGTCGCAGGCAATGGAAATAAGCGCACCGGCCGAGGCCGCATCGGAATTGACAAACACCCAAATCGGTTTTTTGAAATTCATGATTTGATCTACAATTTCTTTGGCATCGGTAAGCACACCACCGTACGTATCCATATCAATAACTACATAATCAGCTTTTATTTTTGCGGCATGTTCGAGAGCGAGTTTTACATAGCGAAGCATACGCGGATCGATTTCTGCTTTGATGTCCATCACCATAACTACAGGTTTACCATCGGAAACTTTGTTTGTGGACTCTTGTGCCAACATCGGGAGAGCAAAAATCATCCCTACAAAAACGAAAACATCTTTTATCTTCATCACAATCGGTTGTATTTTTGTATAAAGATAACTCGCCTTTATTGATATAATTATCATGACAAAACAAAATAGCTTATTGCTGGCTTGCAGCTTGTGTCTTATGTCTTTTACCTGTGCGGCAGTTCCTTTCGACTCCCTTCGTTTAGAGACCATCAACGGAAAACAGTACATCATCCATCAGGTGGATGCCAAAGAAACCCTTTACTCCATTTCAAGAAGATACCGTGTGCCGGTTAACGATCTGGCTCAGGAAAACCCAAGTGCGGGCTCCGGTATTTCCATTGGCCAACTTTTGCGTGTGCCGTATATTGTAAAAACCAAACCCCGGTCAACGGAGAGCGGCAACACCGTTCACAAAGTGGCCGCTAAAGAAACGTTGTTTTCCATTTCAAGGCTTTATGGTGTATCGGTAGACGAGTTGAAAAACTGGAACAACCTGAAAGACAATGCACTTAACATAGGCCAAGACTTGCTTATACAAAAGAAAACTTTGGTGGCCGAAACCAAGCCCGTAGAAATAAAACCAACAGAGGTAAAGGCTGGCAGAGGCACACACAAGGTTGCCGAAAAAGAGACGTTGTTTTCGATAGCACAAACGTACGGCACAACAATGCAACAACTGCGAACATGGAATAACCTCGCAAGCGATGAAGTTAAACCCGGCCAGATAATTTATGTGATTCAACCCATTACAGAAGCGGCACAAACACCTGCACCTGAAATTAAAAATACTTTGTTGGTAATCGGCTCGGAAGAAATTCATGAAAAAGGAATGGCATTGCTCATGGAAATTAGTGGTGGAGACCGAAAATATTTAGCGCAACACAAAACGGCAAAGCCCGGCACAATCATGAAGGTGCGCAATGAATCCACTCAGCGCGAAGTATTTGTGCGGGTGGTAAGTGTGTTAAACCCTACGGAAGATGCATTGGTGAAAATATCAAAATCCGCTTACGATAAACTGGGCGCTACCGATGCGAGGTTTCCGGTGGAAATAATTCGTTTCAAGTAAATCGGGATGCGAATAGCGATAACAATATACCTCGCGATCTGCATAGAATTTGGTTTTTCGCAAAACCTGGTACCCAACCCCAGCTTTGAAAAATATTTTGAATGCCCAGCTACGTATAACGCGCAAGGCTCGAACAGAAATTTTGCTCCCGGCTGGACCTCGCCCACGCAGGGCACACCCGATCTTTTTAACCGTTGCAGCTTTGGCAACGCGGGCGTGCCGCACAACTGGGCGGGTGTGGCACATGCACACAGCGGGTGGGGCTACTCGGGCATCTACGCCTATATTAATAACAGCGATTACCGCGAATACCTGCAAGCGAAGCTGACTAAACCCATGACCCCCGGAAGAAAATACAAAGTGGAATTTTATTTTCGGTTGTCGGTTTATTCCAAGTACAGCATCGATCGCATTGGCGTGCTCTTGTCCGATTCATTGCAGCAAGTGCCACACGATAACATCTGGACGGTGAAACCCTCGTTCAATTATGTAATGGACTCGGTGTACAGCATGAAGACCGGCTTGTGGAACCACGTGCAATTTAACTACGTAGCCCAGGGAGGCGAACAATTTATTAACATCGGAAATTTTTCGCCCGAAGTGGAAGTCAAAAAATTTCATTTAAGTTTTTCAAAAGCAACCGAGCCCCTGCTAAGCAAGGCAGCTTATTTTTATATTGACGATGTTTCGGTTGTGCCGCTTGATGACGTTGTACCTAAGATAGATTCCACCGAGCTCACGGTGAAAAAGGTGCTCAAACCCAACGAGACTTATATTTTAAAACATATTTATTTTTCGTTCAATAGCTATGATCTTGAACCAATCTCTTACGAGGAATTGAATTTTCTTGTTGCCGTATTGAAGAAAAACCCATCGTGGTATGTAGAGTTGAGTGGCCACACCGATGACAAGGGAAACAACTTGTACAACTATCACCTTTCGCTTAACCGGGCCAAAAGTGTTGGTCGTTTTTTGGCAGGCAACGGAATTGCCGTGTCGCGCATCAGCACCAAAGGCTATGGCAAACTTAAACCGTTGAGTAAAGCAAGAACGGAAGAAGCCCGATCTATCAATCGCAGAGTTGAAGTAAAATTTTCTGAAAAAAAGAAACCATGATAAAATCGGTGGCGCTCACTTTTTTTGTATCCATGCAGGTTGCGTTTGCACAGAACTTAGTGCCCAATCCCAGTTTTGAGCAGTACATTAAATGCCCGGTGTCCTTTAGTACAGACCCACTTTACTTTGGCCCTAACCAGTGGAACTCACCTTCGAAAGGCACACCCGACTACTTTAATAAATGCAGCTTTTCCGAAATGCACGTGCCCGATAATTGGGCGGGTATCTCGCACGCTCATTCGGGTGCAGGCTACGCAGGTATTTATGCATGGAACGAAAAGAAAAAAGATTATCGCGAATACATTCAATGTAAGCTCACCGAGCCGATGAAGGCGGGTGTATCGTACGATATTAAATTTTTTTACAGACTCTCGTTGTTTTCAGTGTATGCCATCGACCGCATTGCCGTTGCGCTTTCAACCACTGAAGTGAAAGCAGATCACGACATAGTGTTGAAACTAAAACCGATATTTACGGAAATTAAAAGCTTGGACCGTATTACAAACGCCTGGATGTCGCTTTCAACAAACATGGTGGCCACCGGAGGAGAACAATATTTGATCATCGGTAATTTTTCGAGTAACGATTCCACCGAGAGCATGAAAATCGAAACACGCGATGGAAAGAGTTTGATGCTCGGCACAAGCGCGTACTACTACATTGACGATGTGAGTGTTTTTTCAAACGAACCACCCCCACCGGAAACAGAAGAGATACAGGCGCCTAAACTCAACGAGACGTACATATTGAAGAATATCCATTTCGAACACGACAGCTACGAGCTTTTATCGTCATCGTATACAGAACTGGATATTTTGATTTCCGTGCTCAAGAAAAACCCAAAATGGAAAGTGCAACTGAGCGGCCATACTGATGACGTTGGTTCTGATGAGTACAACCTCGCCTTATCCGAAAATCGTGTGAAGAGTGTAGGCGATTACCTGATAAAAAATGGTGTTTCCAAAGAGCGAATCCATACCCAGGGATTCGGTAAGCAAAAACCGATTAAGACAGGTAATGACGAAGCGACACGAGCTCTCAACCGCAGAGTCGAAGCAAAGTTTTTGGATTGAAAGATTGAAGATCCAAGAAAAATACAAACAGAACCTAAAAGATTTTCTTGACGAGAAGGTGCATCAGCATGATCAACCCGATTTTATTGAAAACGACCCCATATCCGTTCCACATCAATATTCAAAAAAACAAGACATCGAAATTGCCGGATTGATTGCCGCTGTGTTGGCGTGGGGGCAGCGGCCTACAATCATAAAAAAAGCAAATGATTTTCTAAGCCGAATGGAAAAAAGCCCGCATGATTTTTTACTTCATCATAAACCGAAAGATTTAAAAAATTTTATAGGCTACAAACACCGAACGTTCAACGAAACCGATGCACTGTATTTTATTGAGTTTTTAAGTTCATTCTACAAAAAACATCAATCGCTTGAAGAGGCGTTTCTTATTTCTCCAACCGATGAAAATATTGGCAAGAGCCTTTGTTTTTTTCATCAACTTTTTTTTAGCCTTCCCGATTTCCCTCAGCGAACAAAAAAACATATCCCAACCCCTGTCCGGAAGTCGGCTTGCAAAAGAATCAGCATGTACTTGCGCTGGATGGTACGGCAAGACAACAAAGGTGTTGACTTTGGTCTTTGGAAAAAAATTTCTCCGGCTCAATTGGTTTGCCCGCTCGATCTGCACGTAGACCGTGTTGCCAGAAAATTGAAACTGATTAAACGCAAACAAACCGATTGGCCGGCTGCTTTGGAGCTCACCACAAATTTGAAAAAATTAGACCCGACAGATCCTGTAAAATATGATTTTGCGCTGTTTGGTTTGGGTGTGTCCGAGAAATAAGAATGGAATTTGATATTAAAAATTTAAGTAGTTTTTGATAGACGGATTTCATCCTACTTGAAATAATTTTACCTTTCACTAAAAAAAGAACGAACAAAACGGGCCATGAATTTGAACGGAGATGCAGAAAAGAAAAATACGTACGATGCCATTGTTGTTGGCACCGGTATCAGCGGGGGGTGGGCCGCCAAAGAGTTGACTGAAAAAGGACTGAACACCTTGGTTCTCGAACGAGGCCGCGATGTAAAACACCCTACCGATTACCCAACCACCAACAAACACCCGTGGGAATTGCCAAATGCCGGACGGCCCACGCAAGAAGATTTAAAAAAACAAGGCGTACAAAATAGAACAGGCTACACCATACGTCAGGATACAAAACACTGGTTTGTAAACGACTTGGAGCATCCGTACACCGAAACCAAGCGCTTTGATTGGATGCGCGGTTACCACGTGGGCGGTCGTTCGCTTATGTGGGGAAGGCAAAGCTACCGGTGGAGTCCGATGGATTTTGAATCGAATGCTCGAGACGGCCACGGTGTAGATTGGCCCGTGCGCTACGAAGAAATTGCACCTTGGTATGATTATGTAGAAACGTTTGCAGGCATCAGCGGGCAGGCCGAAAATTACCCCTACTTACCCGATGGAAAATTTCTGCCGGCTATGGAACTGAATTGTGTTGAGGTAGAATTGAAAAATTCTATAAAAGAAAAGTTCGATCGCCTGCTCACTATTGGTCGTGTGGCACATGCCACTGCACCCGTGCCCAACACTCCGTGGCGGGGCACCTGTCAGTTTAGAAACCTTTGTATGCGAGGCTGCCCCTTTGGCGGATACTTCAGCAGCAATGCGTGTACCATTCCCGCAGCCGAGTGCACTAAGAATATGACGTTGAGACCCAACTCGGTGGTGTACGAATTGATTTACGATGATAAAAATAACCGAGCCACCGGAGTAAAAGTGCTTGATGCCGAAACGGGCGAGCAACAAGAATTTTATTCGAAAATAATTTTTCTGTGCGCTTCTACTTTTGGGTCAACCTATATTATGATGAATTCAATCTCCTCGCGCTTTCCAAATGGATTTGGAAACGACAGCGGTGAGCTGGGGCACAACATCATGGATCATCATTTTCTGGTAGGCGCCAGCGGAAACGTAGATGGATTTGAAGACAAATATTATTTCGGCCATCGCCCCAACGGTTTTTACATTCCACGTTACCGAAATGTAGGGAAAGACAAACGAGATTATGTTAGAGGCTTCGGTTATCAGGGTGGGGCAGGCCGCCAGGGATGGAGTCGGGCAGTAACCGAGCTAAGCATCGGTGCCGGCTTAAAAGATTTTGTTTCTAAACCGGGCGGTTGGACGGTGGGCATGACCGGCTTTGGCGAATTTTTGCCTAACCACGAAAATAAAATGACCATCAATAAAAATAAAAAAGACAAACACGGCCTATACGTGATCGACTTCGATGTTGAGTTTAAAGAGAATGAATATAAAATGCGCAAAGATATGGCGAGCGATGCCGCAGAAATGATCGAGGCCATGGGCGCAAAAAATGTGAACACCTGGGATAACCCCAGTGGCCCCGGCCTCGGTATTCACGAAATGGGCACGGCACGCATGGGCAAAGATCCAAATACCAGCGTGCTCAACAAATACAATCAGGTACACGCTTGTAAAAATGTATTTGTTACCGATGGATCGTTCATGGCTTCATCGGCTTGCCAAAATCCTTCACTTACCTATATGGCGTTTACCGCAAGAGCGGTAGATCATGCCGTTAACGAATTAAAAAAGCAAAACCTGTAACGAGTTTGAAAAAATAAATATGGAAACGGTAATCAATCGAAGAGAAGCCCTACGCAAAACAGCATTGATCATGGGCACCGCCATTTCATCGTCAGCTATTATTTCTTTTTTGGAAAGCTGCAAAAGCCTTCCGGATGTAAGCTACAAACCCATTTTTTTTAACGGAGATCAGGCACGACTGGTGAGCGAAGTTGCAGAAATTATTTTACCTAAAACAGATACACCCGGAGCCAAAGAAGTCGGTGTGCCCAATTTTATTGATAGGATGATTGCAGATTGTTACGATGAAAAAGATCAAAAAACTTTTTTGAAAGGGTTAACAGCATTTGATGAAGGAACAAAAAAAATGTATGGCGATCGTTTTATTTATTGCGAACCCGAACAGCAACAAGCCTATGTACTGCAAACGCATCAGAACGCGGTGAACCTGGCCAAAGGAGATAAGAAGGCCCAGCGACCGTTTATCCTGAAATTGAAAGAGCTTGCCATGCTCGGTTACTTTCTCTCTGAGCCCGGGGCAACTCAGGTATTGCAATACAATCAGGTGCCCGGTGCTTACCACGGATGTATGCCCCTGAGCGAAGCTGGCAATGGCCGAACCTGGGCATAGCTCGACTTAATCTAATCGTGGTGTATTTACAGTTGTACTATGGCGCGTAACAGGCATCCATTTTTTATTTTGAATTGAGCAGTCCCTTTTCTTACTTAGTAGCCATAACAAACTAACGATGCTTCAAAACAATTCAAACAAATCACTTTGGCCGGTGATCACCGCTTCTTCTGTGGGTACGCTCATTGAGTGGTATGATTTCTATATTTTCGGAAGCCTGTCGTCTGTGCTTGCGTTGCAGTTTTTTCCAAAGACAAACCCAACTGCTGCACTGCTCTCCACACTCGCTACGTTTGCTGCCGGGTTTGTAGTGAGGCCCTTTGGTGCGCTTGTGTTTGGGAGACTGGGAGATAAAGTGGGGCGCAAGCATACATTTTTAGTTACGCTGATATTGATGGGCGGCTCCACCTTTTTGATCGGGTTGGTGCCGGGCTACGATTCGATTGGGTTGTTTGCCCCGCTACTGGTTTTATTGCTTAGGCTTATACAAGGTTTGGCACTGGGAGGCGAATATGGAGGTGCAGCCACTTATGTAGCAGAACATTCGCCCGGCCATAAGCGTGGTTTTTATACCAGTTTCATTCAGACCACCGCTACGTTGGGGTTATTTGTATCACTCGGAGTGATACTCTCCGTGCGCCAGTCTATGGAAGCCGATGCGTTTACAACGTGGGGGTGGCGCATCCCGTTTTTGGCTTCTGCCGTTTTAGTTGCCATTTCTATTTATATCCGTATGCAAATGGAGGAGTCGCCCTTATTTGCAAAAATTAAATCGGAAGGAAAGCTTTCGAAAAACCCTATCAAAGAAAGCTTTGGCAAAAAGGAAAATTTAAAACTAGTACTGATTGCGTTGTTCGGGGCAACAGCGGGGCAAGGCGTAATCTGGTACACTGGCCAATTTTATGCGCTGTCGTTTATTCAGAAAACCTGCGGAATAGAATTTGTGCAATCCAACTACATCATGGCTATTGCCCTGCTGATTGGCACACCGCTCTTTATCTTCTTTGGATGGTGGAGCGACCGCGTGGGAAGAAAGTACATCATTATGGCCGGATTGATTTTGGGCGTACTCCTGTACAGGCCGATTTACCAACGCATGTTTACGCTTACCGACCTCAGCAAAAAAACAGAACTTGAACACCTGCGAAGTATCGAACGGTCTCGATCACTCACCGCTTCGGGCGATACAATAATTGTTAACAAACTACGTAAAACCTATAACGACTACAGTGTGCTGGTGGAAACCCATAAAGTGAACTCAACAAAAACAGATTCAAGCGTTGAAGAAGTAAAAAAAGAAATTTTGCTGGAGGGAAAAAATTATTGGTGGATGGTAGCGCTGATTGCAATACAAGTGGTTTTCGTAACCATGGTCTACGGTCCGATTGCTGCCTTTTTGGTTGAGTTGTTCCCCACTAAAATCCGTTATACATCTATGTCGTTGCCCTACCACATCGGCAATGGAATTTTCGGAGGGCTTACCCCGTTTGTGGCCACCAGCCTTTACGAATTGAGCAAAACCGAAACTGCTCCATTGGGAGACCCGCTGGCGGGGTTGTGGTATCCTATTATAGTGGCAGGGATATGCTTTGTGTTGGGCATGATCTTTTTGAAAAATAAAAAAACGGAAGAAGTCCAGGATTAGATTGGCAAAAAAATCACAGTGGGCACAGATTGGCAAGCGCAAGGTTGAACTCTCCAACCTCGACAAAATCCTTTTTCCCGATGATGAAGTTGTTAAAGCAGAGGTAATTGAATACTATTTAAAGATCGCCCCCACACTGCTTAATCATGTTAAGGGTAGAGCCCTTACGCTGATTCGTTTTCCCGATGGTATTGGAGGTGAAATGTTTTATCAAAAAAACCGTCCGGAGTGGGCACCCGATTGGATTGAGTTTGAAGTGCTGGGCAAAGAAAAAAAAGATTACATCATTGCCACCGAGCCGGCTTCGTTGGTGTGGCTTGCTAACCTCGCAGCACTGGAGCTGCATCAACTGCACAGTAGAAAACCCAATTACGAATTTCCCGATTACATGGTCTTCGATCTGGACCCACCCGAAGGCTATGATTTTAAAAATGTTATTCCAATTGCATTCGAGCTCAAAGAATTGGTTGAGACATTCGGCTACACACCCTTTGTAAAAACAACCGGAGGAAAAGGTATTCATATTTGTTGCCCGCTCGAACCCAGGCACGATTTCCACACAGTTTTTGAGGCAGCTCAACTGATCGCCAATTCTTTCATTGAAAATTTTCCACGCACAACCACGTTGCACATAAAAAAAGAAGCCCGCAAAGGACGCGTACTTATTGACATTTACCGCATACGCTCGGGGCAAAGTATTGTATCGCCCTATAGTTTGCGGGGCAGGCCCGGTGCACCTGTATCCATGCCGCTATCGTGGGAGGAGCTTTCAAAATTGAAAAACCCCAACCAATTCAACATTAGAAATGCCGTTGAAAAAATACTTCGCGATGGCGATGCCTGGGAGGGGATGGATGCTTTTGCGGTAGAGATACACACGCACCGAAAAAAAAATGTACCGAAAGAATTACCTGTTTCGCGCAAAAGGAAAACACCTGCCCAGTTAGAATCGTACGAAAAGAAACGCGACTTCAAAAAAACATCGGAGCCCAGACCGGAGGTTGATGTTAGCGGTGGCAATAATTTTGTAATCCACCGGCATCATGCCACTAACCTGCACTACGATTTACGTTTGGAACAAGATGGTGTTTTGAAATCGTGGGCTGTGCCTCGAGGCTTGCCGCCACATCCGGGTGTAAAACGATTGGCCGTACAAACGGAAGATCACCCCATGAAATATTTAACATTCGATGGCAAAATACCAAAAGGCCAATACGGTGGAGGCGACATGTGGATATATGCACTTGGAAAATATCAGATCACAAAAGAAAAAAAAGACGGATTTTATTTCCGGCTGAGCAGCAAAGAAATAAATGGCGAGTACCGCATCTATCAGATTAAACAAAAAGAATTTTTATTGGAACGGGTAGACGAACCTCAGATCAATTTTTTGCACCAGGACATCGAACCGATGCTCTCCTCCAGTTCGGACAAAATTCCCAAAAGCGATGAGTATGTTTATGAAGTTAAGTGGGATGGAATCCGTGCGTTGATTTCGCTGGAAGACGGACAAGTAAAAATTAAAAGCCGGAATAAAAACGACATCACCAAACAGTTCCCCGAATTGCTCGACCCAAAATCCTTTCGCGCTACCTGCGGATTGTTTGATGCGGAAATTGTTTGCTTGGACAAAACCGGGAAACCCGAATTTAAAAAAGTGATCAACCGCCTAATGAGCACGGGCGACAACACCATTCAAAAACTCAGCAAAACAAACCCATCGTATTGCTATATTTTCGATTGCCTTTATCTTGACGGGCGAAGTTTGATCAATGAATCGTTGACGAAGCGCAGAGAATGGCTGCACGATGCCATCAAGACGGATTCATCCTACCGTTTGAGCGAAGTAGTGGAAGAGGGCGAATCTCTTTTAGAGGCGGCACGCGAACACGGCCTCGAGGGCATCATGGCAAAACGCCAAGACGGCAAATACGTTGTGGGCAAACGCAGCGATGCGTGGATAAAAATAAAAATCAGAAATACATCGGAAGTGGTGATTATCGGCTACAACCAGGGTAAAGGAAACCGGGCAAGTGCCTTTGGCGGGCTACACATTGCCGAACGCGATGGCGATAAAATTATTTACCGCGGAAAAGTTGGAAGCGGTTTTGACGATGCCGCTCTTAAAGAGATATTTGAAATGATTAAAAAAATTAAAGTGATTAGAAAACCGATCCCTCAAAAAGTGCTGGACGAAAAAGTAAGCACTTGGATTGAACCTGTGCTCATGGCGGAAGTGATGTATGCATCATTCACTCCCGATAAAATTTTTCGAGAACCCGTGTTTGTACGAATGCGCCCCGATTTGTTGCCGTAAGAGTTGAACCTATACTACGGGCAAGGTGATTTTGAATGAAGTTCCCTCGTTAAGTCTGCTGATGAACGAAATCGAGCCTCCTAATTTATCAACAGCTCGTTTAGCAATGTAAAGCCCCAAACCATTTCCCTTCGAATTATCGTTTCCGCGAAAATACATTTCAAATATTTTGTGTTGAATGGATGCCGAAATGCCCTGGCCGTTGTCTTCAATAAGAACGGTTATGGTTGTGTTGCTTACGGAAGTGATTATCCGGATGTAGGGGTTAATGGGTGTGCAAAAATTTATTGAGTTCTCGATTATGTTTTCAAGTGCTGTTTTAAACAAGTGCTCGTTTAAATGAACCGACTTATCTTCGTTGTCGATAATCACAGTAATACCCAAGTGCTCAATCTTAGCTCTGTGTTTTTCAACGCATTGCGAAAGGAGCGAGTTCAGGGAATATTCGGAAGATTGATTTTCAAAATCGATGTTGCTGATGGACTGAAGTTTAATAAGCATATTGTCGAGGCCCGAAGTAGTTTCTTGCACTTTGTCGAACAAATCGATTGCTTCCTTGTTTTTAATTGTGGCTTTGGCAATTTGCACTAACCCCAGGTAGGTTGTCAACGGCCTTCTGAAATCGTGCGAAGTTCTGTAGAAAAAAGTTTCCAATTCCTGATAGGCCACGTTGAGTTGGCTGGTTCTTTCGGCCACTCTTTTTTCAAGGTTTACGTTCGCTTCTTTGATCTTGTCCGACTGCAATTCTATTTCGTGATTCTTTTCGATCAACTCCTGATTGAGCGCAATAAACTTGGAATTGGCTTCGGTTAACTCCTCCGACTGCGCCTGGATTTCTTCTTTTTGCTCCACTATTTCGATATTTTGTTTACTCAGTTTCTCTTTGGCACGAGTTCTAGATTTGAGCAGGCGATAGATCACAATAAGTAAAACAAGCAGAACCAACAAGCTGATAGTAACAAGGACAATTACCTTTTGCTGAAAATTTATTTCATTTTGTTGGCGGCTTATCCGTTCGCCCTGAAGTTCATTTTCTTTGTTGATCAGCTGAATTTCATTTGCTTTTTTTTGAAGTTGAAAAAGGGCATCGGCTTTTGCAATTCTGCTGGAACTGATTTCGTTGCTCAGGCTGTCTTTCAGCTTGGTGTAAAGTTTGTAGTACACAATAGTCTGTCTTGAATCATTTTTTTGCTCGTAAAGAAAAATGAAATTTTTGTAGTTGGTGATGAGCTGTGTAGGGAGCGGAATTTTTTTAGCCATGATTTTGGCTTCATTTAAATAGTAAGCTGCTTTTTCGTATTGCCGGGTTTTGGCAAAAAGCAGGCCGAGTTCATTGCAGGCAAATACCACACCTCCTTTATTTCCAATCCGTTTAGCCGTTTCAAGAGATTGAGACAGGAGATCAAAAGCACGTTTTGTTTCTCCGATTTCAATGTTAAGCAGTGCCATGTTGTAAAGCGTGTACGAAACCCCCCACCAGTTTTTTATTTTCTTTCGGGTAATCAAAGCCTGTTCAAAATTTACTTGAGCCTCGGGGTATTTTTTTGTTTTTAAAAGTGCGTAGCCGATAAGATTTTGGTTTTGTGCGATACTGGCTGAATCCGGAATGTGGACTGAGATCCCAATGGCTTTATTGGCATTCTCAATGGCCAACGTATAATTTTCCTGATAATTATAGCACCAGCCAATCTGGGTGTAGGTGCGCGCCATATCTTGCCTTGCGTTTATCGACTCAAACTCTTTTAAGGCATCGAACAAATAATCGTAAGCGGTATGGTAAGCCCCCTGGTTTTCATACACCTCTCCAATTTTATACAGTAGGTAGGCATAATACCGCTTGTAATTGTTTGCTTTGAGCAGGTCAAGTGCCTCTTCATAGTTTTTTATAGACTCATTAAAGTTCCCTCTTAAAAAATTTGTTTCACCCTGGCTCAAACTCATAGTCATTTGAATTTGAGGGTCGTTTATTTTTTTTAAAAGTGCTCTTCCTCGACTGAAACAATATTCGGCAGAATCAAACTGAGATAAATCAGAATAGACAACCCCCAGGTTTCTCCAGGTATCGGCCAGACGGGCGGTGTCTGCCGTACGCATCCGGATACGCATTGATTTCTTTAACAAGACGAGGGCTTCATCGTTTTGTGCCATTGCATTGGCGAGGATGCCCGAACTGGCGAAGTACGATGCGTGCAACGAACTGCTTTTTTGATTTTGGAGTATTGCCCAAGCTTTATCAAAATAAATTTTTGCCGAATCGTAAAAGGCTTGCTCCCGATACAAAATGCTTAGTCTTATATAAGTTTTTGACGGGTAATCATCGAAATGAGAGTTCTTTGTCTCGGCCAACGCTTTGTAAAAATATTGCTGCGATTTTTTGTTATCACCTTTGTAGTAATAGTAGTTCCCAATTGAGGTGAGCGCCTGAGCAACCCCCCTGCGATAGTCGGCTTTCGATGCAGTCTCTAAAGATTTTTTAGCGTATTCAACTCCTTGCTCGAAATTGTGGCTGTACAACGTCTCAGCTAATTCAACATACAGGTCGGCTTTTTCTTTTTCGGATTTCGCTTCCTGTGCCGCTTCTTTCAAATTGTGTATGCGCTGGGTCTGGCCGCTTGCACAGATGATCGAACCTACTATTACAAAAGAGGTAATGAAAAATAGCTTGAAGTCCGAATACATGTAAATAAACCGTATAACTAAAGTTAACGAATATTTTGATTTTAACCTTCTCCTTATTAATACCGCTAAAAAAAACAAAACGTGTTGCTGAAATTTCAGGATTACCCCCGAACCTCAGCAACACGCTATTGAGAATTGTAGTTACTTATTTTTTTAAATCAAACCGATCTGCGTTCATCACTTTTGTCCAGGCTTTTACAAAATCGGTTACAAACCTTTCGTTGTTGTCGTCTTGGGCATAGTGTTCGGCATAAGCACGAAGTATGGAGTTGGATCCAAACACCAAATCAATTCGGGTGGCTGTCCATTTAGTTTTACCGGTTTTTCGGTCAACCACATCGTAGAGGTTTTCGGAAACAGGCTTCCACGAATAATTCATGTCGGTAATTGCTACAAAGAAATCATTACTCAACACACCTTCTCTATCGGTAAACACACCGTGTTTGGTGCCTGCATGATTGGTGCCGAGCACACGCATGCCGCCAACTAAAACAGTCATCTCGGGTGCGGTCAATCCCATGAGTTGAGTTCTGTCGAGCAGAAGTTTTTCGGGCTCAATGGCGTATTCTTTTTTCAGCCAGTTTCGGTAGCCGTCATGGATGGGTTCGAGTACTTCAAATGATTCGGCATCGGTCATCTCAGCCGTTGCGTCTCCGCGTCCCGGGCTGAAGGGCATTTGAATGTTTACACCTGCTGCTTGTGCCGCTTTTTCAACGGCTGCGCTTCCACCGAGCACGATCAGGTCGGCCAGGCTGATTTTTTTCGAAAAACCGGCCTGAATTTCTGCAAGCTTGGCAAGCACTTTTTCCAAACGCTTGGGTTCGTTGCCTTCCCAATTTTTTTGCGGTGCAAGACGTATCCGCGCACCATTTGCTCCGCCCCGGTAATCGGAACAACGGAAAGTCCTGGCGCTATCCCAAGCAGTGCAGATGAGTTCGGCTGGAGTCAGCCCACTGTTTAAAAGTTTTGATTTCAGATCTTTTAGTTCTGCATCGGTTAACGTGTAGCTTGCCGTTGGGATCGGGTCTTGCCAGATCAGATCTTCTTTTGGCACATCGGGGCCGAGGTACCGGCTCTTGGGGCCAAGATCGCGGTGCGTTAGTTTGAACCAGGCTCTTGCAAAAACCTGCTCAAAATATTTTGGGTCTTTGTAAAAACGTTCGGCTATTTTACGATACTCCGGATCCATTTTCATAGCCATGTCGGCATCGGTCATGATGGGGTTTCTTCGAACACCCTTGACGTGCGCATCGAAAGGCTTATCTTCTTCTTTGATGTTGATGGGCTCCCATTGCCAGGCTCCGGCCGGGCTCTTTTTCGATTCCCACTCGTAGTTGAGCAGCAAGTGAAAATAAGTGTGGTTCCATCGGTCGGGTGTGGTGGTCCAGGCGCCTTCGAGCCCACTTGAAACGGTGTCTTCTGCATTGCCTTTACCCGTTGGGTTTAGCCAACCCAAACCTTGTGTTTGCACATCTGCTCCCTCGGGGCTGGGGCCTAAAATAGAAGCGTTGCCATTTCCGTGAGTCTTACCCACGGTATGCCCACCGGCCGTGAGTGCCAGGGTCTCTTCATCGTTCATGGCCATTCTCTTGAACGTCATCCTCACATCTTTGGCAGTCCGTAAGGGGTTGGGCACACCATCAACGCCTTCTGGGTTTACATAAATCAAACCCATCTGCACGGCCGCCAACGGATTTTCAAGCGTGTCGCGATCGTCCACATTGGCATAACGATTTTTGGTAGGGGCAAGCCATTCTTTTTCGGAACCCCAATACGTGTCTTTTTCAGGATGCCAGATGTCTTCACGGCCTCCCCCAAACCCAAACGTTTTAAAGCCCATCGATTCGTACGCCATGTTTCCGGCCAGGATAAACAAATCGCCCCACGAAAGTTTGTTGCCGTACTTTTTTTTGATCGGCCAAAGCAACCTACGTGCTTTGTCGAGGTTTACGTTGTCGGGCCAACTGTTGAGAGGGGCAAAACGCTGGTTGCCCGTGTTGGCACCACCACGGCCATCTTCGGTGCGATAAGTACCGGCACTGTGCCAGGCCATGCGGATCATCAGGCCTCCGTAGTGCCCCCAGTCGGCAGGCCACCAGTCGCGGCTGTCGGTCATCAATTTTTTCAAGTCATTTTTTAAAGCTTCGAAATCAAGTTTCTTAAACTCTTCGCGATAGCTGAAGTTTTGGTCTAACGGATTTGTTTTGGCATCGTGCTGATGCAAGATGTCGAGGTTAAGTGCATTGGGCCACCAACTTACAACCGAACTATGAGTTGTTGAGTTTGCACCATGCACGGGGCATTTCGCTATTTTTGAATGGTTCATACGTATTGTTGTTTATAGGTTTAATTGAATTTTCCGGTGATCTGAAGTTTAATATCCTGGATTTTGAAATTTTTAATTTTTTTGCGTTTAAAATATTCCTGGATGAGTTGATCCAGGTGTGTGTCTTCGTAGTCTTCAATCCGATCGGTTTCCGAACAATATAAATGATGGTGGCTGGATAGCACCGCATCGTACCGCATGATGTCTTTTTCGTTTTTCACTTTTTTCAAGAGATTTTTTTCGACCAGCGAGTCCAACACTTTATAGACGGTACCTACGGAAATATTTGGGTGATTTTTTTTGATGTAGTCAATAATGTTTTCGGCCGTTGGGTGGTTTTTCAACTTTACAACGGCTTCATATATCGCGATGCGTTGGGGTGTAACCTTCAGCCCATTTAATTTTAATTGGTCGCGAAAGGAATCAATCATCATATTTTATCGAATGATAAATAGTACGTAAAGATAATAATTCTTATTTACAATGAACCGATTTTAAAACTTAATTGATGAGGATTTTGATGCAAAAACAGAGGTCAGCAGAATAATTATTTTTTACTTGATGTAGAAACGGGTACAAGAAATTAATACCCTCAGTCTATGAAGATTGTCTTGTCGTAGACAATGTTTGTGCAATGATCATAGCCACTCCGCTGAAAAGCAGGGCATCAAATGCACTCACAATTTCGTTGCCATTTCCGGCAGTAGGATTTGCAAAGGCACCGGGTATGTGCAGAACAATGAACCAGAGAAAAATCATGAGCGACAACAGAGAGGCTGTAATTTTTATATAGATTTTAAACACGATACATATTCCCGCTGCTATTAAAGCAGTACCTCCGAAATAAGTCCAGAATACTTGCATGCCAATCCAGGATGGAACCATAGGCGAAACGTAATCGGTGTACAGGAAATGGCTGTACCCAAACAAGATCATCGTTGTAGAAAAAAATATCCGTCCGGCTGAAATCAATTTTTTTGAAATGGAATTCCACAACTCATTTTTTTTTGAAATGGAAACGCCTTCAAACGAACCACAAACTACCAACGCGCCACCCGCGTAGGCCAGCTCTTTAAGGGCAGCGGCCCATACGCCCAAGTGCATGGGACTATGCGGGCTGATTAAGAGACAAAAAACAACATGACAAAAAAGTAAGAGAAATAGAAAATACATCCCTAAATAAAAACTCACGCGTGGGATGATATTTTCTTTAGATCTAAATACTCCGGTAATAAAAACACCCGCAATGAGTAAGGCAATGCCGGATACGATGGGGAAGAAAGCATGGGTATGAGCCCATGCCGGAAACGGAGGTACTATTTCGGGGCGGAAATCACCGATAACCAGTTGCTGAACTCCATAAGCAATAATGCCGATTCCGTAAAATGCCCTGCCTGTTTTAATAAATAAGTGAGTGCTCATCTTTTTTATTGCACTAATTTGTTTATGTACTGCTTGCTAAGGTAAGGCTTTTCGTTTATGCAGATTCTTTGCAAAACAAAAATTGAAGAACTACCACTTGTTAAGTGATGTAACCCAAGCATTTGAAAATGTTGTAGCCAGTTCGAAGGAGTTTACAACGACAAACTCAATCTGATAACTGTACAATGGTTTGCGCAACAGTAGTTATTAGGTTGAGTACGTAATTCCTGATCGCATTGTTTTTCTGTATTTACTCTTTTGGTTTTTCGCCCAACGAAAACCAGTTTCCAGAGTCGTCTACAAACAATGCTTCGTATGCATAGAATTCTTTTGTGGGTGGCTTCTTAAACACCACTCCTTTAGACTTAAGTTCTTCATACGTAGCATTTAAATCGGTACACTGAAAAACACCAAATCCAAATGTGCCCTTTTTTACAAGCTCCTTCATTTGTTTTGCTGCTTCACCTTTAAACATGGGGCCTTCCTCAATCGACATCAGGGAAAGCTCAAGATCGGGCTGGCCGGGCGGGCAAACGGTAAGCCAACGCATACCCGGGCCTATGGGCGCATCGGTATGAACTTTGAAACCGAGTTTGTTAACGTAAAACTCATAAGCACTTTCCTGATCAAGCACGAAAATACTAACGTGATTCATTTTTGTTATCATTTTTTATTTTTTGTACAAAGATGGAGGTGCGGCCTTCGGCATTGTTCTTAAAAATTGCTATTTTTTAATGAACAAAAACGAGTTGACGGCCAAGTTGTGGATAAAAGAATTTCATCAACAGTTGAGGGCTTCTTTTAAAGGGTAAACCCATCCCTTTTGCTCGGAGAAACAATTCGGAATAAACGAAAGCGGAGATTTTTTCAATGCTTCCTGTCTGCGTTTATACAAGCGCTGATATTCGCCCGGTGTTTGTTGGCAAACTTTCTTAAACAGGCCCGCGAATGAACTGGGGCTCTCAAAGCCTACTTTAAAACACACCTCGGAAACGGGCACTCCGTGTTTCAGATAATTTTTAGCTTTTTCAATCCGAACATAAATTAAATATTGATGCGGTGTACGCCCATAACTATTTTTAAACAATCGGATGAAATGATATTTAGAAAAAAAAGCTTCGTTTGAAATGTTGTTAAGGTCAAGGGGTAGATAAAAATTAGTGTCAATAAATAACTTGGCCTTAACCACCCGGTGGTATAGATAAGCCTTAGGGTAGGGCATTGTACTCAAGCTTTATTTCTTGAGCTCTAAAATCTGAATGTTGCTGGTGCCATCGGTAGATTTCCATTTTTGGTATTTCTTTTTGTTGGTCATGATGATCCAGGTTTTGGAAAAGTCGGAGTCCTTACCTTCTATGGTTACGTATTTGTCGTCTTTCCAGGTCCATTTAAAGGGTGCCTGGTCGTCATGGGTGGCACCAAGTACCGTATAGGTAACATTCTTTTTGCCCGATCCGTTATTGAAAAATTCAATCGTACCAATGTTCGTTAGAGCAACTCCCGATTGGCCGGGTGTTGTATTTTCAAAGCGTTGTACATTCCATGTGCCCACCATCCGGTGCGAGCAGGAGGTTAAAAGTGCCATGGAGAAAATAACCGATGAAATTTTGTATTTAGATTTCATAGTAATGTTGTTTTAATCTCAGTAAACTATCGTTATCCCAAGATAAGAAATCTTTTTGGCTCAAAACATCAAGCAGGCTGAAGTTAATTTATTTCTTAAAGAGTCTGGTTCCGACAAGCTTAACTATAAGCCAAGGAAATCTTTTTAATTGATGTTACGCAAGATAGGATTCGTCATTGCGAGCGCAGCGAAGCAATCCCGATTTATAGTGCAGAAATGGGATTGCTTCGGTCGTGCCCTCCCTCGCAATGACGTATTATTTATTGTTTTGCGTAACATCAATTTTTAATACAGCTTGTTAAATTATTTTTTGGCCATGTGAGTTCATTTTAATACATTTACCCCATAGTTTTAATAGATTAATGAAACAAACTTTACAACCTAAAGTAATTTTAGCAGGAGCCGGCCCGGGTGATGCAGGCCTCATCACGGTAAAAGCCGTACGATACCTTGAAAAAGCGACTTTTATCTTAACCGATCGGTTGGTAAACCCAGAAATCATCCAACTTTATGCGTCTCCAAAAGCACGGATAATTTATGTTGGAAAGCACGGTAGAAGGAAGTCCACCCCGCAAGAGGCGATTAATCAATTACTGGTTGAATGTGCCCAAAAAGAAGGGCTAACGGTGCGTTTGAAGGGTGGCGATGTGGCGTTCTTCAGCAATGTGATTTCTGAGATTGAAACGTTGAAAGCAAACGATATACCTTTTGAGTTGGTGCCGGGCATTACCGCGGCATCGGGTGCTTCGGCTTGGCTAAACATGCCGCTTACTGCCCGCAATATGGCCGGTGGTGTGCGCCTGCTCACGTACCACCATGATGAAAAGTTTTCACAGGCTGATTGGAAAAACATGGCCACGACTAACGACACCTTGGTTTTCTATATGTCGTGCAAAACATTACCCGATCTGGTTTCGCATTTGAAGTTATATGCCAAAACAGACAAAGGCATAGCGGTTATAGAACAAGCCACAACGGCACAACAGCGTGTGCTCATGGCCACAATATCATCTTTCGATGCCCAACTTGCACACTTCACCATTCGCCAACCTGCCTTGGTGGTGATTGGTGAGGTTACAAAACTTTACCGGGATACACTTCGCGAAACAAAAATTAATTCATTTTTTAAAGAACACGAATATGCATGCTGAGGAGCAATTGAAACAACTGAAAATTTTAACCGGGAATCTCTCGGCTGATGAATTGATATGGGTGCAGGGTTTTTTGGCCGGAGTTATTTCTGGAAAGCATGGAATACCCGAAACAGCAAAACTTCCGGCATTGCCCGCTGTTAAAAAAGTGACTATCCTTTACGGAACCGAAACCGGAAACTCAAAAAGTTTGGCAACAAAGTTTGCACAAAAAGCAAAAGCCGCCCACCAACCGGTTAAGCTTGTTGCGTTGGATCAATACCGCCCCGAAGATTTGGCGAAAGAAGAAAATGTTCTGCTGCTCATCAGCACACATGGCGATGGTGAGCCACCCGCATCGGCCCGGAAATTTTACGACTTTATCCATCAACAAAATAATTTGCTGAGCAAACTAAACTACAGCGTGCTCGCTCTTGGCGATACCGCCTATCCGTTGTTTTGTAAAGCGGGCGAAGAGGTGGACAATCGGTTAAGCAAACTGGGTGCCACCCGTATTCATGCTTTGCAAAAGTGCGATGTGGATTACGAAAGCGATGCGGCTAGTTGGTTTGAAAAAGCATTTTCCAATTTTCAATCTCAGGGAACCTCTCAGGCAACAATATCATCACCTTCTGTTTTGAAAAAACAGAATCGAAAATTTTACAGGGGAACAATCCGCTCTTCCATTAATTTAAACGGTGCGGGCAGCAATAAAGAAACGTACCATATCGAAATCGGTTGCGAAGAATCGGTAGAGTACCAACCGGGCGACTCGCTGGGCATACTGCCTGAAAACCGACAAGATATCGTATTACAGATTTTGAAACTTACAGGGGCAGACCCCAATCAGGTTGTTCAAACTCCCAAAGTGGAGGGAACGATTCGCGAACTACTTACCAAACACCTTAACATCTGCCATTTAAGTACGGTAAATCTCAATGCCATTGCGGGCATTACGGGTCACGTTATCCCCGATATCCGCATGGACTTGATCGACATCCTGCGGATTTATCCCGTTAAGGATGCAACCGAGTTTACCGAGATCGTAAAAATCCTTTCGCCCATTGCACCGCGTTTGTATTCCATTTCTTCGGCACCTTCTGCTCATGATCAAGAAGTTCATATCACCGTTTCGCAAAATACGTTTCAGGCAAACGATGAACTGAAATTTGGGCTTTGCAGTCGTTTCATAGGAAACCTGGACGAAGGTGAGGTCATTGAGTTTTACATCCATCAAAATAAACTTTTCAAGCTTCCGGCTCTAGAGCAAGATTTAATAATGATTGGGCCGGGGTCGGGCATCGCAGCCATGCGCTCCTTTTTATTCGAACGAGAAAGCACCGGTGCCTCCGGGCGGAATTGGTTGTTTTTTGGCGATCAACATTTCACCACGGATTTTCTTTATCAAACCGAAATTCAGAATTGGCTGGAGACAGGCGTGCTCTCTAAACTTAGTGTTGCCTTTTCGCGCGACCAGCAAGAAAAAATTTATGTTCAGCACAAAATGGCAGAACTGAAAAGTGAAGTGTATAGCTGGATTGAAGCAGGTGCCTGCTTGTACGTAAGTGGCACGAGAGACCCGATGAGTGTGGATGTGGAAGCTGCCTTGCAGAAAATTATCGAAGGCGAAGGCAACCAAACTTCGGCCGAGGCAAAAAATTTTCTAAATGAGATGAAAGAAGAAAACCGCTACCTCCTCGATGTTTATTAACGGATTTAGAAAGGGTACACAAACTACAATTTGCACGGTCAGGTTTAGTTTATCGAAATCAGATTTCGACAGGCTCAATCTGACAACTAACTATAGTTTTGCTTAACATCAGATAATAATGTATTTGAACTTTACTTACAATTAACAATGTCGTTATCGTCCATAGAAAAAATAAAAGAAAGCAGCAAAGGTCTGCGTGGCACGCTGAAAGAAAGTTTAACCGATGAACACACGGGGGCAATACGCCCGCCCGATGAAGCGCTCATTAAATTTCACGGCATGTATCAGCAAGACGATCGCGACCAGCGCGATGAAAGAGCTCAGAAGAAATTAGAAAAACTTTTTTCGTTTATGATCCGGTTGCGGATTCCGGGTGGCCTCCTTACTTCAGAGCAATGGGTGGCGGCACACCACATAGCCGGAAAATATTCTACGGGTGTACTAAAAATCACCACACGGCAAACCATTCAGCTTCATGGAATTTTAAAACGAAACATCAAGCCCACTTTAAAAGACTTTGATAAAATAAAACTCGATTCGATAGCCGCCTGTGGCGATGTAAACCGCAACGTGGTGTGCAGTGCACATCCAAATCTTTCTTCGCTCCATAAAAAAATCCATGCGTATGCAGATACGATCAGCACGTTGTGTTTGCCCAAAACCAGAGCTTTTTATGAAGTGTGGCTTGACGAAGAAAAGATAGGTGAGCAAAATGAAGTTGACCCGCTGTATCAAGAGCGCTACCTGCCGCGCAAGTTCAAAATCGGCATCGCAATTCCACCGCACAACGACATAGATGTTTTTAGTCAGGATGTTGGCCTCATTGCCATAATTGAAAACAATGAGTTGAAAGGTTTCAACATAGCAGCGGGCGGAGGGCTTTCGTCCACACACGGCAATCCCAATAACTATCCGAGATTAGCCACGGTCTTGGGTTTTATAGACTCGGAAGAAAAAGTGCTCAAAGCAGTTTACGAAATCATGACGATACAGCGCGATTTTGGAAATCGTTCAGACAGAAAAAGAGCACGCTTAAAATATACGTTGGATCAGATGGGCGTTCCAGCTTTTAAAGAGGAGTTGGAAAAACGTTGCGGTTTTGCACTGCAACCCGAAAGGCAATATCGTTTTGCCAAACGCAACGATGATTTGGGCTGGCAACCAGACCCGGAGGGTAGATGGCATTTTGCCTTGTTTGTGGAACACGGCCGAGTAACCGATGCCGATGGTGTAGAATTGAAAAGTGCGCTGCTTGCGGTTGCCGAAACCGGGCTATGTACGTTCCGGTTCACGTGCAACCAGCACATAATCCTTTCTGATATTTCTACAGAAAATAAAAACGAAGTAGATGAGATCTTAAAAAAATTTCATCTGCATAAGCACAACGAGAATGCCAGCGCAGTTAGAAAAAATTCAATGGCATGTGTAGCGCTCAATACATGCCCGCTTGCCTTAGCCGAGGCGCAACGCTATCTGCCAGTATTCATCACCAAACTTGAACCCATTCTTCAAAAGCATGGAATAGAGAAAGATGATATTTCTGTGCGGATGACGGGATGCCCCAACGGATGCGGTCGTTCGCCACTGGCTGAAATTGGTTTGATCGGCATCGGCCCCGGTCGCTACAATTTACATCTGGGAGGAGATGCATTGGGCTTGCGCTTAAATAAAAAGCACAAGGAGAACCTGAATGAAACCGAGATACTGAATGAACTTGATATTCAATTTGCTCACTACGTGCGCGAACGAAAACCGGGTCAACATTTTGGGGATTTTATCTGGGATAATGTGCGTATCGGTAGATGACGACAGCCAACTCAAAAAATAAACTCTTTCCGGTCTTCCTTAAATTGGAATCGTTGCGCTTATTGATTATTGGAGGAGGAACGGTTGCCGAAGAAAAACTAAAAGCGGTGTTGAGTAATTCTCCGGACACTTCTATCAAAATCATTGCCAGAGAGTTATCCGATGCAATTAAAAAGCAAACCGAAGGGAAAAAAAACATCAAGACTACACAGAAAGAATTTACTGAATCCGACTTGGAAGGCATCGATGTAGTGATTGCGGCAGTTAATAATCCGGAGGCCTCAATGCGTATTCAGAGATTGTGCAGAAAAAAAAATATTCTTGTAAATGTAGCCGATACTCCTGTTCTCTGCGATTTTTATCTTGGCAGTATAGTGCAAAAAGGACAACTGAAACTGGCCATCAGCACAAATGGTAAGTCGCCCACGGCAGCTAAACGCATTAAAGAAATGTTGCATAACGCACTCCCCGATGAATTGGATGAACTGATAGAACAACTTCACCTCATCCGCAACCAACTTAAAGGAGATTTTCAACAAAAGGTTAGCGTCATGAACGAGATTACAAAAACGATGACGCTATCAAGCAATTCCTAAAAAATTTAAATCCAGAAAACTTTCTGCCTCTAGTGTGCCTGCAAATATTTTTCATTTGCTTTGCATCTGCCTTTTTCTTAAATCTGTTTACAAAAATACATCATGAGCAAAACTCTTATCAATATTAAACGCATCTACGAAAAGCCATCGGGAGAAGATGGCTATCGCATGCTGGTGGATAAACTATGGCCGCGAGGTGTAAAAAAGGAGGAGGCTCACATCGATGAATGGAACAAAGAAGTTCCGCCTTCCACCGACCTTAGGAAATGGTTTGACCACAAACCCGAAAACTTTGAAAAGTTCTGCAAACTGTATGAAAAAGAACTTGCTTTAAAAAAAGACGAACTCAAACGCATAAAATCCATTGCCCGGAAAAGCGGAGTAACTTTACTTTATGGTGCAAAAGACCCCCACATCAACCACGCTGTGGTTTTACTCAAGGTCTTGCAACATCTTAAGTGACAGTAAATGGAAGATCTGCTTTTAACGGCCGCTCAGTTCATCAACACCACATCGAGCCACATATTTTTAACAGGCAAAGCCGGTACAGGCAAAACCACGTTTTTAAAAAATCTAAAATCGGTTACACATAAGTCGTTCATCGTGGTGGCGCCCACGGGCATTGCCGCACTCAATGCGGGCGGTGTAACCATCCACTCTCAGTTCTTGCTTCCACCTGCTACGTTTTTGCCCGATCGTTTCCTGCCGGTTAACTTCAGCGAAGGCGGTAATTTTATCAATCAAAATGTGCTCGCTCAAAAGCATCCGATGAACAGCGTACGCAAGCAAGTGTTGCGTTCCATAGACTTGCTGGTAATTGATGAAGTAAGTATGCTGCGTGCCGATTTGCTGGACGCCATCGACTACCGCATGAAAGCAGCGCGCAATAATTTCAAACAGAGTTTTGGCGGGGTGCAGGTGCTGTTCATTGGCGACCTTTATCAACTTTCGCCTGTGGTGCGACAAAGCGAAAAAGAGACACTCTCCAAATATTACAACAGCTTTTGGTTTTATGAAGCCAAAGCACTGCAAAACAACCAACCGGTTTATATTGAATTAACTAAAATTTTCCGGCAACACGATCCTTATTTTATCGGCATCCTGAACAACCTGAGGCACAATCTTGCTACGCACGAAAATATTGACATACTGAACCAATATTTTAAAACGGAAGCTGAGATTGGTTCACTAAGCGAAGTAGTGACACTCACCACACACAATGCCAAAGCCGATGAAATTAATTTGCGCGAGCTTAAAAAACTGACTACCCCCTCGCACATTTTTAAAGCACGGCTTGAAGGAGAATTTCCCGAATCGCTTTTTCCGGTGTCGCCCAATATTGAATTGAAAGTTGGCGCACAAATTATGTTTACCCGTAACGACAACGAAGAAAAAATGTATTTCAACGGAAAGCTCGCCACGGTAACGGAGATAAAAGATGATGAAGTTAAGGTTGAACTTGCCGAAACGCATCAGCCCTATGGGTTGAAGCGCGAACGGTGGGAAAATAAAAAATATACACTTAACAAAACTACCAACACCCTTGATGATGAAGTCGTTGGCACTTTTGAGCAATTTCCAATCAAGTTGGCTTGGGCAATAACGATACATAAAAGCCAGGGGCTTACCTTCGACAAAGCTATCATTGATGTGGGGCATGCATTTGCCGATGGACAAGTATACGTAGCCCTGTCGAGACTTCGCTCATTGCACGGCCTTTCGTTGCGCACACGCATTCCGCCTACTGTGATCAGCACCGATAAGCAGGTGGTAGAATACACAAACGCCAATCATAAGCCCGATGAGATGGGAAACACCATGAAAGCCCATCAACAAGTTTTTATTCAACACCTGATCGACAGCACATTCGATTTTTCAGTATTGATAAAAATAATCCATTGGGCTGTGAAGGAGCCCATCGGGCTGGAGAAAGAGACAATGGAAGGAATGAAGTCTGTGCCGACACAAATTGCGGAGGCTTTGCAAGCAGAACGTGCCAATACCGATCGCTTCCGCATACAGTTAGCCGGGCTGCTCACGGCTAATGAGCCTGATCGTTTTTTAGAACGTATTGAAAAAGGATGTGCGTATTACAAAAATATTTTATTGCAGTGCCTGGAAAAACTGCTGCGCCATAAGGCAGAGATGAGTCACCAGAAAAGGATAAAAACATATCTTAACAACTTGAGTGAGATCGATCAAGCGTTAAGCAAACAAATCGAAACCGTTGATAAATCAAGGTACCTGGCTTCAGGTATCTTAAAAGGTGAAGATAAATTTGATTTTGAATTGCTTACTGCCCAACGCATCGCGAAACGTAAAGAGATAGAAGCACGAATTAACAGAGAGATAAAACCTATTGAGCGAAAGGCAAAAAAGAAGAAAAAAAATCAAACCGATGAACTCAGTACGTACGATACCACGCTGCAAATGTTGAACAGTGGTATGGACGTAAAACAGATTGCAAAAGAACGAGGGCTTGTGCCCTCTACCATTGAAGGCCATCTGGCCAAAGCCGTAGAAGCGGGGCGTATTAGTATCTACAAATTTATAGATGAACCCTCGGTAGCCGAAGTTGTTAATGCAAGAGAGCAACTCCACGAAGGGTTTACGTCTAAAGACTTGTACGAAATGTTAAAAGGGAAATTTAGTTATGGACAGTTACGTGCCGTTACAAATCATTTGATGCTACAGAATAGCGACAACAAAAAATAATTTCCGTTAACTTTGGGCAATATCCTCCAAACATGACCGACCCATCGCTCTATCTTAAAAACCTTTGGTACTTCGCGTTTCACGGATCACTCTTAAAAAATGAAAAATTAGTTGGCAAGGAAGTGGCCGGAGAAAAAATAGTTTTTGGCCGCGATAAAAACGGAGTGGCCTTTGCTTTGCGCGATAACTGCGCCCACCGCGGTGTGCCTCTTTCGCAGGGGTGGTTTAAAAACGATACCATTCAATGTTGCTACCACGGCTGGGAGTTTGGCACCGATGGGGTTTGCAAAAATATTCCGGCTTTGCCTCCGGGCGGAACTGTTGATGTTTCTAAAATTAAAGTCTTTCAATATCCGTGCAAAGAAATAAACGGAACGGTTTGGGTTTACATTCCCGAAAAGAAATTGCCAAATGTGGAACCGAAGTTGCCACCTCCCGATTTGATTTTGGCCAAGGATAAAAAGTTTCTTCACGTAGAAACCGTAACACTCCCCGCAGATATCGATCACTCGGTAATTGGGTTGATCGATCCATCGCACGTTACGTTCGTGCATCAATCGTGGTATTGGCGGTCGGCAAAGAAATTAAAGTTGAAAGAAAAAAAATTCGAACCCACACCGCTTGGGTTTAAGATGGTGCGCCACGAACCCTCGAAGAACTCCAAAGGCTATGGTATTTTAAAAGGTGGCACATCAACCGAAATCACGTTTGAAATTCCGGGTATCCGTACCGAGCATATCAAGATAGGAGAGAAGCACGAGATCATTTCCATCACCGTGCTCACACCGCTCAACGAAAAAGAAACCGAACTCACTCACATTTTTTACAGCACCCTTGCCATTTCGCGCTGGCTGTGGTGGCCTCTGAAGCGGCTGGGCAAACAATTCATCGGTCAGGATTTGGGTGTATTTAGAAAATTAAGCGAAGGGTTAAAATCAAAACCTACACTCTCCCTGATTGGCGAACCCGATATGCAGGCGCGGTGGTACTATGAAATAAAAAGACTTTGGGCCATTGCGCAACAAAACAACGAGCCTTTTGTTAACCCGGTGAAGCCGCAAACACTGCATTGGGTAACTTAAAAAAGTTAGCCTCTAATAGAAGAAAGGTACGTCCAAACTATAAACACAATCTGTAACGGTATTCGGAACCACAGGTAAGCTAACCCGTTTCCTTCATAATTTGCTTTTTGGTAGTTGATATGTTTTACTGCCGCGTAAATGTTTGCAGGAAGTATAAGTATAAAAAAAGAAATAAGAAGCCATGCTGCTGTTATTCTGAAATTTGGAATTAAAATTCCGACAGCGGCAGCGAGTTCAATAACGCCTGTCAAGTAAACGGTTTCTGTTTTGTAAGGGATAAAACCGGGCAACATCATGGCCATGCCTTTGGTGAATACAAAATGTGCAATGGCTGTAAACATAAGCATGGCAGCCATCGCTACCCTGCCCGATAATGCTATTTCATAGCTGCCGTATAAAATTTTTGTAGCCGTAACTGCAAGGACGAAGACACTGAATAAAACGATTAAAGGCTTCACGTTTATTTTTGGTTAGTAGGCAAACGACAAATAAAAAAAATAAAAGCAAACCTATAAGCCGGGTTCTGTACTTCAGTTTTTTGAAGCGCTTATCATTTATCTAGCCCCCGCTTTACAGCGGGGATCGAGCAGCCTACCCAACCACACCTGCTTGCGCATACCGCGGGCAGCAGTATCGGTTAAGAAGTGTGGCCTATTTGGCCTTTCAACCCGTAAGGCTTGCCATGCCCCCGATGTCGCCACCGGGGCGGTGGGCTCTTACTCCGCCTTTTCACCTTTTCCCATCGCGACAAGTCGTTGTGGGTAGTTTATTTTCTGTGGCGCTATCTGTTGGCGCGTTTCGCGCCACCTTCCCGTTAGGAAGTACGGTGCCCTGTGTTGCCCGGACTTTCCTTGGCGCGTTTCCACGACACGATAAGCCGGTTTGCTTTGTAGCAAAGGTACGTTATCCCGGTGGCCTTGGAAAAAAAGAAATATTCTTATTTTTGGATACACCCCAAACCGTTAACTCTATGAAAACCATCACCCGGCTTCTGTTTCCTGTTTTATTTGTGTTAACCGCTGCTGCTTCGGCTAAAGAAAAACCCGACACCGTAAAAGTGGGGGCTTATATTATCAGCATACACGATATCAATTTTCACGATAAAGAATATGTTGCCCGATTCTGGCTTTGGTTTACTTACGATTACAATAAGGAATTAGATTTTTCAAAAGAGCTTGATATCCCGAATGCAAAAGATATTGAGATTGATCAGGTGCTTTCAGACACCATCAATGGAAAAATATGGGTGCAACTGAAAATGAAATGCACCATGAAAGAAGACTGGCAGGTACGGGATTTTCCATTCGACAAACAACACCTCAAAATCAACATCGAAGACTCAAACTTGGATGTAACAAGTTTAGTTTTTGTAGCCGATAACGAAGACAGCAGGTTGAACCCCAACGAAGGGCTAACCGGGTGGATTATGGATAGCTTTAAAGTTACGGCAGCTCAAAGTCCGTACGACACACCTTTTGGCGATCCACGCCCGGAAGTGAAAGGTCAAACGTATTCATCTATTATTATTTCGCTTGACATCGAGCGCAAGGCGGGCGGGTAGTTTTTAAAAATTTTTCTCGGAATGTACTTTGCGTTCCTCATCGCTGTGGTAAGTTTCATGTCTGAGACGAACGAAGTGGAGTCTCGCTTCGGCTTACCCGTGGGCGGCCTTTTTGCAGCTGTGGGTAATAAATATATTATTGATTCGGTTCTGCCCGAGTCATCGCAGTTTAGTTTAGTCGATATACTTCACAGCTTAACGTTCTTCGGTATTTTTTGCATACTCATGGTTTCGGCTGTGGCCTTGAAACTTCACAACAACAACCGGATTGAGAGAGCGCACCGCATAAACAAAGTAGGAGCAATTTCGGTGATCGTAGGTTATGTAATTGCCAATATTTATTACATACTCAGCACATGATTAATTCATGTGGCCGTGATAGCGCATTTCTTTTTCGCGTTCGCTTTCTTCGCGTTCGCGTTTGATGCGCACTTTGGCGGGAGGCCCCACCATGATGGGAACATTTTCTACTTCTACATTGGCCAATTCCAGACCGTACATTTCTTCGGTAGACAACGAATGTTTTTTAATGTAACGGTACCCCTGAATCACCAGGTTATCGAACGTGGAAATTTCACTGTCGACTGAAGCGAGGGAATGAAGGATCACAAATTTGAAATCCGCAGGCATGCTGTGCTTGTTCAACGAATCGTAATGGCTGATCAAATCAATTTCTGAAGTTTCGGCCAGATCGTGAAGTATTTTGTTGAAGAGCAAATTCACCCGGTGGTCGGCCTTAAATCCTAACTTGATTCGAACGAAGAAACATTTTTTTGGAATGATGGTATCTACCGAGTATTTGGAAGTGTAGGGGCTGTCCACCGTATCGACATGCACAAACCAATAAACATCGGCACGCTTTGGCCTTTTCTTAAATATGGAATAGACAATATTTGAGTCAATATAGCGCTTGCTGTTGGCCACCGACATGTAAACCAGATTGGTAGCTTCTTTAGGAATGGAGTTGTCGGCCTGCAGGTCTTTGATTAACGGGATGTAATGTTTTAAATCTACAAACTCGGTATGCCGTTCGCGCAAGTGCCTTGCTTTCAGCAGCACAAACATCATTACAAACAAAATCACAGCAATGCTATAGGTGAACCACCCGCCTTGTTCGAACTTATGGAAATTTGAAATGAGGAACAACGATTCTAAGGTGAAGAAGATAAGACCAATAGCAATGGTGCGTATACGCGAATGCATTGCTGTACTGAAATAAAAGACCAAAAGTGTGGTGGTCATCAGCATATTCAAGGTGATGGCCAGTCCGTACGCACCTTCCATGGCACTAGACTCTTTAAAAATCCAGATAACACCAATAGTGCCTGCCATTAAAACCCAATTGATAGCAGGGATATAAATCTGACCTTTCAGTTGGCTGGGATAACGGACTTTTGTACTGGGCCATAGTTTCAATTTCATGGCTTCGTTTACCAACGTGAAGGTGCCCGAGATCAATGCCTGGCTGGCTATTACTGCCGCCATGGTGGCAATCACTACGCTTAAGTTTAAGAATGGCTGTGGAACTATTGAATAAAACGGAATCTGACCATTAAGGATATTTCCTTTTTGAGAGAGCAGCCAAGCGGCCTGCCCAAAATAATTTAGGAGCAATGCAATTTTTACAACTCCCCAACCCATACGAACATTTCCTTTGCCACAATGTCCTAAATCAGAATACAATGCTTCGGCTCCGGTAGTGCACAAGAAGACTTCCCCAAGCAGCCAGAAACCTTCCGGATAATTGGTGAGCAGGTTCCAGGCGTATATAGGGTTGACGGCTCGCAGTACCGAAAGATCCGACAGAAGGTACGTGAAACCCAAGCCACCAATCATCACAAACCAAATCATCATAATAGGCCCAAAAGTTTTACCTACTATGTTGGTTCCAAATTGTTGAAAGAAAAACAGCAGCACTAAAATGGTGATGACAATAGGAACCGTAGGCAGGCTTGGATAATTTATTTTTAGCCCCTCAACGGCTGCAGAAATACTGATGGCCGGAGTGATGAATCCATCAGCGATCATGGTAGCACAACCAATGATGGCCGGAAAAATTACCCACGCGGCTTTGTACCTGCGTACCAGCGCATAGAGCGCAAAAATTCCACCTTCACCTTTGTTGTCTGAATTAAGTGCGAGATACACGTATTTAAAAGTAGTGATGAGGGTGAGTGTCCAAAAAACGCAGCTCATCCCACCAAGCACCAGTTCTTCGCTTATCGCCCGGTTGCCGATAATCGCTTTAAATACGTACAGCGGTGAGGTGCCGATGTCGCCATAAATAATACCGAATGAAACTAAAACCCCCGCAGCGGTTAGTCGGATGTGTCGTGCCTGATCGAGCGAATTTCCCATAATTTACAAAACAATGTTTGCCTTGACCTTGTGGCGAAGGCAGTCGTAACAATAGTTTAAAATTTCAATAGTGGAATTGTGCGTGTGGGGCATGAATTTCGCCAGCGAGGCAAAGCAAGCCCAAATTTACGGCAACCCGCAGAATTTATCGGTAGTTTGAAAAAAAAATATTTTGCAGGTTTTTTCTGTCTGAATTACCGTGGTACATTTACTTTTAATATAAACACTAACAATTGTATGGCAAAAAATCTGTTGATCTTACTGGTGGCTTCGCTTTTTTTCGTTGGTTGCGATAACAAATCGGAAAAACTGCAGAATCAAGTTGATTCACTGAAGTCTGAATTACAAACCAATCAAAAATTTGTACAAACCCTGCAAGAGGTGGGTACACTCATGGATTCCATTGATGCAAATAGGCAATTGCTTCGTGTAAACATGGTAGAAGGCACTTCGTATGCCGATTACACCGCACGAATGAAAGACATTAACAACTATGTAAAAGATACACAAGGAAAAATTGAAGACCTCGAAAAATCGTTGAAGCGATCGAAAGGAACAGCCAACGCCTATGCTGCCACAATCAAAAAATTGAAAGCAGATCTGGAGTCCAAAAACGAAGAGATATCAAAACTTCAAGAGTTGGTGGCAAGCATGAGCAGCGAAAACCAAAACCTGATCACCACCAACGGGTTGCAACAGGCAGAAATTAATGATAAGACGGCACAGATAGAAGCTAAAAAGCAAGAGCTTGCCTTACTCGATGAAAAAATACAGCAGATACAAGTACAAAGTAAAGTGAGCGAGGCCGATTCGTATTTTGCGCGAGGTCAGGCCGTAGAAGAAGCTGCTAACAGAACCAAGTTGGCCCCTCGCAAGAAAAAGGAAACCTATAAAGAAGCGATTGAGCTTTACAAAAAAGCATTGAGCTTGGGTAAGACGGAGGCGCAAGCCAGAATTGATGCGCTAAGCAAAAAAATATAGAGGAAAATTTTTCCGGATAAAAAAACCGCTTTCCATACCGAGGCGGTTTTTTTATTGGATTTGTTTTAACGCTCTTGCCGCAATGGTTTCGCCAATGGCCAGCGAAGAAGTGGCTGCGGGTGAGGGGGCATTGCAAACGTTGATCACGTTTTTTTCTTCGAGTATTAAAAAATCATCTACCAGGCCACCCGTTCGGCTACAAGCTTGAGCGCGCACTCCAGCGCCCCCTTCCGTTAAATCATGTTCCTGAATTTCGGGAACTAGTTTTTGCAATGCTTTGGTAAATGCCGATTTGGAAAACGACCGGTACATTTCCCCAAATCCGGTGCGCCAGTATTTGGCTGCTACTTTTTGAAACCCCGGCCAGGCCAGCGACTCGGCAAGTTCTGAAAAATTGATATCCGATTTTTTATAGCCCTCACGTTTAAACGCCAGCACTGCATTAGGCCCTGCTTCCACTCCACCTTTTGCCATCCGTGTGAAGTGCACACCGAGAAAGGGAAAGTTGGGGTCGGGCACCGGATAAATTAAATTCTTAACGAGATATTCTTTTTCTTTTTTCAATTTGTAATACTCGCCCCGGAAGGGGATGATTTTCACATCAACAGAAGGAACGGTTAACTGTGCAATTTTATCGGAGTATAGCCCAGCGCAGTTAATAACCAACCGCGATGTGTAGTTCGATTGGGTAGTGATAACCTCAACATGGCCGGTTCCCTTGCGTATGTCTGTAACCCGTTCACCTAATTTTATTTCGGCTCCATTTTTTTGCAACAGCTCGCCATATTTAAGAGCCACTTTGGTGTAGTCAACTATTCCGGTTTGAGGCACAAAAAAGCCTTCGAGCCCGGCCACATGCGGCTCGTACTCTTTCAACTGATCTTTTGAAAGTTTTTTGAATCCATTTAATCCATTTTCCTTTCCACGTTCAAAAAGATTTTGGAGTAAGGGCAGCTCGTGCGTTTCGGTGGCTACCACAATCTTACCGCAGAGATCAAACTTGATTTCATTTTCTTTGCAAAAATCAAGAAGCAGGTGATGTCCGCGAATGCAGTTCATTGCTTTTAAACTGCCCGGTTTGTAATAAAGCCCCGAGTGGATCACCCCACTGTTGTTGCCGGTTTGGTGTTTTGCTAACACGCGCTCTTTTTCAATCAGCAAAATTGTAAGCGATGGGTTGCTCTTTTGAATTTGCAAGGCCGTGGCCAGCCCCACAATGCCGCCACCAATAACGAGTACATCAACCATAGATTAAATAAAATTGAACGGACGTTCGATCAAACTAACAGAAGGCAAAAATAGAATTTTGAATTAGAATTTCTCAGTCGTGAATGGGGCGTATGCGCACATTTAAAGTCTGCTCAACAATTACAAAATGGTTTGGGGGGATCATCGTCCAGTTGGGGTCATCCGTTAGTTTTTCTGAAACCACCAACACAGCATGGTCGTTGTCTTCCGGGGCTTCCATGCGGGTAATGCCATCTTCAACCACGTAGCGGCTTCCTTCCGAGTGGTACAGTGTTAACGGTTCTTGCTTGGGGTCTGTGCAGTAGCGCGTGCCCACTAAAAACAGGCCGTTGGTAAATACCATATTTAAGTAAGCCTCTTGGTTAATCCCATGTTGGCTCATCAACAACTTGAGCTCACGAAAAGTACGTTCAAAGGCATCGACCACTGCCTCGGGGCTCACGCTTTTATGGTTCATGAAGAGTTCGTTAAGCATATAAGCGAAAATATGTTGCGAATCGGTTTGGCCGGTTATCCAGTTGTACAACTCATCGGTTAAGGGAGCCCGCATCAGCCTTTTGATTTTTGAGAACTCTTCAACGCCTCCGTTGTGCGCCATCAACATATTCTTATATTGAAAGGGATGACAGTTGCTTTCGCTCACATCGCCTACGCTTGCAGCCCGCACGTGGGCAATCATACAATCCGTCTTTATTTTAGGGGCCAGGTTGCGCAGGTTGCGGTTGCTCCAGGCCGGGTTGACTGACACAAACGTGATGGGCTCGTAGTTCACATCCGGTACGTACCATCCAATGCCAAAGCCATCGCCATTGAGCGGCTCTTCAATTTCGCGAGCGTGAATACTTTGGTTAACCAATGAATTCTTAGGCTGATAAAGAAGCTTATCGATAATAATTGGAGTACCCTTGTAGGCCATTAATCTGCACATAGCACAAGATTTTTTGAAAAGATAAGAAAAAAAAGGAGCGCACGACTCGCTCGAAACACACAAGATGTAATATATTAGTCAAAAAAGCAGTAGCTTTTGATGTGAGAAAATACCTGTTTTTTAATAGTTTTGAAATGCTGTCATTTTATACCTTTGGGATGACATAACTTAGGCCTTAAAAATTACCCATGAAGAAAATTGTAGGTTTAGTTGGTTTCATCTTTTTGGCCACGATAGGGTTTGGCCAGACACAAAACTTTCAGATGCACACGGTGTACATGTATGCTTTTGCAAAATTTGTGAAGTGGCCCCCGGAAGATAGCCAAGGCGATTTTGAAATTGCCGTGCTGGGCGATTCTCCCATCTTAAGCGAATTGAAAACAATGGCGGAAGTTAAAAAAGCGGTTGGAAGGCCTTTTAAAATAACCAAAATCAACTCGATGACCGACTACAAAAAAAGCCACATATTATATATCTCACCGAATTGGACTGAAAAGTATTCAGAAATTGCTGCCAAGATTGGAGAAGCACCCGTTTTGCTGGTGACCGAGCAGGCAACCAGCGCCAACAAAGGCTGCGTTAATTTTGTAAGCAGCAAAGAAGGGAAGCTTGCCTTTGAAATAAATCAGGAGCAATTGAGTAAACACAAACTTAGGGCCGCATCGGAACTCATGCGCCTCGCTATCGTCAACTGAAATAATTCTTATGGAAAAAAAAATCACATCTTGGTTCAAATTTAAATTCACTATTGGAAATAAGATTTTTGGCGGCTTCACCATTCTTATACTCTTGTTTGCCATCAACGCCACAATTATTTTCTTCACGGTCAATACTATTGACAAGCAAGTGGCGCTCTCCTCGCAGGTAGTTACGCCCTCTAAAGATGCCATCAACGAACTGGTTACGTTGGTGCACCGTTCTCGGATGCTTACCACAAACTGGGTTTTTTTGCAGGCTAACGAAGACGATAAAAAAGCACTTCGCCAGCTGATCTCATTCGAGTACCCCTCGTTGAAGGAACGAATTAATAAACTGATGTTGAATTGGGATGCCGATAGCCTAGCCTCCACTTTTAAGAAAGACAGCTCACAACGCGTGTTGATGACCCACGCATTTAACAAATACGACTCGTTGCTGAAAAGTGCTACCGACAATGTGATTAATGCTTTGCGCGGGTTTGACGATTATGAAGATGCTACCACTAAATTACTGGCTGGTGATTTTATTGACCAGGTGGTTATACCTCAGTCCGATGTTATTATCGGGCTTCTTGGGGCAATCAAAAAGAAACAGGAACAATTATCGGAAGAATCGGCATCAACTTTGGTAAGCTCTACCGGAAAGCTAAGGACAATAACTATTTTCTTAGGCCTTGCCATTATCGGTATCGGGTTTTTAAGTGCATTCTTTTTGGTGCGTACCATTACCAAACCCATTAACTATATTAAAGACGTTGTGGTTAAGCTTGGGCGTGGTGAGTTGGTTGAAGATAAAAAAACCAAATTTTCTAACGATGAAATTGGCGAGATGGCGCTTGCCACCGACAGCCTGGTAAACGGCCTTAAAGCCACGACCGTGTTTGCCGAGAACATTGGCAATGGAAAATACGATTCTGATTTTGCGCCACTCAGCGACCACGATGTACTCGGAAATGCTTTGTTGAATATGCGCGGCAATCTTTCGCGTGTGGCCGAAGAAGACAAAAAGCGCAACTGGACAACCGAAGGGCTGGCCAAGTTTGGCGAAATTTTGCGCAGCAACAACAGCGATATTGAGAAACTCACCGATGAAATTATTGGCAGCCTGGTAAAATACTTAAAGGCAAATCAAGGTGCATTGTATATTGTTGACGACACCAACGACAATGAAGACCAAACAATGTCGATGGCATCGTGCTACGCCTGGAATAAAAAAAAGTACGTTACTCAAAAAATACATTTAGGGGAGGGGTTGACCGGCCAAGCATGGCAAGAGGGCGATGTGATCTACATGACGGACATCCCTCAAGATTATGTTAAAATAACTTCCGGCCTGGGCGATGCAAATCCAAACGCGGTTCTTATCGTTCCCTTAAAAGTAAACGACCAGATTTTTGGTGTGGTTGAGTTGGCCTCATTTGGCATGTTTAAAGATTTCGAGATTGAGTTTGTCAAGCGCATAGCAGAGAGCATTGCATCGACCATTTCATCCGTTAAGATCAATGCTCGAACACAAAGGCTGCTGGGAGAATCGCAACAGATGACAGAAGAAATGCGGGCACAAGAAGAAGAAATGCGGCAGAATATGGAAGAACTTCAGGCTACGCAAGAAGAAATGCAGAGGTCGCAGCTAGAGTCCTCTTCGGCTATGGAAGTGATGAACAGTTCCACCTCGATGATCGACTTCGATCCCGAAGGAAATGTGACCAACGCCAACTCCAATGCATTGAAACTTTTTGGATATTCATTGGATGAAATCCGGGGAGAAAGCCACAAAATCTTTGTCAATCGCGAGGAACGGAGTACGGAAGGCTATCGTAAATTTTGGAAAGAACTTGCTTCGGGAAGAACACAGCGAGGGGAGTACAAACGTACCGGTAAAACAGGTAAAGATATTTGGGTTTATGCCCAGTATAGCCCCGTTACAGGGCGCGATGGCAGCGTGACAAAGGTTACGTCAATTATTTTCGACATTACAAAATATAAAGGCTAAAACTCGTCAACACAAAAAAACAAAAAAACCCTCCGCCTGAGGGTTTTTTTGTTACCTAAACCTAAACCTATGAGAGAATTACTCTACTTGTATAGCCAAAACGGAGATAGGTTCAAGAAGTTACATTTTTAGTGTTAGAATTCTATTAATTATGATTGGAGGGCAATAACCTGTAAGCGAGATGGTTATTTTGATGTCTCCATCCAAAATATTCCGTCATTTTTTCAATTTGTTGGCAAAATGCTTTTTGAATTTTTCCACTTTAGGGCGGATAACATATTGGCAATAACCTTGATTTGGATTTAAGGCATAGTAATTCTGGTGATAATCCTCGGCAGGATAAAAATTGGTTAACGGACTGATTTCTGTAACTACCGGGCTTTTGTAAACGTGCGAGGCTTCCAACTGTGCCTTGTATTGTTCTGCTATTTTATGCTGTTCTTCATCGGCATAAAAAATAACAGATCGGTACTGGGTACCTTCATCGGCTCCCTGGCGGTTGAGCGTGGTTGGGTCGTGTGTATTCCAGAAAATTTCCAGCAAGTCTTCAAATGAAACTACTTTGGGGTCGTAGGTAATCTGGGTAACTTCCGCATGACCGGTAAGCCCGGTGCACACTTCTTTGTACGTAGGTTTTTTTACTTTCCCTCCGGAATACCCCGATACAACTTTAGTTACCCCATTTACATTGAGAAACACTGCTTCAGTACACCAAAAGCAGCCCGCCCCAAATGTTGCCGTTTTAAGTTCATTCATATTTTTATCATTTTGAGATGCTCCCTGCATAACGAGTAAACTTATCAGTACAGCCGTTACCCATAATTTTTTCATAAGCTGATGCTATTGGTTAATAAACCTATGTACGAAGAAAAGGTTCATCCGGATGCTGCGCGTTTGTCGGCTGGCTAACAATTGTCAATACTGTGAGTAGAAAGATTTTAATTGTTGGCTTACATTGCCCTGCAGGTTGTTTATAGTTTGGTTGAATAAGTTCTGATCGTTGGGAAATGCCTCTTTGCGCTGCACCAACGTGGAGGCATTTCCGGAGAGAGCTTGTTTGTCGCCTTGATAGCTGGCCCAATCGTAAGACCAATTGTAAGGACTGTCTAAATTCAGATTTTGCAGAACCGCATTGTTGGCGGCATCGGTAATGGTGATGTTGGCATACGCAGTTGCCGTAATGAGTTTGTGATAATAGGTTACTTGCGCAGTTACGGTCTTATATACATTTTGCATTTTTCCGTCAGCCCCTTTTTGCTGTCCAGTAACAACCTGTTTTGATAAAGTCTCCGCATTAGACGAGTAGCTCGGCCTGTTTTGTTGGTAGCCGTTGAAGGTGATTTTTAAATATTGTTGCGGAGGCACGGTGTCTTTTTGTGCAACGGGCTTGAACGACAAAAACAGCCGCTGCAGTGAACTGACCACAGGCTGAAAACTGCCGTAATTGAATCTGGAATTGTTAGTTTCTTCATAAGCAACCCGCAGTGTAGCGTTGAACTCTGCTTGGTTCATCATTTCCACCGATTCCTTAAAACCCATTTCGTAATTGTTGGCATCTTTAAAGTCGTAGTATGCCTGCTTGTAATCGTTGCGTGTTGCCTTCATCATAAAGTTAATGCCTTCGTTATAGGCTTCATCGGCAGCCTTATCTTTGGCGTCAGCCAATTCTTTGAAGCGCGTCTGCGGGTTGGTGATGATTTTCATGGCGCCCAGAGAGGTTTTAATCTGGTCGTTGATAAAATTTATTTTCTGATAACCTTCAACGGCATTGCGCCATTTTCTGGGGTCGTCTGATTTTATTCCGTTTTGTATGCCTGTGTCTATGAAATCAATAGCGAGCGGATAAGCTTGTGTGAGTACTTGAGTGGCCTTTTTATTTTTTACACTTTCGCGAAGACGCTTTACCGACTCGAGTACGGCATCGTAGTAATCTCCTTGTTTCAGGGCTGCTTTACCCGATACACAGGCCTTGAGAAGTGCTCCTGCCATCAGCAGAAACAGTACATACTGCAATTTTTTCATGGGGTTATTTGGGATTGAGGCTCAAGATAAGCACCTCGAATGAACTAAAAAAAACAGCGAGTGGCTACTTAAAATAAGTCGGTAAGCACGTCAGCGAGCAGGTTTTTCCAGTTACCCCAGCTGTGGCCTTCGTTTACTTCGCGGTAATGGTACTCGCAATTGCGTTCGGTTAATATTTCCTTCATCCTCCTGCTTTCTTTGCCCGTGTCGTTAACCACTCCGGTTGTCATAGATATTTTTACTTTGGGGTTGGTTTGCGCTGCGCCTAATTGGAAGATTTGGGGCTTGATCCAAAAAGCGGGTGATTGTATGCCGGCCTTGCCAAATACATCGGGCCGCTCAAAAACAAAGTAGGCTGCGGTAAGGCCACCCATAGAGGTGCCGAGGATGGCGCGTTGTTTTGCCTGCGAAATAATCGGGTAATTTTTTTCTACTTCAGGTATCAGTTCTTTTACAAAGAAATCGAGATACGTACTGTTCATGGCAAGCTCTTGCATGCGCTTGTTGTTCGAACGGTTGGAAGGCTCGCGGTGATCAATAAAAATACCAACGATAGGCTTTATTCTTTTTGTTGCAATCAGATTATCAAGTACGGTAGCCATGTTGCCAAGCTTGGGATGCAGGTATTCGTATCCATCGGTAACATAAATGGCCGGAAGTTTACCCAGCTTTTCGTATCCGTTTGGCAAATAGACACTGTAGGTAATTGCATAGCCAAGCAGCTTGCTGTTTATCAAAATATCTTTTTTTACAGTTCCGCGGGGTGTGTCGTTGTGGAAGTCCTGTTCGGGGCTTTGTTTCCACAGTGGCATTCGCAGTTCCGAATTGGGGCTTCCTCCACCCATGCCGCTCCATTGCTCATTCTTGTTTTCAGGATCTAAAATGTAATCGGATCCGTTGCGGATTATTTTGTAATCGAACCTGGCATCTTTTGGAAAAGCTGTTTTTAAAATCCAAATCTTGGAGGCCCCTAATTTTTTTCCTTCGTTGTTGAAATTTTTATCGTGACCCCAGCCATTAAAATCTCCCGACCAAACTACCGAGTTGGCGTTTCCCCGGTATAGAAAAGCAACCGAATCTTCAACTACGAGCGGGATCCGATTTTGCTGTTGAAGTGAAGACCACAACTTTTGAAGTTCAGAAGTACGGATTGCCGAATCGGAGATTGCCGATGCACGTTCCAATTCTTTCAGTGTAGTTGTAAACAAAGAAAAATTCTGTGCAATAAGATTTGTTGACAACAACAACAGACCGGCAACTAGTTTTATTTTCATATTCTAAATGAGTTTAGTCTTCTTCGTTTAACCGTAAGCACACCAGGGCAGCTACAATCATTAAAACGCCTCCGAGCATCACTGCGGCAAGCCTGTTGTTGTCGAGAACGTGAGCCATGAACCATCCGAAAAACAAAGAGGCAATGATCTCAGGAAGTACGATGAAAAAATTGAAAATGCCCATATAGATTCCAATCTTGTTTTCGGGGAGGCAGCCACTCAACATGGCATAGGGCATAGACAAGATGCTGGCCCAGGCAATGCCCACACCGGTCATGGACACAAAAAGAAGATTGGGGTTAGAAATGAAAGCCACAGAAATTAAACCCAATGCACCGGCTAACAGGCAAAGTGCATGCGTGTATTTTCTGCCGATCTTATTGGCGATGAGGGGAATCACGAGTGCGAAGAGAAAGGTTACAACATTATAGAACGACAGTGTAAGCCCGGCAAATTCAATTCCGTGTGCATACAGGGGATCGGATTCGTTTGCGGCACCGAAAATATTTCGAGCCACCGCAGGCGAATAGTAAAACCACATGAGGAACAAACCCGGCCACGTGAAAAACTGAACGAGTGCAAGTTTGTGCATACGCCCAGGCATGTTTACGATCGCATAAAAAATTTCTTTGAGCCCAGCGCCAATGCCTTTTCGGTTTCCTTTTCCTTTTTCTGCCGAGTTAGTAACGGGTGGATATTCTTTTGTTGTAACGATGGTGTAAAGCACCGAAAGCAAGAAAGCAACGGCACCAATGTAAAATGAAAATTTTACAGTTGAAGGAATACCCGTGCTTCCGGCATCATTCAGGTGCAGCCAGTTGCGCAAAATCCAGGGCAGCGCAGAAGCAATGCAGGCACCAATGCCGATCATCAGGCTTTGCATGGCAAACCCAGACGTGCGCTGGCGTTCGTCCAATTTATCGGCAACAAAAGCCCTAAAGGGCTCCATGGAAATATTGATGGACGTATCCATGATCCAAAGCAAACCGGCCGCCATCCACAGCGAAGAGGAGTTGGGCATCCACACCAGTGCTATGGTGCTCAGCAGGGCGCCCGCTAAAAAGTAAGGCCTTCGTCTGCCCAACAGCGGATGCCAGGTGTGATCGCTGAAATAACCAATGATGGGTTGCACGATGAGCCCGGTAAGCGGTGCGGCCAGAAACAACAACGGGATTTCATCCGGTTCGGCATGTAGAAATTCGTAGATCGCACTCATGTTCGACATCTGCAACGACCACCCGAATTGTATTCCAAAAAAACCGAAACTCATGTTCCAGATTTGCCAAAAGCTGAGGTGTGGTTTCGCAAGTGATGAAATCATCGAAAGAAGGTTAAAAAAAATTTAAGTAAAATTATACTATTTCCCGACTACCAGCTCACTTCTATGTGGTGTGCGGTGTAATCTAGTTGTAGAGTTTGCACTACCTCTTCACCCAGGTTCTCAGGTTCAAAGAACGGATCAAATTTTTCCATGGGCAAGAAATAAGAATGATTGGTTTGAATAAGATTTTTTTGTTGCTGGTTAACCAGGATATGGGCAGAAGCCAACCCGTGGAAAACCAATCGTATTTTTTCGTAAGGTGATTGCATCAAGCCTTCAGACTTATGAAGGATCAATTGATTTTGGTTTGATCGATATTCAATTTTCCGTTTTGAAAATTCCGACTGCTCATACTTGAATGTTTCGCCATCATCGGTATATAATGTAAACTCGCTTGATACCTTTCCGGCATACACGTGCAAAATCAGTTCATTCGTTTTTTCTGCTGTGGTCATTATAGCTTTCTGCATGGGCAGCACAGCCCCGGCCTTAACAAAAACGGGAAGTTTATGAGTGGGGCATTCGATTAAAATTTCCCGGTCGCCCGTGTACATTTTTCCAGAGTATAAATAATACCACTCGCCAGCAGGCAGAAATACTTTGGTCAGCTCTTTGGTGCTTTCTACCGGAGCCACGAGTATATTAGGTCCAAACAAATACTCATGCTGATAGTTGCTGTTGTACACGAGCGGCTCGTGCGGATATTCAATAGCAAGCGACCGTTGGATGGGCATCCCGGTCTGCGCAGCTTCATAAAACAAAGAATAGATGTACGGCAGGAGTTGGTAACGGAGCCGTATGTAATTTCGGCTGATCATCTCTACTTCTTCACCGTAGCTCCACGGCTCACTGTCGCGTGAGTTGATCATTGAATGCGTGCGGAAGAACGGAGAGAGCGAGGCGATGGATATCCAACGCGCAAATAATTTTGGAGTGGCATCGCCTACAAACCCACCGGTATCGTACCCGGCATACGCCACACCCGAAAGCCCCAGGCTGTTTACCAGCCGAACACCCAACAGCATGTGTTCATCGTACGAACCGTTATCTCCCGTCCAGATGGCGGCATAGCGCTGGATGCCCGCAAAACCTGAACGAGTAAGGTTAAACGGACGCTTGCCCTCCAATAATTTCTTGGTGCCTTCGTACGTACTGCGTGCCATCTGCATGCCGTACACATTGCGCCCTTTGCGCGAGGTAGCTTTGTTCCCTTCAAAATCGAATTCAATATTTTCGGGAAGCGACTGCCCCCAAGTGGCGATTTCGTTCATGTCGTTCCAAAATCCATCCACACCAAGTTCTACATACGCTTTGAATTTTTCTGCCCACCAAGCTCGTGTTTTAGGATTGGTGAAGTCGGGGAAACAGCACCAGCCCGGCCACACCTGGCCGGAATAATTTTCTCCGTCCGGGTATTTTAAAAAGACATCATTTTTAAGTCCATCATCGTAAGGCTCGTACCCGGGTTCTGTTTTTATACCGGGGTCGCACATGATCACCACATGAAAGCCCGACTTCTTCAAGGAGTCAAGCATTTCTTGTGGTTGTGCAAACTTCTTTTTATCCCAAGTAAAAATTTTGTACTGATCCATGTAGTGGATGTCGAGCACGATGGCATCGGCCGGAATTTCTTTTTCGCGGAAGGTACGCGCCAGGTTAAGCACCTCTTTGTCGGGATAATAGCTGTAACGGCACTGCTGATAGCCCAGGCCCCAGAGCGGGGGCAGCTCCATGCGCCCGGTAAGGTGGGTGTAGTGTTGCAGTATCTCGGCAACGGTGCTCCCGTAAATAAAATAATAATTCATTTCACCGGCATCTGCGGCAAAACTTGAAAAGCGCTGGTTGGAGGCACCGAAGTTGAAGAAGGTTTTATGGGTGTTATCGAAAAAGATTCCATAACATAGCCCGTTGTGTGCACCCATATAAAAAGGGATGGAGGCATACAAAGGATCCGTGCCCGTATTGTAACCGTATGCATCGGTGTTCCAGTTTTGATAAGCGGTGCCACGCCTGTCGAGGTTTCCGGTTTTTTCTCCCAGGCCGAGGAAACGTTCACCGGGCTGCAATTTTTTGTAGGCGGTAACTTGCTCGCCAATCCAGGAAACCCCAAGGGAGTCGTCTTCATTAATGATGTTGCCGTCCAACGTCTGAAATGAAAAACGAGCTGGGTTTTTGTCAATAATAAGCCGGCAGGCTTTTGTTTTGATCGTGATTTGCTCAGCAGACTCCTGACAATCGGTTTTTATAGTTTCCGGATCGGCAACTACCGAATACGAGAAACTTTCGAAATCGGTTTGCCGGGTGATGGCAATCCTAAAAATAGATTCGGAATAAACCGTAATACGGAATTTGCCGTGTGTGGTGTCAGCACAAAAAACGGCTCCTTCATTCTTGAAGGATGTAACGTTGCCGAGACGCTGACTGGTAGTAGAATGGGTCATAAAAACTAAAAATCAATTTGAAGTAAACTGATTTGTTTTTGATTTCCCCAAGGCATCAGCCGAAAAAGAACAGAAAACGATTGCGGTAATGTTTTAAATTCGGATTCCGAATTTTTCTGAACTCATTATTTCGGTGCATTTCGCTTTTGCGAAGAATTGCGAACGACCAATTTTGTTTTCAAGGTTTTGGTTTCGGGTGAGGGTTCGCCTTTGTTTTTTTCTTTCATCTCAATTTGCCGGATCAAAAGCCGTGCAGCTTCCTGGCCCATCTCAAATCCGGGTTGGTCTACAGTGGTGAGCGAGGGATCCATCAGCTCTCCAAAAAACCAATTACTGAAACCCACCACGGCAATGTCTTGCGGAATGCGCAGCCCTTTCTCTTTAATCGCCATCATGGCGCCCATCGCCATGGGGTCGTTGTTGGCAAAGATGGCATCGGGTGGGTTGGGCATAGATAAAAGTTTTTTGGTAGCGCGTTTACCTTCTTCAAAAGTGCCAGACCTACATTCCACAATCCACTCGGGGTTGGGCGTCATGTTGTTTTCTTTTAAAGCGTCTTCAAAACCTTTTAGCCGATCGATGCTGATCTTCAGGTTGGGTGCTGCCATGAGGTGAGCCAGCCGTTCGCAGCCCTGGTCGATCATGTGCAACACTGCCTCGTTGGCACCTGAGTAATCGTCCACAATTACTTTGCTGCACTGAGGCGTGTCGTACATACGGTCGTAAAAAACAATCGGCACACCGCGGGCTATAATAGATTCGATATGATCGAAGTTCATGGTTTCACGCGAGAGCGACAGCAGCATGCCGTCAACGCGGCTGTTGAAGAGCGCCTTCATGTCGGTAACTTCACGTTGATACGATTCGTTCGATTGCGCAAGGATTACATTGTAGCCCGCCTGGTAGGCAACATCTTCAATACCGCTGATGATGGTGGAGAAAAAGAAGTGTACAATTTCAGGGATGATCACACCGATGGTGTTGGTTTTTCGCTGACGAAGATTAAGTGCCACAATGTTGGGCTGGTAATTGAGTTTTTCGGCCAGCGCATTGACTGCTTTTTTTGTTTCGACACTGATGTCGGGATGATCTTTCAGCGCGCGCGAAACCGTGGAGGGTGAAATGCCCAACTCGCGGGCAATGTCTTTGATAGTAACCTGGTTGAAATTCATGAAAAAAGTTTGTAGCTTATAGGAACAAATTTACGAACAAAAAGTTGCAAACGATTGCGAGCTCGTTTCCTGCAATTTTTACGCGAGTTCAAGTGTTTTTTACATTCGCGTCAAGTTACTTTGACATAGCCGCAATCATTTTTCAACTTCAAGTGTAGTTAAAATGAATGAATGATTGTGTCACTTTCAAATAACTTTTTTAAACCTAAAACTAAAATACACTTATGATCAAATTCTATCTGTCATTAAGCAGGTACCTGATGATGTTGTTGGTGTGTTTGTCCTTTACGGGATATGCACAACAACGCGCAGTTTCAGGAAAAGTGACTTCGGGTGACGATGGCTCCGTACTTCCCGGAGTTAACGTACTTGAGAAGGGCACCACCAACGGCACGGTTACCGATGCCAACGGTGAATTTAAAATAGCCGTGGGCGACAACGCCACACTGTTGTTTTCGTTTGTGGGCTACAAAACGCAGGAAATTGCGATTGGCAGCCAAAGCGCAGTCAACGTGGTGCTTGCGTCCGACATTACCTCACTCTCGGAAATCGTGGTGGTGGGGTACGGAACGCAGGAGAAGAAAGATGTAACCGGAGCGGTGGTCTCTGTGGGCACCAAAGATTTTAACCGGGCCATCATCTCCTCACCTCAAGACATGCTGATCGGAAAAGTAGCCGGGGTGCAAATCACCACCAACGATGGTGCACCGGGTGCCGGGTCGAAAATACTTATTCGTGGAGCCGGTTCTATTTCCGGTAGCCAGGACCCCTTGATTGTAATAGACGGATACCCGATCGACAACGGTGGTGTGGCCGGTGTTGCCAACCCGCTTTCAACCATCGCCCCGAACGATATTGAATCGGTTACGGTATTGAAAGATGCTTCGGCAACGGCCATCTACGGATTGCGTGCTTCCAACGGTGTAATCATCATCACCACCAAAAAAGGAAAAGAAGGTAAGCCACAGTTCAGTTTTAATTCTACACTGGGTATGGCTACACCCATGAAATATTTTTCGGTAATGAATGGAGACCAATACAGAAAAGCTGTAAACGATGAGCTGGCCGCAGGTCTGCCCGGGCTTTCGGCTGGTGCCGTAAAACGGCTGGGTACAGCCAACACCGACTGGCAAAAACAGATTTATCAAAACGCCATCACGAGCGACAACAACATAGGTGTATCGGGCTCAATCAAAAATATGCCGTACCGTGTTTCGTACGGGTACACCAATCAGAACGGTATATTAAAGACCACCAATTTTACCCGTAATTCCCTCAACGTAAACTTGACCCCTACTTTCCTGGATGGCGACTTGAATGCTCAGGTTACTTTTAAAGGATCGTACACGGAGCAAAACTTTGGTAACACCGGAGCCGTAGGCGCTGCCACATCGTTCGACCCTACACAGCCGGTGTACAACGGCAATCAAAACTGGGGAGGATATACTACTTATACTACTCTGGCCACGGCTAACCCCGATGGTTCTATTAACCCCGATGGCTTGCCCATTACAATTGCCAACGCTAACCCGGTTTCGTTGATTAACCAAACCAATAATAGGTCGTACATCTACCGCGGTATAGGAAATGTGAAGTTGGATTATCGTTTGAGGTTTTTCCCGGCCATCAAAATCACCATGAACACAGGTTTTGACTTTGCCACTTCACAAGGACATAACAATGCGCCTTACAATGCAGCTTGGACGTATGGCAATGGTTATGGCCAAAATACGAATTATACGGGCGAAAATCGTTCGCGTTTGTTCGACTTATACGCCAACTATACCAAAGAAATTAATCGGCACAAGATTGATGTTACGGCCGGTTATTCGTATCAGGCGTTCGAACAGATATCTTCAAACTTTTCTCACAGTGCACCACCCACACAAGCTCAATGGGATGCCGGAACGTATGGTTCTGCAGCCAACAATGGCGGAACTCCTGTAGTTGCACCGCCCGCCATAAATTATACAGATTACCAAACCGCTGCCGATGGCACCGGCCATTATCCCAATCGGTCGAAGTATTATCCCAACACCAATACGCTGCTTTCTTTCTTTGGCCGGATCAATTATTCGTATGCCGACAAGTACTTGATTACCGCTTCCTTCCGCGATGACGCCTCTTCAAGGTTTGGTCCCAATAACCGCTATCAAATCTTCCCTTCGGCTGCCCTGGGATGGAAGATCAGCAAAGAAGATTTCTTCAGTTCTGTACGTGCCGTATCCGACTTGAAATTGCGCGCGAGTTACGGTGTAACTGGTAATCAGTACGTAGGTGGCCAGCCCTATCCTTACCTTCCGTTGTACACCCAAAGTAATGGACTGGCGCAATACCAGCTAGGTAATAGTACTATCAATACCTGGCGGCCTAATGCGTATGATCCTAACTTCAAATGGGAAACCACCACTCAAGCCGACATTGGTGTTGATTTTGGTCTCTTAGAAAACCGCATCACGGGTAGCATTGATGTGTATCAGCGAAATGCAGAAAACCTGATCAACTTCATACCCGTAGCGGCAGGCAGCAACTTGTCGAACTACATCACTACCAACGTAGGTACCTTGCGCAACCGAGGTATTGAGTTTGCGGTGAATGCACAGGCGGTGAAGACCAACGATTTTGAATGGAATATCGGCTTCAACGCTACGCACAATGAAAATGAGGTGACGAAGCTGCTCAAAAACCAGGACCCTAATTATCCGGGTGTACTCACCGGTTTTATCAGCGGAGGTGTGGGAACTACCATACAAAATATACAAGTAGGCTACCCCATCAATTCTTTTTTTGTAAATCAGCAGGTTTACAACCAGAATGGAAGACCCATTGAAGGAATGTATGTTGACCGCTCCGGGCAAGGAGGCGACATCACCGCCAACAACAACAACAAGTGGCGCTACTACAGCCCGCAGCCGTTCTTGTACATGGGTCTTAATTCGAGGGTGAACTACAAAAACTGGGATTTCTATTTCCAGGGACGGTTCAGCTTTGGCAATTATGTGTACAACAATAATTTGTCATCAAAAGCCATTTATTATCAGATGTACAACCAGGCCGGGTTCTTCAGTAATCTGCCCACGGCTATTAAAGACACCAACTTTGTATTGCCCCAATACTACTCAAGCTACTATGTTGAAAATGCATCTTTCTTTAAGATGGACAACATCAGCCTGGGCTACAGCTTTCAGGAGATCATGAACCAAAAAATAAAAGCACGGGTGAGTTTCACCGTGCAGAATGCGTTCTTCGTGACCAAGTACAAGGGCCTCGACCCTGAAGTGAACGGAGGTATTGACAACAACATCTACCCACGGCCACGCACATTTTTGTTGGGTTTAAACCTTACTTTTTAAACGACAAATCATTAATGGATATGAAATCATTTAAATCAATAACAATCGTATCAGCAACAGTTCTGCTGCTGGCCGCCTGTACAGGTGACCTGGATCCAAAATCATTGGGGCCAAAGGCAGTGACGGCTGCTTCGGTGTATAAGACCCCGGCCGATTATTTGTCGGGTCTGGCAAAGCTCTACGCCAGCTTTGCACTTAGTGGCCAACAAGGCCCTGCGGGTGACTCGGACATCTCCGGCCTGGATGAAGGCTTCGGTGTTTATCTTCGCGAACTTTGGAACGTGCAAGAACTTACAACAGACGAGGCGGTGATTGCCTGGAACGATCAGACCGTGAAAAATTTTCACTGGCAAAACTGGGCTTCCAATGACGTGTTTATTGCAGCCATGTATGCGCGCGTAATGCTCACTGTTTCTTACTGCAACGAATTTATTCGCGCTTCTTCCGCTTCTTCCGATGCTCAGGTGAAACAATATCATGCGGAAGCCCGCTTTATTCGTGCCTTAGCTTATTGGCACGCGCTTGATATGTTTGGCAACCCGCCTTTTGTAACAGAAAAAGACGAGCCCGGAGCTTTCAACCCCAAGCAAACCAATCCGGCTGATTTGTTTGCCTACATCGATTCAGAATTACAGGCCATTGAAAACGAATTGCCTGCACCTACCGGAACACCGGGCGATGCAACCTATGGCCACGCTAACCGTGCAGCGTTGTACATGCTTCAGGCAAAACTTTACCTGAATGCCCAGACTTATATTAGTGCCGATAAGTACACGGAGTGCATCACGGCTTTGAATAAATTGTTTGCATTCAATGCCTATACACTTCCCGCCAACTACTTGTTGAATTTTGCAGCCAACAACATGACCAGCCCCGAGCTTATTTTCACTATCAACTACGATGGCGCGCACTCGCAATCGTATGGCGGCATGGACTACATCATTCACGCAGCCATTGGCGGCTCCATGAGCCCCGGCAACTATGGAGTAGCCGGTGGGTGGGGAGGTACACGTGCTACTTCAGCTTTTGTGGGCAAGTTTCCGGACCCCAGCGGTGCAACCGATGCACGGGCCCAGTTTTATACTTCCGGTCAAAACCTGCAGATTGTTGACATTGCCCAGTTTACCGATGGTTATGCCATCAAGAAATTTTCAAACCGCACTATTCCCGATGGCCCTTCGGCTAGCGGAGTTCCTGATTTTGTAGATACTGATTTCCCGATGTTCCGTTTGGCCGATGCCAACCTGATGTTGGCCGAAGCCTTTGTGCGCGGAGGCAGTGGCACCGATGCCGCCACGGCTACGCAAAAGCTGAACGATGTGATCCGCAGAGGACACAACGCCAGTGCGGCTTACGATCACGCTACACTTAGCGTGGGCAGCGCCTCCGATCTTTCGGATTTACTGGATGAACGCGCAAGAGAGTTGTACTGGGAAGGACACCGCAGAACGGATTTAATTCGCTTCGGGCAGTTTACAGACGGCTCGTATCTGTGGCCGTGGAAAGGTAATGTAGAAACCGGAGCAACGGTGCCCTCGTATCGCAACTTGTTCCCTATCCCTTCATCGGAGTTGATTGCCAACCCTACCTTGAAACAAAACACGGGTTATTAAATAATGAATATTGTAAACGATATAACAATGAAAACAATAGTTAATAAATTGATGCTGTTGGCGGCCGGGCTGATGATAACCCTGTCGTGCACCACAGATATCGATCGGGTCACCTATCTCGGTGCAGGCGCACCGGGCGTGGTACTGAAGGTATCGAGTACCAGCAACCTTGTGCTCCTTAAAGCTAATGAGAGTTATACTTCACTTTTGTTCCAATGGACCAACCCGAACTATCAATTCTCTAATGGGCCAAGTACACAGGACGTGTTCTATACCATTCAAATCGTGCAGGATACGGTTGGTTCGGATTTTAATAGTCCGAAAATGGCAACGGTGGCAATTACGAATGATGTAACCCATCCTTTTACCGTAAAAGATTTGAACAATGCGTTAGCGTTGCTTGAATTGCCGGACGAAACTCCACATCATTTTCAATTTCGGGTTAAGGCTACGTTGGCCGGAGGAAACGAGCCCATCTATTCTAATGTGGTAAAAATTGTGATCACCACGTACCTTGATGTGGTGTATCCGGTACCAGCGAATTTGTATATCGTTGGCGATGCTACACCTGCCGGATGGAATAACGATGTGGCACATCTTGTACCCTCGCAACAGTTGACCAAGGTTAAACCGTATTTATATCAAATCAATTCTTTGGCGCTTACCCAAAATCAATTTTTGTTTGTTCCGGTGGCGGGCGATTGGACTCATAAATATGCTTTCGATGCACCGGGGTCAACAAACAACCCGATGGGGGATGCCTTCAAGCCTGATGCCAACAGCAACTTTCAGGCTCCGGCTGCCGGCAATTATATGATACAGGTCAATTTCAAAACGGGTAAATACTCCATGACCAAACTTTAAAAAGAAAAGTATGAAAAAGATAATCGTTTATTTTTCTTCTGTTGTGCTGATTGCAGCAATAGCATTGGCCTGTCAGAAACTTGACCCCACTCCGCAGTACACAAAAAGCTCGGCAACATTTACCGCTACGGCATCCGCTACTTCGGTGTCTGTGGCCGCAGCAGACTCGCTCAGCGATGCGCTTACTTTTACGTGGACTGATCCAAAGTATTCTGTGGGCTTGAGTAAGACCGTGTTTACAATCATGGTCGACTCGGCAGGCAAGAACTTTGTGAACATGACTTCTAAAACGTTCACCAATGTACTTACCGGTGCATTCACCGGAAAAGAGATCAATGAAATTGCGGTGAAGCTGGGTGGCATAGCCGGCCAACCCATGACGCTCGATATGAAAGTGATGGCTTCACTTGAAAACAGTGGTGCACCTCAGGAATCAAGCGTGGTACAAGTATCGGTAACACCGTTTAGCAGCTTGTCGCTTTCGGCAGATTCGCTGACTGTAGTTTGCACGGCAGCGAATGCCGGTGACAAAGGAAGTGAATTTACCTGGACTCCGGCATTCCAGGGATTTAACGGACCGGTGACCTACCAGCTTCAGTACGCTAAGACCAAAACCAATTTTGCATCACCCACTTCGGTAAGCCAAACTTCGTTCAGTAAAGTCTTTACCAAATTAGATCTGAATAAGATTACCGGTGCAGTAGGCTATGCGCCCGGCACTCAGGATACGGTTGACTTTAGGATACAAGCCACCAACGGGGCAGGCAAAGTGATGTACTCAAACACCGTTACCATGGTGATATCCTCGTTTGTTGCCTACAATTCCATCGGTATTATTGGCGATGGCACACCGGGTGGCTGGGGCACGGATACGGATATGTATCGTGCAGACCCTATCAATGACCCGGCTGCCTGGACGGTAACGCTTTACCTCACTGGCGGTAAGTCGGCAAAGTTCCGTGCCGATGATGACTGGGCTAACAACTGGGGCGATACCGCCTTCCCTTCGGGTACCGGCTCATCTGGTGGCCAGAACATTCCGATCAGCAATTCAGGATACTATCAAGTAAACTTTAATGCCGGAACCGGAGCGTACTCGTTTACGGCATTGACAACCACGGACTTCACCGCTTCCGGCATTAGTGTAATTGGCGATGCCACACCGGGAGGCTGGGGCGCTGATACTCCGCTTACCCAAAGCAATACCGATCCCAATGTATGGACCGGAACCGTGGCTATGACTTCGGGCGGTTCGTTCAAGTTTAGAAAGACCGGTGACTGGGGTACGAATTGGGGCCCCGGATATGCTTCATCTACAGGTCAATCGGGTTGGGGTGTTAACAACGGAGGCAATATCTCAGTTACACTTACTACCAGTTATTTTGTGTACATCAATACAGCCACCGGGCAATACTTCTTTGGCGATGCCACCAATAATCCGGGAGCGGGAACGCCATACACTTCCATTGGAGTTATCGGTGATGGTACTCCGGGAGGCTGGGGTGCTGATACCAACCTGATTCAGAATCCGGCTAACCCCTACTTGTGGTCAGCAAAAATTCCGCTCACAGCAGCTTTTGCAAAGTTCAGAGCAGACGGTGGGTGGACTATCAACTGGGGAGGAAAAACTTTTCCGGGTGGCGTTGGCACACAAGGTGGCGATAACATAGCTGTGAATGCGGGTACTGCCCAGATAACGTTTAACTCGGCCACGGGTGAGTACTACTTCGCGTATTAAAGATTTGTTTTTTTAGATAGACAGTAGTAGTTTTTATCAGGGGCTTCGGCCCCTGATTTTTATATTTTAACTGAATTTTGTAATGATGAAAATAAGTTGCCTTTCGGTTTTTATTTTGGTTTTGTCGATAAATCTATTGGGGCAAAAAGTATCGCTCAACCCCACCATCAGCCCAACTCTTTTTCACTACAACGATCAAATAACGGTAACGTACGATGTAACGAATACTTCGCTTGCCGGCTTAACGGATGCCTGGGTTTGGGTGTGGATCCCCAATACCACCATCAACGCAAACTATAACATCAACCCGGCCACAACGGCAGCGGCACCGGCCAAATGCACGAAGTCAACAACCAACGGTAAAACCATTTTTACCATCACATTCAAACCTTCAGATTTTTTCTCATCGGATATAAGTACGCAAACGCAAATGGGCATTTTACTGAAAGCCAACGACTGGCCCAACGGGCAGACCACCGATTACCTCACCAATTTTTTAATAGGAAGTTCCTTTCAGGCAAAACTAACTTCGCCCACGCAACGTCCGCTGTTCGTTTCAAACGGTGATTCGGTAATTGTGGAAGCAACAACTTCTGCCGCAGCGACATTTTTATTGAATGTGAATAATCAAAAAATAGACACGGTGCCTTCTACCTCAAGTTATCACTACAAACTTATGGTGAGCGATTCGGTTAAAGCTTATCGGGTATCGCTTGAGGTAAAATCGGGAACAGCCGATACGGTGATTACATTTTCGTATGTAATTCCGCAAACGAGCCTAACGCTGGCACGACCCACAGGCATTGTTGATGGTATCAACTACAATACATCCGATCAAACCAAAGCTACATTATGTTTTTGGGCACCCAATAAAAGTTCGGTATATGCCTTTGGCGATTTCACCGATTGGGATATTGACCCGAACTACCTGATGAACAAAGACGGTGAACATTTTTGGGTGGAGATCACCGGGCTAACACCAGGGCAAGAATACGCCTTTCAGTATTTGGTTAACGATACGTTAAGGATTGCCGATCCGTACACCGATAAAATTTTAGAACCGGACGACAATCAGATTCCGGCAACAACGTACCCTAATTTAAAATCTTTTCCGGCCAAAGCTTTAAGTCAGCAATGGTACTACAATCATCTTTCTGTTTTGCAAACCGGACAAACACCCTACACATGGCAAACCACGAATTATCAAAAGCCTGCAAAAGAAAAACTGGTGATCTACGAATTGCTCATTCGCGATTTCTTCGACAGCGACAACCGCAGTTTCCAATCGCTGATCGATACCATTTCTTATTTTAAACGGCTTGGTGTCAATGCCATTGAACTGATGCCGGTGGCCGAATTCAACGGAGAGATTGGATGGGGTTACAACCCTACTTCAATGTTTGCGGTGCAAAAATATTATGGTCCAAAAAACAAATTGAAAGAATTTGTAGACAAATGCCATGCGCAAGGCATAGCCGTGATTTTGGATTTGGTGATGAACCATCAAGACATACCCAATTCGTATGCCATGCTGGATTTTGATTTTACAAACGGCCATCCCAAATCAACCAACAAATGGTTTAACGTTGCGGCACCGCATCCGTACAGCGTGTTCAACGATTTGAACCACGAAAGCACCTACACCCAAAAATACCTCGACACTATTAATTATTACTGGATCAACGAATTTAAGGTAGATGGGTATCGTTATGATTTGTCGAAAGGTTTCACACAAACGGTATCGAACGAAAGCACAGCCGGAAACTACGATCAATCGCGCATCAATATTTTAGAGCGCATGGCCAATGTGCTCTGGTCAAAATTTCCCGATGCGTATATTATTCTCGAACATTTTGCGGAGAACTCGGAAGAAACCGTGTTGGCGAACTATCAGGTGAATCAAGGTCAAGGCATGATGCTGTGGGCAAATTTTAATTATGCCTACGGGCAAAACACGATGGGCTTTAGCAGTGGAGCAAATATTAGTGGCATGTACTACGGAAACAGAGGTTGGACAGCACCGCGTGCGGTGGGTTATATGGAAAGCCATGACGAAGAACGCGAGATGTACAGAAACCTGAACTTCGGAAATGTAGGCGGAAGCTATTCAGTAAAAAATTTGAGCACCGCTTTGCAACGAATGAAGACTGCAGCGGTGATGTTCTACACCATTCCGGGACCTAAGATGTTGTGGGAGTTTGGTGAGCTGGGCTATGACTTTAGCATCAACACCTGCCAGGATGGGAGCGTAAACAGCAACTGCCGCCTCGACCCGAAACCCGTGCATTGGGATTACCTTCAAGACCCCAACCGGGCATCGCTGCACGACCACATCAGCGATTTGTTGAGACTGCGAAAAAACTACAATGTGTTTTCGTCTACGGGAACGGCCCAGCTATCCTTAAGCGGACTCGTACACCAGATGACATTGAAAAATAATCCGTACACCGCTACACCAGCCGACTCCTCGCAAATGAACGTACAGATTGCAGCTAACTTTGACGTAGGCGGTTCAGCCTTGACGATTACATTTCCACATGCCGGCACGTGGTACGATTATTACAACAACAGCGCCTCGGTTGATGTATCCTCCGGATCGTTGTCGCTTATTATGGATCCGGGAAGTTTTAAACTTTATACCGATGTAAAAATAAAACGGCCTCAGGTTATCACAGCCATTACCGATGAGCCTACCGAAATCTCGATGTATCCCAACCCTGCTTCGGGTTTGTTGCGCGTACAAAGCGAAAGTCGGATAACAAAATTGCAAGCCGTAAAAATTACCGGTGAAGCGCTTACGCCTGCACGCGTGGATGAAAATTCCTGGGATGTAAGTACCCTTCAGCCCGGATTGTATATTATCGAAGTGATAACCAATCAGGGAGTTGTTCGGAAAAAGCTCATTAAGAATTAATGCTGATGCTGTAACTCACGTCTCTTTTTAGAGAGTGCTCTGTACAAGATTTGAACTAAAAATATAACGGATTCAATAATGAAAAAAAATATAGTTATCCTCTTCGCTTTGCTACCACTGCTCACGTTTTCTCAAAAACCAAAGCAGTCGATTGATCGGGTAGAGCCTCCGCATTGGTGGGCAGGCATGAAATGGAATACAGTGCAGGTGCTGGTTCACAGCAACGATCCGCATTTCAATGAGCAATCCGTGTCTGTAAATTACCCGGGTGTTTCGCTCGCGAAAGTGAATAAGCTGGACAACCCCAAATACCTTGCACTTGATCTGGAGATTGACCCAACTGCCAAACCCGGAAACGTTACCATTAATTTTGGAAAGAATACAATAACCTGGCCGTTATTGAAAAGGAGGGAAGGCAATGGAACTACTTTTGCTCAGGGACTTTCGTCTGCAGATTTGATTTACCTGCTCATGCCCGATCGCTTTAGCAATGGCGACCCAACCAACGATCGCGTAGCCGGTATGCGCGACCAATCCTTAAACCGAGATTCTATTTATTACAGGCACGGAGGCGACCTGCAAGGCGTGATCAATCATTTGGATTATCTGCAAAGTTTGGGTGTTACTGCACTTTGGATGACTCCCGTGATTGAAAACGATATGCCCGACCGCACCGAGCACGGCTATGCCATGACCAGTCATTACAAAATCGACCCTCGCTTCGGTGGGAGCGAAGCTTATAAAAAACTAAGCGATGAACTTCATAAACGTGGTATGAAATTGATTCAAGATGCCGTGTACAACCACGCTGGCCTTTACCATGTCGATATTCAAGACAAACCCATGAAAGACTGGCTGCACGAGTGGCCCACGTACACCAACACCACGTACAAAGATGCAGCGATCATGGATCCGTACGGATCGAAGGCAGACAAAAAACAAATGCTCGATGGATGGTTTACTAAAATGATGCCCGACCTCAACCAAAGCAACCCGGTTATGGCAAATTATTTAATTCAGCACGCGCTTTGGTCGGTGGAAGAATTTGGTGTGGATGCGTGGCGCATTGATACCTACATTTACAACGATTTGGATTTTATGAACCGGTGCAATCAAGCTCTCTTTAACGAGTATCCATCCATGTTCATGTTTGGCGAAACGTGGGTGACGGGCACAGCCAATCAGGCTTTCTTTATGGAAAATAATTTAAACATTTCGCAGAAGAGCAACTTGCCCGGTGAAACTGATTTCCAGACCAACTATCACGGCATCTTTCCGGCTCTCGATAAAAATAGCGATGGCTTTTGGAACATGTACCAAACCTTATCAAACGATTTTCTGTATAAAGACCCATCGAAGATGGTGAGCTTTTTGAACAACCACGATACCAACCGGGCGCTGAGCCAGTTGGGTGAGGACGTGAATAAATATAAAATGGCCGTGACCTGGTTGCTCACTACGCGCGGCATTCCGCAGCTTTATTATGGTGAAGAAATTTTGATGAAAGGAAAAACATGGCCTAAAGACGGGTGGGTGCGTTTGGACTTTGCAGGAGGGTGGCCTGCCGACAAAAAAAATGCGTTTACTCAAGCAGGGCTTACAACCGAAGAGAAGGAAGTGCAAGACTATGTAAAGAAGCTGGGCAACTTCAGAAAAAAATCCTCTGCCATTACTTCAGGCAAGATGATACAGTTTGTACCACAAAACAATGTTTACGTTTACTTCCGCTACGATAGCAAACAAGTATTGATGATCGTTCTGAATACAAACACTAAAGAAATGAAATTGGATACACAGCGGTTTGCTGAAATGATGAAAGGAAAGGCCAAAGCCAGAAATGCAATGACGGGCGAGTCGATCGAAAACTTAGGGGAAATTAAGTTACAGCCACTACATGCCTTAATTTTAGAGTTGGAATAGAGAATGTTTAAAGCCCAATGATCTTTTTCAATTCAGCCAGCTCCAGCGGCTTATCCACCACGCCCGTAAAACCAGCGGCCATAATTTCGGCAACTCGTTTGTGGTCGGAGTAGTTGGTGAGCACCACCGACTTAAAATTTTTCCCTTTGATTTCTTCCAGAGCTTTCAGGGCATTTTGGGCAGTCATGCCACGGTCGAGGTAGTAATCGCTGATCAAGACATCGAACGGATTGTTTCTTGCCCATGCCACTGCTTCGTCCAATGTATTGAAACCATGCACCTGAAATTCGCGCTCTAAAATAGTTTTAGTGATGAACAGCTCCAGGTTCTCGTCATCAAGAAGTAAAATCGTCATAGCATAAAATTTATCGCGTTCCAAAAATCGAAGTTCCAATTCTCACCAGTGTGCTCCCTTCCTCCACGGCAATTTCGTAATCTTGGCTCATGCCCATCGAGAGTTCTTTCATAAGAATATGGGGAGGTAAGTTCATTATTTTTAATTTTTCAAAAAGGGCTTTAAGCTTTCTGAATTCCTGCCGAATCTGTTCCCGGTTATCGGTGAAGGTAGCCATACCCATCAGGCCGAGGATTCGGATCGAATCTAACGATTTGATTTTTTCGGATTGAATCAATTCGGTCAATTCAGTTTCATCAAATCCAAATTTTGTTTCTTCTCGAGCAATGAAAACTTGAAGCAGGCAATCCACAACTTGGCTTATTTTTTTTGCTTGTTTATTTATTTCTTCGAGTAGCTTGAGGCTGTCCACCGAATGAATCAGCGATACAAAAGGTATTACTTGCTTTACTTTGTTGGTTTGCAAATGGCCGATCAGGTGCCACTGAATGTCGGCAGGCAGAACGGGCTGTTTGGCAAGTAATTCCTGTACTTTGTTTTCGCCAAAAATCCGCTGCCCGGCAAGGTAGGCTTCGTTAATTTTTTCGGGCGGGTGGGTCTTGCTTACGGCAACCAATCTGCACTCCGTACTCGCGAATTGTTTTCGGTAAAACTCAATATTATTTCTGATATCCATTGGCTAAATTAGCCACAATTTAAAAAGTTATGGCCATCATTGGTACGTTGCTTAAAAAAGGAATCAAACTTCGCGAAAGCCTTCAGCAACAATATACATCCCCTTTTGATTTGCAAAAAGAAGTATTGAAAGAATTGCTGATTACGGCAGGCCAAACCGAGTTTGGCAAATACTATGATTTCGATAAGACCCTTTCTCAATTCCGGAAAGAAGGGAAATCGTTTTATCAATCGTACAAGGCTACGGTGCCCATCCATGACTACAATAAAATTTACAAAGATTGGTGGCAGCTCACGTTGAAAGGAGCAAAAAACATTTGCTGGCCCGGTCGCATAAAATATTTTGCATTAAGCTCAGGCACTTCCGAGTCGGCCTCGAAACATATTCCCGTCACCAAAGAGATGACCAAAGCCATTCAGCGCACCAGCATTAGGCAGATACTTTCGTTGTCGCGCTACGAGTTACCCTCGGCTTTTTTTGAGGCAGGAATTTTAATGATTGGCGGAAGCACCCATCTTCATAAAACCGGCAGTGTGTTTGAAGGCGACCTCAGCGGCATCCAGGCTGCGCGTTTACCGTTTTGGTTTCAGCATTTTTACAAACCCGGAAAAAAAATTGCCAAAAGCAGAAATTGGGATAATAAACTGAACCAGATTGTGCGCAAAGCCAACGACTGGGATATCGGCATCATCGTGGGTGTGCCGGCATGGATTCAGATACTCATTGAAAAAATTATTGCTCATCACAAAATCAAACACATCCATGAGATATGGCCCAACCTGAGGGTGTATGTGCACGGTGGCGTATCGATGGATCCTTACCGAAAAAGTTTTGAAAAACTTCTCGGCCGTCCGATCTATTACATCGAAACGTATTTGGCATCGGAAGGGTTTATCGCGTACCAGGCTCTGCCCAAACAAAAAACCATGCGCCTGGTGTTGAACAACGGACTCTTTTATGAGTTTGTGCCGTTTGACGATAAAAATTTTCTTTCTTCTGGCGAAATCAAACCCAATGCCGAAACGTTGATGATTGATGAAGTGGAAGAAGGAAAAGAATATGCATTGTTGCTCTCCACCTGCGCGGGTGCATGGCGCTACATGATTGGCGATGTGATTAAGTTTACGTCCGTGGAAGAATCAGAAATTATTATCACCGGTCGCACCAAACATTTTTTAAGCTTGTGCGGTGAGCATCTGTCGGTCGACAACATGAATAAGGCTGTGGAACTGGTGTCTAACGAACTCAATGTATCTATTCCCGAATTTACGGTGGCCGGCATTCCGCACGGCAGCTTGTTTGCGCATCATTGGTACATTGGCACCGATGACAAAGTGGATTCAAAAATTTTAAAAGATAAAATTGACGCACATTTAAAAGAACTGAATGACGATTATGCGGTGGAAAGAAGCGCAGCGTTAAAAGAGGTATTGGTGGAAGTATTGCCGTTAAAAAAATTTCATGAGTACCTCAGCTCCAAAGGAAAAGTTGGAGGTCAGAATAAATTTCCACGCGTAATGAAAAATGCACAATTAGAAGAATGGACTGAATTCTTAAAACGTTAAGCATGCCTATTGTTTTAAAAGGAATTCAACTGGGTGTACTCTTGGCTTTTCTTATAGGGCCTGTTTTTTTTACACTAATCCAAACCAGCGTTGAAAAAGGTTTTTGGAACGGTGCCTTGGTTGCTGTTGGAGTTTCGATCAGCGATATACTGTATGTGTCGATATGCTACTTTGGGTTGTTCCAGTTTCTTAATGATGCCGGTTCAAAAAAAAATATGGCTTACGCAGGAGGAGTGATCTTGATTGGATTCGGCCTTTATCATTTGTTTGTTAAAGCAAGAAAAAGCAAACACGTTTCGTTTCACGCAGCAACCGAAACCAAACCTTTGAAATATATTTTGAAGGGATTTATTATCAACGGTATAACACCCATGGTCTTGATTTTTTGGGTCGGCACACTTAGCGTTGCAACTGTCGATTTTGGATATACCACCGGATCGGAGTTTTTCGTTTTTTTTACCGCACTCTTACTCACGGTCTTGTTAACCGATTTACTAAAAGCTTTTCTGGCCGGCCGGTTGCGCAAACTCATTACGCATCGTTTTCTGATGATCATGAATATTGTGGTGGGCATTTGCCTTGTTGGTTTCGGCATCCGCCTGTTGTTGATGGCTAAGGAGGGCTTTCACCTTTTGTAGGAGGAAACACAATCAATGTAAGAGCGACAAGCTACCCTTACTTGCCTGAAATAATAACTTTAACTATTTGTTGTTTGCTCGTGTTGGAAATCCTGATAAAGTAAAGCCCGGGAGTTAAAGTCTGCGCGGCCTCAATGGTTCTGATTTGGTTTTCAACAGGTAATTGCCCCCAGGATACGCTGTAAATCGAAGTGCCCAACGAATTTAATATCTCCAAACTTGAGTTATCTTCAAGGGAAGCCTTGATTTTTAAAGACGCTCCTTGGCTGGGGTTTGGATAAACAGAAATGCCAACGGATTTAGCCAATACCCTGATCGCCTCAGATGAAGAACTTCTTCCATCAAAATCTACTTGCCTAAGTCGGTAGTAGTTAGTTCCCTCCAATGGATCTTGGTCAATCGTTTGATATTCGGTAGGCGTATTTTTTGTGCCGGCACCCTTTAGAGAAAGGATGCGTTGCCACGAAGTGCCTTGAGCAGAACGTTCAATTTCAAAATGATCGTTATTTATTTCCTCGCCCGTTACCCAAGTTAATCGAACACCTTCTTCGGTATCTTCTCCATCAAAACTTAGGAGCTTGATGGGAAGTGGGTTGGCACCGCCTGTTAAATTAGCCAGCGTAAATGTGCTGAACGAATTGAAAGGGCCAGAAACGATATTTCCAGGCTCAGCAGTTGCACTGGTTTTGCCGATATCCACCCACGTAGTGCCGACACCAATGGTCTTGACTACGGTTAAATTACCTGGGTCAGTGACTTCATCGGTTGTGCCATAACCATAGTATAATGTAACTTGAGCTGAAGCAAGGTTCGATTGATCAGAACTATTGATAGTCCAATATCTTAATCCTGAAACTTTATCGGTAGTAGGCGCAAATGTATATCCCAAGGCGTATGCTGAAGAAGTAACATGTTGACCTGTATAGATGACCGAGGCAGCATTGGTATGAGTTACCTGAAGTATTAATGGCCGATAAGATCCGTTGTTACCTATTGGGAAATTACGTATGGTGTTTGGTATGCTGCTTGCTACTTCGTAGGTCATCGGTCCATCAATATAGCAGTTTGTGTTACCAATTGTTGTGGAGCTTCCATTGAGCAGGGCGATGTAGTTAGCTGCTGTGGTTTGAACGATGCCTCGGGTTAATGTCATTGTACCATTAATAGTGGCTATTCCTCCCATCAGAAAAGGGTACGGGAAACCACTGGTGTTATTGAGCACAACATCGTTGAAGTATATGGCATCTCCGCCAGCACCTGCCGAAGCCGGAATAGTTTGTTGATAACCGGTTGCGTTAAATGTCAATACGGAATTGTTATTGAAAGTAAGATTTCCATATGGCGTACCACCCCTCACAATGTTTCGCGCAATGCTCATGGTGGAGGAATTATTAAATATGACTTCGGTTTGAGATGCAGCTGATGAGGTATAACTTAAATCGCGCCCAACCGAAAGAGAAGAACTGTTGTTAAAGTTTAGGCTTAGCTTCATGCCTCCCGTATAATTCAATTTAACATCGCGCCCAACCGATAGACCGGATGTATTGCTCAGCGTAAGGGTGTTGGCTGTCGTTGTTCCCGCGGTACTCGCCCAACTCATATCTTGCCCAATGCTAATCGTACCGGAAGGGACATTCACTTGAATACCCGTTGACCCTCCGCTGGTTGTGGCAGAAAAATTGTTGGCGACAGCAAGAGTACCGCTTGTTTGTACAGTTGTGGTGTTGGAATTATTGGTAGAATTAGTAATAACATATTGCCCATTAACAGTTAGTGTAGCATTCGTGATGGTTAGTGAAGCATTAGTTGTATTGGTTGATAGATTTGTCTGTGCACACTGTGCAGCCGAGGAAACGGTAATGTTATTATCTTGAATGTTTACCACATTTCCTGCCCCTGGAACTGTCCCTGAACTGATACCCCCGTAACCAACATTTGACCATGTTCCTGTGGTGTTCCAGTCTCCATCCTGACGTGAGTAAAAAATGGTAGGACTTACATTGGTAACACACAAAGAAAATGTACCTCTGTAACTGACTCCGGTGTAATTATCTACAGAGATATAGTACGTATTACCTGCGACTAGCGAACTCACGGTAATGGATGGAATCGTGTATTGACCTGAGTACTTGTTACAGGCAATTTCAGTTGTTCCATCCGATTGCCATAATGAGATGAATGGATATTGTAGTGTACCGTTTATGCCTCCGGTTTGAAGTTGAATGGTGGCATTGGGGGTAATCGCTGTAAATTTGAACCATACATTATAGTTTGGCCCGTTTGACCAACATGAACCTCTTACCTTATCGGGTGAGGCACCGATGGTAGAATAAGCTGCATTAGAAGAACACCAATTATTTAAATCAGTAATCGGTAGAGCACCTTGGTAATAATTGTATCCGGGTGTATCGGAAAGGCAGAGGGAGAAAGTCCCTCGGTAAGCCGCCCCGGTATAGTTGTCCACGGAGATGTAGTAGTAGTTACCCGGGGTGAGTCCGAGGTAGTCTGTTTCCATGGTC
>JAFDYU010000025.1 GCA_018267285.1 Bacteroidota bacterium | reverse complement strand
GATGATGAGGAAGAGGAAGAAGAAAAGGAGAAAGAAAAAGCGGTTAAACCAGAGACAAAGACCAAAGTAAAAAAAGAACCTCTAAAAAAAGGTGACGACTTCAAAAGCTTCACGACCGATAAGCTTCGCGATTTACTGAAAGATGCCATCGACAAAGAGGATTACGAACGAGCCGCTAAAATCCGGGATGAGCTCGGCAAACGGAATTAAAATATCTTCCGATTACAAATTATTTTCACTCACCGATACAATAGTTCAAATCAAAAATTTGTAATCTTTTTTAAATGACTATAAGGCTGCGACTTATTCTGATGAATTTCCTTGAGTTCTTTGTGTGGGGCTCGTGGCTTATATCGTTGGGCGGCTACATGATTATCAAGCTTCATTTTACCGGAGCTCAGGTTGGGGGCATTTATGGAACAATGGGCATTGCTTCGCTTTTTATGCCTGCCCTGATGGGCATTGTTGCAGACCAGTGGTTAAACGCAGAACGCGTGCTTGGTTTATGCCATATTTTTGGTTCGATAATGCTTTTATGGGCTTCTACGGTAACCGAGCCCGGATTGATGTATTTGGTTATGCTGCTCAATTGCATGTTTTATATGCCAACTATTGCGCTAAACAACACGGTTTCTTATGCCGTATTGAAAAAAGAGGGGGTAGACGTGGTAAAGGTTTTCCCACCCATCCGGGTTTGGGGCACTATTGGTTTTATAGCTGCCATGTGGGTAATTGATTTTGGAAACTGGACATTAAACCCGATTCAGCTTTACGTAAGTGCTGCATCGGGTTTTCTGTTGGGGGTCTATTCGTTCACTATGCCCGCCTGCCCGCCCGTAAGAGAAACAAAAAAACAAACACTGCTTTCTTCCCTTGGGTTAGATGCCTTTGTTCTGTTTAAGAATAAACGAATGGCTGTGTTTTTTTTATTTGCCATGCTTCTTGGTGCGGCACTTCAGATCACCAACACGTTTGGAGGAACGTTCTTAGAAGATTTTAAAACGAACTATGCCAATTCGTTCGGTGTAAGGCATCCCAATCTTTTGCTTTCCATTTCACAGATTTCAGAAACACTTTTCATTCTCACCATTCCTTTCTTCTTGAAAAAATTCGGTATCAAATGGGTTATGCTCATCAGTATTTTTGCGTGGGTATTAAGGTTTGGTTTGTTTGCCATCGGCAACCCGGGCGATGGGCTTATCTTACTGATTATGTCCATGATTATTTACGGAATGGCATTCGATTTTTTTAATATCTCCGGGTCCTTGTTTGTGCAGCGCGAAGCCGATCGCAGCATCATGGCAAGCGCACAAGGTTTGTTTATGCTCATGACCAACGGCATAGGTGCATTTCTTGGTGGCGCCATCAGCGGGTGGGTGGTTGATTATTTTACTACTGCGGGAATCCGGAACTGGCAAAATATCTGGTTTAGTTTTGCGGCCTATGCGTTGATACTTGGTGTTGTTTTTCCATTTGCTTTCCGATATAGGCACAATCCCAACGAAGAAGCAAAATCACCACATACCTAAAAGTATCTGATTAACTCAAGTTCAAAAATTTGATTTTTTAGTTTGATTTAACAGAAATCAGGTTAATCAAAAAAATCAAACTAACTTTGACATCAATGGCTAAAGTGATACAATTTCCCAGCCCGGGTCCAGAGAAGTTTGGGTTCAAGCCCGTTCGGAAAAAAGGGAAATCCGCTAAATTGAAATCCGGCCAGTTAAACCTTTTCAACACCGGAAAGGTAGTTAGTCTCAACCAACTCACTTATTTTGAAGAAGCTTTGATGTTGGATGACCTGGGCGATACCAAAGCAAAAGATTTTTACTTAAAATCCATTGAAGCGGGCGACTTTGTTGCCGATGCGTATTGTAATTTGGGGATAATAGAATCTCAAAACGGCAACTCAACAAGGGCCATCGACTGCTTTACCAATTGTCTTAAAGAAAACCCCAGGCATTTTGAAGCGCATTACAATTTGGCCAACCTATATGCCGAGTTGGGCAACCTTTCCCTGGCAAAAGTGCACTATCAAATTTCGATTGAGTTGGAGCCTCACTTTCCTAACGGCCATTTCAATTTGGGCCTGACACTGGCTATCAATAAAGAAATTCAAGAGGCAATTCAATCTTTGAGTTTGTATTGTAAATTGGTAGCCCCTCAAGAGAGAGTACAAGCCGAGAAACTCATTCTATCGTTGTCTCAATCGTTGGGCAACTAAATCACATCGACCAAATCGTAACAAAAAAAAGAGCACTTCGGTAGATTTCCAATGCCAGTTTTAGGATGAAAATCATTAACAACGATTTAAAAATCAGCCGTACTCCCTTCTCGGCATAAAATTCAATCCCTGATCTTAAAAGAAAATATAAGTTCGTTGAAATAAAGATGGCCGTGAGCACGATTTCATTCAGGTAGCTTCCCAAACCGGTAAATGCTGCGAGCAAAGTAAGTACAATTGCATTCAGTAACAGGTTAAAACAGACTAACTCAATCATATAGTCAACATGGTCGGTAAAATATCTGTTTCGTTTAAAATACAATAGATTAAGTGGGAGAGAGGCAATCACTACAAAAATCATGACCATCAGTTTGGCAAGACCAACGGTTTTTAGATTATAGATGAGCGTAAATGAAGAAAGATCAATGCCCATGGCTACGGCTTTCTTTGCAATAAGTACTGAATAGAATTTTCCCAGAGGCGTAAGCAGTTGAGTTTTTAACGAAGCATTGAATAGCTGAATAACCGGAAAGAAGAAGTAGGCCAGGTTAAGTACCAAAAAAAGTGAAAGTGGTTTGTAATATTTTACCCTGCGTCCTTCAATAAACTCTTTTGAGATAAACCCTGGTTTTTTAATTAGAAGCCATAGTGCTTTGAAAAATTTAGAATCGGCAAAAGTGGCGGCTTTGAAGATTGTCTTTAAAAATCTTTTAAAGGAACGGTCGGCTGGCTTAAGCACTTTTTCGCCACACTCATTGCAAAAGTTTCCCTGAAAAGTATGACCACAACTTTTGCAAATATGAGATAACAAATGCTCCATGTCGGTGCAAATTAACTTTTTAATTCGTTAAGGATTTTTTTGCCGCGAGATATAAAGCCCGCGCTTGCATATGGTAATTGATCTTCGATGATGGGCAGTATCTCATTTTTCAACTCCGGTAGTTTTTTGGCAAGGTTGGCGAGCACCGTCATGGAAAATACACGTACCGCAATGGGTTCACGCATATCGGTAAAGAACCTAAAACACAGATCGGCTACAGTTCCTTGCTGCTTAATGGGTATATCAATAAACTGAAGCATTCTCAGCACATTTCGCTTCACGGCATTATGCGTTTCGGGCTGTTGTACAAGTGTTAAAATTTTACCCAGATATGGGGTTATTATTTCTTTATTCGATTCAACACAATAACTCAACGGCCAAGCCAATCGCTGGGTAACGCGGTACGGGCCGGCAAGGAAAGCATCTATCAGAGCTGAAAACCGTTGCCTATCGCTGCCAACATAGTTTACTATTCTATGGCATTGTGTTTTGGAGTGTTCTCGCAATGCTTCTGTTTTAAAGTCCATAGTGTATTTTAACTTGCTGAATATTAGGTTATTTTAATCTTTTACTTTAACTTTAAAATTAACATTAAAAAAAGGAGGTTATATGCTATTATTTTTTGCCATCCTCGCCACCGTGTTTTTGCAATTAAGCCTTTGCTTGATTGGGTTTGCTATCAAACAAAACACAAACACTAACCGATACTTTTTCAAAATGCACATTAAACACTAAGCTTACCTTATTGTTTTGTAACCGTGCAGATTGATCGGTTAATCCCCACTCAAAAATACTTGGTAAAAAGTGAGCTCAAGGTGCGGAAAAAGCACTCAAAAAACTTATTTTTGACGGTTTATATCCATTAAAAATGAGCGAAGGAAAAGCGAGCAAAGGAGCTAATTATTCAGCGAGTAATATTCAAGTTTTAGAAGGCCTGGAGGCCGTGCGGAAAAGGCCCGCCATGTACATTGGAGACATTGGTGTAAAAGGACTACACCACCTCGTTTGGGAAGTGGTTGACAACAGTATAGACGAAGCTCTTGCCGGTTATTGCGATGAAATCCACGTAACCGTAAATACTGATAATTCAATTACCGTTGAAGACAACGGCAGGGGCATACCAACCGATATTCACCCTAAAGAAAAACGCTCTGCGTTGGAAGTAGTTATGACCGTACTACACGCGGGTGGTAAATTTGACAAGGACACCTACAAAGTATCAGGGGGGTTGCATGGTGTAGGGGTTTCTTGTGTTAATGCCCTTTCTTCGGTTTTACATACCACAGTCTATCGCGAAGGGAAAATATTTGAACAGGAATATCATCGGGGTGTGCCCCAATACCCTGTTCGGGTTATTGGCGAATCCGATAAAACAGGAACGACCCAACATTTCCAACCCGACCCCGAAATATTTACACTAACCACCGAATATAATTACGAAACGATTGCCACGCGGCTTCGGGAGCTTGCTTTCTTGAATCCCGGGATTAAACTCAACCTCAAAGATCTTCGTGAGAATGATGAAAGTGGGAAACCACGGTCAGACCTTTTCTACTCAGAAGTAGGTTTGCGCGAGTTTGTTGAATACCTCGACTCAACGCGCGAAAAGTTGATTCCAAACCCAATTTTTATCGAAAACAACAAAAGCGAAATCCCGGTTCAGGTGGCGTTGGGTTACAACACATCGTACAGCGAGAACCTGGTTTCGTATGTAAACAACATAAACACGCACGAAGGCGGAACGCACGTAGCGGGTTTTAGAAGAGCGCTGACACGCACCTTGAAAAGTTATGCCGACAAATCAGGTTTATTAGAAAAAGCAAAGGTTGAAATCAGTGGTGATGATTTCCGCGAAGGGCTGACGGCAGTTATTTCGGTAAAAGTAGCCGAACCACAATTTGAAGGCCAGACCAAAACCAAACTCGGAAATTCGGAAGCCATGGGCGCGGTTGATACGGCCGTGGGTGAGATGCTTCAAAATTTTCTGGAAGAAAATCCAAAAGAAGCCAAGCTCATCATAAGCAAAGTGATCTTGGCGGCACAAGCCCGCATTGCGGCCCGCAAGGCTCGAGAAATGGTGCAACGCAAAAATGTTCTTTCGGGCACCGGGCTTCCGGGTAAGCTGGCCGATTGTTCCAGCTCCGATGCTTCAATTTGTGAGTTGTATCTGGTAGAAGGTGATTCTGCCGGAGGATCTGCCAAGCAGGGGCGCGATCGAAATTTTCAGGCTATCCTTCCACTTCGTGGAAAAATCTTGAATGTAGAGAAGGCTCAAGAGCACAAGATTTATGAGAACGATGAAATCAAAAATATGATTACTGCGCTTGGCGTTACCTTCGGAACAGCCGATGATAACAAAGCGCTTAATCTTTCTAAGCTCCGTTACCACAAAGTAATTATTATGACCGATGCCGATGTAGACGGCAGCCACATCCGCACACTGATCTTAACATTTTTCTTCCGATACATGCGCGACCTGATAGAACAAGGTTATATTTATATTGCCTTGCCACCCTTGTATCTGGTAAAAAAAGGGAAAGAAGAACGTTATTGCTGGAACGAAGAAGAACGCGACATTTTAGTAAAACAACTAGCCAAAGACGGGAGAGAAGACGGTGTGGGCGTGCAGCGTTACAAAGGTTTGGGAGAAATGAACCCCGAACAACTTTGGTCTACCACGATGGACCCGGCCAGACGAACTTTAAAACAAGTGAGTATTGAATCTGCTGCAGAAGCCGATCACCTGTTTTCCATGCTTATGGGTGATGAAGTAGCGCCACGCAGAGAATTTATTGAAAAAAACGCCAAATACGCCCGAGTGGACATCTGATTTCTGAAACTCTATTCAGGTTATGGTTTGATATTTTTGATTTTGCATTGCCATGAGCCGTGAAGCGCAACAAGAAACCGATTTAGCCCACCAGATATTTGAAAGCAACTACATCAGCAGAGATTTAAGCTGGATGCAATTCAACAGTCGTGTGTTGGATCAGGCCAAACACACAGACCGAAGCATATTTGACCGGATGAAATTTCTTTCGATCACGGCTTCTAATCTGGATGAGTTTTGCACCATACGCTTGGGTAGCCTTTACAATTACCTGGATTACGGAAAAGAACGCTACGACTACAGCGGCCTTCGGGAAGACCCTTTTCGGAAATACCTTCTAAGTATCATTCAAAAATTTGTAGCGGAGCAATGTGAATACTTTAGTGACGTGCTAAAGCCTTTGTTTGCAAAAAACAATTTCAACATTATCAATTATCCTTCACTCGGAAGTGAAGATAAAGCACGTGTGGATCTTTATTTTCAGCGTACGGTCTATCCCATGCTAACGCCTATGCTGTTTGATAACTACCACACTTTTCCGGTGTTAAAAAACAACAGGCTGTTGTTTGGAGTTGTGACGAAAGCTGCGAACGATTTGCAAAATCAATTGCGGGTTTCGTTCATTCAGGTGCCCAGTAATATCCCGCGTTTTTTCGAAATACTGAATAAAGATAATTCCATCTCATTTGTTTCAATAGAAGATATTGTACGAAATAATATCCATCACCTATTTAGAAACATTGAAATAGTGAGTATCAACCTGTTTCGTATCAACCGTAATGGTGATTTCACTTTAGAAGAGAGCGAAGACATTGAAACCAATTTTTTGGAAGAGCTGAAACGCAAACTCCAAACCCGTAGAACAGGCAGGGTGGTTCGTCTCGATGTAGAAGAAAACCCCGACCCGTGGATGATGCGCCTACTTAAAATTCAATGGGATCTGGACGACCAGAATATCATAATCATCCCCAAAGAGGCGATGATCGATTTTACAGGTATCAATCAAATTGTTAATCATGTTGAATTTAAATCTAAAAGATTTCAGCCACGGCCACCAATTAAACCGATCACGTTCCCCGAGTTGGGTACGCGCGATCTATTTGATGTTCTGAAAGAACGGGATATTTTGTTGCACCACCCGTACAACTCGATGGAGCCCTTGCTTGAAATGCTTGAGAAAGCTGCGGACGATCCTTACGTGCTTTCGATCAAGATTACGATTTACCGACTCGCCAAAGAATCGCGCATCAGTGCAGCATTGCTCAGGGCAGCCGAAAATGGAAAACACGTGTCTGTTTTATTTGAAGTGAAGGCCCGATTTGACGAAGAAAATAATTTGCGGGAAGCCCAGAAACTGCAAAAAGCCGGATGCTTTGTTATCTATGGCGTAAGCAGTTTAAAAACACACACCAAGCTTTTGCTTATTGTTAGAAATGAACCTGAGCGCGTGTACCGATACGTACATTTATCCAGCGGAAATTACAACGAAACTACCGCAAGGTTTTACACCGACATAGGTTTGTTGAGCACCAACGAAACCTATGCTCATGACGTGTCTGAGTTTTTTAATGTAATCACCGGTCATTCGAGCCCAACCTCGTACGTCAACCTGATCGCCTCACCCAACGACATGCGCAAACAGCTTTGCGAATTGATCAGGAACGAGGCCGATCATGCCCGAAAGAATTTACCTTCGGGAATTATCATCAAACTCAATTCTATACAAGACAAAGAATTGATTGATGAACTATACGCAGCATCCTGCGCGGGAGTCCGCATTAAGCTTATTGTGCGCGGCATGTGCAGTTTGCGGCCAAACCGAAAAGGTTTGAGCGAGAATATTCAAGTGATATCTATAGTAGGGGAGTTTTTGGAACACGCCCGTATTTACTATTTTCAAAATAACAATTCGCCTAAGATATATATTGGAAGTGCCGATGCTATGGTGCGCAGCTTCGATCGAAGAGTTGAATCTTTGTTTATGTTGGAGCAACAAAAATTACAAAAACAAGCTAAGAATATTCTCGATTTTAACTTACGAGATAATGTGAACTCTTATATCATGTTAGAAGACGGAAGTTATCGCAGAAAGGAATCTAATGGCGAGCCGCCCTTCAATGCCCATCGAGAATTTTTTAATGTAACCGAAGAATCTGTTCAGCGAGTCAATCTATTCTAAAAGTAGTCGGCTGGCTTCTCTGCATCTAAGCTACTGAAACAACTTCTACTTCAATAGAAGGCTGCATCACCACTTTTGCTTTTACAGAATTCGATATTAAGCAGTTAGACTCAGATTTTTGCAAAACCCTCAAAGCTTTATCCTTTTCCTTTTCATCTGTTATTGTTACGGTGGGTTTCAGAAGCACTTCCGTCATGAGTAACTTTCCATCCATCTTCTCTAACTTTCCTTCTGAGGCGCATCGAAAAGATCGAAAATTCAATTTAGAATTTTCAGCAATAGACAAGAAAGTTGTCATGAGGCAACTACTTACCGCAGCCGTAAACAAGTGTTCGGGAGACCAAATACCGGGCATGCCTTTTGGGAATTGTGGTGGAGTCGCTACTTCAATACAGCCACCGCTAAGTTGAGAGCCAATGCTTAACTCGGGCGAGCACATAACACCTTTGCGATCCTCATTCCAGGTAATGTTAACATTGTAAATGTGTGATTCCATATCCATAATAATTTGCATTTAAATTCTTTGTTGAAGTCCAATCCAACTTCCACCGTTGTACACCTGGGTGTAACCGTGCGATTTAAGAATGGCTTTAGCTGTACGGCTGCGCATACCGGAGGCGCAGCAGGTAATAATTGGTTTGTCCTTGCTTAGTTTATGAAGGCTGGAGGTTAATTGGTTTACCGAAATGTTTATTGAATTTTTGATATGCCCTCTTTCGTATTCTCCTTTGGTGCGCACATCCAGAATCTGTGCTCCATTTTTTACTAACGTTTCATAGTCGACCGAGTTTATTCCAAATAATTTTTTTAAAGTATCTAACATGGTATTTATTGTTTATTTTATTTCATCATTGAACTTAACCTACTAAGTGAGCCAGGCCACCTCGTACTTTCTCATAAAAGTTGTCAACCTGGTTTTCTTCGCATTTCTTTTTAAATAAATCACGAATGAGTTTGTAATCATCGTGGAAAGGGCAGGGGTGTTTTTCTGAACATTTGCTGAATCCAAGCCCACATTTTTTAAAAACATCTTGGCCATCTATAGACCGGATGATGTTAATAATTGGTTGATTTTTTTGTTTGGCTGAAATATAAAATCCTCCGGTCGGTCCTTTGTTGCTGTTAATAATTCCGTCTTTAACTAATTTTTGCAGCAGTTTGCCAACGGTATGCTCATTTTCATTGATGAGCTCAGCAATTTCTTTAATGCTCGATTTTTTTCCGCTTTCAACTTGTGAGGCGAGGTGCACAACTGCCTTAATAGAAGCTTTACAACTTATACTTAACATATTCATCGGTTCAGGAAGACCCGCCCTTCGGGTGAAATCATATCTTGATTCCAGGGCGGTTCAAAAGTTAATGTTATTACTATTTCGTGATCGGGCAAAGAAGCTTGCAAAGCCTGATGTGCGCCATCTGTAATTGCTTCGCCCATTGGGCAGAACTGCGTGGTTAATGTCATCGTACAATTTAATTTTCGAGGCACCCTGTCAAAATTCAACTGATAGATTAAGCCTAAATTCACAATATCAAGCCCTATTTCTGGATCATTCACCTTGCTAAGGGCAGCCAATGCTCTATCGCTTTGCAACTGATCGTTGGTAATAACACTCATAGCGTTTTAGGTTGGTGGTACACAACTTTGACCACGTTCCAATTATATAATAAAGCCGAGATCAACAGCAGTAAAGATCCTGTTTTAAGAAGCATCGCCTCCCGAATCAATAACCCAAGCGCAAAGGATATGAAACCAATAATGTAGATCAGGCTCATCGAATTAAAAATGGTGTGATTAAATAAATCTTTTGGGTTGGGGCTTTTACCTGATTTGGCTCGGAGATGATAGACTTTATTCCAAACTATAAAAGGAAGTGTTTTAAAGGTCATTCCAAAAATTATTGCCGTTATCCATCCAAATAGAATTACAAAACCATAGGTTAGGGGTAGAGTTTTTTCAGTTTCGCTGTCCGTGTGTTGTATGGAGATTATGAGGAACAACAAAGCAATCGGCACCAAGATCATAATTACAGAAAGCAATGATAATTTCATTTGTTCATCAACTTGCTTGCGCATGCGTTGTTTAAATGCACGGTAACAATAAAAGACAAACAAGAGTATGGCGATTAATAAACAAAATCCTGGGATAAGGATTAATGTTTGCATTTGGTTTAAATAGAATAACAACACATAACATATCAACCCACCGTTGATCAACCAATAGATCCGCCACAACAAATGGGCATTCGAATATTTTGAAATTAAAAACATAGGAATTAAACGTGATGCTACCCCAATTACCAACAAAAGAAACCAACCGACTACACCTGCATGTACATGTAGGGGCAGATAATGCAGCGAATCGTTGGGCATAAGCGAGTAGGTGAAATTGTACACCAACGCAAGCCCAAAGAAGGCGGTGAGAAACAGCCAGACTACCGAAGTGAAAATAAACACCGCATGTACATTTTCGTTTTTACTCTTGTAAATGCTCATGCCCAGATTAATGAGATACGCAAGAATTGCAAGCACGACAAAACGGCCTCCCCATTTTGCCGGCCACCCCATGTTAAATTGGTAAAACCCATACACCAAAAGTGGTATGCCGATGGCCGCAAGCCAAAACGAAATAGTTGCCAACCTGTTGCTATACAGTTGCCCTTCTACCATAACCGGCACAAGTTGATGACTGGCCCCCAGAATAATCATGGTGCCCCACCCCAATGCAATGGTGTGTGTTATTGCCAAAATGTGTGGGTGGAAATAGTGACCTAAAAAATTTGATGAAGAAGAAAATAACATGACTGTACCTGCAAGCAGCGCTGCTGCGCTATAAACATAAAAAGGGAGCACTACTTTGTAGGAAGTAGTTCGCGAAGTGCCGGTGTTTCCCAGAGGTGCAAACATTAATTCCTAAATATGAGTAAGTGTACTTCGTTTTCGCTCAGCTCTTTTATCCGGTAATCAAATTTCCGTTCCCTCAGTTCGGGCAATAAAAAAACCGGAATCCGTTTATGATAGACATACAAGGCCTGGTCGGTTGCCAGATTATCCAACTCGCTCAAAATAGTCATCATAGGTAATGGCATTTCAAGCTGCCGTACATCCACCGTGGCTATCTTCCCAATATAAATCTGCAGAATGCTCTCCCAGTCGTTCTCATCGGCTGTTCTGATTTCCGGTTCGCAAAAAGTCTGGTTATCTTTTTTATGAAAATAGGTGATTGTTAGCTCAGATGATATACTTTCAACATGAGATTCGTACCCTTGTTTTTCTAAAAGCTGAATAAGAGGAACCGGTTCAAAACTATTGATGAGCTTAAAAATCTGTCCCGATTTTAGATGTTTAATAGTTTTTAAAATTAAACTCAACGGGTCATTTCCTTCTTCAATAATAGGCCTAACATCTAACTCTATTATTGCTTCATCAGAAACATTTTTCATAAAATCCGGAATTGGATGTTTGTCGTTCTTTTCTTCCTGCTTAATCGTACGGTCTACTGAAAAACCGTAGGGGAGAAGTTTATCAAAAAAATCGGCTGTTGAACACCCGGCTATTTTGCAAGCCATGGAAATGGAAGTGCGTGGTGCCATTAGTTTGCGTAACAACGGATTGCGAAGCTTATTGAACTTAGGAGAAATACTTATGATTGCTTCCAAGGCATTCGGCTTTTCTTTGAGTATAGTTGCAATTTTTGTATTTACATTAATGGCATTCATATTCGACTGAATCAAAGATGTTTATGCTATCATTTTTTCCAATTCAATTGCTTTAGGGAACAAAATGTTGTTTTCTAAATGAATGTGTAAGTGCAAGTCGTTTTCAAATTCATCCAACATCCTGTACAAAAGGCTGTAGGAGGCACAGGCATCTTCCGGTAAACTGTAGCCGTTTGTTAATGTTCTGATGAGTCCCATATTCTTACCCACTTGCTCGTGCTCGATCTCCATCATGTTTATTGGGTTTTGAACCGTGCCAAAGCTTGGCTTGTGAGGTACTTTTGCGTTTACCAATTCTTTCACATACGGAAAGAGCACTTTTTCTTCTTTTAACATGTGTGTAGTCAACTCATCATCAATTTCACCTACAAGGCGGTTCACTTCAATCAATTCCGGATGCCGTCCGCCATGCACTCTCCTTACTTTTTCAGAATACGCTTTCAAATCGGGGAGGTTCTTCTTAACATAACTGTGGTGCATATTCACAATGTAGTCGGCTAAAAAATCGAGTCTCCAGTCGTCATAAGGCAAGGGCCTTGAAGCTGGTGCTCCATCCGCCTGGCTCAATTCTTTTTCTACGGCTTCCACGTCCAATCCCTTTTCGGCACAGGCCTCTTTAACAGTTTTCTTTCCGCCACAACAAAAATCTAAGCCATATTTTTTAAATACTTGTGCTTTACGAAGGTCTTTTGCAGCGATTTGCCCCAGCGTTTCTTTACCTTCACCAAGAATCAGTTTAGATATCTTTACCCTCCACCACTCGGGCCCTTCTTGCAAATATTCCCAAGAAAAAATGTTTCCCCGTTCGCCAAGCAGTTGGTAGTAGAGGGGCTTGGGGTCGTGGTCGTTTAAAATAGTTACGCTTTGGCCTTCATTTAATATATCAAATCGGGCAAAGATGGTTGGGTGTTTTTGTCTGGGTTCAAGTTCCGTTACGTTAAGTATGTTTTCAGTTGTTTTCATAATCTTTTTATTTAATGACACAAAGTTATACGGATTAGTTCAATAAAAGTATATAAATACTTTTATTATTTTTGAAGCGATAGGTCAATAGCACTAAATCAGATAGTTATATATACTTATGAAATGGAAAGCACTCCCGCCCATAACAAACAAATGCCAAATTGCATGGCTGTATTTCAGTTTTTGTATGAGGTAAAAGATTACGCCAATGGAAAAGCAGACTCCGCCATATACAATAAACCAAAATACATGTATGGGTATTGACAGGTAAAGCGGCCGGATTACAAGCAGGGCTGTCCAACCCATAATCAGGTAAACAATGGTAGAAACAATGTTAAATCGGTTTACAAACCAAATTTTAAAGAAGATTCCGGCAAAAGCCAATACCCAAAGAAGAATGAGTATCTCGTAGCCATAAGTATCTGGGATAGCGAGCAATAAAAATGGAGTATAAGTCCCAGCAATTTTTAGGTAAATCGCACCGTGGTCTAAAATGCGAAATACTTCTTTTTTCTTTCCAAAGCTACCAGCCAGATGATAGAGCGTTGATGCCGCATACAAAGCAATCAACGAAACAAAATAAACGGATACACCTATCCATTTAACGGTATTTCTCTCATGTTGAGAAATTAGTCTCTGTAGAAATAACCAAGCTCCAAGCACACTTAACAGTAAAGCAATACCGTGTGATACCCAATTGGCTATTTCTTCGCTTTTTGAATAATTGATCGGAATCGATAGTTTTTTTTCAATCATGACGTGCCTTTTTTCAAACGCAAAATTAATACAAAATTATTAAAAGATAAATTAGTCTTTTATTAGTAGTTTTGCAACAAACAAGCATTATGAAACCTTCACACCACAGTTTCCACATACCTGTTATGGGGTTAGCATTTACTATAGATACACCAATCAAGGTTGCCCGGTTCGGAATCAGTTCGGTAATATCCATTATACAAGACAATTTGGTAGAGAAGATGCGCAGCCATTACTATCCACAATTGGGAGAACCTTATAGGCCCATACTAAACAAGGAAAACGACTATCGTGCCAAACGAATAACCGACTATTTGAATTTGGTAAACCGGATTGTGAAACAACAAATAGAAGTGTTGAAGACATCACCGTTTCAATCAACCTCGGAAATCAATAAGTATTTCGAAATGCTTCCCGAAGGAAACCCTTTAACGGGTGTTTATCGACAAATGCTGTTGGAAAAAGATAAGACGGCAAGATTAAAACTGGAAAGCATACTGAGGAAACGGATTGTTCCGGGAAGTATAGATGTGAACATAATGACAAAACTTGACCGAAACATTACCGATAAACAGGGCAACATTATAGAAGACGGCTCGGATGCCGTTACTGCACTGCGTGGATACGCCATGAGCGACCTCACCGATTCATCTCTCGTTCTTTCGGCTGGTGTAAATCCGCGCTTGTTTAATTATATGGAAAAGCTGACTGTCTTTGATGCTGACAATCATGGGCTTTTTACAAAAAGAATAGTTTTAAAAGTTTCTGACTTTCGGTCCGCTTTTATTCAAGGAAAAATGCTGGCAAAAAAAGGACTTTGGGTGAGCGAGTTTAGAATTGAGTCGGGCCTTAACTGTGGAGGTCATGCGTTTGCAACCGATGGCTACTTGTTGGGGCCCATACTTGAAGAATTTAAAAATAGGAGGGAGGAGCTAATCAACACGTTGTTCGAAATCTATAATCAGAGCTTGAAAGGAAAAGGCAAAACAGGGTTTGATCGGGCGCACCCCTTGAGAATAAGTGTACAAGGTGGTATTGGCACATGTGAAGAATCGGAATTTTTACGAAGCCACTATAGCGTTGACAGCACAGGGTGGGGTACACCCTTTCTGCTCGTGCCCGAAGCAACAAATGTGGACGACCAAACACTAAAACTATTAAGTCAAGCAAAAGAAAAAGACGTTGTTCTTAGTAAAAATTCGCCATTGGGCATACGGTTCCACTATCTAAAAGGCACTTCGGGTGAAAATGAAAAACTTGAGCGAATCCGGAAGGGGGCACCGGGCAGTCCTTGTACCGAAAAGTACTTGGTATCGAATACCGAATTTACTACTGAACCCATTTGTACGGCATCGCACTCTTATCAATCAAAAAAAATAGAACAGCTTCAAACCCTGAACTTACCGGAAGCCGAATACCAAAAGCAGTTGCAAGATGTACTTGCGAAAGAATGTTTGTGCATTGGGCTAAGTAATTCGGTAATCCATAATTACAAACTAAAACCATTTAAAAAACTCGAAGCAGTAAATGTCTGCCCGGGGCCAAACATTGCCTATTTCACCGAAGTTGTGCCACTGCAAAAAATGGTGGATCACATTTACGGGCGAACCGACTTAATTTACAACGTCTCCAGGCCACACATGTTTATTAAAGAACTCACTCTATATATCGATTACTGGAAAGAACTGCTTCAGGAAACCCGGGCAACCATCGATCAGAAACAAAAACAGTACATTCAAAACTTTTACAACAATCTGATAAATGGGATCGGCTATTACCGAAATCTCACAGAACAATTTTACGAGCGTGTTAGTGTATTAAAATCCAAATTGAACGATAACCTAGACGAAGCTGAAACTAAACTAAATACTATGCTTCATCAATTTTTAACAAAAGTTGATGACAAGGTGTGTCTGTAGTTGGATGAGCATCTGTTTTTGTTTTACTTAGCCCCCGAATCAACATGTCATGTTTACGAAAGCTTGTGAATACGCCTTGAGGGCAGCGCTTTACGTTTCTATCAAAAGCGTTGGCGGGCTAAGATCAGGTATAGCTGAAATTGCCAAAGAAATAGATGCTCCGCAGCCGTTTACTGCCAAGATACTTCAAACTCTTACCCGCGAAAAAATAATTTCGTCAACAAAGGGACCCAACGGTGGGTTCTTCATTCATCCCAAATCCAAACCCATAACACTTAATTCCATAGTTAAGGCCATAGACGGTACCGATGACGCACTACACACCTGCACGCTCGGGCTCAAAGAATGTTCCGATAAATATCCTTGCCCTATACACGGAGAGGTGAAGTTATACAAAGCCCACCTGCGTAAAGTAATGCGCGAAACAACCGTTCAAAGTTTAGCTCAGTCTATCTCTAAAGGAAAAACTTTTTTAAAAAGCGTATCTTCCTCAAAATCAATTCGCTGATCTGGACATCCAAAATTTAAGTATAAGTTGATATATTCTTTTGTTGCGTTAATAAAAGATTAAATTGTCTTTTATTATGTTTGTATGGCTTTTTGCTATTATTTCAAATGGTAAGAAGTAACTAAAAAAATTAGCAAACAATCTAAACATATCCATCATGCACCTCAACCAGGAAATCTTGAGCAACATAGTAATATACATGAAATACGCCCGCTATCTGCCTGAATTAAATAGGAGGGAGCTCTGGTCTGAAATCTGTGGCCGCTACGAAACGATGATGGCCGATAAGTACCCACAACTAAAAGAAGAAATTCATGCAAACATGGAATTAGTTCTCCAAAAAAAGGTGTTGCCCTCTATGCGTGCAATGCAATTTGCCGGAGCACCCATCGTAAAAAATAACAGCAGGATATATAATTGTGCCTATATGCCAGTAGACGATATTCGCGCATTTTCCGAAGCTATGTTTTTGCTGCTTGGAGGCACGGGCGTTGGGTACTCCGTGCAACGAAATCATGTGGCAAAACTTCCACCTGTGTCAAGGGCCATCAAGCAAAAGAGATTTTTGGTTGGCGATAGTTTGGAAGGATGGGCCGATTCAATCAAAATGATTATGAAATCGCATTTTGGATTGAGCGATGCTTTTCCTGTGTTCGATTATTCGGATATCCGCCCCAAGGGAGCACGACTTATTACAGCGGGAGGAAAAGCTCCAGGGCCGGAGCCTCTTATGGTGTGTCATACTCATCTAATTGCACTGCTAAACAGAAAAAAAAATGGCGAACGACTCACTCCCTTAGAATGCCACAATATCATGTGTCATATTGCCAACGCAGTATTGTCGGGGGGCATCAGAAGATCGGCAATGATTTCACTGTTCTCTCCCGATGATGAAGAAATGCTCACCTGTAAATTCGGTAACTGGTGGGAGTTGAACGAACAGCGTGGCAGAGCTAACAATTCAGTGGTCTTGTCGCGCGAGTTAACTACGTACGATCAATTTATTTCGCTTTGGAAAAAGATAGAGTTAAGCGGTACGGGCGAGCCCGGTTTTTATTTTACAAACGATGAAGACTGGGGCACTAACCCCTGTTGCGAAATTGCCCTTCGCCCTTTTCAATTTTGCAATCTGTGCGAAGTGAACGTTTCTGATGTTGAAACTCAGGATGACTTAAACGAGCGAGCACGTACCGCAGCATTTTTCGGAACATTGCAGGCTGGGTTTACCAACTTTCATTACCTACGCGATGTGTGGAAGCATACCACCGAACAAGATGCACTGATAGGAGTGGGGATGACTGGCATTGCAAGCGGGAAGGTAGCCAAATTAGATTTGCGCGAAGCCGCTGCTGAAGTCAAACATGTAAATGTGGTTGTTTCAAAAAAAATAGGAATTGAGTTTGCCGCCCGATGTACCACTATAAAACCATCGGGCACTAGCTCGTTGGTGTTAGGCACCTCGTCCGGTATCCATGCCTGGCACAATGATTATTACTTACGCAGAATGCGCATAGGAAAAAACGAATCGCTCTATAGTTTTTTAAAAGAAAATCATAACGAACTGCTTGAAGACGACTTGCTCAACAGCAAACAGGGTATTATCTGCATACCTCAAAAAGCACCTGAGGGAAGCATCCTTCGCAATGAAAATGTAATGGAAATGCTTGAGCGCGTTAAGGCATTTAATTTAGAATGGGTTAGGAGCGGCTACCGATTGGGCTCCAACACCAATAATGTTTCTGCAACGATATCAATTAAAGATAACGAATGGGAGCAGGTGGGTGCATGGATGTGGAAGAATAAAGCTTCCTACAATGGTTTGAGTGTATTGCCTTACGACAGCGGTAATTACAAACAACCACCGTTTGAAGACATTACCGATGCACGGTTCCATGAACTTGAAGTGTCCCTTAAAAATATTGATTTATCCTTAGTCTACGAACCCGATGATGCAACCGACCTACAGGCAGAGGCTGCATGTGCCGGAGGTGCGTGTGTGATTCAATAGGAACGTAACAGGCTTCCTAATTTCAAATCGGTCTTTTACCGCTTAGCAAAAAACTTTATTGCCAATTTTATTTTGAATATATTTTTGGCGGTAAACCAAACTATCCTTATGCAAAAAATACTATCATGTTGGCTCGCATCGGTTCTGCTCGCGTCAGCCGCATACGCTCAAGAGTACCACAACCACGAACAGTTGTCGCAAAAGCTAAAAAGTCTTGAGGCATCGTCTGCAGGCCTTGCCAAACTTAAATCAATCACCAAAACCGCTGGAGGTAAAGATATTTGGTTGATGGAAATAGGATCGGGAGACCGTGCCCAGCACCCGGCCATAGCAGTAGTGGGAGGAGTGGAAGGCTCACTTCTTTTTAGTCAGGAGGTAGCAGTGGGTTTTATCGAAAAGCTTCTGGCTTCAGCCAAAAACGATACTGTTAAAAACCTGTTGGCCACTACAACTTTTTATGTTTACCCATCGATGAGCCCGGATGCCAGCGAACAATATTTTGCTTCTGTGAAATACGAACGCAGCGGTAATGCATCTGCAACAGACGATGATCGCGATGGAAAGGTGAACGAAGATCCTTTCGAAGACTTAAACGGTGACGGCCTGATCACTATGATTCGAGTAGAAGACGTTACCGGCAAATGGAAAACTCATTCTACAGATGCACGGGTGATGGTATTGGCCGATGCAACCAAGGGTGAGCGCGGAAGCTACCAACTTTACACGGAAGGTATCGACAACGATAAAGATGAATTGTACAACGAAGATGGCGAGGGAGGCATACACTTCAACAAAAGCCTTACGTACGATCCGCCCTACTTTACTCCCGGTGCAGGCGAACATCCGGTATCCGAATTGGAGAACCGCGCCTTAGTAGATCTGATGTACGATCAACCCAATATATTTGCAGTAGTTACGTTGGGCCCCGCCAACAACTTGGCAGAACCCTGGAAGTTCGATCGTTCTAAAACCAGTACGCGCGTAATTGCTGGAATTTTGGAAGGCGATTCAAAATTGAATAAACTGGTAAGCGATTTGTACAAAAAATCGGTTAACACTAAAGATGCTCCTGCTGCTGCCGCATCCAAAGGCGACTTCGTACAATGGGCTTATTTTCATTACGCCCGACTTAGCTTTAGCACACCGGGCTGGTGGGTTCCAAAATTTGAAATACCCAAAGATTCTGCATCGACAAAAAAATATAAAAAAAAAGAAGACAAAAATACAGATGTAGATTTCATAAGATGGGCCGAGAAAGAAGGGCTCGATGTATTTGTTCCCTGGAAAAAAATCAACCATCCCGATTTTGTAGGGAAAAATGTTGAAGTGGGAGGCTTTAAGCCATTTGTAAAAAACAACCCTCCCGCCAAAGCTATGGATAAGGCCACAAACGATCACACCAAATTCTTGCTTGCCTTAGCCGCCATTAAACCTGAGCTCGAACTGCTTAATCAAAAGTCTGAATCGCTTGGAAATGGCATCAGCCGCATCACGGTAACCGTTCATAACAAAGGTCTTCTCCCTGCCGTGGCAGATATAGCTGCCCGTAACTATTGGGTAAAATTGATCAATGTTTCGCTCACGCTCGATAAAGACCAAAGTCTGGTGAGTGGAAAAAACGAAATCATTCTTAACAACTTAATGCCGAACGAAAGTCAGGAGGTGAGTTGGCTGGTGAAAGGTAAGGGCACAGTCACCCTTAACGCAGGCGCACCTCAAATCGGTTTAAAAAAAATCAGCATAACACTATAATTCGTTGAGCTATGAAAAGTATTAAAAACATTTTGTACCTGATATTTTTATTTGGAGTCTTTGCCGCCAAAGCACAAGATGCCAACGGTGTTTTTCGGGCAGCAGGTTCTCCCGAAAACCCTAAAGTACCCGTGAGTTGGAACCGCTATTATACCTACGATGGCATTACCGACATCTGTAAAAAAATGGCAGCCGCACATCCCGATTTAGTTAAACTAAGCTCCATCGGCAAAAGCACACAAGGCCGCGATATGTGGGCACTAACAATTACCGATTTCAGTAAAGGCAGCTCAGATAAAAAACCAGGCTTTTATATCGATGGCAATATTCACAGCAATGAAATTCAAGGATCTGAAATGGCTTTATATACCGCTTGGTATTTAACCGAAACATTTAAAGACATTGCGCACATCAAAGAATTGCTAACCGACAGGGTGTTCTATATCGTGCCAACTATTAACCCCGATGCTCGCGAAAATTTTATGAAGGAGCCGAACACACCCCACAGCCCACGCTCCGGCATGGTGCCGATAGATAACGACCGCGATGGGAAAATTAACGAAGATGGCTTTGACGATCTGAACAATGACGGGCACATTACCATGATGATCAGAAAAAGCCCTACCGGGAAATTCATTAAAGATCCAAATTACTTGGGCCGTTTGAAACGTGTAAAAACAGATGAGATTGGCGAGTATGAAATCCTGGGAAACGAGGGGATAGACAACGATGGCGATGGACGTGTGAATGAAGATGGTGTTGGTTTTTATGACCCGAATAGAGACTGGGGCTGGAAATGGCAACCAAACCCCATCCAAGGAGGGGCTTACAAATATCCGTTCTCTATTGTTGAAAACAGAAATGTGCGCGACTTCGTGATGGCACACCCTAACATTGCCGGAGCACAAAGTTTTCACAACAACGGTGGTATGTTGCTTCGTGGCCCCGGAGCTGAAGAAGATGCCGGCACCTACAATGCCGAAGACTCTCGTATTTACGATGCTATCGGAAAGAAAGGTGAATTACTAATGCCCGGATACCGCTACATGGTGGTTTACAAAGACCTGTACACTGTTTTTGGCGGAGAATTAGATTGGTTCTATGGTGGGAGAGGTATTTATACTTTTACCAATGAGTTGTTCACCTCCTATATGTATTTCAACCGCGGTGGTAGGGGTGAGGATGGCGCACAAGACGAACCCTATGAGTTTGACCAAAATATTTTATTTGGCGATGCGCTCATATCCTGGAAAGAATTTAATCATCCGCAATTCGGCAAGATTGAAGTAGGAGGGTTCAAAAAGAATTTTACAAGGGCCGACCCTGGCTTTTTATTGGAAAGCGATGCACACCGGAACATGTCCTTTTGCTTGTACCATGCATACCACATGCCCAAACTCACTGTTGAAGAAATTACCGAAAAAAATCTGGGCAACGGTCTCTCAGAAGTTACAGCGGTTATTAAAAACGAGCGTATGATGCCCACCCACGCTAGTCAGGATTTAAAATATAAAATTGAACGACCCGATTATATTTCTTTAGACGGTGCTACTGTAGTGGCCGGCATGGTAGTAGAGAACCGCGATCTAAACATCACAACCGAACAGAAAATCAATCCTGTGGTATTGGAAGTAAAAAGCATTCCGGGGCTTGGCTCGATAACCGTTCGTTGGATAATTAAAACTGTCAAGAGCTATACCGTGAAAGTAGATAGCAAAAAAGGCGGGGTAGTGAGCAGGCAAAAATGATTCAAACATCATATTAAAAAAAACCTCAGCGTTGTTGGCTGAGGTTTTTTTGTTGAATGAACTTTCAAAACTATCACTTGCGCATCTGTACTGCTTTCGAAACAAAGGCATCGGCCCATTTTTCAACGGCATGTGTTGCAGCAGCAATATATTTTTCACGTGTTGTCTGGATCAATACGGGATCCAGTTCTTTTCTAAACGCTAATTGTTTGGCAATACCACTCCTTGCTTTAGATACATCTTCGGTTAAAGACACGGCATAGTTGCCCTCAACAGGTATATCTTTCCATTGAAACAGAAACTCGGGCCAACCTTTGTCACCCCATATGTAGGTCCACTGTTTGTTATCCTGATCGCCTACCATCATCTGTGCGTGTACGCCCCATGTGTATTTTTGTTTTGTTACTTCCGGATAATACCAACCATCAAACAATTCTTTTCGTTCGGTGGTTTTGATATCGAGGTTCACCATTACATCGGCAAAGTCAACATTTACTTTGAGCGATGCTGCCGTTCCAAAATCTTTTGCAAAGTCGGCTGCACGTTTTCCTTTTCCACCGGCAAAACCAGCCTGGCCGGAGTGCACAATTTTTCCTTTGTTGGCTGTGCAAATAATCCATTCGTTGCCACCGCCTTCTTTCTTCGATTCTTTTTCGTCATCTCCAATTTTTTGATAGAAATCGGAAGCTGTCACCACGTTCCAGCCCACGGTGTCAATACCATTTTCTTTTAGCTTTTTTTAGAAATAGCTGTAAAAGTGGTCGGTGATTTTCTGAAAATCGGATTGAGCAGGCTCACCATCGGTAAATTCCAGGTAGGCGGTTACTCGTGCACCGGCTATTTTTCCGGAGCTCTTTTCTTGTGCAATGGTTTTAGCAGTGGTAGTGAGCTTGTAATTAACAGTAAGCTCAGTAATAGCAAACTTCTTTAGCTTGGGTATCAGCTTCGACTTATCCCAGTTAAACTTACTGGCGTCTGTCGGTTCAGCCTCTTGTTTCTTTTTTTGTGCCTCTAAGCTGCCAGCAAGCAAAGTTGCGGCAAGCAGCATTGTAATTAATTTTCCGGGTTTCATTGGTCACAATCGTTAGTTGAAACTATGCGCTTTCAGCGCAAGACTTTCAGTTGCTACACAAAAGGTTAACTTTACTTGGTGAGTAAAGCACTTCGCATAGGCAGCCATACAGTGTCTTGGCTTACTGCCCACATAGTTTGGGTTACAAAATATAGGTATAAAGTTTTGGAAGGAGATATTCAAAAACGATGCCGTGATCTGGTCAAGCAGATATGTGATGCTGAGGATGTCAAGATCCTTAAGGGGGTGGTGAGCAAAGACCATGTGCATATCCACATTGAATATAGGCCATCGCTGAACATTAGTGATATTGTTAAACGTTTGAAAGGGAGAACCTCCCGAAGACTGCAAGAAGAGTACCCGGAGCTTTCGAAACGCTATTGGGGTCGGCACTTTTGGGCCATCGGGTATGGGGTTTGGAGTACGGGCAATATAACGGATGAGATGGTGCAAGAATATCTTGAGCATCACCGAAAGCCTGGCAATATTGAGACCGACACTATTATTCTGGAGTAAGAATTTCATTCTTTCGACAACCTATCGACTTCAAGTCGATAGTGGTTTAGTT
>JAFDYU010000024.1 GCA_018267285.1 Bacteroidota bacterium | reverse complement strand
TCTGCCTTACAAGCAGAGGGTCGGGGGTTCGAACCCCTCAGCTCCCACAAAAGCCTCGTAAAAACCGGGGCTTTTTTCATTTATTGGGTATTCCTCTCATTCAACACTTCGGGTTGGTAATCGGCCTTGCACGGAAAAATCTACCATGGGAGTTGTTATTTTTTTGTCCTCGTCCACTCATGTACTAACCCCAACAGCAAGAATCCATTTGTGTAACTTACGGGCATGATCAACAACAAGCTCAGGCTGTATTGGACCTTGCAGGTGGGCGGATGGGCGTTGTACGCTATCATTCAGGCGGTGGCCAGCGTGATGGCCTCGGGCAACCTTAATGCAGAGCGAACCATTTTTTTCTTTTACGAAGCTTTTTTTTGCCTGCTCATCACCCACGGCTTCCGGTATTTTATTAACCGTTGGAAATGGTTCAGTTTGGGTATGGCTCGCCTGATCTTCCGGGTTGTTGCCTGTGTGTTTTTAATGGGCTTGATCTTATATTTTCTAAGAATCCCGGTGTCCATTGCCCTGCATCTCTTTAACCCTTCTGTTGCCTTCGATCCGCAACGTGCGCTGGGGTTATCAACTGTCTATGCCGTTATCTTTTTTCTTTGGGCAGTGATGTATTTTATCTACAATTATTTTGAGCGATACAACAAATCGTTAAAACTTGAAGCCAAGGTAAACGAAATTGAACTTAATACACTGAAAGCACAACTCAACCCGCATTTCATTTTCAATGCTATGAACAGCATCCGTGCGCTGATTGATGAGGACCCCTATAAATCCAAACTGGCTATAACACAACTGTCGAACATATTGCGCAATTCATTAATAACCGGGAAAAAAGGCCTTACCAAATTTGATGACGAACTTAAAATTGTGAAAGATTATTTAAGCCTGGAGAGCATCCGCTTTGAAGAACGGCTCAAGATCAATTATGAGATAGCCTCGGGCTCAAGCGATTTTTGGGTGCCTCCTTTTATGATTCAAACCCTTGTGGAGAACGGCATCAAGCACGGCATTTCTAAACTCACCGAAGGGGGAACTATTTCCGTAAAAACCATCATCCTCAACGATGAGCTGAAAATTCAAATCAGCAACAGCGGCCATTATGTAAACGGGCATCGGGGCGGGCTAGGCCTCACCAATACCCAGCAACGGCTCAAATTATTGTATGGCGATGCCGCTTATCTACGGATTAGCAATGAAAAAAATAATTTTGTTTTGACTGAAGTTAAAATTCCGCATTTATACAATTTGTAAATTGAACTATGAAAGCATTAGTGATTGATGACGAGCGCTTGGCGCGAAAAGAACTGATTAAATTATTAGAAGAACACCCTTCCATCGAGGTGGCCGGTGAAGCCATGAATGCCGATGAGGCCGAAAAAATGATTGAAGAGCACAACCCCGATTTGCTTTTCCTTGACATACAGATGCCCGGGCGAAATGGGTTTCAATTACTTGAATCGCTGGATTCCGTACCCTGGGTGGTTTTCACCACGGCTTACGATGAATTTGCTTTAAAAGCATTTGAAGTAAACGCACTCGACTACCTGCTCAAGCCTATTCAGTCGGAGCGGTTGAGCGAAGCCGTACATAAAATCATGGAAAAAGAAAAAACCAAAGTGGGTAGAAGCCATGATAAGAAACTGGGACATGAAGATTCTGTTTTTGTAAAAGATGGCGAACGTTGTTGGTTTGTAAACTTGGCCAACGTGCGCATGTTTGAATCGGACGGCAACTACATCAAAGTTTATTTTGAAAATAATAAGCCCATGATTCACAAATCGCTCAATGCACTTGATGAGAAGTTAGACGAACGTGCATTTTTTCGTGCCAGCCGTAAACACATTATCAACCTAAGCTGGGTGGAGGGCATAGAAACTTGGTTCAACGGAGGGCTGATGGTAAAACTCCGGGGTGGCGACAAAGTAGAAGTTAGCCGCAGGCAGGCGGCCAAGTTTAAAGACATGATGAGCTTGTAAAAACAAAAAATCCCGGTTAACGGGATTTTTTGAATATCTCATTTTTATTAATTTCTATGCCGTAGCAGCCGATTGTTCAATCTTAGACTGTTGTTTCAAGATCACCGATTTTTTAGCCTTGTAGCCACAATAGCCGCATTGGTAGTGCTTAACGATCTCGCCACTCTCTAACTCGGTTGGCTGTTTAATGATTTCTTCTTTTGTAACTTTAAAAGTTTGGTAGTTACATTCGGGGCACTGCAACGCATGAAGATGCCCTGCGTATTTTTCTATTTGAATAAAGCCCGTCTCTTCATCTTTCCAAACATCGTAGTCAACTGAGAATACATTCTCCTCAGCCTGCATCCCTTCATCGAGATAGGCGTCTTCTTCTTCTTCGCTCAAAAGTTTCATGGGCTTGCCGGTTTTTGGAGAAATCCGGGGCATATAGCGCAACACTTTTAATCGCTTCTCTATATAAAATGGATAATAAAATTTAAGCAGGTTTTGAACGATAACTGCTACAATAAGCCCCATGGCAGCCGTAACAAAAATACGTACACCGATAAGTACAGGGGTGAGGTGTGTAATGGTTGCATTTGCAAAAAAGCATCCACCGGTAATCAGCACAATCACAGCAATCCATAGGCTGCTGATCTCATGTTTGTTGATAAAATCGTACTTGTCTTTACCTCCCTTAACACTTGATAGTCTCACAAAATAACCCAATGCAATAAGCAAGCCTATCGCCCAGCACACATACGATATGTTTAGAGCTAGCTTGTTCCAGGAATCATAATTTTCAACAACTTCTTCCTCTTGGGCATAAGCATTGATCGCCATCATAAACAAAAAGGCGATTGTAGTAATAAGTCTCATAGCGGTTTTGTTTTTCGGGTTTGTCATTGAGGAATCAAATATAATTAAAGTACATCACTTTTTTCTCAACAGAATCGACAAATATAATCAGTTCCGGCAACTATCCGAATTTAGGCAGGGGTATAAAATATCCATTTTTTTGCTTATTTATTAAGCTCAATCCGAGATACAAAGCCTTCTACTGCCTCCAAAGATTCTTGGGGAGACTCGTACATTGCCATGTGGCCAACATTTTTAAGTAAGCAAAAGGTTGACCTGGGCGCAATGGTACTCAGTTCTTTGGCTATTTCTTGTGGGATAACGCAATCCTGTTCGCCTGCGAGCATTAGAAACGGTGACTTAAAATTTTTGAGCACTTCAATGGTTGATTCGCGGTCGCGCATAGCTTCGGTGTAGGCAATCAGCGATTCTATTTTTGTTTTTCGTGCAATTTCGTCAACCGTATAAATAGCAGGATGCCCCTTATCGAAAAATAATCCCGGCACATAGGTGTCGATGTACGGGTCTATGCCGTGAGTCTTGACAAAATCGATTACCCGATTACGATTTATTTTTCTTTCTTCCGAATCGGGATATGCCGTGGATTGAAAAAGGCCAAGGCCCGAAAAAATTTCTGGCTTCTGCTGTGCCATTGCGAGGCCAACATACCCACCCAACGAATGGCCGATAACAACCGGGCGTTGGATTCGGCTTTGTTTAATCCAATCTAAGATACCGGAAGCGATGTCGCTTATTTTGAATGGGCGTACTGGAAGTGGACTGCTGCCAAAGCCGGGCAAGTCAATTACAAAAATTTCAAATTTTTTGGAGAGCTGCTCCGCAAACCTATCCCAAATTTCATGGGTCTCGCAAAAACCATGGATTAAAATAACAGGCCAACCGCGCCCAGATTTTTTATAGAAAATCTCCATCAAACGATGGCTTTCGAGGGTTCGAGCATGGAGATTATTGCCCGTGCAATTCCGTCAGGGTCAAAACCACATTCTTTATGCAGTTCAATCTGCTCGCCATGTTCTATAACCCCATCGGGTATGCCCAAACGTTTTATTTCTGCCCGGTAGTTATGATCGGCCATAAATTCGAGCACAGCACTTCCAAAGCCACCCTGTACACAGCCGTCTTCAACCGTTACAATTTTTTTAAACTTACTGAAGATTTGATGCAGCAATTTTTCGTCAAGCGGTTTCACAAAACGCATGTCGTAATGGGCTATGTCCATCCCTTGTTTCGCAAACTTTGCGCAAACATCCACGGCATAATTTCCGATGTGCCCAATCGTTAGTATGGCAAGTTCTTCACCGTCTTTTATTTTTCTACCTTTTCCAATTTCGATTTTTTCAAAAGGTGTTTTCCAGTTGGTCATCACGCCCTGGCCCCGCGGATACCGGATTGAAAAAGCATTTCCGTTCCTCGGAAGTTGAGCCGTGAACATCAGGTTTCTTAATTCTTGCTCATTCATAGGAGCTGCTACAATCATGTTGGGCAGGCATCGGAAGTACGCCAAGTCGTATGCTCCGTGATGCGTAGGGCCATCGGAGCCAGCAAACCCCGCACGATCGAGACAAAAATTTACCGGCAAGTTTTGAATGCACACATCGTGAATCACCTGATCGTAGGCGCGCTGCATAAACGAACTGTAAATATTACAGAAAGGCACAAGCCCTTGTGTAGCCAGGCCTGCGGAAAACGTAACTGCATGTTGCTCGGCAATGCCCACATCGATGGCTCGGTCGGGCATTTCTTTCATCATGATGTTCATCGATGAGCCCGAGGGCATTGCAGGTGTTATGCCAATGATTTTGTTATTTGTTTTGGCCAACTCCACCAACGTGTGGCCAAATACATCCTGGTATTTTGGTGGTTGTGGTTTATCGTAAACTTTTTTGTGGATTTCTCCGGTGATCTTATCAAAAGTGCCGGGCGAGTGCCAGGTGGTGGCGTTTCCTTTTTCAGCCGGAGCATAACCTTTGCCTTTGGTAGTGATGCAATGAAGGATTTTTGGCCCTTTAATTTTTTTTAAGTCGTTAAGTACGGCTACCAAATGGTCGACATCATGGCCATCTACCGGGCCAAAGTAGCGCAGATGAAGCGACTCGAATAAATTACTTTGACTTAAGAGAGTTGATTTGATGCCGTTTTCGATTTTTGAAACAATTTCTTGCGCACTCTTTCCAAAGCTTGAAAGTTTGCCCAGCAAATTCCATACATCGTCTTTTAATCGATTGTAGGTTTTGGAGGTAGTGATGTCGGTGAGGTAATCTTTCAGTGCGCCCACATTCGGATCGATCGACATGCAGTTGTCGTTGAGAATAATAAGCAGGTTAGTATCCGAAACTCCGGCATGGTTCAATCCTTCAAACGCCATTCCGCCCGTAAGTGCGCCATCGCCTATTACGGCTACATGCTGTTTATCCTGAATGCCCAAATTTTTTGAAGCAAAGGCCATTCCCAATGCAGCCGATACCGAAGTGGACGAGTGCCCTACTCCAAACGTATCGTACTCGCTTTCTTTTCGTTTCGGGAAACCGGAGATGCCCTGATAAACCCGGTTGGAGTGGAAAACATCTCTTCTTCCGGTTAAAATTTTGTGTCCGTAGGCCTGATGGCCGACATCCCATACGAGCTGATCATACGGAGTATTCAACACATAATGTAACGCCACCGTCAGTTCTACTACCCCGAGGCTGGCGCCAAAATGACCACCGTAAACCGAAACGTTATCTATAATAAAATGGCGAAGTTCTTCGCACAACTGCACCAGCTGAGCCTGATCGAGTTTTTTTAAATCGGCCGGGCTGTTGATCTGCGCCAATAATTTTCCGGGGGTAATGAGCATCTTAAATACCTTCAGATAGCCAATAAAGTTAATCGTTTCGCCTGATTTCCAATGAATCGGTCGCAAATTTACGTATTTCTATTTGTTCACGTTTTTGTCTTGGGTTTTGAATATTTTTGCAAACTTATTTAAACCATGGTGCAAGAAAATTTTGAGGTAAGGCTTCCCTTATTTGAAGGCCCGTTTGATCTGCTTCTTTTTTTTATCGAACGCGATGAATTGGATATCAACGATATTCCGATTTCAAAAATCACAGCCGACTTTTTGGAATACCTGCACCGGTTAGAGACCCTGAACATTGAAGTGGCGAGCGAATTCATTCTGGTAGCAGCCACACTTATGCGTATTAAATCTAAAATGCTGTTGCCACGCCCTCAACTTGATGAACAAGGCAACGAAATAGATCCACGCGAAGAACTGGTGAAGCATTTGATGGAGTACAAAAAGTACAAGTCGGTGATTGATCAATTCCACAAAATGGAAGAGACGGAGCTGATGAAAGAAAAGCGCGGCAACCTGATGAAAGAACTTCGCCAGTTGGCCGAAAGCACCAACGTGGAAGCCGAACTGCAAGATGTTGATCTTTTCAAATTGCTCACGGTATTTGAAAAAGTATTGAAGAGGCAGGAGGAAGAAAAGAACCGACCGGTACATCAGGTAATTCAGTACCCCTATACCGTAGAGGGGCAAAAAGAATTTATCCTCAACGAAGTTACCGCCAAATCGCGCGTAGCGTTTACCGAACTTTTTCAAAACGCGCCTACCCGCATTGCGCTGATTTTTAATTTCCTCGCGATCTTAGAAATGTTGGCCAATGGATTATTGAATATTCAGGTGGGCGAAGGCTTTAATAACTTTTGGGTTACAAAACCAGAAACCGTAATTACCGAACAAGCTTAACAAACCAATGAAACGTGTAACCGGACTCGGGGGCGTTTTCTTTAAAGCAGACGACCCCAAAAAACTGAAGGAGTGGTACGGCAAACATCTTGGCTTGCCCGTTACTGAATATGGTGTTTCATTTGAATGGATTGACCCCAACAACAAAGAGGCTAAGGAGCCCGCACAAACGGCTTGGAGTCCGTTTGCTAAAGACACAAAATATTTCCAACCCAGCGAAAAACCATTCATGTTCAACTACCGGGTAGAAAACCTGGTCGAGCTTTTGAAAATCTTAAAAGAAGAAGGGGTTCAAATTGTGGGAGAGGTGCAAGAATTTCCGTACGGCAAGTTCGGATGGATTCTCGATCCGGAAGGAAATAAAATTGAGTTGTGGGAGCCAAAGGATTGACGACTTCTAAGGTTACCATCTCCAATTCAATGCACCAGCAATCCCTGGGCTTTCAAAAAATTTAGTTCACTCAGTTTAGTGTTGTACGCAGCCTGAGATAATTGGTATTCGGCCGTTTCAAATGCGAGCTTTACCGTTCGGTATTCGATGTAATTGGATAAGCCTTGTTTAAATCGTTGTGCCGCGATATACAGGCTTTGATTGGATAGTTGCACATTTTGTTTTGCCAGATCAATGATCTTAAGATTATTCTGAAAACTTAAATAGGCTTTGTACAAATTAGATTTTTCAAGTAGTTCAGATGCCTGCAAACGCAAGTTATCCGAGGCAACCTGCATCTTTTGATTTCTTATGGCAGTTCGGGTAGCGAGGTTATTGAGTATGGTCCACGAAAAAATAAACCCGCCATTGTAACCGGAACTTTGGCTTAGCCTTACAAAACCAATGTCGTTGGAAAAGTGTTGGTATGTGTAATTCCCGGTAAGTCCTATTTTGGGCATTGAGTTGGCCCTAAACTCTTTTAGAGCCAATCCATCTATTTCAAGGGTTTTTCGGCCAATCAAAATGGAGTTATTATTTTTTTCTGTATTGTATAGCGCGCTGATGTATTCCGGTTTCGTTTGTACGATGATCGTATCGGGCACCGTAAATTCAACATCCTGCGGGCGTTTTAAAATGGTGTTCAAACTTACTCGCTGTTCATTCAGCAGGTTTTCTTGCTGTGTAATCTGTACCAGAATATTATTGTAATCAATTTGAGTTTGCAACACATCTACGGCCGAGCCAACACCGGCTTTCAACTTTTCATCGGCCAGTTTTTTTTGATCTGCCCCCAACACCAAAGAAGTATTTAACGATTTGATGAATTGTTTTATGCTTATCATTTGATAATACGTGGTGAGCGCAGTGAGCAACGTGTTTTCAACCGCTAATCGGTATTGCAAGTCGCTCAATTCTTCTGCCCGGTTTAATTTCTTTTTGGTGGCAAACATTTTTAGGCCATCGAAAAAATACCAAGTGGCTACAATGGAGGGAGCATAACTCACCGAATTAAGTGTTTGGCCGTTAACGTTTGATTTTGGGTCTGAGTATTTTAGGGTGCTGGTAGTACGACCAAAGCCCATGGGGTTTTGCGGGCTGCCGGCTCCTATCGAAATTTGTGGAAGCATACCCGTGGTGCCACCCACTACCGTACCACCGGTAGATTGGCCTCCACCCACTAAACCAATGTTGTTATTATTTTTTGCTACCTGCAGATTGTTCTTAGCAATGTTAATATCAAAATTGTTTTCAATGGTGATTTGAATAACGTCTTCCAACGTGAGCAGGTCTTGGCTTTTAGCCACCGAGGCTGTTATCAACAATGATAGAGTAATATATTTATAGATGTGATTCGGACTGCACATTTTTCTTTTATCTGTTTAATTTCATTCTCGTTTCAAAAGTCTTAAAATTGCTTTTACTGAGTTGCGTTACGATTTTACGACTCAAGGGCCATTTCGTGTACGGGTTTTGTTTCCGTAGCCGGTTCGTCCATCGCTGCTTCAAAATGTTTTCTCTTACGCGACAAGAAAGAGTACATAGCCGGAATTACAAATAACGTAAGCACGAGTGAAAACATAATTCCACCAACAATTACAATACCCAATGGCACGCGGCTGGTACTGGCATCTCCCAAAGAAAGGGCAATGGGCAATGAGCCCAACGCCATAGCCAAGCTGGTCATTAAAATGGGGCGCAGGCGCAACCGCGATGCCTCTAACACGGCTGTGATTTTATCGAGGCCTTCTTCGCGTTTTTGGTTGGCAAATTCTACAATCAAAATTCCGTTTTTAGTTACCAACCCAATAAGCATGATCATGCCGATCTGTGAAAAAATATTGATGGTCTGGCCGAATATCCACAACGAAATAAATGCACCACAAATGGCCAGGGGCACCGTCACCATTATGGTAAGGGGATCGACAAAACTTTCAAACTGAGCGGCCAGCACGAGATAAATCAAGGCAAGGGCGAGGATAAATGCAAACGAAGTATTCCCGGAACTCTCGGCAAAATCGCGCGAGGAGCCTGCCAATGAAGTGGCAAACGAATCGTCAAGTAAAGGCTTTACAATTTCTTCCATCACCGCAATGCCATCGCCAATGGTTTTGCCGGGAGCAAGACCCGCTGAAATGGTAGCCGACTTGTACCGATTAAAATGATACAAAGCTGGTGGTGTTGCCGACTCTTCAATCGTAACCACGTTGTCGATAGACACAAGTTGACCTGAGCTTGTGCGCACATAAAGCTTCTTCAGGTCTTCGGGGTCATCGCGATCGATACGCATCACCTGCCCCATCACCTGATATTGTTTTCCGTCTCTTGTAAAATATCCAAACCTTAAATTACTGTAGGCCAGTTGTAGTGTTTGTGAAATATCTTGAACGCTGATGCCAAGCTGTGTGGCTTTAAGTCGGTTGATTTTTACGCGAAGCTCAGGTTTGTTGAATTTCAAATCCGTATCTACACCTTGGAGTGTCGGGTTAGAATTTGCCTTCTCCAAAATTTTAGGCAATACATTTTGAAGTTTTTCAAAGTTGTTGTTTTGAATGACAAACTGGATCGGCTGCCCTCCTCGTCTGCTCACCGCGATGGTTTGTTCTTGCATGGCAAATGCTTTGCCTTCTGGAAATCTCCGCATATTTCGCCCCACCATATCAACAATCTCATTCTGCGATCGGTTTCTGAATTTTGGATCTACCAATGTGGTGCGCATGTACCCTGTATTCACAGCGCCAGCGCCTGTAAACCCTGGAGCCGTTACCGTGAGCACAACCCGGGCTTCGGGTATGGAATCCTGAACAAACTCACTGAGTTTGTCTACATACTTATCCATGAAATCGAAGGATGTTCCCTCGGGTGCGGTGATGCTCATCCGAAATTGATTACGGTCTTCCAACGGAGCCAACTCAGACTTAAGCACAAAACTCAGTAAGTAAACCGAGCCTACACAAAAAGCGATGATTACAAACGCCACCCACCTCACGCGCATAAACCGGGCTAAGAAGTTTTTGTAGCCGTTTTCCATCCCTACGAAAAAGGGTTCAGTCCATCGATAGAACCTGGAATGGCCATGCTTTTCGCGAGTGAGTTTTACACTTAGCACAGGTGTAAGCGTTAACGACACAAAGGCTGAGATCAGAACTGCCCCCGCTACCACAATGCCAAACTCACGAAACAATCGGCCTACAAATCCCTGCAGAAAAATAATGGGGAGGAAAACAACCGCCAGTGTGATGGATGTTGAAATGACGGCAAAGAAAATTTCTCTCGAACCCTCCTTTGCTGCCTTGTATTTATTCATTCCACCTTCTAATTTTTTATAGATATTTTCCGTCACCACAATACCATCGTCTACCACAAGCCCGGTGGCCAGCACAATGCCGAGCATGGTCAGCACATTGATGGAAAAATTACACAAGTACATGATAAAAAAGGTGGCCGTAAGCGATACGGGTATATCAATGAGCGGTCGAAATGCAATGAGGAAATCGCGGAAGAATAAGTAGATAATCAGCACCACAAGTAAAAACGATATCAACAGCGTTTCCTGAACTTCAGAAATTGCACGTTTAATAAATACGGTTTGGTCGAGCGCAATGTTTAGTTTAATATCATCCGGTACTTCATTCTTTAATTGATCCATCCGTTTGTAAAACTCATCGGAGATGGATACATAGTTCGCACCCGGCAATGGCACAAGCGCAAGTCCTACCATGGGTACACCCCGGTCTTTTAATATAGACTCTTCGTTTTCAGGTCCAAGCATAGCCTGCCCCACGTTTTTCAACCGGATGTCGCCCGTGGCCGATGCCTTAACAATAACATTATTAAAGTCTTCTTCGGTGTACAACCGTCCGAAAGTTCGCACGGTTAGCTCAGTGGAGTTGCCTGCTATTTTACCGGATGGCAGTTCTATATTTTCACGCATGAGGGCATTTTGCACATCAAGCGCAGTAAGGTTATAGGCGCTCAGCTTGGATGGGTCAAGCCAGATACGCATGGCAAATTTCTTTTCTCCCCAAATCTGAATGCTGCTTACGCCTTTAATCGTTTGAAGGCGTTCCACCAACACATTGGTGGCATATTCGGTGAGTTGCAACGGGTTTTTGGTGCTGCTCTGCACCGTCATGCTGATGATGGCATCGGAGTTGGCATCGGCTTTGGAAACCACCGGTGGCGCGGTTAAATCTTGAGGCAAAGAACGCTGCGCCTGCGAAACTTTATCGCGCACATCGTTGGCGGCTGCCTCAAGGTCAACGCCCAATTCAAATTCTACATTAATTCGGCTGGTGCCCAGACTCGATGTGGACGAAATATTTCGGATGCCCGCAATACCGTTGATTCCTTTTTCGAGCGGTTCCGTGATCTGCGATTCGATGATATCTGCGTTAGCACCCGAATACGTGGTGAACACATTTACGTTAGGCGGGTCGATGGCGGGGTAATCGCGCACGCCAAGAAACTTAAATCCAATCACACCAAACAACACCAGAATAATGCTCATCACAAACGAAAGCACCGGCCGCCTCAAGCTCAACTCAGATATGTTCATGGCCTTTTTTTATTTTCCGTAATAATTCAGTTTTGTTATTTTGATTTTCGCCTTGGGGCGAATCGCCATTAACCCGGTGGTAACGATCGTATCGCCCGGCTTCAGGCCTGTTACAATTTGCACATACACCGAATCGCGTATGCCCGTTTCCACCGTTAAAAATTTAGCGCTGTCTTTTTGCAACAAAATAATTTGCTTGCTGCGCGCCATGGGTATAACTGCCTGCGAGGGCACCATCAGCGCGTTAGACTGATGCCCCAACTGCAGGTTAACTTTTGCAAATACCCCGGGCAATAATTCGGGATGGTTTTCTTTTACAATGGCTTTGATTTTTAAGGTGCGTGTTACGGGGTCAACATTTCCTTCTGTAGCAATCACCGTTGCCACGTGGTCTTTGTTGCCACCGTCAACCCGAAACCTAACCGAATACCCCACGCCAATTTCTTTCGCATATTTTTCTGGGATGGAGAAATCTAATTTCAATTGGTTAACCTGCCGGATGCTGGTAAGAATATCGGAAGGTGAAACATACGCGCCCAAACTCACATTTCGTAAACCAAGTTTGCCATCGTAAGGAGCACGTATTTCTGTTTTAGAAATAGAAATTTTTGTGGTTTCAATGTCTGCTTTCAGATTGTCCACTGCCAATGCGCTTAAATCAAAATCCTGCTGGCTGATGCCGTTGATGGCGAGCAAATCGCGTTGGCGGTCAACGGTTCGGTTAGAAATATCGAGCTGCACCTGCAATTTTTTCATTTGTGCCTGCAGGTCTTGATCAAAAAGTTTAACCAGCAACTCGCCCCTTTTCACCATGGAGCCTTCTTGGATATTAAGTTTAACAATACGGCCGGTTACCTCGGGGCGTATTTGTGTTTCTTCCATAGGCAACAGGGACCCGGGCACTTCCACGTTCTCACTTTCAACCTGAGGCTCTACCACAAAGCCTTCGGCCAGTACAGCCCCGGGTTTGTTGACACTCGGCAGTTCAACTTTTTTCCCTTTGCAAGAAATGAGGAAAGGCAATGTAACAATACAAAGTATAGCAATTCTTTTGTTCATGAACTTCAATTAATAACAGAACTTAAATCTAACGCAATGATACGGTAAGAGTTCATTTTTCAAGACCCTTATTAAACCGTTCGTGTAAATTCAAAACCTGAGGTACCACTAACGTACTTTCGTCATTACGGATAATAAAATCAGCCCGGCTTGTCTTCTCCTGTTCATTCATTTGGTTAGAAATAATTTTGGCCACATCTTCTTTGGTTCTGCCCCGGTCGCGAAGCAATACACGTTTTACCCGTAGCTCTTCGGGCGCACTCACTACAATGATTTTATCCAGTGTTTTGTACGATCCCGACTCAAAAAGCAATGCTGCTTCTTTAATGATGTAAGTCGCTTCTTTATTTTTGATGATCCACCGTTCACTATCTTCGAGCACCCTCGGGTGAACAAGTTCGTTAAGTTCCTGCAATTTTTGGGAATCGTTGAAGACGTATCGGGATAGATATTCGCGATTTAACAAGCCATTAACATACGATTCTGCACCAAACTTCTTTTTGATCTGATCACATAAGAGGGCATCCTCATTCATGAGTTTCTTGGCTCGGCTGTCGGCATCGTAAACGGGTATGCCCAGTGATGAAAATATTTTGCACACCAGGCTTTTCCCCGAACCGATACCCCCGGTCACTCCGATTCGAAGCGGTCTTTTCATCTTACTTTTCGATACAAAATTAGTTGAAAAATCAATTGGGCTTGAGGCGAACCGAATCGATCTCCAGTATGTGCACATACGATGGTACGTTTGTTACTTGAGGTAATTCAAAATGATTTTTTTGTTTGCCCGTTTTTACATTTACAATTATATCGTTGGCCGTAACCTTAAAATCTGCCAGCCGATCTATCGGAACCTGAAACTTTACCGTTACGCTGTCGTGTTGGGCAATTGCTTTTGTATTCATCATAGGTTGAAATCGTTTTGAAACAATGTGCACCTGCCCCACTTCAAACATCACCTGAACCTGAGATGGTTTTTTCTTAACAAATTCGCTTCCATCAAAAGTGATTTCTACCTCTTCGCGAAAATTTTCATTCACGTCTCCTTTACCGACCGTCAACATGATTGAGTCGACAAAAGCGTGCACCCTGCTTTCGGGTCCTTCCAGTTCGATGGAGTCGGGTAAGATTACCACCGGGCTGATGCGTCCGTAGCCTTCGCGAAATGTAATGTTTGAAATATCGGCCACTAATTTGTACCGATGCGCATCTCGTTTGTCGATGCGCAAGTACAGCGTATCGGTGGCCACAAAATTTACCTTAAGGTTTCTGATTTGAGAACTCACCACCGGCAACAATCCGCCCGCCACAATTTTTTTTATTTCACCGGGTCGCTCCAGCGGGATAATCAGTTGAGGTACTTTAAACCCAAGGTATTTTCTAAACAACTCCCAACCAATGCCTGTAACGTTTAGGTTAATGGTTTTTGGTAAATGATCGGCCGGGGTATATCGATCTCCATTAAACTCAAACAGGATGGGGAATCGTACATTAGTCGAATAGTTTTTGTTGAATGCGTTGAACGTCCAAAAAACAATGGCCGCAAGCTCGCACAAAACAACGGCCTTCCAGTTGGCACGGTCAAAGCGAAAGAGGCTAATTATAATCCGGAGGAAGTTCATTGCTCATCCAAAAATACGCCACCCGGATGTGGCAAAAAAGTTATGCGGTTGCTTTCTTATTGGCGGTTTTGGTAGAATCCATCGACACGGCCGATTTAGAAAACTTCATGCGGGCTCCGCGTTCGGCTTCCAGAATAAAGGTGTCGTCTTCAATTTCGGCCACGCGTCCGTGCATTCCGCCTATTGTTACCACATAATCGCCCTTCTTTATTTCTTCCACAAATTTTTTCTGATCCTTTGCTTTTTTCTGCTGCGGACGGATCATGAAAAAATAAAGGATACCAAACATGAGCACCATCATCAATGGAAAACTCCAGTTATTTCCTTGTGCTTGCAATACGATTGAATACATGGTAAAAAATTTAGGCAGCAAAGATAAAACTTGAATTTTAAATTCAAGTTTTAAAAATGCAAAAAAACCAATCACTTATCCGAAAAAGCTTTAAGTGCCACTGTTGGTTTGCCGGTATTGTCGAATGCGCCCAAACCATAGCCTTGCCAGTTGTTGTAGCATTCGGGCTCCCAATAAAACACGCCTAACCCGTTGCCATCGGTTACCGATTTTGTCTTGGCAATAAGGTCGACCAGAAAAGCTTTACACGTATCAGGCTGGTTGGCCGGCATACCAGCCTCTACAATCATTACCGGTTTACCGTATCGGCTCACCATGTCGTTCATGTTTGCCAGACATTGTGCGTTAACAGAGCTCCACTCCGTTACTCCCTGTGGCGCGTACGATGGATACAGCGACATGCCGATAATATCGAAAGGTATGTTGCTGGCTTTCAGCCCGTCAAACATCCATTGAAATAGTGTATTGTTGTATCCATTAGAGATGTGGACAATAACTTTAGAGGTTGTGCTCACAGCTTTCACGGCATTGTAGCCCGCGGCAATGAGTACAGCAAAATTGCTCATGTGTGTAGATGCTCTTCCGTCTTCCCACAACATGCCGTTATCTGTTTCGTTGCCAATTTGTACCCAGTCGGGAGTTATGCTGTTCAATTTCAAGGTATCCATCACTCCTTTGGTGTAATTATACAAGGCAGCTTTTAGGGAGTCGAAGCTTAGATTTACCCAAGTGGCAGGTTTGTTTTGTTTGCTGGGATCGGCCCAATTATCGCTGTAGTGAAAATCGATCATAATTTTCAAGCCCAAGTCTTTGGCTCGTTTTGCTTTGGCTACCACGTCCGATGTATTGTTCCAGCCGGCTGCCGGGTGTACCCAGGCTCTGAGTCGAACTGCGTTCATGCCCAAGTCTTTCAATAACTGCAGGCAATCTTGTTGTTTACCGGCACTATCGTAAAATTTTATTCCCGCTGCTTCCATTTGTGTAAGCCAACTCACATCTGCACCCTTAGCAAAAAAAATAGTATCGGTGTGGGGAGGTTGGGTTGAATTGTTTTCTTTCGTTCCGCAACCCAGCAGCACCAAGGTTGTGATAAAAAATAGTAAGTTCTTTTTCATGGTTTGAATTTAGCTGTGCTAAAAACGTAAAATCCCCGAGTTCGGGGATTTTATGCACTATTTTACTAATGTGTTTTTCTATTTGCGTGGTCCATTGCTTGCGCTTGATGCCGTTACCATCGCTTTAAATTTTAAGGTAGTTGTCTTTGGCCATGTATTAGCAACAACTGAAATGGTTTTGTTCTGCACACCCGTGCGTCCTTTAGTATCAAACACGGCTTTAATAAATCCCGACTCACCCACAGCAATGGGAGTCTTGGTCCAGTCCGGTGTAGTACAACCACAAGTTGGTTTCACATCCTGAATAATTAGCGGAGCCTGACCGGTATTTTTTACTTGGTACGTATGAGACACTTTGGGGCCTTCGGGCACGGTTCCAAAATCATGATTATTATTGTCAAATTCAATTACCGGCAGTGGCCCTTCGGGTTTTGTTTCCGCGGGCGTCACGGTAGCCGCAGAAGCCAAAGCAGGAACCGGACTAGGACTGCCTTCCAATTTTGCGAGGCGGCTCTCCACATCGGCCAACCTTTTTTCGGTAGCCCTATCGCGGCATGATACCAGTGCAATTGCACCAATCATAACCCAAACCTTCATTGCAGTTTTCATACATCTCAATTTTTTCAAAAATAATTTGTGGTCTAAAAAATATAAAGTTTTAAGCCCCGGTTAACAAAACATTAACTGTTTTTACCGCGAATCTGTTCGAGCAATTCGTCCACATCATCGAGAAGTTGCTGGGCTTTGCCTTTGGCTGCCGATACCACTTTTTCGCCTTGCGATTTTGCTTCGGAGGTTAGTGGTGTTTCTCTTCCGTTGGTGAGATCGTCCAGATAGGCTTGCAGAATTTTTTTGTACTTATCGAGTTGAAACGAAAGTTTTTCGCGTGTATTGGACCCTTTATCGGGGGCGTACAAAATGCCAAGGATTGCGCCTGCTGCTGCGCCCGCCAAAAATGCCATCAGTGCGTTGCTGCTCTTCTTACCCATAATTTTTTGATTAGGATTACAAAGATAAAAAAAATTAAACCGTTATTTATTATCCAACAAACCCTTTCCGCTTTTTTTCAGGACTCCCGATTCTTTCATCTGTTTGGAGATCACATCGAGGATACCGTTGATGAACTGCCTGCTTTTTGGTGTACTGTATTCTTTTGTGAGTTCAATGTATTCGTTGATGGTAACTTTTACCGGGATGCTTGAGAAATGAATCATCTCCGCAATGGCCATCTCCAAAATTACCCGATCGGTTAGTGGCAGCCGATCTACTTCCCAGTTGCGGGTATTTTTGGCGATCAACTCTTTGTACTTGGGGTCCAACTCAATCACATTGTTGAATAAAGTTTCGGTGAACTCACGGTCTTCTTCCCAGTTGAGCGAAAGTTTTTGAAGCGTGCTCTTGCCTTGATCAAACGACTTGATGGTTTTATCCACCATGCTTTTGATGATGTCTTTGTCTTCGGCCCAGCGAATGTTTTGTTCTTCAAAATAATCGTTGATTGCACCTGCCCCCAAAATTATTTTTCGCGCCAGGTGTTTGATAAACTCTTTTTGTTTTTCTTCATCCGGATTTTTCGCTGCAATAAATTCTTGATACGTTGAATCCTCCTTTACGCGCTCGCGAAACCAACTGCGCACCAAATCTTGGCGGCCGTCCCATCCCGAGTTTTCACGCAGTGTGGCTTTTTTCAATTCATCGTTTTCGCGCCACGATTTAATCCATAAATGATGGGCAACATGGCGGTGGTCGGTTTTCTTTTCGGCTTGGGCCAGGTCGGCAAACGCGATCATCAGGTTGAGTACGGCATGGTAGGTAACGGAAATTTTTTCCATTTCCGTCAGCATATTTTTATTCAGAAAAATCTGATCTTTTTTTATGGCCTTCTCGAACAACACGGTGGCATCCGTCAGGGCTTTAGAAATTTTCGGATCCTCTGCCGTTACGGCCTCACCGTTCATCTGTTTGTTAAAAAGCTGGAGTGCTTGTTTCTTTTGCTTACGCAACAGCTCTTTGTCTTGAACCTCCATGGAATTGAGGTCGGGCTGAAAACGTTCTTCAATCAGGTCGTGTGCCAACATGAGGTCGGCATCTTTGCATTGTGCATAGGCGAAAAGGTTTTGCATGATTTTGATGCGGATGGTGCGCCTGTTGAGCATAGCTGAGAACGATTTTTGAGGCTGCAAATTACACGCGAATCTTGAAAAGTAAAAAGACTTTGCCGAATCAGTTTGGTTTCGCGAACTTGCTGCCTTGCATCTCCGTTATAGCACCTTTACATAAGGGCACTGATTTAATCCATGAAAGAACTCGCTTACCTAAACAAGTACTTGATCAAATATAAATGGCACCTGATCTGGGGGCTTGTATTTGTGCTTATTTCTAATGCCTTTCAAATTTTGCCCGCTCAGTTGGTGCGTTATTCCATCGATCTGGTGATCGACAACGTGCGCATCTACCGCTCGTTTGAAAACAGTTCGATGCAGACGGATTTCTTTGGGGTGTTCTCGCGCGGCATCCTCATCTATGCCATGCTTATCTTACTGATGGCTCTGTTGCGGGGCGTGTTCCTGTATTTTGTTCGGCAAACATTGATTGTAATGAGCCGGCTGATTGAGTTCGATTTAAAAAATGAAATTTTCGAACATTATCAATCGCTGCCGTTAAGTTTTTATCGGAGGAACAGCACGGGCGATCTGATGAACCGCATCAGCGAAGACGTGGGCCGGGTGCGCATGTACCTCGGGCCGTCCATTATGTATGGGCTGCAATTGTTTTCGCTGTTTGCCATGCTCGTGCCCATGATGTTTGCCATCAGCCCCAAACTAACGTTGTGGTCGTTGTTGCCGCTGCCGTTTTTATCGGTGGCCGTTTTTTATGTCAACAACATCATTGAGCACCGTAGCGATGAAATTCAGAAAAGCCAATCGCGGTTGAGTACGTTTGTTCAGGAAGCGTTCTCCGGCATTCGTGTGTTAAAATCTTTTACACGCGAAAACGAATCGGTGGCAGGATTCACCACCGAAAGCAACGAGTACAAACGGCAGTCGATCAAACTCACCAAAGTGGAAGCTTTGTTTTATCCGCTCATCATGGCGTTGGTGGGGCTCAGCACCGTGCTCACCGTTTATGTATGCAGCACCGAAGTAATCAACGGGTCGCTCACCATTGGCAACATAGCAGAGTTTATTATTTATGGAAACCTCCTCACCTGGCCGGTAACTTTATTGGGCTGGACCAGCAGCCAGGTAAAGCGCGCGGAGGCATCGCAAAAAAGGATCAATGAATTTTTACAACAGCGAACAGATATTGTATCGGAGAAAAATAGGGTTCATGAAATTGAGGGGAGGGTTGAGTTTGATAACGTGAGTTTTGTTTATCCGGACACCGGAGTAAAAGCGTTGAAAAATATTTCGTTCACCATCGCGCCCGGTGAATCGTTGGGAATTATCGGCACCACGGGCTCGGGTAAAAGTACCATCTCCAATTTGGTTGCCCGGCTTTACGATGCCTCCTCGGGCAAGGTGCTTGTTGACGGCATTCCCATCCAAGATTATGACTTGGTTAATCTTCGCAGGCAGGTGGGCACTGTTCCTCAAGACGTTTTTTTGTTCAGCGATACAATCTACAACAACATTGGGTTTGGGCTGGAACAACTTGACGAGCAAAAAATTATTCAGGCGGCAAAAGATGCCGATGTCTACGAAAACATTCGGGCGTTTCCGCAAGGTTTTGGCACGCGAATCGGGGAGCGCGGCATTACACTTTCCGGAGGCCAAAAGCAGCGCGTATCTATTGCCCGTGCGGTGGCGCGTCAACCAAAAATTCTGATTCTTGACGATGCGCTTTCTGCGGTTGACACCAAAACCGAAAACAACATTCTCAACAGCCTGAAGAAAATTATGAACGGGCGAACGACCATCATCATTTCGCACCGGATTTCATCGGCCAAACTGGCCAACAAAATAATTGTGCTCGATGACGGTGTTATTGTTGAACACGGCACACACGAAAGCCTGATGGCACAAAGTGGCGTGTACAAAGAATTGTTTGAAAAACAGATGCAGACCGATGAGGTTGAAAACTAAAAAACGTACCTCAGCCCAACGCCTCCCTGAAAACGGTGGTAGCCGGGATCTACTTTTTCATCGGTAAATAATTCTACTTCTATAAAAGCAGACACAGGCCAGGTAAAATACGCATACTCAAACCCGAGGACAACCACCGGGCCAAAGGTTGCCCGGCTCACGTTTGTGCTTCCATAAGCCAACGGAGAAGTAGCGGGGTATTTATAGTCGTAGTGAAGGGCTGTGTTTCGCCACTGCCAGCCTACGCCCGTGTACAGCATCAATCCCTTAGAAATTTTTTCAGCATTCCACTGATACAAGATTTTCGTCTCGATGAACCAGTCGCGTGTTACTTTATGTGCCAGGTAAGAGGCCGTATCGGAGGGCGTGTAATTTTTGAACGAGCCTCTATAATAATCACTGTACAATCCGCTGGAACTTCTGCCTACATCGGCTGCAAACGCCCAGTGGCGGGTAGGGTATAGTTTGTAGGTAATGGCCATCGGGTCGCCCATTTTTACACCGATTCCCTGATAGGGATATTGATTTTCTTTGAAGATCGGGCAGATAATCCGGGCTTTGCTGCGCGAAACTTTGGGCACGCGATAGCGCGAGCTTACATCACTCTTTTTTACCTGAGCACCAACCGAAACAAGGTCTGCAAACAGGAATAAAAAAACAGTTGTAGCAAATGCCCTCATGAAAGCAAATATAATCAATGCAAAAACTACAAACGATTTGGCTCAGCCCGCTTCTTTGTATTGCATCTTGTGCAGGTGTGCGTAGTAGCCATCTTGTGCGAGCAGTTCTTCGTGGCGGCCGGCTTCTTTTATCTCCCCTTTGTCGAGCACCACAATTTTATGCGCGTGTTGTATGGTGGACAACCGGTGCGCAATAACAATCGAAGTTCTGCCTTCCATCATTTTGCCGATCGCCTCCTGAATCATTTCTTCCGTTTCGGTATCGACTGAGGAGGTGGCTTCATCGAGTACGAGAATCCGGGGATCGTAAACCATAGCACGGATAAACGAAAGAAGTTGTCGTTGCCCCACCGACAAAGTTGCCCCGCGTTCCATCACATTGTAATCGAGGCCGCCCGGCAGCCGTTCGATAAATTTTCTGGCGCCCACCGACTCGGCTGCTTGCCAAATTAGTTCGTCCGTTACATCCGGGTTGCCCAGGGTGATGTTGTAGCGAATGGATGCTGAAAAAAGGAAAACATCTTGCAACACCACGCCAATATTTTTTCGCAGCGAGGTTAGTTCAAATTCATTGATGTCCGTTCCATCAATCGTGATAAGCCCGCGGTTGATTTCATAAAAACGACTCAATAAATTGATTACCGAAGATTTGCCTGCCCCAGTGGCGCCCACCAGTGCAACCGTCTCACCGTTGTTTATTTTCAAACTAAAATCCCTCAACACATAATTTTGATCGTTGTACGCAAACCAGACGTGATCGAACTGAACATTTCCGGTTACACGATTCATAGCAACCGTTCCGTTTTTTTGAAGAAAGGTGTTGTCTTCGAGCAAGTTCATAATTCTGGAACTGCTCACAATGCCCATCTGCAACGTGTTGTAGCGGTCGGCAATCATGCGTATGGGGCGGAAGAAAAGCTGGATAAACATGATGAACGATACCAATTTGCCCAAGGTGATACCGGTAAGGTCTGCATTAATAGCGCCCTTGGCCCCGTACCACACCAACAGCCCCGTGCCCATGGCCGCAATGATTTCGGCTACGGGAAAGTAAACCGAATAATACAGTACCGATCTGAGGTTGGCATCGCGGTGTTCTTTGTTGATGCTTTTAAATTTTTCGAATTCTTTTTTTTCACTTCCAAAAATCTGCACAATGCCCATGCCCGTGATGTGCTCCTGTACAAATGCGTTGAGGTTGGCAACGGCATTGCGCACATCGTTAAAAGCCACTTTAATTTTTTCTTTAAACACGTACGTGGCCAAAATCATCAACGGTATGGTCGACAAACTGATGAGCGCCAGCCGCCAATCCATAGCAAACATGAATAGGAGTATAAAAATTATTTGAAGTAAATCGCTGGCCATAGCGGCAAGGCCTTCGCTAAAGACATCGGCCAGTGTTTCAACATCGGAAATGGTGCGGGTTACCAATCGGCCGATCGGGGTTTTATCGAAAAACTGAAGCCTTAAATGAACGATATGTTCGTACAGTTTGGTGCGGAGATCGCGCAACACAAACTGAGCGATGCGGCCCGAAATGTAGGTATGTGCATATTGTATCAGCGACTGAACCACGAGCAGTGCCAGCAGCACCAGCATTATGTTCACCATACCCCAGTAGTTGCCGTATTGCACATCGTTATCGATGGTGTACTGAATCAACAGCGGCCTTAAGGGGGTGAGTAAACCCAACAGAAAAGTGAGTGCCACTACAAGGTAAAACCGGGCGCGATACGGTTTTACGAAGCGAAGTATCTTCCGTAAAACATTTAAGTCAATAATATTACCACTGCTTACTGTTTCTTTCTCCATGGCCGATTAAACACAATTAGGAAATCCAGGGTTGCAAAGATGCGAAAATAATAGCGGCTCAGGCTGGTTTTTTAAGCTCTGCAAACGGTTTCGGCCTTTGTTGCCGTGGTGTTAATAAAATGTTTTTAAGATTTAACGCTGTCGTTGGTTTTGTAATGATTAATTAAGATATTTTTGGTTTCGAAAACCTAAAACTAAAACCTAAGCTTATGAATAAAAAATTACTGGCAACAGTTCTGCTGGCACTTGTTACCTGTGCAGGGCTTTATGCACAAGGCGTGACCACGGCCACGTTCATCGGGTTTATAAAAGATGCAAATGGCACGGTAATGCCTGGCGCAAACATTATAGCCGTACACCAGCCTTCGGGCACTCAATATGGAACAACTGCACGTGCTGACGGGCGATACGTTATCCCCAATGCGCGTGTAGGTGGCCCCTACAAACTCTCCGTAACTTTTTTGGGCTACAAAACTCAGGAAAAAGATGGCCTCTTTTTGGAATTGGGTAATACCACCAATGTGGATTTTGCCATGTCTGAAGATGCCGCTCAATTGGCTGAGGTGGTGGTATCGGGCTCGGTAGATCCGGTAATGAACTCGGGCCGCACGGGCGCTTCCACTAACATTTCAAACCGCGTCATCACTCGCCTGCCAACCATCTCGCGTAGCTTTAACGACTACGTGCGTATGACTCCTCAGGCCAACGGCAACGGTTTTGCCGGCCGAAGCGATGGCTACAACAACATCACCATTGATGGTGCTCTTTTCAACAATGCTTTTGGTCTTTCGGGCACGGTAGGTGGGCAAACCAATGCACAGCCTATCAGTTTGGATGCCGTTGACCAGATCACTACCTCCATCGCCCCTTATGATGTAACCCAAGGTAGCTTTACAGGTGCCGGTGTTAACGTGGTAACCCGAAGCGGTACTAACGATGTAGTGGGTTCCGTTTATTACTTTACCCGTAACCAAAATCTGGTGGGTAGCAATATTGCCGGTGCATCAAACCCGTACAGTGACTTTGCTTTTAGCAACATGGGTGCACGTTTAGGCGCTCCCATCATTAAGAACAAATTGTTTTTCTTCAGCAGTTATGAACGTGAGCGCCAAACTGTGCCCGGCACAACCTTCTCGGCAGCTACTCCCTCCGATCCTTATGTAAGTGGCGGTACGGTATCTCAGGTGAATGCATCTACACTCGATTCCCTCTCTAACTTTTTGAGCAGCAATTACAGCTACAATGCCGGGCCCTTTCAAAACTACAACCTGGCGCAAAACAGCGACAAAGTCACTTTTAAAATAGACTGGAACATTAGTACCAAACATAAGTTTGCCATCAAGTACAATTATCTGAAATCGTACAAAGACCAAAACCCCAGCAATAGCGGCAATCTTTATGGCGGGCGGGCACCGGGTCAGTTTGGCCTTCCTTTTTTGGGAGCATATTATAGAATCAACAACAACCTGAACTCTGTCATTGCAGAATTAAACAGTACGTTTGGCAGCGGTTTTACCAACAAATTCCAGATTGGGTACACTGCTTTCCGCGATTTCAGGGGTACACCCAATGGCGGTGGCGTTTTCCCGCTGGTTGACATTGGCAACGGTTCTGGTCAAAACCTGACTTCGTTTGGTTACGAACCCTTTTCCGCCAATAACATTTTGAACACCAACGTATTTCAAATCTCAGATAATTTCGACATCTACAAAGACAAGCATACGATCACTATCGGTACCTACAACGAGTTTTATCAATTTGAAAATGGCTTCGATCCTTATTACTATGGCGTATATTCTTACAACTCGCTCGCAGATTTTTACTCAAGTGCTGCCGGAAACGTAGGATCTATTCGCCAGTACCAATTGGGATATTCCACAGCACCGGATGGTTCTTTCCCGTTGGTAAAAGTCAAGGCTTTCCAGCTGGGTTTATATGCGCAGGATAAATACGAAATCAACAGCAAACTGAATGTTACGCTTGGCTTGCGTGCCGACATGCCTGTGATCAATACTACAGTTGGGCAAAACACCCAGGCAGCCGGCTATCAATTTTCGGGAGGTGCTCAAATCAATACCAGCCAGGTGCAAAAATCGCAAGTACTTTGGTCTCCCCGCGTTGGGTTCAACTACGATGTGAAGGGCGACCGCACCACTCAAATTCGTGGAGGATCCGGCATATTCACCGGCCGTGTGCCTTATGTATGGATTTCAAATCAAGCCAGCAACAACGGCTTGTTATTTAATTCACGGCAATACTCACAGGCAAATGCAACCGCTGCCAATTTAGTTTTCAACCCAAGTGTTGATGCGTACCGACCCGGAAAAAATGGCAACCCAGCCGCCTCAGCCAGTCCGTCATACAACCTCGCAGTTACCGACAACAATTTCAGGTTTCCTCAGGTATGGAGAACCAACATTGCCATCGATCAAAAATTACCGTGGGGAGTTATCGGTTCATTGGACTTGGTTTACACCAAAGACATCAACGCGGTGTACCACCGAAACGTAAATTTGCCCGATCCAACCTTTAATGCCAACGGTGCCGATAACAGGCCTGTTTATTACAAAACATTCCCTTCCGGTACTTCCAACAGCACAGCAAATACACGTATCAATCCGAATGTTACCGATGCTATTTTAATGAGCAACACTAATAAAGGATATAGTTACTTTGGGACGGTTCAATTTAAAAAAGCATTCAGCAACGGGCTTGATGCCATGGTGGCTTACACCTATACTCAGGCTCAATCGGTGAACGATGGTGGTTCCATTGCTCAGTCCATCTGGCGCGACCGCCAGGTATCGGGCAACCCCAATAACAATGTGTTGGGTTACTCTAACTTTTTGCTGCAAAACCGGATCATCGCTTCGCTTAATTACCGCAAGGAATATGGCGGAAAGTTTGCCACTTCTGTTGGAGCATTCTATTCGCTCGCACAATCGGGCCGCTTCTCTTATGTTTATTCGGGCGATATGAACGGAGACAATACCGGAGGCAACAATGACCTGATCTATGTGCCCCGCAATTCAAGTGAGATTAAATTACTTGATATTAATGGTACAGATGGAAGTGGTAACCCCTACACTTATACCGCTGCACAGCAATGGACCGATTTAGATGCTTACATCAATCAAGACAGTTATCTGAAAAATCGCAGAGGCCAATATGCCGAGCGCAACGGTGGCATACAGCCCTGGCGCGGTCAGTTGGACTTACGTGTACTTCAGGATTTTTATGTTTACGTGGGCAAAGAAAAAAAACACAGAAACACACTACAGTTGAGTGTGGATATATTTAACGTTGGTAATATGATCAACAACAAATGGGGTGTGTACCATGCGCCTAACCGATCTAACTTGCTGACATTTAGAGGATATGATGCTACCGGCACACCGCAGTTCCAATATCCTTACCTTGACGCTAAGAACAAAACACCACTCACCAGTTCGTTTAGAAACGACCTTGGGTTGTTATCGCGCTGGCAAATGCAATTGGGCGTGAGGTATATTTTTGATTAACCATTTCATTTCACGAACAAAAAAGGCCGTATTACTGCGGCCTTTTTTTATTTTGTGGTATTGGCTATCTTCCATCATGGCCTTGCGCATTTTTATTTTTTGCTTGATCTGCTCACTCTTCGATTGCACAAAAAAAGCTCCTTTTGCACAAGACCCTGTATTAACGAGAGACCTGGACTCCATCCGCCACCGAGGCTTCATCACGGCCCTGCTCGACAACAACTCGGTGAGCTATTTTATTTACAAAGGCCGGCCCATGGGTTATGAATACGAACTGCTTCAAAACCTTGCAAAAGATTTAAAGGTAGATATCAAAATCAAAGTTATATCCGGTGTTGAAGAAGCGATAGACAAACTCAACCGTGGTGAAGGTGATTTGATTGCCTTTCCGCTTACGCTCACCCAAAACAGAACAGGTTTTGTTTCGTTTACGAATTCATTTTTCAACACGCACCAAGTGCTGGTGCAGCGCAGGCCTGCGGGCTGGCACAAGCTTACAGCCGATCAGCTGGAACAAAGCCTGCTCCGCGACCCCACCCAACTCATCGGCAAAGATGTTTATGTAATCAAAGGGTCATCGTTTCAAGAACGGATGGAGCACCTCTCGCACGAAATTGGCGGCAAAATTATCCTTCACGAAGACAGTGCCGAAACCGAGTCGCTCATTCGCGAAGTGGCGCAAGGCGAAATCGAATACACCGTAACCGATCAGATGTTTGCGCAGGTCAATCAATTTTATTATCCGGACATCGACATTGCTACCGTACTAAGCCTGCCTCAGCAAATTGCCTGGGCTGTGCGGAAGAATTCACCCGAACTCGGTGCTTCCATCAATCGATGGATTGCACGCATCAAAAAAAACGGTACGCTTAAAATTATTCATGAAAAATATTTCGAAAGCCCCCGGTTCTCGCTTGAGGTGGCGTTCAGCAACTACTCCTCTACGCGTACCGAAAAATTATCTCCGTATGACGATGCCTTAAAACAAGAAGCCAAAAAATTAGGTTGGGATTGGCGGCTGCTGGCCTCGGTGGTGTATCAGGAATCAAATTTCAAACCCTACGTAAAATCGTGGGTTGGGGCTATTGGCCTGATGCAGGTACTGCCCGAAACCGGTGAATTGTTTGGCGTGCGCAATTTGTGGAATCCTAACCAGAATATTCAAGTGGGCGTTCGGTTTTTAAAATTTTTGGATGACTATTGGAAGAAAACGGTAGCCAATGAAAACGAACGAACGAAGTTTGTGCTCGCTTCGTACAACGTAGGCGTTAACCACGTTATCGATGCACAACGGCTGACAAAAAAATACGGGAAAAAAACCGATGTGTGGGAGGATAACGTAGAATATTATTTGGTTCAAAAATCAAATCCAAAATACTACCGCGATGCGCTTGCTTCGGCCGGCTATTGCCGATGCGATGGTCCGGCTTGGTATGTTAAAAAAGTATTGCAGCGCTACGAAGAATACAAAATCCATATTGGGTCGTAACCGCAGCGCTTCTTCAACCGTAAAAAATTTTATTTAATCGGTTGAGCAGGATTTCCAAAAACCGTTTCTCCGGGTTTTACCGAAGCAATCACTACCGAGCCTGCGCCAATGCGCGCGCCTTTGCCAATGTTTACACCCGAAACTATTGTAACGCCCGACCCAATGAAGGCTTCATCTTCAATGATTACCCCCGAATTGATGTTGCTGCCAACCCCAATTTGAACGAAATCTCCGAGGGTGGTTTCTGCTCCGATAAATACGTTGGCATGAATGAGGCAATGGCTTCCGGTTTTGCTGCCCGGGCCGAGGTAAGCTGCGCAGTCAAAAAAATTACCATAACCAATTTCCGCTTTAGCAGAAATTTGTGCCTGTGGGTGGACGGCATTTACAGGTTGTAGGTGCCGAACTTCTTGCACCATCTTCACGAGGTTTTTCCGAAGTTTATTGTCATCGGTGGCAATAAATGCTTCGCACTTTTTACCAATCAATTTCAAAAAGCCATCGTCATCGGTTGCACCCAACACCGTTGCATCGTCAATTTCTTTTTGATGCAGTTTTTTATCATCGTCCAAAAAACCGTAAACTACTACACCGTTCTTGTCAAAAATTTCTTTGACCGATCGGCCAAGAGCATTGGCTCCAAAAATGATTACGGGGTTTTTCATGGTACAAAGATAAAAATTGACTTGTTAAACTTTAACGTTGAGCCGCTTTACCACAACGTCAACCAATGGGTTTTTATACGCAAGAATAAAAACCAGAAAGGGTAAAAAGCCAACGCGGTATCGTGAGAGTGTGCCCAAATTGGGTGTTGCGATGGCAAGAAAAATACAAAGCACTGTGGAATAACAGGCTACGGACAAAAACAGAAGACTCGGTCTTTTCATTTTTTGTATAAAAATTCCAAAGGATCCGAAAAACAACAGCAGAATAAAAAAGTTTTCTACCGAAGCCAAAAACCCAAATGCTCCTTGCCCTTCATTGATGAACGGGCGAAACAACCCCGATACCAGTGCCCAAGGTGCGTTGATTAATGCGCTGGTAACAGTAGGCGATAAATTATCATAATGAATTAAGTTTTCATTGCTTGAGATGGCCACAAACTCATCGTGATTGGAAACGACCACCTCAAGAACATACCTCAAGTTAAAATTAGGATGCAGGAAGCTCGCACCGATTCCTAAAACCGTTAAGCAAACCAAATAAAATAGCGTAAAATGGTTTTGTGCCCTCGGGTATTTTTTTACCAGCACTTGTACCAGCAGCAGGCTTAACCCTGCCACAAAAAAAACAGCAGCCCAATAGTATTTCAGAGTCCAGACTATTAAGGTTGCCACCAACCCCATCGCCCAAAGGCTACTTCTTATTTTTCTTTCATAAAAAACATTGAGAAGAATAGCCGATAGCACATACAAGGAAGCAAGACTTAACGTTTCTTTTTCTATGCCACTGCTCCAAAAAACAACCGATGGAAAAAACAAGAAAGCCAATGTTGCAGCGGCCGTTGAATCCAGAAAAAATTTAATAATCCTTTGAAACAAAAACCACGAAGACAAAAAGGAGATCAAGGAAAAATACAATGTGCAGACCCAATAATTATTGCCCGAAGCCAAACAAAATAGGCTCAGAATTTTGATAAAAATTATCGAGCGAAAATCTTCGATTTCAATGATCGGATTCTGCGCTTCGCTAAAGTCGAAGAGTATTTTCAGGTACACTTGAAAATCCCGGATGGCAAGATTTGCAAGCTTTGATGCGTTATCGAAAAAAACCCAGGTGTCGTTAGCCGAATAATAAAATCGGTAAACGAGCCCAACCGATAAACCCAGTAAAGCATGATAGGCAAAGGCACTCCAAAATAATTTGTTTCGGGTTGCGCCCCCTCGTTTCGCAAGGAAGTAAACAAGTGCAAAAATCAACACCACGCTAACCACCGACAGCAACTTCATGATTGTGGTTTTAAAATTGATGCGCCAATATCGCAATTTAGGCACTGCCGTTTCATGCAAAAATTGTTGTGCAGTTCGATCAATGCCTGCGAATCAAAAGCATTTTTCACTTTCCAATCTAAATCTTTCCATCTGTTGGTGATGGTATTTTTTTCGGCCGGAATTTGCTGAAGCAAAGCAACGGCCCGGTCGGCATACTGCTGATCGTCTTTGTGCCTGCCGTACGCCACCAGCAAAGGTGCAACCGAATTGATTACAATGTTTTGTACGCTCGCCTCGCCCAATGCGGCCACTTCGCCCTTGGCTTTCTGCCCGAAACGATAATGTGTTTTCCAGTACTCGGATTGCGAATGAGAAAATATTTTTAGAATAGTTGGGTACGATTCTGCCGAGATAATTTTTGAGAAAATGTTTTTAGAATGAAAAAGTATAGAAGCGAATTGTGCCAATCGCAACGTAGGAAAATTGGCGGGACGCATCCGTAGGAATTTCCATTGCGAAGCTTTTAGTTTCAAATGGTGCAACGAAAATTTTTGCTCCAACAAATGATATTCGCGAAAGAGTAAAGAAGGGTAATCCTCTTTCAGTTTTACTTCGAGCATCCCGGCTTGCCCAAACAACAAGGCTTCGACTTGCATTAAATGGTTTTGTTTCTGAATGATGATGTAGGGCAAACTTTTACTGAGTTGAAACATCGGCTCGGTATTTATTTTAAAGCCAAAGTTTTTTGATAAAATCTGATAGGTCACTTCTTCCCAACTACCTTTGTTTTGATGAAGCAAATCGATAACACTGTCTGCTTTCGCCTCCAGTCGCTGCATCAATGATTTATCGAGCATCGATAGCTTGATGAGCCGGTCTACTCGCGGTAGTAACTTTTCGCAGGCAATAGCCGAAGTGCTGTTTATTAATTTTTTATAGCTGTGCCAAAGCGACTCATCAACACGTCCTTTCAATTCAAGTACCGGCAGCGGAGATTGATCGTTTCGAAACACCGGCTTATCGTTCTCCCAAACCAGGTGAAGCACTACGTTTTCGTAAGCCTGATCGGTTTCGTGATGATGGGCATACCAATCGGAGCTTTTTACGTGCACTTCAATGTTTCCGATCCATTCTACTTTACCAATTCTGACTTTGCCCATCTGAAAATCGGGGCCGCTGTTTGTATTCAGCGTTCCGGTTTTTAAAACGGAAATTTCTTCACCGTTTGTTGTGACAAGATTTTTTTTATCGAAATACTGCAGCTGCCAAATGTAGTGAAGAAACGATTCGTTCATGAAAAGAGCTTTCGTGTCTCAGTCAAATTATTATCATTTACACCATAACTCTAAAAACTTCGACATTTGAAGTTGCACGGTCTTCGCTTCTTTACGGGCAGCATCCGCGAAATTTTCATTAGCCGAAGCATAAATTATTGCTCTTGAAGAATTGACCAACAAACCGCATTGCTCGTTCATGCCCGCCTTCGAAACAGCTTCTAAGTCCCCTCCTTGTGCGCCAATACCGGGCACAAGGAAAAAATGATCGGGTGCAAGTTTTCGTATTTCTTCAAATTTTTCGGGGTGCGTGGCACCCACCACATACATCATCCGGTCGGGGGTGGCCCATCGCTGGGAAGCGAAAATCACTTCTTCAAAAAGAAATTTTCCATCGCGTGTTTCAATCCGTTGAAAATCTGTGCTGCCCGAGTTTGATGTGTGGATTAATAAGATCACCCACTTGTCTTCAAACTCCAGAAATGGCTTTACTGAGTCTTCGCCCATGTAGGGTGCCACCGTGATGGCATCAAAATCCATTTGCCTAAAAAAAGCACGCGCATAAAGCGATGACGTGTTTCCAATATCTCCCCGCTTGGCATCGGCAATGGTGAAGCAATCTTTGGGAATGTAGTCGAGGGTTTTCTTTAGGCTTACCCATCCGCTTGCACCCAACGCTTCGTAAAAGGCGGTGTTGGGTTTGTAGGCTACACAAAATTCATGCGTGGCATCAATAATCTGTTTGTTAAATTCGAAAACGGGATCTTCCGATTTTAACAGATGTTTTGGAATTTTTTCCAAATCGGTATCCAGGCCAATGCAGAGATAGGATTTTTTCTTTTTTATTTGCTCGAAAAGCTGGGCTTTGTTCATACCCTAAAAATAAAAAAAGCCGCGATGAAAAGCGGCTTTAATTTTTGTGTTCTTCGTTGTCACCTCAAATCGTTTACTTCTACTCCGGGAAATTTCTTGGTATCGAAGGCAAAGAACGAATCGTCTACCTTAATGTTGGGCGTAAATTTATTGATGGTGTATTTAAATCGGTTGCCGCCACGGTCGAACATGGTCCAGCTCACCACGCGGTTATCTTTTTTAGAAATCATCATTTTGATTTTGAAATACTGTGCATCTCGTTTTTCGGGAACCAAATCGATTTCATCGCAAAGCACTCCGGCTTCGTTTTTTTCGCCCATGTGCAAATACTTGAATCCTTTTTTATACATCTCAAAAATTTTGGAAGGATTAAGTTCTTCCGATTTGGGATCGAAGTTATCGATGTTCACTTCTTTTTGTTCGGGCAGGTACGTCCAAACGGTAGTGCCGTTGTTGTACACATGCTGTTCGGGCAATTCTAACTTGTACTTTTCGCCTTTAACCGTGATTTTACCTTTAAAATCATCTTTCACCCCGGAAGACTCATTTTCAAGCGTTGATTTAAGCGTGGCTTCGAAAGCAGAGATTGACTTGTATTTTTTGCTCATCGCATCCAATACTTCCAAAGCTTTGGGGTCGTACTGTGCGGCCACTGATTTAATCAAGAACGTTCCAAAAATTGCGAATACTAACTTTTTCATCTTATTATTTTACGATTGACTATGTTTTTCCTTCAATTCACTCAATAATTGTTCCAAACTTAAACTATCGCGCACCAAAACTTCGCGCGCCTTGCTGCCCTCGAACGGGCCTACAATTCCGGCAGCCTCAAGCTGATCGATCAATCGGCCGGCACGGTTGTATCCCAATTTTAATTTTCGTTGAATCAAGGAAGTACTTCCCTGCTGATGGTTTACGATCAGTCTTGCGGCTTCTTCAAACATGGAATCGCGCTCTGAAAGATCTACGGTAGAGGCGCCTCCTTCATCTTCGCCTTCAAATTCAGGAAGCAAGTAGGCCGAGTCGTAACCCCGCTGTGAGCCGATAAACTCAACAATCTTATCCAGTTCGGGTGTATCGACAAAAGGGCTTTGCAGGCGCGTGATGTCTGACCCTGCCGAGAGCAACATATCTCCCTGGCCAACCAGTTGATCGGCACCTCCGGTATCGAGAATCGTGCGCGAGTCTATCTTTGAGGTTACCCGAAACGATAAGCGGGCGGGGAAGTTCGCTTTGATTACCCCGGTGATCACGTTTACCGATGGACGCTGTGTGGCTACCACCAAATGAATACCGATGGCGCGTGCTAATTGTGCCAACCGTGCAATGGGCGTTTCTACTTCTTTGCCGGCTGTCATCATCAAATCGGCCAGCTCGTCAATCACCAAAACAATGTAGGGCAAAAAACGATGGCCTTCTTTGGGGTTGAGCTTGCGCGCTACAAATTTTGCGTTGTATTCTTTTAAGTTTTTGGCACCCGCATCTCTCAACATCTCGTATCGGTTTTCCATTTCGATGCAAAGCGAATTAAGTGTGTACACAACTTTCTTCGTATCGGTGATGATGGCCTCTTCGCTGTTGGGAAGTTTTGCGAGATAATGGCGTTCGATTTTTCCGAACAAACTCATCTCCACTTTTTTGGGGTCGACCAAAACAAATTTCAACTGGCTCGGATGTCGTTTGTAGAGCAACGAGGTGAGGATCACATTCAGCCCTACCGATTTCCCCTGGCCTGTTGCGCCCGCCACAAGTAAGTGCGGCATTTTGGTGAGGTCGATCACCAAAAGTTCGTTCGAAATTGTTTTGCCCAGAGCCACCGGCAACTCTTTATCTGTTTTAATAAAGGATTGCGAAGAGAGCACGGAGCGGATGCTCACCATCTCGCGGTTTTTATTAGGCACTTCTATACCGATGGTGCCCTTGCCGGGGATGGGTGCGATGATACGGATGCCGAGGGCAGCCAGACTCAATGCAATATCGTCTTCCAGATTTTTGATGCGCGATATTTTTATACCTGCCTCGGGCACAATCTCGTAAAGCGTAACCGTTGGTCCGATGGTTGCCTTGATGCTGCTGATACCAATCTTAAAATTGGTGAGTGTGGCAACAATTTTATCTTTATTGGCATTCAGTTCTTCCTGTGTTACCTGAACTTTGCCGGCTTCGTATTCATTCAGTAGTTCGACTGGCGGAAAACGATAGCTGCTTAAATCCAGGGTGGGATCGTAAACTCCTTTCTCCTCAACCAATTTATCGGCTGTAACTTCCGCTTCTGTCTTGGGTTCTTCCACAATCAGATCAAGCTCGTCTTTTTTCTTTTCATTTTTTGCGGGCTCTACTTCGAGTTTGATGTCAGGTTTTACTTCAGGCTTTGGTTCGTTCACCAACAAGATTGGTTCGGGGGCGATCGCTTCCTGGGTTGGCCAATTATCGCGTTCATCGGTATAGGTTGAACTGGTGGCATCGGCATCGGTCAGTGCTTCGTTACCAAGTGGTTTGGGGTCGCGAACTTTAAAGGCGTTTATGGCCGTAACATTAAAATAGTAGATGATGAACACAAAAAGCGACAGCACCAAAATCAGGAATGTACCCCACCCAAAAAGCCCGTCCGAAATTTTTGCGAGTTGATAGCCCAAGCCACCACTCAAGAAACTAACTTCTGTTACCCCCGCCATGCTGTGTGTAATGTATCCCAGCAAAAGGCTGAGCCATAGCCCGGCAAAAGCCGAAAACACAAAAGCAGAGAAAAGCGATACCAGATCATGTTTAAATACCAACCTGAAACCGAGAAAGAAAATAAGCGGAGGAATAAAGAAAGCCGAAATGCCAAGCCACCGAAAAATTATATAATGCGATACCCACGCACCTGCAATGCCCAGCCAGTTGCTTGTTTCAATACCTGAATCAACAAGGCTGTTATCGGTTAAGGCTTCGATCACGCTTTGGTCGGCTTTGCCCGTGAACAAATACGAGATAAAGGACGTAACGAGAAAAAGCGAAACGATGATCAGAAAAAAACCCAACGCAAGTGCAAATCGTGGGTCTTTAAAAAATTCAAAACCGAATCGTGTTTTCGATTTGCCGGCTTTCGATTTTTTTTCCTTTTCCGGCTTTTTGAATGTGTTGGTCTTAAAGGTGTTTTCGGCCATTGTCAATTTGGCTGCAAAAATAAACAATATCTCAGCTAAAACGGTAGCGGTTCAGTTGAATTCTTAATTTTGAAAAATGGATCGTACGAATCTATGATGTCTCGGTTATTTTCATTTGCTGCGGTTTTTTTTATTTCATGCTCTCTTTTGGCACAACAAAAGGTAGATAGCCTTTTGCGCATTGTTGCCCTACATCAAAACAACACACAGTCGTTTCTTGCCTACCAACAGCTCGGCAAAATGATGGAAGAAAAAGACCCTACACAAGCCATTGCTTACTACCGCCATGCGCTTCAATTTTCATTACGTTCCGATTACTCCAACAATTTTGTTACGGTGTGTAATTCGTTGGGGTCGCTTTACCATCTGCATGCAAAATATGATTCCTCTCTTTTGGTTTATCACCAAGCGTACACGTTGGCCGTGCGTTTTAATTTGGTGAAAGAACAAGCTTTAGCCCAACAAGGGATTGGTCTCAATTTTTTACGGCAGTCGATGAACGATTCGGCCCGAATTTATTTTGATAAGTCGCTGAATGCTTCTGTTCGCATTAATGATTTGGCACTGCAGGCAAGCGGCTACAACAATCTTGGAAATGTTGCCGTGGAAATATCGAATTACAAAGAGGCCATCCGTCAATATATTAATGCCGCAAAAATATATGAGCGGACGAACGATCAGGATGGCCTTGGGGTAGCCTTATCCAATATCGGCAACATCCAGAATATCCTTGATCAAACAGAAAAAGCGATTGAGTACACCGAGCGGGCGCTGAAGATTTTTGAGCACACTCACAACGAGGGGAGTTTAGCTTTTTGCTACCGCTTGCTTGGACGGATTTATCGAAAACAAAAAAATACAGACCAAGCTCTTACCGAGTATAAAAAAGCTTTGGCTATTTACCATAAAACCCGAGACCTGCGCAGCGAGGGAGAAACCATTCAGAGCTTGGGTAATATCTATTTTGATCAGCATAACTTCCTTCGAGCAGTAAAAGAATTTGAGATCGCAAACCGCATAGCCAAAACCATCCACAGTCCATCGCAATTAGCGTACACTTACTCCGGCCTGGGGTTTGCCTGGCATCAGCTCCAAAATTATGATAAGGCGCTTCACTATTTTGATTCATCCATGGTAAAGGCTCGCGAAGTTAAAAACCCCTACTTGATAATGGATGCTTATGAGGTAGAAAGTAATATCTATTCCGAATTGAAAAACTATAAAAAAGCGCTGGAGTTGCACCAACTTTTCTCCGAGCTAAAAGACAGCTTGAGCAGAGAAGAAAACCACCAGACCGTTCAAGAACTCGAAGCCAAGTATCAAAACTCTCAAAAACAGGCTGAGATCGAACTCTTAAAAAAAGATCAGCAACTTCAAAATAGTTCCTTGGCTCAGAGCCGTACGATGCAAACCGCCCTCATCACTGCTTTTTTTTTATTGCTCGTCATTGGTGTGCTTTTTTTTAATCGCAGAAAAATAATCGATCAGGCCAATCGGCAAATGGAAATTGAACGCGTGCGAAATCAAATTGCCCGCGATCTGCACGATGACATGGGCTCTGCGCTCTCCAGCATAAACTTGATCAGCCAAGTAGCCTTAAACGAAAACACTCAAACACCACCTACAAATTATTTCCAGCGCATCCGCGAACAATCGGCTAAAATCATGGAAAGTATGTCGGACATTGTTTGGTCGATCAACCCCGATAACGATACGCTTCAAAAGACGATAGCGAGAATGAAAGAGTTTTCGGCCGAAATACTCGAACCAAAAAATTTGGAATACACGTTCAAAATTGATGACTCGTTAACTAAAATTTCGCTCAATGTGATCGTTAGAAAAAATCTGTTTATGATTTTTAAAGAATCGTTGAACAACGCAGCAAAATACAGCCGGGCCAGTGAAGTACACATTCATTTTTCTAAAGATGAAAATAACCTCGTTATGACGATTACGGATAACGGAAAAGGTTTTGATTTGTCGAGCCCGTCAAGCGGCAACGGTCTGCGCAACATGAAAGAGCGGTCTGCGGAAATAAACTCAGCACTATCCATCGAATCTGCTGTTGGTGTGGGCACCTCGCTGAAACTTCAGATACCCCTCACATAATTGTGGTATTTCTATTTTAAAAAAGTAATGCGTGATTTGAATACATAAATATATCCGTGGCCACATCCATCCTTTTATTTGAAGATAACGACTTGCTGCGCGAGAGCATTGTAAACATGCTCTCGATCAACAAAAATTTTATTGTGGCCGGTGCCTTTGGCCGGGTAACGCACGTTACCGACTTGATAAAAAAATTGACTCCCGATATCATTTTGATGGATATTGATATGCCGGGCATGAGCGGCATTGAATCCGTGAAAGAAATCAGAAACTCAAATTGTTTAACGCCCATACTGATGATAACTGTCTTTGATGACAACACACACGTATTTGATGCCATCTGCGCGGGCGCATCGGGCTACTTGCTAAAAAAACATTTGTCGGTTAAATTATTCGATGCCCTCGAAGAGCTTCAATCGGGCGGTGCACCGATGTCGCCCAGTGTGGCACGCATGGTCATCAGTGCCATGCACCAAAAACCATCGCAAACAAATCCTTACCGCCTCACGGCTCGCGAGCATGATGTGCTCAGCTCACTTTCGAAAGGCAGCAGCTATAAACTTATTGCAGCAGAGCTCGAGCTCAGCTTGGATACCATTCGCACACACATAAAAAGCATCTACGAAAAACTTCATGTCCATTCGCAAACAGAAGCCGTGGCGAAAGCGCTAAACGAAAAGCTGGTAGCAAACCAAAGAAAGGGCTGACCAACTTTTTCGCTCCTCACATCATCGTGCGATACTTTATTGTGTGAATAGAGGGAAATTTGATGTCCTCATCATAACAAAAATATTACGGTCAACACACAAACTACTTCTTTGTACACATTTATTTAAGTATGATATTTAAAAAATATTTTCCGAGTGCCCGCTTATCCCCTTATGTTCAAAGCTATTTAGAGGCCGATGGACAAATGAGTGCGCAAGGAGGAAAGTACACGCTTTTCCCAAATGGGTTTTCTGGCATATTCTTCAATTTTGGTAACAAGAGTTCTCTTATCATTAATCATGAATACAACACGCCTGATGTCAGTGTATTCGGTCAGATTGATCAGTGCTTTACGGCTGCTCACTTACCTGGCTTCTACTGCATTGGTGTTTTGGTGAAACCCACCGTGCTCGCACACTTGCTTAGGATAAACATGATCGAACTTACCAACAAAACCATTGACGGAAGTCTGATACGAAAAGATTTGCTTGACCTGCACGGTCAATTGGAAAAAATGCCAAATTCAAGAAATAAGATTGAACTTATAGAAAATTTTTTGATCAGGCATATCAATTTTACTTCATGCACAATCGTCACCAAAGCTTTACAGCTGCTACAACAATCACCGATGTCAATCGAGAATCTGTCGCAGGATCTCGGAATAAGTCAGCGATGTTTGCAAATTCACTTTAAAAATGAAGTAGGTCTTTCGCCAAAGACTTATTCCCTTATCATGCGATTCAAGAGAATGGAACATCAACTTTCTAAATTAAATGTTGTTCATTGGAGCGAATTGGATTTTGATGCAGAATACTATGACCAGAATCATTTTATCAAAGATTTCAAGCGTTTTACCGGCCAAACTCCCACAGCTTATATGTTAAAAAATTTTGAAACTGCCCAAAGTTACTTGAGGGCTTAGTCTTCGGATTTTTACTATAAAGGGATGGCGCACTTTGTATCTTTCGAGATATATAGAAGAGTATTTATGCCCAAAAAACTTGTCCTACTCCTTGCCTTAGTTGCTTTTTTATTTCAGGTGACAGCAGCACAGGAATCGCCTATTTATAAATGGGCATCCAAGGTAATGGGTTCAAGCTGCTATTTAGGAAGCAATAACTCTCAGCTCACTAAATCTGATGGAGCGGGAAACGCATATATTCTTGGTTCGTTCTGCCAACCCTTTGATGCTGATCCCGGCACGGCAGTTTTTACGCTTACTGCCGACAACAGCAATTATGATGATAGCTTCCTCATCAAGCTTGATCCGCAGGGAAATTTTTTGTGGGCCACCCGATTTGCTGAAGCCCCTTATTTCAATTTTGCTTCAGCACTCACCATTGATGCCAACGGCAATGTTTATACCGTCACTAGTTACCAGATTTCGGCCAGCGATTACCGAACTGTCGTATCAAAATTTGATGCCTCGGGAAATGCGATTTGGAGTGACCGTTTCCATACAATTCAATCGTATGGACAAGCCATCGTTTTAGATGCGTCCGGAAATCCCATACTGACAGGAGGCTTCAGTGGCACAGTAGATTTCGATCCGGGTGCGGGTGTGCAGTCTGTGACCTCTAATGGTGGAGCCGATCTTTTTATTTTGAAACTGGATATTGATGGAAATTTTTTGTGGGTACAAACGACTGGTGGTACAGGCGGTGAAGGAGGAAGATCGCTTGCTCTGGATGCTTCCGGTAACATCATAGTGGCAGGTATTTACTCGGGTACAACAGATTTAAATCCGGGTGCTGCGGTGAATAGCTTTACTGCTGCCGGATCTTTAGACATCTTTATTTTAAAACTGGATGCTACCGGAAATTATATATGGGCAAAATCAATTGGCAATACTAATAATGACTATTCCACAAGTGTTGCTGTCAATACTTCTGGTGCTGTTTTCCTAACCGGATACTTTCTTGGATCTGTCGATTTCGATCCTGATGCGGGTGTCACCACACTAACCTCTGGTGTTTATACCGACATTTTTTTAATGCGGCTTAATGCAAATGGAAGTTTTGGTTGGGCTTACAGTTTTGGCGGAAGTGATAATGATGAAGGCCGGAGCATAACCACCGATGTCGGTGGCAACCTGATTTTCAGCGGTTTCTTTAATGGAACTGTTGATTTTGATCCGGGCGCTGGCGTGCGCAACCTGGTTTCCATCGGCCAAACCAATTACCAGAATATGTTTATAGCCAAACTCAATGAAAGCGGCCAACTGATCTGGGCACAAGAGATTGCCAGCACCACACAGACATCTTCAACTGTTCGGGGCTATACCATATCTACTGATACAACCGGTGATATTTTATTGGGCGGAACAGCCGGGGGAACAACCGATTTTGATTTTGGTATTTGCAACCGTACACTCGGCAACAATCCACCCGTAGGTTTTGTCATGAAAATTAAAACCGGATCTGCTCCTGGGCCACCTGTTATTACCTCTTTCTCGCCAACTTCCGGAGTGACAGGCGACACGGTGGTCATTACCGGCACCAACTTTAGTTCGGATCCCTCGGAAAATATCGTTCGTTGGAATCCGAGTAGAACGGCAGTTGTTATTGCAAGTACAGACACTACGATTACAGCCAGAATACCTACGGGTGCTTCTACCGGCAAAATTTCTGTTACCGTAAGTTGCTACCCTATTGCGCTAAGCAGTACCAATTTCACCGTGGGCGCAGCGCTTCTTCCCACGATCACTTCGTTTACTCCTTCCTCCGGTCTGGTAGGTACCACTGTAACTATCACAGGGACCAACTTCAGCACTACCACAACAAGTAATACAGTAACTTTTAATGGCACGGCTGCTGTTGTTACCGCAAGTACAACTACGTCTATCACCACCTCCGTGCCTTCAGGGGCAACCACCGGAAAAATTGCCGTGACAGTCGGGGGCAACACGGC
>JAFDYU010000023.1 GCA_018267285.1 Bacteroidota bacterium | reverse complement strand
TTTAATTTGGATGTGAACAACCCGTTTACCACACCCGACCGCAGCATTTTGCAAAAGAAGCCTCGCAAAATGGACTATCCGCAAAGCGAGGTGCGCTTCAAGCACTATGGAAAAAATATTGAACGCTTGGTCCAGGAGGCGATAAAGAAAGAAGACCCGCAAGAGCGTGAAGAAGCTACCATCTATTTGGGTAAACTGATGAAGACCTTCTACAGCAACTGGAACAAAGAGACACTCGATGATTCGGTGATTGTAAAAGACATTGCCATCATGTCGAAAGGAAAACTTTCGCTCAGCCTCGATAAAGTGCGCGAAGACAACCTCTTCGAAAAACTGTATCGCGAGAAAAAGAAAATGCGCCCCGAAGGCAACCCCCGCGACAACCGCGATAACCGCAACCGGGGCAACAGGCCCTTCAACAAAAACCGCCATCATCGCAGACGCGACTAATGGACTCGTTCAAAATTAAAGGCGGGCAAAAACTCCAGGGCGAGATCACCCCACAAGGTGCCAAGAACGAAGCACTGCAAGTAATCTGTGTACCACTGCTCACCGCAGAGTCGGTTACAATTCATAATATTCCCGACATAGCCGATGTCAATAAATTGATTGAGCTCGTTAAAGATCTTGGATGTAAAGTTGAGAAACTTGAAAAAGGATCGTATCGGTTTACCGCATCCAACATCAACACAAACTATCTACAAACGGATGAGTACCGGAAAAAGGCAGCTTCGCTTCGGGGCTCTGTAATGTTGCTCGGGCCGATACTTGCCCGGTTTGGTTCGGCCACCATCCCGAAACCCGGTGGCGATAAAATTGGAAGGAGAAGATTAGATACACATTTCATTGGTTTTCAAAACCTGGGGGCAAGATTCAATTTCGATGACCGCGAAAATCTTTTTCATATTGATGCCAACAAGTTGAAAGGCGCGTACATGCTGCTGGAAGAGGCATCGGTTACGGGCACAGCCAACATTGTGATGGCGGCCGTGCTCGCCAAAGGCACAACCACCATATACAACGCGGCTTGCGAGCCTTACCTGCAACAACTGTGTTCGATGCTCAACCGCATGGGCGCCAGAATATCGGGCATAGGCTCCAACCTTCTAACGATTGAAGGGGTTGAACAACTTCACGGCACGGAACACACCTTGCTGCCGGATATGATTGAGATCGGCAGTTTTATAGGCCTAGCCGCGATGACGCGATCGGAGATTACCATTAAGAATTGCCGCATCGATATGTTGGGGATGATCCCCGATGTTTTTAAAAAACTGGGGATAAAATTAGAATTTCAGGGCGATGACATTCGCGTTCCCGCCCAGGAGCATTATGAAATTGAAACGTTTATTGACGGCTCCATACTCACCGTGGCCGATGCGCCCTGGCCCGGGTTCACCCCCGATTTATTAAGCATTGTACTGGTGGTGGCCACACAAGCAAAAGGTACAGTGCTCATACATCAAAAAATGTTTGAAAGCCGTCTGTTCTTTGTCGATAAAATTATTGACATGGGCGGCCAGATTATTCTGTGCGACCCACACCGGGCTACCGTTATTGGGCTCGACCGCAAGCAATCGTTGCGCGGAGTGAAAATGGCTTCGCCCGATATTCGTGCCGGAGTTGCCTTGTTGATTGCCGCCTTGTCGGCCCAAGGTGAAAGCGAAATTTCCAACATCGATCAGATCGATCGTGGCTACGAAAATATTGAAGGCCGTTTGAAGAAGTTGGGCGCGGTGATTGAGCGGGTTTAAAAAAAATTACTTCTATCCCTAACTGTTTATAGAACGGAACAGGTATAATCATAGTGTTGTAATGAAAAGCGACAGCACTGCCAACCTCGACCATACTTTCACCTGCTAAGCCCCTGAATCGCTTATGTTTTTTTTTTGTAAAAACAGCATTTACAGAATTTCCTTTCCTTATTGATTAAGTCAAGCTTTTTCGCTTCCGAAAACGTTTGCAATGGTATAATTTTGCGGTTTTTACAGATCGTCCAAAAACCAAAACAAACCTATATCATGCAATACCAATATACCCTCGAACTCCATGAGGTAACCCTCGATGACTTAAACCTGGTAGGCGGAAAAAACTCCTCACTGGGCGAAATGATCCGCAATCTTTCTTCGCTGGGCATCAGCATCCCGCACGGATTTGCCGTTACCGTAAATGCCTATTGGGAGTTTCTAAAGTACAATAAACTGGAAGGGAAAATACGGAAAGCTATCGAGGATATTGACATGGACAATCTTATCTCTCTTCGCAAGGGAGGCACGTTGGTGCGGCAACTTATACGCAATGGAAAATTTCCGGCAGAACTTGAACGCGAAATAGCCGAGCGATACGTACAGCTATCTACCCGCTACAAGCAAGAAGCTACCGATGTGGCCGTGCGCTCAAGTGCCACTGCCGAAGACCTTCCGGATACTTCCTTTGCCGGGCAGCAAGAAACGTATTTAAATGTGCGTGGCCCCGAGGGGATTTTGGAGTCGGTGCGCAACTGTTTTGCATCTTTGTTTACCGACCGTGCCATCTCTTATCGCACCCATTTTAAGTTCGATCACTTTAATGTGGCGCTCTCGGTGTGCATTCAAAAAATGGTGCGTTCGGATTTGGCCAGTTCGGGTGTAGCTTTTTCGCTCGATACCGAATCCGGATTTAAAAACGCTGTGATCATCAACGGAGCATACGGATTAGGGGAGATGGTGGTGCAGGGTTCCGTATCGCCAGATGAATTTATTGTGTTCAAACCCACCTTAGAAAAAGGATTTTCACCCATCATCGAAAAAAACATAGGCAAGAAAGATCATAAGATGATCTACGGTGATGACCCCGGTGAGCTCACCAAAATTGTAAGCGTGCAACACGAGGCACAAAAGAAATTCTGCCTGGAAGACGAACAAGTGCTTATGCTGGCGCGTTGGGTATGCGAAATCGAAAAATATTATTCTAGCCGCAAAGGGCATTGGTGCCCCATGGATGTGGAGTGGGCGATTGACGGATTAACCAATCAACTTTTCATTGTGCAGGCGCGCCCGGAAACCATTCACTCTCGCAAAGACGAAACAAAACTGGTAGAGTATAGAATACGTGAACCAAAACAGGAGAACCGCATCCTCACCGGAATTGCCGTGGGCGATAAAATTGCCACCGGTAAAGTAGTGATCATGTATTCACTCGATGGCCGCGATGGATCGCACGATGGCATTGATTTTCACGAAGGCGATGTGCTGGTAACCGACATGACCGACCCCGACTGGGAGCCCATCATGAAAAAAGCGGCCGCCATTGTTACCAACAAGGGAGGGCGCACATGCCATGCAGCTATTGTAGCCCGTGAGTTGGGGGTTCCCGCCATTGTTGGAACTACCCATGGAACGGAAGTGCTTAAAGAAGGCAACAACATTACCGTTTCGTGTTGCGAAGGAGATGTGGGTTTTATTTATAGCGGAGCGGTGTCTTTCGAAAAAATAGAAACCGACTTAAAAAATCTTCCAACAATAGCCACACCCATCATGCTGAATGTGGCATCACCGGAGTTGGCGTTCAAGTTTTCGCACATACCCAACGCTGGTGTAGGGCTGGCAAGAGAAGAATTCATCATCAACAATTACATTCAGGCACATCCGCTGGCACTGCTCCATCATCGTAAGCTGGGCGATAAACAGCTTACCGAAAAAATCGAACAACTGACTATTGGGTACGAATCGGAAGAACAGTTCTTTATCAAGAAACTTTCGTACGGGATCGGAAAAATTGCATCGGCATTTTATCCCAATAAGGTGATTGTTCGTTTTTCCGATTTCAAAACCAACGAATACGAAAACCTGTTGGGCGGATCGCATTTCGAACCGAAAGAAGAAAACCCGATGATCGGCTGGCGCGGGGCTTCTCGTTATTATTCGGAAAAATACCGTCATGCGTTCGGACTGGAGTGCCAGGCGATTAAACGCGTTCGTGAAAAAATGGGGCTATCGAATGTGGTGGTGATGATTCCTTTCTGCCGCACAGTAAACGAACTTCACCGTGTGTACGAAGTGATGAAAGAGTACGGCCTCGAACGCGGCCAAAATGATTTGGAAGTTTATTTAATGGCCGAGATCCCATCCAATATATTAATGGCCGATGAGTTCAGTAAATACATTGATGGTTTTTCGATCGGCTCCAACGACCTTACCCAACTTACACTCGGCCTCGACCGTGACTCGGCCCTGGTTGCAGAGCTTTACGATGAGCGCAACATTGCAGTGAAACGGTCGATCACCAGCCTGATCAAAACAGCAAAAGCCCATGGCGTTAAAGTGGGTATCTGTGGGCAAGGCCCTTCCGATTTTCCTGATTTTGCCGAGTTTTTAGTGGGTGAGGGCATAGACACTATTTCGGTTACGCCCGATTCCGTTTTAAAAACCATCCGTACACTGGCTGCTGTTAAGAATGAAAAGTTGAAAGTGATTTAATTGCTTTGATTGCGAAGTATAGCGATAACTAAATACGATCCTAATACTGAAAAGTTTAGCCGGCTGCCGGTCGATTATCATGATTCAACTAAGTTAAATGGATATTCTGTAAGCTCAATACGAGAAGACGGCAACTGCATATCTGGATTGCCTATCTTGGAAGCGGTATTGATGTTGTGGCTCCTGCCCATAAATCGACTGGCATGTTTAATAATTGTGGCGCAGTAATTTTAGGGAGCAGAAAGCCTGCTTGTTGGATTAGCAGAGCAACTTGGAAATGAAACAGCAACAGATGTTTTAGAGAATAAAAAGTGAGAGTATGAAGAAAGTAAGCACAACGACCAATAGTTTACAAAGCAATCAATTAAGTATAAAGGTACGATCCAACGACAATCCGTACCATTCTCCTGAAATTCAAAAAAAATTATCACAACCTCGCAAATTGTCTTCGTATTTTATTGTTTTAATTGAAAGCGGATCCATATCGTATAACATAGATGGACAAGGATATAAACTATCAGATGGCCAATTACTTTTTGCAATGCCTAATCAGTTTTTTATTCCGCCTGCAAAAGACAATAACCTGAAATATGTCAAGCTATTATTTGATGATAATACTTTAGCACTACTACCACAGCCTTTCCCTTTTTTAATAAACCCTTTAAGTACTCAAACTATAACCATAGACAAGGCAGCAAGAGATCGAATAAGAAAAGTATTTGAAATATTAAATCAAATACTTTATTCAGATAATCAACAAGCTGATACTGAAATATTATTAGCCTATATCAACTCTTTGTTATCCGAATTGAACAGCGCTTATTTCAAGAGCAAAGAGTCGGCAAATATTTTAAATTCTAATCTTTCAAAATTTGTTGAGTTTAAATTAGTCGTAGAAACGCATCTTACCGAACAACCTTCTATCAATACAATTGCAGAAAAATTGGCTTTATCTACAAATAGCTTGTATCGGATTGTAAAAGAATATTCCGGAGCATCGCCTAAAGATTTTTTAACCAACCGCTTGATGATGGAAGCACAACGAAAATTACATTACTCCAAGCTTTCTGTAAAAGAATTAGCTTATGAATTAGGCTTTAATGACCCTGACTATTTCTCTCGCCTTTTCAAAAAATGTACAGGAAAAAATGTAAGTGAAGTTTTAGAAGCCCGGCAAGATTTGTCAAGAGAATAAATTGATTTGTCCATCCTACCCTTTTTTCTGCTCTCTACTTTTGTGTCATAAATTTTAAACAAACTAAAAAAATGAAATCAGCATTAGTAACAGGAGCTAACAAAAGCATTGGACTTGAAGTTGCGCGGCAACTTACACAAAAAGGGATTTATGTTTTTCTCGGCAGCCGTAATTTAGAAAAAGGTAAAGAAGCCGTTAACAAATTAAAAACTGAAGGAATAAATAATGTAGAAGCCATTCAGCTTGACGTAACAAACGATGAATCGGTAAAGGAAGCTCGTGCAGTATTGGGTAAAAAGGTAAAATCACTGGATATCCTTATCAACAATGCAGGAATCTACGGTGGTTACCCACAATCTGCACTTGATGCAACTGTTAACCAATTTAAAACAACTTATGATGCCAATGTTTATAGCGTTGTTAGAGTGACGCAATCTTTTATTGATTTATTAAAAAAATCAACTGAACCTCGTATTGTAAATGTAAGTTCAAGTCAGGGTTCAATTACTCTACACAGCGATCCGTCTTACAAGTATTACAATTATAAAGGCGCTGTTTATTTGTCTTCCAAATCAGCTATGAATATGTACACTGTTGTATTAGCTTATGAATTAAAGAATACCGATTTTAAAGTCAATGCCGTTTGCCCGGGCTTTACAAAAACTGATTTCAATGGACATCGCGGTACCGGAGCAGTTGAAGATGCGGGAAAACGAATAGTCAAATATGCTTTGATAGATAAAGACGGCCCTACAGGAAAGTTTTTTAGCGAAGAAAACAATCCAATTACAGGAGAAATCCCTTGGTAAGTTGCACTTATTACTTGAACACAGCACTAATAAAAAATGCCAATTACCAAATAATGACCGACTTAAAAACATTTTTCAATAAACTGACACCTGTATCGCCTGTAATGAAAAACGGATTGTAAAGAATTTATTGAAGACAGTGGGTTCAATCACCAATCTGGTCGTAGCGAAATGATACGACCAGATTGGTCTCATGCCTATTCCCCCCGCATCGTTGCCGGGTCAAACACCACTCCGTCTTTCACCACGCGCCAAATCTTCAACGTGTTGTTAATGTTTTGCAACGGATCGGCATCGAGCAAGATCAGGTCGGCCAGTTTGCCGGGTTCAACAGAACCCAGATCGTTGGCTGCGCCTACCGACTCGGCTGCCTTGATGGTTCCGATTTTCAACACATCAATATTCGGTATGCCTGCATCGCTGAAGAAGCTCAGCACCCAATGCACAGAGGGACCGTGAAAAACTCCGGTCATCAGCGCATCGGTTCCATCCAACATGCTTACACCGCTGTCGTGAACTCGTTTAAGATTGGCGAGCGTATTTTTCCAGGCAGCGAGCTGGCCTGCCGATGGAGTACGGCCGGGGCGCGCAGCCTTCAGTTCTTCTTCAGGAACAAAGGTTCTGAATTTTTTATCGAGGTTGGTTGAGTCGCCCAACTTGAGCGTGGAACCCGCACCAAAAATACCCGGTGTAGGATCGAGCCAAGTATCGGCAGCTACCATCAGCTTTACAATGTCATCGTTGTTGGGGCCTCCGTGTTCCAGCGAAGTGATACCAAAGTTGATGCTGCGCACGATTTCTTCCAAAGAAATTCCATGGCCTACCACCGGCATACCCTGACGATTGGCTTCTGCGGCCACTTCACTTTTTATAAACCACGGCAACGAAGCATACACTTTAATAAATGAAGCTCCGTTGGCTTTTGAGTAGCTAACATACTCTTTTGCTTCTTGTTTGCTGTTGATTTCAAAGAAGGCATCGCCCCAAAGCGGAACCAGGCCTTCGTAAATATCGCCACTGGCAAAATAGCGCGGCACCGGCAACATGGTAGAATTTCCCTTATCGCGCAGGGTGTTGATTTTGTCCAGCCTGCTGCCCACATCGCGTATGGATGTGACACCGTATGCAATGAGTCGGTCTTCGGTAATCTGTTGGTTTGTCCACGCGGAATGTGTATGAGAATCCATGATACCCGGCATTGCATATTTTCCTTCGCCATTTATTCGCATGGTGTTTGGTGCAATCTTTTTTGTGTTCTCATCACCGATCCATGCAATGCGATTGTTTTCGATATAAATAGCTGTTGGGTTACTGAAGCTGTTGGTTTTAAAATTCAAGACTCGCACCCCACTGACCAACACCGGAGTTGAAGAAGGTTTTGATAACGTTACCATAACCGGAAAAGCAGTAACCACATTGTTGGCAATTTGTTGTTTTACCACTTTTGCCCCGTCCGAATAAATAATTGACAAGCCATCTGTAGTAAAAGCAAACGAACGGCCACCTGTTTTACTAAAGAGTTTGAAGTCTTCATCATGAAGAGGCAGATCTTTCATAGCCGCTATCCATATCTCTGCATTTCTGCGAAAGGCTACCCACTTGCCATTGGGCGACACAAGCCCATCGTGCACGTGGCGCTTCAGGTTGGTGACGGCTTCTGGTTTTGCATCTGCTTGTAGCGAACGCTTAAACACATTCGCAAACATATCCTGGCGGCTTGTATAGTAGATGTAGTTTCCATCGGTTGAAAAATGGGGTCTGCCATTCCAACTGTTTCCTGTTTTTGTAATGGTTACCGCATCTGCTCCGGTATCCGCATTTACGGTAATGAATTTGTACGGGGCACCAAGCGCATCCGACTGCTGATATAAAATAGTTTTGCCATCAGGGCTCCACGTAGGGTGAAGTATCCACGAGTAGCCGCCCACGGTTGCCAGGCTTTTGGTTTTTTGGGTGGCGATATCGAATATTCTTAGTTCTCTTTTCCCCTGTATGTCTGAAACGAAAGCAATTTGTTTTCCATCGGGTGAGAAGGCGGGATCAAGCTGACTTGAATTTTCTTCGATCAGTTTTTTTGCCGACCCACCGACCGCGGGTTGCTCCCACAAAAACCCGGCTGCCCCGAAGATTATTATTTTTCCATCTGGCGAAAGCCGAGGAGACATTACAACTGATGGTGCAAAATTGCCCGAAGGTGGTGCAGTCCATTTTCGAAGGGCGGGTTTCACCACTTCCATCTTCACCTTTGCTTTCCAATTCATTTTTTCAACACCCGTACCATCGAGGTTAACCTTCCAAAGTTTGGCATCTGCCGCTGCATAAATTGTTTTTTCATCCGGAGCCAGTGCAAGCGCAATGGCCGATCCTTTAAATGGTGCAATTATTTTTGAAAGGGTGTCGCCAACGGAGTAGCGCATGAGCTGACCATCGTTCACATAATAAAAACTCTGATTCTGTTTGGCGAATGCGATTCGCCCCGTTCTGCTTTTCAACGATCCTATCCTTACGGTTTTACCGTCAATGGATTTGCTTTCAAAAAATGTGTTCACCGATGGGGGAGGAGCACCAGGACCCGCATATTGCGATGGGCTTTTTCGTACGGTTATTCCCCACGTTAGCACGCCATCTTTCTGATAAAAAGGTAAAACGTAACTCCCGGCATCGGTAACCTGCTGAAGATTTTTGCCTGCTGCGGAAATGGCTTTAACCAAAGTCATATCTCCGGCACCAAAAAAAGGAACTTTGTCAACCGGGTATTCTTCTCTTTTAAGGAAAGAAAGAAACGCTATGGATTTACCATCCGGGCTCCACGAGGGTGAGCCTACCATAAACTCTTGAGTGACCTGAGTTATTTTTTTTGTTTGTACATCAAGAATAAAAATATTTCCATCGCTGCCATCGCGGTTAGAAATAAAAGCGATCTGCTTTCCATCGGGCGCTGCCACTGGCTCACTGTCGTAGTAGGGACCGAAAGTCAATTGCACGGCATCTCCTCCGGCCACGGGCATTTGAAACAAATGGCCAAGCAGGTTAAACACAAATGTTTTTCCGTCCGGCATCATGGTTAGCGCAGGCTGTGTTACCTCCGATGTTTCGAACTCGAGTATCCGTGTATTGGATTGTGAGTAAATCAGCAGGTGGGCGCAAACAATCAAAGTGGTAAGTAAAAGTTTTCTCATGGTAAAAGATAATTAGGGTTAGGTAGAGTTAGGGTCTATTCATTACCGTTATTCCAACATAACGGTTTTCTTGGGGTCGTAGTAAGGAGCATCCATGCTTACGATAATCGCTTTTTTGCCTTTAACTTTATATTTATGAGGCATACCCGCAGGGATGGATATCATGTCGCCTTCTTGCAACGGAATTTTGTTTCCATCTACTTCGGCCAACATGTTTCCTTTAATGAGCAGAATGGTATGCTCGGCATCGGGGTGTTTGTGCAATTTAGTTACCCCTTTCATTTCAACAACATTGATGCGCAGGGTTTCTGTTTTTTTAAAATTCCACAACCCTTTCGTAGGTTCTGCTTTAATCGTGTTAAAAATATTTTTAACGGCTGGCAATTTTTCCTGCCCCATTGCCACAGGAACCTTAATAAAGAGCACAAGGGCTAATACGTAAAGGCCAGTAAATGTTTTTTTCATTTCACCACAATTCAGTCCGTCAAAATAACTAAACAGAATTAATCAGCGAAGAAAAATTATTTGAAAAAAAAACGAAGTCACCCCCCAATGGTGGACATAGACTCGGTAATTATTTTTTTATTGCGGTGTGCTTCAGCTTCGATGCCGTTTTTAGCTCGGTGGTTGAATGCGTAAAGCAATTCTTGCGTGATTCCTTCATCCGATTTACCCGAACGGATCAGGTCTCGGATATTCAAAACTCCGTCATCGTACAGGCAGGTTTTCAAAATTCCTTGTGCCGTGATGCGGATACGATTGCACGAACCGCAAAACGTACGACTGAAAGCAGCGATAATTCCGATGTTCCCCCTGTACTCCTTAACTTTGTAATGATAGGCTGTTGCATTGGCGGGATCCATTATTTTTTCGAGAGTGGGGAATGCCGATTCAATATGGTTGAGAATTTTTTTGTAAGTCCAATTAAGTTTTGAGTAGTGGCTTCCTTCACCGTTAAAGGGCATTTCTTCTATAAACCGAACGGAAATGTTCTCGTTTCGGGTGAGTTCAACCAACGGGATGATGTCGTCTATATTTTTTCCTTCCATCACCACTGTATTAATTTTTATAGGGATTCCATTTTCAATAAGCATCCGGAGTGTATTCCGAGTTTTTTCGAATTCATTTCTGCGGGTGATGAGTTTAAAGCGGTGGGGGTCGAGCGTGTCGAGGCTTAAATTAACCGAAGCAATGCCCAGGTTTTTCAACTCTTTAATATACGGGGCAGTCAAAACCCCATTGGTGGTTACGTGCACATCGTTGATGCCGTTGATGTCCATAATCTTCGAGATCAATTTCATTAAATCCGTTCGCACAAAAGGTTCGCCACCCGTGAGTCGCACTTTGGTGATGCCGAGTTGAGCCAAAACCGAAACAATACTTTCGATTTCCTCAAACGACAACAATTCTTTCTTTGGCAAGTAATTGATTCCTTCTTCGGGCATACAGTAAAAGCAGCGCAGGTTGCAGCGATCGGTGACTGCCAGCCGCAGGTAATTGAGCGGTCGTCCGTGGTTATCAAAAAGCATGGGGCGGTGCATGTGTAAAATTACCAATTTGTAACTTGCAGCATGATGCTATTGAAATATAAACTAAAAGTATTTGGTATTGGCCGCGACATACTGGGCGGGAGCGAAGTAGTTTTCGAAACCGGTGCAAAGACCGTAGGCGAATTGCGGGCCGACTTGTTGAACCAGCACCCAAAGCTGCAAGCACTAAATTCATTACTGATTGCAGTGAACCAAACGTATGCCAATGAGGGGGCTACGATTACCCAGACGGATGAAATAGCAGTAATCCCACCGGTGAGCGGAGGCTGAATTAATTATTTGAAAATGCTTGTAACAAAGCATAAAAAAAATTACTTTCATTTCAGTTTTTCGTTCCCTCCTAAACGTTTGTCAACCATGATTAAAATAACCGCAAAGCCCATCGATGTACAGAAAGTAATCGATACGGCCTCCAGCTTAGGTGCGGGGGCCGTCAATGTTTTTATAGGTACTGTTCGCGACAACGCTCATAATAAAAATGTGAGATGGCTTGAGTATGAAGCGTATGAATCTATGGCGGTAGCCGAAATACGTACGATTATAGATGAAGCTGCTGCCCGCTGGAAATTGCAAGGGTGGGCGGTGAGTCATCGCATCGGCACACTAAAGCCCGGTGAAGTGGCCGTGGTGGTTGCCGTGTCGTCACCCCATCGTAAAGAATCCTTCGAAGCTTGCCAGTTCATCATCGATGCCATCAAAGCAAAAGTGCCCATCTGGAAAAAAGAAGTATTTGAGGGTGGCGAAGAGTGGGTATCGGCCAGCCCGCAGCTTTTGGTAGATGTCGGCTAACGCCCGATCAACGTGTAATCAATACTTTGGTATTGGCCTCATTGGGCTCAGAACCTGCTTACAAACATAACCATCAGCGCAAGCATTGCGGTAGCTACCAGCAACCCCGATAATGCAATTACCGCAACATCTCGGTAAATGGGGTTTACATGAATGTGGACTTCAGGAAGATGATGTTTCGATTGTGTTTTCATAGCGCCAACTTTTGATGAATTAAAGTTACTCAGTGCGAAAACTGAAAATCGGTCGTTTCTTATATGAAAACGGCAACTGTACTTTTTAGTTCGTTACCCTAAAAAAAAATGTTATCAAACTATAAAAAGCTTGATTCCGTTGTATGCCACTTCAAGTAGTACTAGAAGTGACGTAATGTTCAACAGGTATAAAGGTGGAAACGACAGCAATTACTTGAACATACTGCTGATTTTTTCGGGTACATCGCATCCCTTCTTTTTGCGCGTGTCTGCCAAATGGAAAATTTTCCACGTACCATCCTCTCCCTTTAGCAAATGAAAAGCATCTACACCGCAGTGGCTGAAATTCTTGCCGAGATAAAACGCATAATTGACCCAAACTTGTGCAAAAGATCCATCGATAAGTATTTTCTCGTCCCATATCATCTCGTTATAGACTTCCGGGTGGGGGGTGGCAATCGCTTTTGCAAAATCATCTAAAGAAGACTCATGCGTAATGATTGTTTTCCCTGTCTTGTTTAGCCCGATAGAGGCCATGGTAACTTGTTTTGTAAAAGCTGCACGCAACAATGTGCTATCGGCTTTTTGCATAGCCTCAAAAAGTTGTACTATGGGTTTCATCACCGCTTTTTTCTCGAAATCGGCCTGAGAAAACACGGCCACCGGTAGGCAGAAAAGCAAGAAAATGGTTAGAATTTTCATGGTTATTTGTTTTTTGGCAGATGGCTTAGCTTAACGGCTTATTTTAGCCGTAGGTTGTGCGGATTCTATTTTCGACAAGAAAATCTGTAATTTTAGAACCGGATGTTTATGCAATCTATGAGAAAACTACTTTTTTGCCTTGGCGTGTTAATTACTGTGTCAGGTTATGCTAATCCTGTAGACAGCCTTGAAAACGCACTTAAAACGGCTACCGGTGAAGGAAAGGTAAAAACACTGAATGAATTGTTTCGGACGTACATCAATTCAGATCCCGTCAGGGCCATAGCCTATTCGCGCGAAGCCTTGATGGTAGGGTCTGAAATCCATGATCTAAAAGGTATGGCGGCATCCTATAATAATCTGGGCGTAGCTTATCGCAATCAGGGTGCTTTAGATAGGGCACTCGAGTATTATCTGGTATCGCTCCATATCTACGACAGCCTTAAAAACATTGAAGGTGTGGCCACTACTAAAAATAATATTGGAACGATCTATTCTTTGAAAAAGGATTATGGCCAGGCAATGAAATACTTTGAAGAATCGAACCAGCAATTCAACCAACTGAACGACAAGCCAAAAATTATAGGTTCGCTCAACAATCTGGGTAATTTGCACAGTGATCTGCAACTGTACGAGCAGGCTTTAAAATTTTACTCGCAGGCATTGCAACTTAGCGAACAGACCGGAAAAATATTTTCCGACCCCCTCAATAATATTGGTAATCTTTATTTTCATCAGGGTAACTATGCCCGCGCTATAGAATACTATACCAAAGCAAATTTGTTGGCAAAAAAAGAAGGCAACCAGGTGACTGTACTAAACATTATGACGAACCTGGGTGAGGTCTATTCTAAATCCGGCCAATATGCCAAAGCTCAACGCTATCTCGACAGCGCTATTGTTTTGTGTACACGCTTGCAAGCATTTGTTTTTGAACCTCAGATCCTGAAAAATCTGGCCGGCAACTACGCAAAACAAGGACGCATGAATGAAGCCTACGAAACCATGCTCAATTTCGATAAGGCTAAAGAAAAAATATATGGTGAAGAGAGCAGCCGCAAAATAGCCCAGATGGAAATGGCCCTTGATCTGCAAGCGAAAGAAAAAGAAATTGGTGAAATGAAGAAAGACGGCATGATTAAGTCGTTAGAACTTAAAAACACCCGCATGGTAATTACCATTGTTGTGCTGATCATTATCGCTGGGATTTCAATTTTTAACCTCTTCTTGCAAAGAAGAAAAAGTTAATGAATGGCTGAAAAGAAATGCCTTGAATGCGGAGGCAAGATTGGCGGACGAGCCGATAAAAAATTTTGCTGCGATCAATGCCGCATCTCCTACCACAACCGGCTGAACAGCGATGAAACCAATTTGGTGCGCAACATTAATAATGCATTGCGCAAGAACAGACGTATTTTACTCGAGCTAAATACCACTGGTAAAACCAAAACACATCGCGATAAATTAACCACAAAAGGTTTTAATTTCAGTTACTTCACCGACATCTATACTACCAAGGAAGGGGCGGTTTACCATTATTGTTACGAGCAAGGCTACCTGCAAATGGACAAAGACTGGTTTTTGTTGGTGGTGAAAAAACTAAACGAAAGTTAATCGCCCAACGTAATACGATACACATCCGATTTATTACGGGCAATGTTTTTAATCAGGAAGCCGCCCGGCTGAGGAATGTCTTCCACCAGATCAAACATTGAACAATCTTTTGGTAACGCAGAAAAAATCAGCAGAAAAGAATACGTTCCACGGTCAGGCACCAGGGTCCACTGCGGAGCATACGATATATTTTCTGCATGAATTAGTTGAGCGCGCGATGCAGAATGGTAATCTTGTAGTACAGTTGTTTTCCAAATACGTATCAGAAGGCCGGGCAGCGTAATGGATAATTTACAATGAACGTAAACGTATGCATCGTCCAACATATCAGGATCTATTGATGCTAAAGCATCTATCCCTATTGCTATTTTCTTTTCGGGTGTGAGTGTGTGCGTGTTCTGTTCCATGAAATTATTCAGGCAAATTTTCAATGATCTGAGAAACAAGCTTGTTCATGTCGAAGTCGTCTTTTTTAGAAAGCCCTAATCGTACAACCACTAATTTTTTCGAAGGCACCACAAAAATGTACTGGCCCTCGAAACCTTCTGCCTGAAAACAATCGGTTGGCACATTGGGATATGTGCGGTTGGCGGGGTTGCCTTTTTCGCCTGCGTTCGTCCACCATTGCGCTCCGTATTCTCTGCGGTTAGCCCCGCGTGTAGGCGTTGAAGAAAACTTCACCCAGCCTTCGGGCAAAATACGCTCGCCATTCCAAACGCCATCGTTGAGGTAAAGCAAACCAAACCGCGCGAAGTCGCGTGCGGTTGCAAAGGAATACGATGAACCTACAAACGTGCCGCCCGCATCGGGCTCAAGGACGATACTGTTCATTCCAATTTTATGGAAGAGTTCCTCGTACGGGAAACTGTAGTAATTTTCGTCACCTACCTTTTCGCGTACAATCCGTGAAATAATATTGGTAGTGCCGCTGGAGTATTCAAACACATCGCCCGGTTTTGATTCGAGTGGAGATTTGGCAGCGTAGATGCCCATGTCTTTCTTTTTGAAAAGCATATCGGTAGCCCCACTCGGGCCTCCGTAATTTTCCTCCCATTTTAATCCGCTACTCATGTTCATTAAATTCGCGAGGGTGATGTTTCTCCGGTCATCCATTTTCCAGGCTGCTATGGGCACAGGTTCATCTAAACTTAGTTTCCCTTGTTTCACCAAAATACCAACGAGTGCATTGGTAATGCTTTTGGTCATCGACCAGCCGATTTGTCTTGAATCTTTATTGAAACCTGTAGCATATTTTTCTCCGATTAGTTGCCCGTCATAAATAACCACTACCGCACGTGTTCTTTTCATTTTTATTTTCTCGGTATCAGTTTCAATGAATGCATTATCGATCGCTGTATTTAATTTTTTATAGTTGATTTTCTTATAAATAGAATCAGTAAGTTGATCTCCGTGTGGCCAAAAACTTGAATCTGTATTTACAGTTTTTGACAAACTGATTTTTTGATTTCGTAATTCATCTTCACTCATTTCAACCAACAACGTACAGCCCAAACCTTTTCTAAAAATTGCTTTTCGTTTGGCCAACCCAAAGACACTACCCGTAGCCGATGAATCACTTTTGTTGATCTCAAACTTTCCGAGCTTAAGCGGAAAACTGTTGAGTTCGTTAGCAATTACATCTTCCGCTTGCCGGCCACCGAGAAAGACGCATGAACAAATATCTTTTGCGCCATAGCCACTGATAATAGGCAGCGCTCGCCAGCCATATTGAAACGCATAGCCTACCACCAACAAAGCCAAAATAAATAGTGACCTCCTCATTGTTTTCATTCCAATTATTTTTAAAAAAGTGATGAAGCAAAGTTAGGTTTACTTTAGTTTTGACCAACACTATATTTGCCAACGATTTTATGGGTATTCGATACAAACACAGAAGAATTCGTGCTATTAAACAAGCCCCATTAATTTATGTACCTTTGCGGCTTAATTACCGCTAATGAAAGCATTTGATACCCTGGGACTTTCCGGGGAACTGGTGGAAGCTATCCGCCAACTGGGTTTTGAAAATCCTACACCGATACAAGAAAAAGCTATTCCTATGTTGCTGCAAGGCAACGCGGATTTGATAGGCCTGGCTCAAACCGGCACCGGAAAAACCGCTGCTTTTGGTTTACCTCTTATCGAATTGGTCAATGAAAATAACCGTGCCACGCAAGCACTGGTCGTTGCGCCAACACGAGAGCTGAGTGTTCAAATTACCAACGACCTCGACCGATTCTGTAAAAACGTAAAACGATTAAACATTGTAACTGTTTATGGAGGCGCAAGTATCTCCGATCAAATCCGAAAAATCAGGCAAGGCGCACAGATCATCGTGGCAACACCCGGTCGTTTAATCGATTTGCTCTCGCGAAAAGTGGTTGACCTTACACACATTCAATATGTGGTGCTCGATGAAGCCGATGAAATGCTAAACATGGGTTTTAAGGAAGACATCGATGAGATTCTCTCCACAACCCCCGGTAACAAAAAAGTCTGGCTCTTTTCGGCAACCATGCCGCGCGAAGTGCGCGAGATTGCCAACAACTACATGACCAACCCGCAAGAGTTGGCCATGGAAGGACGCCAACAAGGCAATGAAAATATAGATCACCAGTTTGTTGTTGTAGATGAGCGCGATAAATATTTGGCGTTGAAACGATTTGTTGACTACACGCCCAATATTTTTGGTGTCATTTTTTGCCGTACTAAAATGGATACACAGAAAATTGCCGAACATCTCATTAAAGACGGCTACAATGCCGATTCGCTGCACGGAGATCTTACGCAAGCCCAGCGCGACCGCGTGATGAAAAACTTTAAGAACAAGACACTTCAGTTGCTGGTAGCTACCGATGTTGCCGCGCGCGGTATTGATGTGAGCAACATTACGCACGTGATCCACATGAATATGCCCGATGAGATGGAGTTTTATACCCACCGAAGCGGCCGCACCGCCCGTGCCGGGAAAAAAGGAATTTCACTCGCTATTGTTTCAAAAAAAGAATTGGGGCGCATCGGTCAGGTGGAAAAAAGCCTGAAACGAAAATTTACTAAAGTGTCCGTCCCTACCGGTGACGAAGTATGCCAGCAAAAAATTGTTGGCTTGGTGCAGAAAGTGAAAGAAGTAGAAGTAATTGATGAAGAAATCGATTCGTTCTTGCCCGAAGTGCACCACGCACTGAAAGACCTCAGCAAAGAAGATATTATTAAGCGGTTTGCTTCTATCGAGTTTAATCGTTTTCTGGAATATTACCGCGATGCCCGCGATCTGAATAAATCTGATAAAAAATCCTTTTTTGATGACGGAGCGAGCGATGCCGCTTACACCACGGGCGACCGCATTTTTATCAACATCGGAAAAATGGACGGCCTTGAAAAAGGAACGTTGCTTGCTATGATCTGTGATTACGGAGAAGTGCGTAAAGACAATGTGGGTAAGATTGATTTAAAAGGTGCTTATTCCTTTTTCGAAGTAGAAAAGAAATTCACCGATCAAATCATGAAAGGTTTTGAAGGCGTTGAAGTTCGCGGAAGAAAAGTGCGTTTGGAAATGACTGGTGGAAGGCGAGAGAAAAATGCGGATGACGGAAGCGGAGATGGTGGAAAGAAAAGAAGGTTCTCCGGAAAAAAGCGCGAAGAGTTTTGGGGTGGTAAAAAGAAAGAATCGTGGGGAAGAGACAAAGGCAGAAGGAAGAGATAAGCTAATTGTACTGAAAGATAACCGGAATTGAAATTCTTACCGAGCTCGGCTTATTCAGGTAAAGAAGTACAAGGCCAATTTTTATGTATAGCTTAACTGCAATTTCTTAAACTTACAGTGAGCAAATGACGTACGATTACATCATCATCGGTGCGGGTTCTGCAGGATGCGTGTTGGCCAATCGCCTTTCAAAAGATAGCTCCAAAACAGTTTTACTGATCGAAGCAGGTGGCAAAGACACAAAACCAGAAATACACATTCCGCAAGCGTATTTAAAGCTTCATCACAGCAACGTAGATTGGAATTGTTATTGGAGCGAGCCGCAACGCCATCTTAACAACAGAAAAATTTATCAGCCTCGTGGAAAAGTGCTGGGCGGCTGCAGTTCCACCAATGCGATGGCCTACATCCGCGGTCAACGCGAAGATTACGATCATTGGAAGTCGCTGGGCAATAAAGGCTGGGGTTTTGAGGAAGTACTTCCGTATTTCAAGAAATCTGAAAATAATGAGCAATTCGAAAATTATTTTCACGCCAAAGGTGGCTTGCTCAATGTAACGCAGGCCTATTGGTACCACACACCGATGGGCGAAGCATTTTTACAAGCATGTGCCGAAAAAGGAATCGTACTCAACAATGATGTGAATGGCGAGCGGCAAGAAGGCGCAGGTTGGTTTCAATACACCATGCAAAATGGGATGCGCATGAGTGAGGCTCGTGCGTTTTTATATCCTGCCATGAAGCGCACCAATTTGAAGATTATTACAAAAGCTTTGGTGAAGCGAATCGTGATTGAGAACGAAAAAGCCACCGGAGTGGAGTTCATAACAGACCGGAGCAGCACAATGGCAGCACGCGCAACAAAAGAAATTTTGGTATGTGCGGGCGCGTTCGAATCGCCTAAGCTGTTGATGCTCTCTGGGATTGGCGACAAAACTACGTTGATAAAGTTTGGTATTGAATCAAGAATTGATTTGCCCGGTGTTGGAAAAAACTTGCAAGATCACCTGATGTATCCGGTGAGCAGCAAATCAAGCGTACGTTCAAACAATTACTATTTGCCGTGGTATCGGCAAGCAATTGAACTTGTCAATTATTTTTTGACTAAAAAAGGACCAATGTCAATCGGCCCGCTAGAAGCCGTTGCATTTTTGAAATCCGCACCTGAAATATCGAGACCCGATATACAATTTCAATTTACACCCACTAATGCAGGCGAGGAGAAAGGCGCCAACATGTACGACATCCATAGTTTTCCACACACCAATGGCTATTCTATTTTGCCAACGCAAGTTAGGCCGGAGAGCCGTGGAGAGATTTTTCTGAAATCAAATGATCCTTCTTCTCCACCAATCATCAATCCAAATTACTTATCGCACGAAGAAGACAAAAAAGTGATGGTGGCCGGAGGCAAAAAAGCACTGGAGGTTTTAAGCGCAAAAGCTTTTGATGCCATACGAATAGAAAATCATTTGCCGACTAAACGCGATTCGGATGAAGCCTGGCTCAATCACATTCGCGAAACGGCCGAGTGTGTTTATCATCCGGTGGGTACCTGCAAAATGGGTAACGATGAAATGGCGGTGGTTGATGACAAATTAAGAGTGAGAGGAATTCAGAATCTCCGCGTGGCCGATGCTTCGGTTATGCCCACGCTTATCAGCGGCAATACCAACGCACCCGTTATCATGATTGCTGAGAAGGCAAGTGATATGATTTTAAGTTGTTGAAGATCACTTGCAATTCTTTTAAGCATCAAAATGCTATTCAAGGTTTAGTTTAATAATAACGCCAAAAGAATTAAATCGGTTTAAATTGTTCAAACGCTTCTTGGCAATCGTTACAATAATGTAAAGCACGGCACAAGGTCGGCCCAAACGGGCTTTTCAATTCGGTGTTGGTATTGTTGCAACGTGGGCAAATGGCATGATCAAGAATTTCCAGGTCGTAAAAAACCTGAGCCGATGGAGGAGGGGCGAGACCGTATTTTTTTAATGCAGCTTTCCCTTTCTCAGTAATTAAATCAGAGCTCCAAGCTTTTTTAAAATTCACTTCTACCTCTACGGTTTCAACGCCTTTGTTTTTGAGCAACGCTTCTACTTCATTTTTCATGTACTCAAGCGCGGGGCAGCCCACAAACGTAGGCGTCATTTCCACTTTTACGTTATTGCCTTGAACGGTAACTTCCGTAATCACGCCCAAATCTACCAACGAAAGCACAGGTATTTCGGGGTCTTTCACATCGTCCAGCCACAAAAAGATTTGATCGGTAGTCATCGATTGCAAAATTAGTCAATCTTTTTTGCCTATGATTCCAATTCTTAATTCGTAATTTGTAATTCTTAATTCGTAATAGTTTCTGCATGCTTCGCGCCAGCACTCATCCGTTTGTTTTTAAATTTTCGTTTGCGGCACGCACTTCACGCGGCCCCATGACCGAAAAGACCTCTTGGTTTATTCGCCTTTGGGACGACCGCAACCCCGAAGTGTACGGCCTGGGCGAGTGCGGCCCGCTGCCGGGATTGAGCAAAAAAAACGGGATCGAATTTGAAACAATACTTGATGAAGAGATCAAAAAAATTGAATCTAAGAATTTGTCATTGCCAATGGGTGAAAATATTTCTGCCGTAGCTGATTTTTTTCAATCGAATAAAATTAATAGGGAATATTCTGCGATAGCTTTTGGGTTAGAAACTGCTCTGCTCGATTTGATGAACGGTGGGCAGCGAATTATTTTCAAAAATAAATTCATCGAACAAACACCGGTACCCATCAATGGTTTGGTTTGGATGGGCGGTCTTGATTTTATGCTTCAACAGGTGGAAATAAAAATCCGCGATGGGTTTAAGTGTGTGAAACTTAAAGTAGGAGGCCTTGATTTTGAAAAAGAATGCGATGTGCTTCAATATATCCGCAGAAAATATTTTCGCGACAACATCGAAATCAGGCTCGATGCCAACGGTGCATTTAGAAAAGAAGATGCACTCGATAAATTAAATTCATTGAAAAGATTTAACGTTCACTCCATCGAGCAGCCGATCAAGCCGGGTTTGCCGGAAATGGAAGAAATCTGCGCGAAGTCGCCCATTCCCGTTGCCTTTGATGAAGAACTGATCGGAATTAATTCTGCAGAAGAAAAAGAAAAATTATTGACCAAACTGAAACCTAATTACATTATTCTCAAACCCACTATGCACGGTGGTCTTTTGGGCTGTGCGGAATGGATACGCATTGCAGAAAAAAGCAATATAGGGTGGTGGATCACTTCTGCGCTCGAATCCAACATCGGGCTAAATGCCATTGCACAGTTCACATCGCAGTACACTTCGAATCTGTATCACGGACTTGGCACAGGCCAGATTTACGATAATAATTTTCCTTCACCTTTAAGTGCCGAAAAGGGCATTTTAAAATTCGATCCCCAAGAGAAGTGGGATTTGGTGAGCTTGTTTCCCGATGAAGCAGGCGAAAAGCTGTACATTGATTAAACGTGGTGAGCCTAAAGATTCATTCTCTTCTGCAACTCTATGAAGTTCCTCCAGAAAACGAGCGGCTGATTGTAGATGTGCTGAGGCAAATTGTAAAGGAAACCCTGCCGAGCTACTGCAAAGAAAAAATTTCGTTCAATGTGCCGTACTTTTATGGAAAGAAAGGAATCTGCATTATTTGGCCGGCCACAATTCCGCGAGGCGGAATAAAACAAGGAGTTTGTTCGGGCTTTGGTATGGTAACCGATTACCAGATGTCGGCCACCATCTTACACACGGAGCAACAAGCAGATTTTTTACAAAATCTATCAATCAGTGGATGAGGTAAACCCACGCGCCATCGTTAACCTATTGAAAGAAACTGTGCAGCTCGACAAAGGATGGAAATGAGTTAATCACAATTTTTTTATTTCATCCACAACATATTTAAAATAATTGCAGGTTCGCTGAAATTTTTGTTCATAACTATGTGTGAAAGTTGTTGGTCGATTTTTCTTAAAATAGTTTGTAGATGTAACGGTGCAACATATCTTCATATCACTAATTCAGTCACTGGCAAATAGATCGGTGCACACCGGCAAACAAAAAGTTATTTTCTACGGAAAATGATGAACAAAAAAGCCGGAGTGATCAGATTGTGTTTGAGGTAAGACCTTCGGGAAACTGCCAAAAAAACTCGAAGCCCAGAGCGGTTGTCTTTATGGCAGCTTGAAGTAAGTTTCAGTTTGCGATACGAGGGTTAGTGTTTTTCAAAGACTACGGTCGATGGCAAAACAAAACGGGAACTGCAAGCAAATTGCGGTTCCCGTTTTCACTTTATACCTATTGCGGCATAGTTTGATTTAAACAATCAATTCCCTTACTTGCCTTTCGCAATATGAAAACTTTTCTTTTTGAACTGGCAGAAGAAATTAATAAAAGTTATGCAAACTTGTCGGAGGTCACGGTAGTATTCCCCAACCGGAGGGCTGCGCTTTACTTCCGAAAATACGTAGGGCAGTTATTAACCAAGCCCGTGTTCTCACCTAAGTTGATCACATTTGAAGATTTTGTTTCTGACATGTCCGCCTTGCGTATTCCCGACAGGCTGGAGTTGATCTTTAAACTTCATCAATGCTATGTAGAGGTGATGGGCGATGAAGCCGAAACCTTCGATCAGTTTTTTATGTGGGGAGATATGCTGCTTCGTGATTTTGATGAAGTTGATCGCTATCTGGTAGATGCTAAAATTTTATTTTCCGATTTAAGTCATTTAAAAGAACTCGATTCGAATTGGGACTATTTGACTGCTGAACAAAAAGATTTTTTAAAAAAATTTTGGATAGGTTTTGATGCTGAAGAATCAATCAACAAAAGAAAGTTTGTAGACGTGTGGCGAAAGCTTTTTCCGTTGTACACTACCTTTAATGAAAGATTATTTAACGAAGGCCTTGCCTACGAAGGGCGGCAGCACCGCCTGGCAGCTGAAATGTTGACTTCCGGAAAACTTAAACTTGATTACCAGAAAAATCAAGTTTGGTTTATAGGTTTCAATGCACTTACAAAAGCCGAAGAAAAAATTATTTCCTATCTCGTTGATCAGCAAATGGCTTCGGTACGATGGGATACCGATCAGTATTACATCAATGACGAAAAACAAGAAGCCGGTATTTTTTTTAGAGCCCATAAACAACATCCTCTGCTGGCAAAAGAATTTTCACTTGATCTTCCCGACCATTTTAAAAAAGAAAAAACAATTGACTTGTTCAGTGCCGCACAGCCAATGGGCCAGGTGAAGTTGATGGCACAAGTCTTAACGAACCAATTGAAAAACGGAATGCTGCCGGAGGAAACCGTTGTTATTCTACCCGATGAAAAAATGCTTATGCCGGTAATGCACAGCATTGCACCTGTGGTAGATAAATTTAATGTAACCATGGGCTTTCCATTGGCAAGCTCGCCTGTTTTTAATTTGGTTGAGTTGTTGTTGGAGTTACAGATTGGCTTGCGCAAAAATTATTTTGCGTTTAATGCGGTTCATTCCGTACTCTCGCATCCGTACGTTACGGCAGCCGACCCAGCAAACGCCCAGGGTAAACTCAAAGAGATACAAAAACACAATTGGGTTTCTGTTCCCGAAAATTTTCTGACCGAGCAAGTACCCTTGCATGCTTTGATTTTTAAGAAAGCGGATAAAATCACAACCTACCTGCTCACTATTTTTGAATACATCAACACAATATCGTCTCTTGACGAACTTGATCAGGAATATGTTTTTAGGGGTGTTCAGTTGTTGAACCGGCTCGATGCAGTTTGGAGTGTGGGTACAAAAGGAGGAAATTCACTTCCTCTAAAATCTTTTTTGCGATTGTTTCGGCAATACGCTCGTAGCGAAAAAATTCCGTTTATAGGCGAGCCCTTAAAAGGACTTCAGGTAATGGGTGTACTGGAGAGCCGCAACCTCGACTTTAAAAATGTTTTTATTCTTTCGTTGAACGAAGGCATTTTCCCGACAAATGCGGCACAGGGGTCCTACATCCCCTACAACATTCGTAAAGCGTACGGGCTACCAACGGCCGAGCATCAGGGCGCTATCTATGCGTATCTGTTTTATAGGGCACTACAGCGCGCTCAAAACATTTTTTTATTCTACAATTCAGAACCCGATGTGCTGGGGCAAGGTGAGATGAGCCGTTATGTGCAACAGTTAATTTACGAAAGCGGGCACAAGGTAAAACATCAAGTGCTGCACAACTCCGTCCAACCCCGGCCGCAAGAACCAATTGAAATTAAAAAAGACGAGCAGGTGCTTCGTGCGTTGGCAAAATTGAATGAAGGAAACCTCCGAGCCCGGGGGCTTTCTCCATCAGCGCTGAATACGTATTTCGACTGCCAGTTAAAATTTTATTTTCAATACGTGACCCGAATCCGTGAACAACAAAAGATTCAGGAAGAAATAGACCCACGCATTTTAGGCAATCTGCTTCATGCCGTGATGGAGCAATTCTATAAACAAATTCTTGAGAAGAAGCCCGGCAAAGTAATCGATGCCGATGATTTTGATAACATAGACCACAGATTAAAAAAACTTATCGATGAGGCCTTTATTAAAACCTATCATCTCAATCCGAAACATGAGGTGGTTTACGAAGGCCAACGTGTGGTAGTTCGTGAAGTGGTTAAAAAGTTTGCAAAACAGATTTTGGAGTACGATCGCGAATATGCTCCCTTCAAAATAGAGGCACTCGAACAAAATGGTTGGCTGTTTAATGTTAAAATAGATCACTCACCCGGATTTGCTACGTTGGGCGGTACTATTGACAGGATAGACAGCAAAGACGGACGCGTACGTGTAATTGATTACAAAACCGGAAAAGATGATTTAAATTTTAAAGGCGTTGAGTCGCTTTTTCTGCGCGATGGTAAACGAAACAAGGCTGCCTTTCAAACTTTAGTTTATGCGTTATTGTATAAAAATAATAATTCTACAAACGGACAGAAAGTGATTCCGGGCTTACTCAATCGGGTTAATCTTTTTGACGAGAATTTTACTTTTGGATTGAAAATGGGCGATGACTATTTACATGATGCCACACCTTTGTTCCCTCAATTTGAAGCGTTGTTGAAACAGCTTCTCGAGGAAATTTTCGACCCAACCAAAACATTTGTGCAGACGAACCGAGTAGATACCTGTAAACTCTGTGCGTATAAAGAAATTTGCTATCGCTGATAGCGATGTGGGGTTAGTGCCGACAAATCAATGCTTGTTTTTTCACCGTTAATAATTTCGGAAACCAATTTTCCGGTAGCCGGCCCAAGGCTTATGCCCAACATAGAGTGTCCGGTGGCGATGGTAAGGTTTTGAATTGATGGTGTCCTTCCAATGTACGGGAGACCATCGGGTGAACAGGGTCGAAGTCCGTGCCAGGTTTTTTCCATAGCAGGAGTTTCTATTTTTAGTTCCGGATAAAACCGGGAAACCGTATCAACAATTCCTTTCACCCGCTTCATGTTGATGGAGTGGTCAAGGCCGTTAATCTCCATAGTGCCGCCAAAGCGAAGCGAATTGCCCATGGGCGTAACCGCCACTTTCCCTTCAATCAATATAGAAGGTATCTGAATATTTTTTGATATGTCCGGAAGCGTAAAGCTATAACCTTTGCCGGCCTGCATAGGTAAGTTGAGCTTGAGTTTTTTAGCGACATCACCCGACCACGAACCTGTAGCTAAAATTATTTCATCAAAAGAGAACTCTCCACGGTTGGTAACAACCGATTTTATTTTCTTTTCCGAGATATTAAAATCTTTTACCGCTGTGTTTGTTTTAAAATTTGCTTTTTCGTTTAGATTATTTTTTAACGACTCCATCAATAAGTGAGGAGTGAGGTGTGCATCGCCCGGAAATAATATTCCGCCTCGCACATTTACCCTGACGTGCGTCTCTAATTGCTGCACTTCATCGGCCGATAGCACCCGCGCTTCAATTCCATATTGGTTTGCCAAGCGGGCCGTTTCTTTCTCTTCGTGCTCTGCGTCACTCGTTTGATAAAGCATGAGCAACCCTTTTTCGTTGTAACCAAAATCAAGTAGTTCTTTCGACCACGTTTGATACAGCGATTTGCTGAGGAGACTCAGCTCTTTTAAAACCCCGGCAGATTTTTGAACATGAGCTTCCGTGGCGTGTCGGTAAAATTGAATCCCCCATCGAACCAGATCGCCACTCCACCTCGGTTTTACATAAAACGGGCTGGAGGAATCAAACATCCAGCGGATTCCTTTTGCAATCATGCCCGGTGCGGCTAAGGGTATAAAATGACTGGGCACAATCATGCCCGCGTTGCCGTAGGAACAACCGTTGGTTAAATCACTTTGGTCGATAACTGTAACCTCATGCCCCGATTTTTGTAAATAATATGCGGAGCTCAACCCTATAATTCCACCACCAATGATTCCGATTTTCATAGTTCGATTGTTAGATCACTTGAAAACCATACGCAAACGGATCGTCATCGGGATCGATGCGGATGGTATTGTAGCCGTACACTTTGGCCCAACCTTCCACGCTTGGAATGATCGCAGGCTTGCCGGCCAGTTCAGTCACCTCTTCAATACGTCCGATAAATTTTGTACCGATAATACTTTCATGAACAAACTCTTCGCCCGATTTTAATTTGCCTTGGGCAAACCATTGCGCCATCCGCGCAGATGTGCCTGTGCCACAAGGCGACCGGTCTATGGCTTTGTCGCCATAGAATACCGCATTACGTGCCGTTGATTTCGGATCCTTCGGTTTTCCGGTCCATAATATGTGGCTGCAACCGTTAATAGTTGGATTTTCCGGATGAACGAATTGATAGTTTGCATTAATATTTTTTCGTAGCGCCCGACTCCAACCGATGAGTTGGTCGGCCGAAAAGTGTTCAAGCCCTTTGAAATTTTTTTGAACATCTACGATCGCATAAAAATTGCCACCGTACGATACATCTAAGGTAAGTTCGCCTATATCCGGGCACTCGGCCGTTAAGTTTTCTGCCGCGAGGTACGCCTTTACATTTCGGATCTTTACCGACTTCACCTTTTTGTTTTCTTGTTTGTATTCTACACGCACCAAACCTGCCGGAGTTTCTAAGTTTAGTAGGCCCGGTGTTTTAGGGATAATCAGCCCCTCTTCAATAGCTACTGTAACAGTGCCAATAGTTCCGTGTCCACACATGGGCAGACATCCGCTGGTTTCAATAAACAACACGCCACTATCATTGGCCGGATCAGACGGTGGATATAAAATACTGCCGCTCATCATGTCGTGGCCACGCGGCTCAAACATTAAGCCTTTGCGAATCCAATCGTACTCACGAAGAAAGTGCTGGCGCTTTTCGCTCATATTTTTCCCTTCAAGCATTGGCCCACCCCCGGCCACTAACCGTACGGGGTTTCCGCAGGTGTGCGCATCAATGCAGAAAAATGTTTTCATGATTGTGTCGCTTAATTTTTTCCCCACTCGCTGTTGCTATACCTCCAGATCTTCAACGGGTTTTCATTTTTTAATTCGTCAGGCAACAGGGCATGCGGAAAATTTTGAAACGCTACCGGTCGGGCAAACCGTTTGATGGCATCGGTGCCTACAGCCGTAAATCGCGAATCGGTGGTGGATGGAAATGGCCCACCGTGGTTCTGCGAAGGGCAAACTTCCACACCCGTAGGAACTCCATTAACAATGAGTCGGCCTGCTTTTTCAATTAACACATTAAACAGATTTTTATGCTTTTCAATTTCGACTTCGCTACCTATAACGCTGGCCGTAAGTTGACCACTGTTATGACTGACCACAGCATGAAGCTCCTGAAGGTTTTTGCATTTTACGATCAGCGAGAAAGGGCCAAATACTTCTTCGGCAAGCAAATGATTTTTTAAAAATTCGGATGCAGGAACAGAAGCAATTAAAGATTGGCCTTGCATGGAACTGGCTTTAGAATCGGATTGTGCTTCAACTTTTACTCCTTGTTGCGAGAGCGTCTGATCTAAACGTTTATGGTAGTTATCGGCAATGCCCTGATGCAGCATGGTGGCGGGCAACACTTTATTAATTTCATCGTGGAGTTTGGTAGTAAATTTTTCCAGGGCGGAATTATCTTGTGCGATGATCAGCCCCGGATTGGTGCAAAATTGCCCAACACCTTGAGTTATCGAAGCGGCAAGCAGCAACGCAGTTTTTTCAAAATCCTTTTCCAAACTGTCAGGCAACAGAATTACCGGATTAATACTGCTCATCTCTGCAAATACAGGAATGGGCTCAGCTCTTCTGCTGGCGATGTCGAATAAGGCTTTTCCTCCCGCCAACGAGCCGGTGAAGCCAACTGCTTTGGTGAGCGGATGATTGACCAGTGCCTGGCCAACTTCAAAACTTTTCCCGTAGAGGTGTTGAAAGATATTTTTTGGCATTCCGGTTCTCGTGATTGCGCGCTGAATAGCCTGCGCAACCAGGCCTGATGTTTCGGCATGTGCCGGATGAGCCTTTACAATAACCGGGCAACCTGCCGCCAGGGCAGATACTGAGTCTCCGCCCATGGTAGAATAAGCGAGTGGAAAATTGGCCGCACCAAATACCACCACCGGGCCAATGGGTATCAGCATTTTTCTAAGATCAGGTTTCGGTGCAGGTGTGCGGTTGGGCTGTGCCGTATCAATGCGAGCTTCCACCCAAGAACCTTCTTCAACAAGATCGGCAAACATACGACAATGCCCCGTGGTGCGCGCACGCTCGCTGATGACGCGCGCCTCCGGTAAATTGGTTTCGCGCATCACGGTTTCTACCAACGTGTTTCCCAACGCATCTATTTCTTGTGCAATGGCGCGCAGTAGCTCGGCTTTCTTTTTTCCGCTCGTGTTTTTATAGGATAAAAAAGCAACCTGAGCCTCGTGCAGCGCTATGTTGATCTCTTCTTTTGTGGCGTCCATAATTTAGCAACCGTTACGTTAAATTATTTTACTTCTTCCAGTTTTGGTCTTGACTTGATTCCATCGCGAATTATTTTTAAAATTTGCTCGCGCTCTTCGCCAATTAAAGGAAGGCGAGGAGCACGGACGGATTCCGTCCCTAAGCCAACTTCTTGTTCGGCAAGTTTGATGTACTGAACCAACTTCGGGTGGATATCCAGTTCCAGCAAAGGCAAAAACCAACGATATAGTTTCAATGCCTCTTCGATTCTCCCTTTCATCATTAACGAATAGATAGCTACGGTTTCTTTTGGAAAAGCACAAACCAACCCTGCTACCCAGCCGTGTGCACCCAACATTAATTCTTCCATAGCCAGGGTATCGACCCCGCACAAAATGTTGAAACGATCGCCAAAGCGATTGATCATGCGGGTAACATTCGAAACATCGCGGGTGGATTCTTTCACCGCTTGAATATTTTTTTCTTCTGCCAGTTCGGCAAACATATCCAGCGTCACTTCTATTTTGTAATCTACAGGATTGTTGTACACCATGATGGGCAGCTCGGTAGAAGAAGCAACGGCCTTAAAAAAAGAAACAGTTTCCCGATGATCGGATTTGTAACGCATCGGTGGCAGCATCATCAACCCGGTGGCTCCGTTCTTCTTAGCTTCCGATGCCTGCCTCACGGCTTCACGGGTGCTGCCTTCGGCAATGTTCATAACTACGGGTATTTTGCCATTCACTTTTTCGGCTGCAAATTTTACCAACGAAAATTTTTCTTCGTTAGTCAATACACTGGCTTCGCCCAATGTTCCCCCTAAAATGATTCCGTTTACACCCGCATCGAGCTGAGCTTTCAGATTTTTTCCAAACATCACAAAATCAAGTTTATCTTCTGATGTAAATTTGGTTGTGAGTGCCGGAAACACACCCTTCCATTCGAAGGCCATAATATTTTTTTTTCAAAGGTAACGGGATGCTTGTGTTTGACGATTGACTTAAACTATCCGATACTTATACTTTTTTGATATATTAATTAAAATTTTATCGTTTTTCATATCAAAATAATCTAAAAAAATGAAGGTTGTTTCTTTCAGTGTACCCAAAGTAAATAATGAATGCTTTCAATATCAGGTTGATGTGGGCACGAAATTTTATGACCAACTGCATCGGCACGATGAAATTCAGATCATGCTTATTGAACATGGCGAAGGCACATTGATTGCCGGAGATTATGTGGGCCGATTTACCACTAACGATCTTTATGTAATCGGTAGTGGGCAACCTCATGTATTTCGGAGCGATATCAATTCTAAAAATAAATCGCGGCCACAGTCTAAAGCGACTTCGATTTATTTCAATAAAGAATATTTTGGTGAATCGTTTTGGCAACTGGCCGAGATGAAGGCCGTACGGAAATTTGCACAACGCTCATCTCGTGGGCTTAAATTGTCCGGGAAAGCCAAGGAAGACATTACGGTACAACTCCATCAACTAAAAAATGTTTCCGGCATGGATCGGATCATTCTGTTTTTTTTATTATTGAAAAAATTGACCGAAGCACGTGAAATTAAATTTTTGGCGGGCAGCGTTCATAGCCAGCTGAAAAGTGAAGAAAGCAAACGGATGAATAATATTTTGCAATTTACGTTTCGCGAAAGCCACCGCCCAATTTACATTAAGGAAGTTGCGGAGGTTGCCAACCTTTCGGTTGAAGCGTTTTGCCGTTACTTTAAAATACATACCCGAAAAACGTACACCATTTTTTTAAACGAAGTGCGTGTGAGTAACGCCTGCAGGCTGTTGATTGATAAAGATTTGCCGATAGAAGCGATTTGTTACCAATCGGGGTTTAACAACATCTCTAATTTCAACCGGATTTTTAAACGCATCACCGGAAAGAAGCCATCGCAATACGTTCCCTGATTTGTATTGCCTTTTTGATGAAAATTTCTTAAACTTTGTAGAACAACATTAATCCCCTGCACTATGAATATTATTCACAAAGTAGAAGACTGGGGCAATGCACACCGCCCCGGGTTTCTGGATTTCTTTCGCGTGCTGCTCGGCTGTTACATCACGTACAAGGGCTTTGCTTTTCTCAACAATATTGACAGTTTGGAGATGAGCATTCAAGGGATGAACATGGCGTACACCGGGGCATCGATAGCGCATTACATTGTTTTTGCACACGTGCTCTGCGGGCCGCTTATTGCCCTGGGGCTGCTCACCAGAATTATGTGCCTGGTTCAACTGCCTATTTTAATCGGAGCAGTGGTATGGGTTAACGCTCCCAAAGGCTTTATGTCGTTGGGCAACCACATGGAGTTGGAAGTTTCCGTGGCTGTTCTTATCGGCTTGGTTACGTTTATCGTATTTGGTGCCGGGAAATTTTCAATCGATGAAAAACGCAGAAAAGAAAAAGAAGCGATGATGCACAAAGCAGTTTGAAAGAAAAGATAGAAAGAGGGCAGCCTCAAAAAAGTCTTCGAACGTCAGTCAGAGCGTAGTCGAAGACTATATTTGATTTGAGATTATGCTTTTTTAACCCTCCTGAGGTTTAGCTTCTCCGGGAGCTTTGGGGTTGGCAGGCTTCACCACAATTACACGGCCATCGAGTTCGGTTTCATTAAGGGCGGCAATGGCATTTTGGCCTTCCTCATCGTTAGGCATTTCTACAAAACCAAAACCTTTGGAGCGGCCGGTATCTCTGTCTTTAACAATCTTGGCAGAGGTAACCTGACCAAATTTGGCAAACGCAGCCTCCAGGTCTTCGCGCCTGGTCTTGAAATTTAAACGGGCAACAAAAATGTTCATAACAAAAAAGAATATTTAACGGAACATGAAAATAATAAATAAATCGAGAAACATCAAACTATTGATGGCGTAGCTTAAAAAAGCAGGTACATGCCTACCCGGGCTACCAACACTCCCGTTACACTACCCACCAAGGTTTGTTGCAGTGTATGTGCGTTTAGCAAGAGACGAGAGGATATTACCAACCCCGCAACCACAATTACAGCACACGTGGGCCAGAGCAGATTGGGCGAAAACCGTAACAAAGGGAGCAGAAACCCCACCCAACCGCCCATAGCCAGGCTGTGGACACTCACTTTGTAAAATAAGTTGATAAGCGTAGCGGCTACCACAAGGGAGGTAGTGATTGCCATGAGCTTATCAAAATTTATGCTGAATTGAAATTTAAAATAGAAAAGGAAAAGGATGAAAAGATAAATACCCGAAATAAAAACGAAGGGCCAAATACGCTCTTTTTTAGTTGGCATTTGAAGGGAACTGATCATGCCCGAAAACCGGAAGAAAAGCAGGTTAGCAACCGGGACCAGAAAAGTGAAACCGAATACAAAAGCTACTACCGGCCACAATTGACTTGGATGTATCGCTAACATTGCAGGGAAAAAATAGCTGAGCATCAGCACCAAATAGGTTGCCAAAAGCAGCGGATGAAAAACAACAGAAATAATTTTTGCGGCTAACCGTACCATCACATCTCTCTCCTCAGCCTTGCCACGGGTATGTTCAGTTGTTCGCGGTATTTTGCCACGGTACGTCTGGCAATATTGTAACCTTTTTCATTGAGCAGGTCTTCCAACTTATCGTCCGACAACGGCTTGCTTTTGTCTTCGGCACTGATAAAATCTTTAATAATCTGTTTCACCTCGCGGCTGCTGGCTTCTTCGCCTGAGTCGGTAGCAATGCCTTCGGAGAAAAAATACTTTAGTGGAAATGTACCGAAATCGGTCTGCACCGTTTTGCTGCTCGCCACGCGACTTACCGTTGAAATATCCATGTTAATCACTTGTGCAATGTCTTTTAGGATCATCGGTTTGAGCTTGGTTTCATCACCATCCAAAAAATAATCGTACTGAAATTCTACAATGGCACGCATGGTACGCAGCAGGGTTTGTTGCCGTTGTTTGATGGCATCGATAAACCATCGGGCGGCATCGAGCTTTTGCTTAACAAATGAAACGGCCTCTTTCAATTTTTTATCTTTTTTGTCGCTCTTGTCGTAAGCCTGAAACATTTCGTTGTAACTGCGGCTTACGCGCAACTCCGGTGCATTGCGCGAGTTCAGTGCCACCTCAATTTTTCCGTGGTTGTTGGTAAGTATAAAGTCCGGGATGACGTATTGGTTCTTCACCATGCCGCTGGAAACTTCGCCTCCCGGCTTCGGGTTAAGCTTTACAATCAGTTCGATTGCATCTTTGATGTAATCTTCATCATCGAGATCAAGTTTCTTAAGAATTTTGGCGTAGTGTTTTTTAGTAAACTCTTCGTAGCATTCGCTGATGATTCGTTTGCCCACGATCACATCCACATCTTGGCCATCGTCCATGCGGTCGAGTTGAAGCATCAGGCATTCTTGCAGATTTTGGGCGGCAATTCCGGCCGGGTCGAAGGTTTGAATTTTTTTGAGGATAGTTTCAACTTCCTCCAGCGTGGTGTCAATACTTTGCGCAAAGGCCAGGTCATTCACAATGGATTCCAACGGCCTGCGTATGTATCCGTCACCTTCAATACTTCCGATGAGCTGTTTGCCGATGGCATGTTGTTTTTCGTTTAGCCCGAGAAAGCCAAGCTGGGTCATGAGTGTTTCGTGGAGCGAGGTTGAAGTGGCTACGGGCATCTCCCGGTCTTCTTCCTCATCGTCATCCGAGTAGGTTTTGTAACTGCTGTAATCGTCATCGCGCAGGTAATCTTTAATGTCAATGTCATCGTTGGAGGCAGCGGGCTCATCCATTGGCTCGTTTTCAGAACCATTTTCTTCTTCATGAGCTTCCGTTTCACTGGCAACCTCAGGCTCCTGTTCTTCCCCTTCCTCCAAAACCGGGTTTAATTCAAGCTCTTCTTCAATGCGGCTTTCCAGCTCGGCCGTGGGCACTTGCAGCAGTTTGATGAACTGAATCTGCTGAGGCGACAGCTTTTGTTGGAGAGATTGGCTAAGATTGAGTTTTTGCATACGATTGATGCAAATTTAGAATTTAGAATTCAGAATTTAGAATTTAGATTTGCACTTCGATAAATTTTATGAAGCGAACAAAGATCAAAGTCCTACTGGCAACACAACCTGTCAACCAAACCGTGAACGTGCAAGGTTGGGTGCGTACCTTTAGAAACAATCAGTTTATTGCTATTAACGATGGATCAACCATAAATAACATTCAGGCAGTAGTAGAATTGAATAGTTTGGACGAAAGCACTCTGAAGCGCATTACTACCGGTGCTTGTTTGTCGGTTACGGGCGAACTGATCTCTTCGCCCGCAAAAGGGCAGGCCGTTGAGGTGAAAGTAAAAAAACTTGAAATTCTGGGCGACAGCGATGCGGAGAAATTCCCGTTGCAGCCAAAAAAACATTCACTCGAATTTTTGCGCGAGATTGCCCATTTGCGGGCTCGCACCAACACGTTTGGCGCGGTGATGCGCGTGCGCCACGCCATGGCTTTTGCCGTACATAAATTTTTTAACGACCGCGGATTTTTTTATATCCACACACCGGTGATCACAGGCTCCGATGCCGAAGGTGCCGGTGCTATGTTCAAAGTAACAACCCTCGACCTGAACAAACCGCCACGCGATGAACAAGGAAAAATTGACTACAAACAAGATTTTTTTGGACGGGAAACGAACCTCACCGTTTCCGGGCAGCTGGAAGGCGAAACGTATGCTCTTGCTTTGAGCGATATTTATACGTTCGGCCCTACTTTCCGTGCCGAGAATTCAAACACCACAAGGCATTTGGCAGAGTTTTGGATGATCGAACCCGAGATGGCTTTCTACAAAATTGAGGATAACATGCAACTGGCTCAGGATTTTCTGCAGTACCTCGCCAGCTATGCGCTCGAAAATTGCCAAGACGATCTGGATTTTTTAAACAAACGTGCGCTGGAAGAAGAGGCAAGCAAACCCCAAGAACAACGCAGCGAACTGAACTTGATCGATCGGTTGAAATTTGTGGTGGAAAATGATTTTCAAAAACTCAGTTATACCGAAGCGATTGATATTTTGAAAAACTCGAACCCCAACAAGAAAAAGAAATTTCAATACCTGATTGAAGAGTGGGGTGTAGATTTGCAGAGCGAGCATGAAAGATATTTGGTAGAGAAACATTTCAAAAAACCTGTGATTCTTTACAACTACCCCAAAGGCATCAAGGCATTTTACATGCGGCAGAACGAAGACGGC
>JAFDYU010000022.1 GCA_018267285.1 Bacteroidota bacterium | reverse complement strand
TGCTCTGAACCAGCTGAGCTAAGCTCCCTTTAAATTTGGGACTGCAAAGGTAACCGAGAATTTTAATTGTGCAAAAAAAAGCCGAATTGCCCGTTTAGAAAGGCAAATCATCGCTTCCCGATGACTCGGGCACGAATGTTTCATCCGGTGGCGGGGGCATATCCCGGCTGCTTCCACCACCAGCTTCTTTTTGGATTTTCCAGGCACGCACATCGGTGTACCAGCGGCCGTTGTATTCGCGGCTCTCGATATTTATCGAAGCTGTGATTTTATCACCTGTCGCTAATTTATTTTCATCCACTTTTTCGCCCCAAAGGGAAATGCACACCTTCTTGGGGAATTGCCCCGGGGTTTCCAAAATAAATTCTTGCTTCTTCCACGTTCCGTTTTTCCCTTGACCGGTTTGTAAGGGGAGTAGGTTGAGTACTGTGCCGTTGATTTCCATTTAGCTTAAAAATTTTTCCAAAGTAATAAAATATAAATCTCTTTTCGGAATCCCCCCGCTGGGATCGTCAAGCACCATTGGTTTTTTATCGCCAACCTCTGTGTACCCGTTTCTTTTGTACCAATCAATCAGCTCTATTCGTTGGGAGATAACCGTCATGACAATGGAAGTGCATTTTCGTCTACTGGCTTCTGCCTCTGCTTCGCATAAAATTTTTTTGCCGATACCCTGGTTTTGCACAGTGGGGTCAACCGCAAACATACCGAGGTAGAGCTGGCTTCCGTGGTTTACCAGCCGGACGCAGCCAATAATTTTTTCGTGGTTAACATATTTCAAAATGACAGCACCCGGTTCGTTGAGGTAAGTGCGGATTGCGTTTTCATCGGTTCGTGTGCCATCGAGCAAATCGGCTTCGGTGGTCCAGCCTTGCTTGGAGCCTTCTCCACGGTAGGCTGAATTCACTAATTTATTTAAGGCAGGAATGTCTGCTTGAGTTGCTTTTAAAATCATTTGAAAACTACAAAGCCCCGTTCTTGATTTCTTCTACAATGCCCGGATCGGTTAACGTAGTGGTGTCTCCCAGGTTAGACATTTCGCCTTCAGCTATTTTGCGCAAAATCCTGCGCATAATTTTTCCGGAACGTGTCTTGGGCAGCCCCCGAACAAATTGGATTTTATCGGGCTTGGCAATGGGGCCAATAATTTTAGAAACCGTTTCGCGTATTTCGTTGCGTGTTTTTTCTTCCTCCTCCGGTTTGCTGTAACAGATTACGTAGGCATAGATGGCATGGCCTTTAATGTCGTGCGGGTAACCCACCACGGCAGATTCGGCTACAGCCGAGTGTTCATCGATGGCGCTCTCGATTTCGGCAGTACCCAAGTTATGGCCCGAAACGATGAGCACATCGTCCACACGGCCGGTGATGCGATAGTAGCCGTCTTCATCGCGTTTGCAGCCATCGCCCGTAAAGTATTTTCCCGGAAAGGTAGAAAAGTACGTTTCTTTATAGCGTTGGTGATTGCCATAAATTGTTCGGGCAATAGACGGCCATGGGAATTTGATGGTTAAGCGCCCTTCAATATTGTTGCCTGTAAGTTCATTTCCTTTTTCGTCCATCACGGCCGGCTGAACTCCCGGCAACGGCAAAGTGGCATAAGCCGGTTTCAATTTTGTAATGTTAGCAATAGGCGAAATCATAAACCCGCCTGTTTCGGTTTGCCACCAGGTGTCGATGAGCGGGCATTTCCCTTTACCGATATTTTTATTGTACCATTGCCAGGCCTCTTCATTGATGGGCTCGCCCACACTGCCAATTACTTGCAACGATGACAGGTCGCATTTTTCCACAAAACTGAGCGGGGCAACCTGAAGCGAACGGATAGCCGTAGGCGCAGTATAGAAGACATTGACTTTGTGTTTTTCAATCACCTGCCAAAAGCGGCCCATGTCTGGCCAGGAGGGGATGCCCTCAAACATGAGCGTGGTGGCGCCCGCAGCCAACGGGCCATAAATAATATACGAGTGCCCGGTAATCCAACCTACATCGGCCGTACACCAATAGATTTGTTTGTCCTGGTATTGAAACCCGGTTACAAACGTGTAGGTAATAAAAACCATGTAGCCCCCGCACGTGTGCACCATACCTTTGGGTTTGCCCGTGCTGCCCGATGTATAAAGGATGAACAGCATGTCTTCGGCATCCATCTCTTCGGCCGGGCAATGGGTAGCTGCTTTTTTTATTTCAGACGCCCACCAGAAATCGCGCCCGGTTTTCATAGTCGGGTTAGACTGCGCATGTTCGAATACAATAACTGTTTCCACCGAGGGGCATTGCTCAAGAGCGGAATCTACAATTCCCTTTAAGTCTAATATTTTATCTCCGCGTGTGGATCCATCCGAGGTGAGCACCAGCTTGCATTGCGAGTCGTTGATGCGATCGACCAGCGAGCCTGATGAAAACCCTGCAAAAACCAACGAATGTATGGCACCAATGCGTGCGCAGCCCAACATGGCATAAGCCGCCTCCGGCACCATGGGCATATAGATACAAACGCGGTCGCCTTTTTTTATGCCGTGTGCTTTGAGCATGTTTGCCACCTGGCAAACCCGGTCGTGGAGTTCTTGATATGTTATTTTTTGAGAAGGTGTTTTCGGGTTGTTGGCTTCCCAGATTATGGCGGTTTGGTTGGCACGTGAAGGCAGGTGCCGGTCGATACAATTTTCGGTGATGTTTAATTTTCCGCCAATAAACCATTTCACTTCGGGCTTGTGGAAATCCCACTCCAAAACTTTGTTCCATTTTTTACGCCAGGTGAAATCTTCAGCAATGGAAGCCCAAAATTTTTCAGGATTGGTAACGCTTTCCTGATACGCGTTTTCATACTCTTGCCGGTTGGTTGGAATTTTCATCATCGGGTTAATGGTAAATGGTACATCCAAAAATAAGAACCGATCGTTGTAAAAACCAATACGTTTTTATGAGATTAACTTTAACTTGAACAGTGGAGCACACAGAACATAAAATATTTTTGGACGAATTGATCGTGGTGCTGGTAATATACCAAATGAAAATTGCCGACTCACCTGCGTTTCAGTCGCTATCAAAGGCACTAAAAAACAAAAACCAACAAGCTTCACTTTTTATATACGACAATTCCCCCTTGCCACAAGCAGCACCCGATAGTTCTTCTTGGAAAATAACTTACAATCATGACCCAGCAAATCCGGGCGTAAGCAAAGCCTACAACGAAGGCTTTGTGGAAGCAAAAAAGCAAAATAAAAAGTGGATGCTGTTGGCCGATCAGGATACTGTTTTTCCAGAATCCTTTTTTCAAACGATAACAGAAACCATTTTTGAGAAGCCGCTAACAAAATTGTTGGTTCCAATTGTCAGAAACGAATCGATAATTATTTCCCCGTTCTGTTTTAGATTGGGAAAAGGAACGGCTTATAAAACAATAACACCCAAATCGTACTCGCTTAAAAAAACAAAATTTATTAACAGTGGACTCGTGGTGTCGGCTGATATTTTTGAAAGCTGTGATGGATATGACGAAAGGTTTCCGTTGGATTTCAGCGATCTCGCTTTTGCAGAAAGGATATTGAAACATCACGATGAATTGGTTGTGATTGATGCAATCTGCTGGCACAGCTTATCGTCAAGCGAAGATTCATCACAAGAAATATTGAGACGTTTCCCTTATTACCTAAGCGGATCCATATGGTATGGAGAGATAACAAACTCTTTCTATTTATTGGCGTTCATCCGATTTTTGAGAGCATTAAAAATGAGTGTTAAATTCAAGACCCTGGCCTTTGTAAAAGTGTATTTACATCGAACAAATCGACATGCTTAATAGAATATCAAAAATTATTTTTTTCATTGTTGTTATAGAATTGTGCCTGGGCGGTGGCGGAAAGTTGACTGCGATAGGGCCTGTTTCTTTCCGGATGATTTTATTTGTGCTGGCTATGGCTCTGAGTGCCCTTCACTTGATTCGAAAAAAAGAACTTTCTAAAAATTACCAGAAGCTGATCAGCTTTTTTACAGTAACTATTTTTATTGGGTTGTTCGTGGGATGGCTCAACAATAACCCGACCTCTTTAATATGGGAAGATGTAAAACCTCTTCTCTATTTCTTTATGTTGATTTTTTTTGCCTTGGTAATTCATCAGAAAGAGATTGGTAGGGTTGCAAAAATATATCAAACAGGCTCACTGATCATTGCCTTGCTTTTTATAGCCACCCTAATGATAATACATTTAGACTTCGTGCCTTTTCTCTCTTTTTATTCTTTAACCGAGCACACGCAAGAATTTTTTTATCGAGGGCAGCTTACTTTTTTCTACAAAGGTTTTCTATTCCTTGGTGTCGGCACTATTTTCTTTCTCTTCTCAAACACTAAAAAAAAATACGATTTCGCTTTCTTTTTAGTTTCGGCCATTGTGCTGAGCGTAACGAGAGGATTATTATTTGCTCTGGTTATCACACTCTCAGCTTATTTTATTTCGCAACAAAAATACGTCTTGTCAATAATTCCCCTTATGCTCGCTTTCTTGGTTGTGGTGTGGGGAAATAAGATTACAATTAGTTTAAGCCGGACACTTGACTCGGTTAAAAGCGAGAGGCCTTATGAAAAATCAAACCCTGATTTGTTTGGAGGGAGAGCCTACTCAGATGAAGGGAGGGTACAGCAAATAAAGGAGGTTTCCGAAAGGTTGTCGGTTTCTTCCGTTTTAGTTGGCCATGGTTTTGGCAATGGAATTCCTGCGCGCAAAGTTCACATGGAGATTGCGTACCTCGAGGTCTTTCACAAGCAAGGAATTATAGGACTGTTGTTTTGGTTGACGATCGCAGGGTCCATTCACCTGGCTTATAGAAAAAGTAATCTTTCCGCAGAGGCGAAATCATTTTACTACAGCTCCTTGTTTGTGTTTGTAGAATCGGCAACCAATCAATTTTTTAATAACCCAATTGGGATGTCGGTGTTGCTGATCTCGTTGGTGTCGTTAACTGAATTAAAAAAACAGCCGTGAAGGTTTCAGTATGTATGGCGGTTCATAACGGTGCTCCGTTTTTGCGTGAGCAAATCGATTCGATCCTGTTGCAGTTGGAACAAAGTGATGAACTGATTATTTCTGACGATGCCTCTACTGACGGCTCCCTGCAAATCGTACAATCCTTCAACGATTCGCGTATAAAAATTCTGCCGCCAAAAAAATTTGAGAGCCCGGTTAAAAATTTTGAGTATGTGTTAAAAAATGCTGGCAACGAAATTATTTTTCTGGCCGACCAAGATGACATTTGGTATGCTGATAAAATAAAAATAATGAAGCACGAACTACAACACTGCGATCTGCTGGTATGCGATTGCCAATTGGTTGATGAAGCAGATAATGTTATTACGGATTCATTTTATCTGTTGAACGAATCGGGAAGTGGGTTACTTAAAAATTTTTTCAAGAATTCATTTGTTGGTTGTTGTATGGCATTTAAAAGAGAAATATTGACCAAAGCATTGCCGTTTCCTGAAGGAATTTCCATGCACGATCAGTGGATCGGGCTGATGGCTCAAAAACATTTTATTGTAAAATTTATCCCCCATATTTTGGTAGGCCATCGCAGGCATAACTCCAATTTTTCAACCACTGGCGGAAAAAGCCATAATTCTTTAAAGAAAAAACTAATTTCAAGGATTAAGTTGGCCAAACTGTTGTTGCAACGCTAATGGAAAAAATTTCTGCCTCGATCGTAGTTTACAAAACCGAACCCGAAGTTCTGCAACAAGCCATAACAAGTTATTTGCAGAGCACCGTAACCGGGAAACTCACCATCATCGACAACTCGCCTACCCGTGAGCTTGAGTCCATATGCCCACCGGAGGCTGAGTATATCTTCCCCGGAAAAAATTTAGGTTATGGCAAAGCACATAATATCGCCTTGCGAGAAAGCTTAAACCACGCAGACTATCATTTAGTACTTAATCCAGATGTTTGCTTTGGCCCAGATGTTATAGAGAGGCTATTCACTTTTATGGAAGCACAACCCCAAGCCGGCTTGGCGATGCCGAACGTTTTTAGTGCCGACCAATCTGAGCAGAGGTTATGTAAACTTTTGCCTACGCCTTTAAATCTGGCGGTGCGCAGGTTTAGCCCTTTCGAGTCATGGTTTGAAAAATACAATGACCGCTATGAAATGAAAGATTGCGGAACAGAACGGGTGATTAACGTACCCTTTCTTTCGGGGTGCTTTATGTTTTTGCGCACGGCAGCACTAAAAAAAATAGGCCTTTTTGACGAACGCTTTTTTCTCTATGCCGAAGACACGGACCTTTCCCGAAGAATCCATCAACACTACGAAACGCTTTTTTATCCGGGGGCTTCCATCACACACATCCACGCTCGCGGTTCTTACAAAAGCCTTGACCTAACCTTGCAAAACCTGAAAAGTGCTTTTCAATATTTCAATAAGTGGGGCTGGTTTTTTGATGACGAACGAATGAAGCTAAACCAAAGGGCCATGCTGCAACGACACAAAATCAACGTAACAGAGAAAACCATAGCCGAAGTAGCAGCCGCATGAGCAGAGTATCCGATGCAGTACAATTCAAGGGATGGAAAATTGCATGGTGGCTGTGTGCGGTAACTTTGCCGTGGCTCGATACCGCCTTTAACATCAGCTTGATTCTTTTGTTAATTTTTTGGTTGGCAGGCGGTGGTGTTTTTTATTTGAACAAACTAAAAAATGCAAACTGGGTATGGCCTATGTTCGGTTATTATGCTGTGCTTTTAGCAGGCATGATTTACACTCAAGATATTGACAACGGATTTTTCACACTCGAAAAAAAAATTTCATTTATTGCACTTCCCATTTTTGCCATCACCGGGAGGCCACTCGAGGAGCGCTTTATTACTCTTCTGAAAAAAAGCTTTGTGTATTCCTGTGCAGTAATTATGCTCTTTTGTGTCGTGGCAACGTCCATTCATTTTAGTAGCGGAGGTAGTTTTGGGAATTTTAATTTATTTACAACCGACAATTACAACAACCTGCATCCTGAAGCACCTTCGATGTGGATGCATTTTTCGTACATTCAGTTGTCGAAGTGGGCAAGTTTGCATCCGGGATATTTTTCCATGTACCTCGCGTTTTGTGTTATCATTTTATTGACTGAGGAATTTCATTCTACATCAACTAAAATTTTTCACTACGGCCTAGCTTTGGCCATGTCGGTATTTATTGCTATGCTTTCATCGCGCATGGCGATTATCGCTTTCTTCTGTACGTGCTTTTATTTGATCGGCTTGAAAAAACGAAAGCAAATCATTATTCCGATTTTATTTTTTTTGAGTACGGTTGGCATGTTGTTAGCATTCAATCCGGTTTCGAAATTCAGAGTTATTGAAGAGCCTTTAAAGACCACTTATCTGGCGGATACATCGGTTACCCAATGGAATTCAGTAAACTACAGGTTGCTCGAGTGGCATGCAGCGTGGTCTGTAATTACCGATCATCCGATTTTAGGAGTGGGGACAGGTGGAGGTACCCAAGTATTAACAGCTTTTTATTCTCATTTTAACCAAAGTACCATAGGCCTGCAAAGCAACGCGCACAACCAGTTTCTCCAAAGCTGGATGGAATTAGGTTCGATCGGCTTATTGGCTTTTGTTTCTTGCCTCGTAGGCCCGCTAATACTTTCGAAGTCGTATTCAAACGCGCAATACATTTCCTTTATTGTTATCTTTAGTTTGATGTGCCTTACCGAATCGGTTGGCGAGCGCCAAAAAGGCGTTGTGTTTTTTGCGTTTTTCCAAACTTTGTATTTGGGACTTGAAAGAAAAACGAAATGATTGCCGCACAAAAAAAAACAGAAACGGCTGCAGATGATAAAGCCATCATCCGCACACTGCTCTATTTTGATATTTTTGATTACCCGCTGGCGACAGAAGAAATAACAAGATTTTTGCCGATAGAATTAAACTCATCGATTGAAGATAACCTCAGTTCATTAGTTCGACTAAAGAAAATTTTTCGTTGCGGTAAATTCTATTCAATACAGGATAAACCTTCCTTGGCCGATCGAAGAATTAAAGGCAACCTTCTGGCTGAAAAAAAAATTAAAACGGCCAAAAAATATTCAAGGCTTGTTTCTTTTTTTCCATTTGTGCGTGCGATTATGCTTTCGGGCTCTATCTCAAAAGGATTTATGGACGAGAAAAGCGACATCGACTATTTTATCATCACCGAAAAAAACAGATTGTGGATTGTCCGCACTTTGCTTGCCCTGTTTAGGCGATTGGTTTTGTTCAATTCTCATAAAAACTTATGTACCAACTATTTTGTGGATACAGACAATCTGGAGATCCATGAAAAAAATGTTTTTACAGCCATCGAATGTTGCACCCTTGTGCCTATGTACGGGCAATCGGTGATCGAAAATTTCCAAAGATCAAATAGTTGGCTGTTAAACTATCAACCGCATTTGGAAGTGAAGCCCATGCAAACGGTGATAAAAGAAAAAAAATTAAAACTTTTGTTCGAAAGATTTATTTCAACCCTTCCGCTAGATCGACTTAATCAATGGTTAAGAAAACGTATTCTTAATCATTGGATGAAAAAATACAAAAACAACATGATCGATTTCGATTTTGAAATTGCGTTCCGATCAACGGCCGGTGTTTCCAAAAGCCATCCACAGTTTTTTCAAAAAAAAGTTTTGAGCTTGTTAAATAAAAAAATAATCCGTTTCGAAAAAGAACACGACATGGATCTGTCGCTATGAAAGCATTGTTTACCCACTCTTATTTTTACAAACGAGATCCCAAGCAATGGCGATTTAAACAACCGTACCCACCGCTCGGCACGCTTCAGGCTGCTGCAGTTGTTCGCGAATCTGGCTTTGGCGTTTCTTTTGTTGATGTGGCTTTACGCGATAACCCAAACGAAATTGAAGTCGAGATAAAAACACACCGACCTGATTTTTTTATTATCTATGACGATGGCTTTAATTATCTGACCAAAATGTGCCTTACGGCCATGCGCGATGCCGCATTTGCAATGGCAAAAATTGCCAAGCAGTATAATGCTGTTGTAATCGTGTGCAGCTCGGATGCAACCGATCATTACGAAAAATATTTTCAACAAGGTGTTGATTATGTGGTGCGGGGCGAAGGAGAAGAGACACTAACAGAACTTTTGCGCACACTCAAGTCAAAACAACCAACAGAAAATATTTTAGGAATAGCTTTTTGTAAAGAAGGCAAAAACATTGTAAATCCACTACGGCCTGTATTGCGCAACCTCGATGGGCTGCCCATGCCCGCCTGGGACTTGATCGACATAGAACCTTACCGTGCGATCTGGAAAAAAAAGCACGGCTATTTTTCGCTTAACATGGCCACCACACGAGGCTGCCCCTACAAATGCAACTGGTGTGCCAAGCCGATCTACGGCAACCGCTACAATTCGCGTTCGCCCGAGTACGTTATTAAAGAAGTAGAATACCTTTTGAAAAAATTTCAGCCCGATCATTTCTGGATGTGCGATGACATCTTCGGGTTAAAACCCGGATGGATAAAACGCTTCCACGAAATAGTAGATGAAAGAAAATTGAAATTCAACTACAAAATCCAATCGCGGGTAGATTTGTTGCTTGAAGAAAACACCATAGAACATCTTGCCCGGTCGGGGGCAGAAACAATTTGGGTAGGTGCAGAATCGGGCTCGCAGAAAATTCTTGATGCCATGGATAAAGGCACAACGATACAAGAAATTGAAAAAGCCACCCGGCTTATGAAAGAAAAAAAAATTAGAGTGGGTTATTTTCTTCAGTTTGGATACACCGGAGAAAAAAAAGAAGACATTGAAGCCACTATTAAAATGACCCTCGCGGCAATGCCGGACGAAATTGGGATTTCCGTGTCGTACCCTTTGCCGGGAACAAAATTTTACGAAAACGTAAAATCAAATCTTAAAGAAAAACAAAACTGGGTTGACTCGGATGACCTCGCTCTGTTGTACAGAAGCACATTCTCGCCTGTATTCTATAAACTGCTCCATCGGTATGTGCACAGCCGATATCGAATTAAGCGGGGGTGGGAGTTTATCAAGCAGAGAAATTTCAAAGTGCGTGCAATAGCTTCAATGATTTATCATGCACCGGTGTCTGTGGTTCAGGGCTGGAGGCTTAAGCAGTTGCAACATGCACGATGAAACCATTCATTGGCAGCAGGTAGAAGCTGCCTTCAGTAAACAATCCGTTCATTTTGATGAAGACGATCGTGCAAACCCGATACTTCAGCAATGGCGGCAAAAAATTTATGACCACGTGGATTCGCTTTTAAAACCGAACTCCAGAATTTTAGAACTAAATGCAGGCACCGGTATCGATGCCATCCGCTTTGCTTCGAAGGGGCATTTTGTTTACGCTACCGATATTTCTGAAGGGATGGTTGCACAGATCAGACAAAAAATTTCAAAATACTCACTGGATGAAAATATTTACGTTCGGCAAATTTCTTTTGAAAAGATAAACCAGATTGAAGAAAAATTTGATTTCGTCTTCTCTAATTTTGGCGGATTGAATTGCATAGAGGACTTGAAAAAAGTGACGCGTCATTTGCCGAAACTTCTTAACGCAAACGGCATAGTTACCTGTGTGATTATGCCCAAGATAGCCCCCTGGGAATGGACTTGGGCACTGAAAGGAAAATTGAAAGAGGCTTTTCGCAGATTTAAGACGAAAGGAGCAACTGCAAAACTTGAAGGTGAGGTCTTTACCACTTTCTATCATTCATGGAGTGAAATAAAAATAAGTTTAGGGTCAGATTTTGAATTGTTAAAATCGGAGGGGCTGGGAATTTTTGCTGCTCCTCCTTCAGCATTAAATTTCAACAGCAGATTTCCGGTGCTGAACCGTTATTTAAATATATGGGATAAGTACCTGTGTAAAAAATTTCCATTCAACCGTTGGGGCGATCATATCATTATCGCTTTCCGATACCAACCGACATCTCCATGATTTCCACCCAAACTTTGGTTCGGCTGGATAGCCTTTTTAAAATTCCATGGATTTTTTTTCACAGGGCTATTGCAAACCGAAATATAAAAACAAAGCAAAGTGCACCCGTGTTGGTAATCAAATTTTTTGGTTGGGGAAGCGTGGCGAAGCTAGTAGCGATGTGCGAAGGAACGGGGGTTGATAAAAGCCAAATAGTGCTGCTCACACAACCTCAACACGAAGAGATTAGTCGTATGCTGGGTATCACTCATTTTCTTTTTATCCGTTTCGATAAGTTTTTTAATTTTTTCTATGATTGTTTTAAAATATGGAACCATATAAAAAAAGATAAAATTAAGTGCATTGTAGATTTTGAGCGCTGTTCTAATTCGATCAGCTTGTTCAGGTCGATGTTGGCTTTGCGCCTAAGGTGCCCCACCATTTCTTTTTACAACCAAAAAAAAGATTTGTTTTTAAAATCCGATACGATTTTTGGAGTCGATTGGTTGTCGCACCATCAGATGTACAACAAAGGCATCGAATATTTGCCCAAGTGTAGTAATCAAAAAAAACAACTTAATATTCCGGTCGACCGCTCTAAAATCCTTATCAATATAAATGCCAGCAAATATTTATTGGCCAGGCGATTGCACCGCAACCAATTCCTCAAAGTAATTCAACTCATTCACAACGAAAAACGATACACAGCATTTCATTTCACCGGATCACCCAACGAAAAACAGTATGTGCAAGAACTCGTAGATGAACTGAAAAATTTTCAAATTGAATCGCACAATCAGGCCAATGAATGGAATCTAAGTCAATTAGCTCGCGAACTTTCACGGTGTGCTTTGTTTGTTACCAACGATTCGGGGCCATTGCATTTGGCAATGCTGTTGCAAACACCCACGCTCGCCATCTGGGGGCCAACGCAACCCGCCCAGTTTGGATACGAACGTAAACCCAACCTGACCAACATTACGCTACGGTTACCTTGTTCACCCTGTTTTGTCCGGCCTACTTCAAAAGCAGGGATTGAATGCCACAACAGAATAGACTGCATGAACATTAACGAAAAGCTCATTTCAAAAAATGTTATTGAACTGTTCAGCGGCACTTCCAATGATAGAATGATAGAAGTTTCACCTTCACTTTATGAAATTTTGAGTGATGGGAACTAGAAAAATTAAAATCATAGTACTGATTTTGCTTACTGGCTTTGTGTTGTTAAAAGGAGTTGTACCCGCGTGGAACGAAGTACACAGCGACTTTGGTAATTATTATGTTTCTGCGAAATTGATTTCGAACCACACAAACTTAGACAGCCTTTACAACGATGCGTGGTTTCATGAGCAGGCTGTTCGCGTAGGTGCGCCACAAGCTGTAAAATTTTCTCCGTTTCCACCAATCACTGCGTTTGTTATGGTTCCGCTCACTTTCTTTAAAGTGAAAACAGCTAACCGAATTTGGATTGTAGTTAACCTTTTGCTTTTTCTACCGGCTGTTTTTATCATCAGGAAAATAACTTCCTGGGATTACCCACTCAGCTTGTTTTTAATTTTGGCGAGCGGACTGAGTTTGATTAACAACATAAAATTCGGACAGGTATATTGGCTGATGACGATATGCTTACTTTTTTCAATATGGTGGTTGAAGCAAAACAAAGAATTTGTTGCAGGATTTGTTGTAGGGATATTTGCAATGCTGAAGTATTATTCGGTGGTGATTTTTTTTGGTTTCTGGTTATCCAAATTCAAGAAAGCATCAATTTTTTTCATGCTGACAATTATACTGTTGGTTTTATTACAATATTATTTCTTTGGAGTTCAAGTGATGAAAGAATTCTTTGTGGCTAATCTTTTCCCTCACTTAAGCGGACAGATCAGTGGCCAGAACCCTTTTGCATTTGAATTTCAATCTTGGGAAAGTTTACTGTTAAATTTATTTTGCCCCGGCTCACCCTATTTTACACATCCTGTTATAGATGCACCCGAAATCAAAGAAAAAGTAAAATGGACTATTAATGCCTTACTACTTTTACCCAGTATTTATGCGGTACTCAACAATAGAAGAACAAAAGATTTTGATGACAAACTGGCGCTCTTCATCGCAATCCCCTCGTTGGCAATGCTTGCCTTACTGCCGACATCAGCAACCTATCATTATATTTTATTATTAATACCACTTTCTCTTCTTTTAAAAACAGAACAAGCAAATTTTAAAAAAACAGCAATACTTATTTGCCTATATGTTTGCATTGGATACATCCCCTATAAATTATTTTTTGAATTGGGTTTAAAATGGTCCGTATTTTTAGCTTACCCACGACTAACTCTAATTACTATTTTGTATCTCGTAGCTTGCGGTTGTTACTATAAGCGAATAAGAAACATTGAATCTGTTAATTCGTTTTACGATTCCATAGCGACTGAATACGATTCTCAGGTTAAGGGGAATTCACCAACAAGAGAAGCAGTAGCTAAGATTTTCCAGTCCATCGTAGAAAAGGGGACAGTACTAGATTTTGGCGGAGGAACCGGTTTAGATCTTCCTTGGCTGACTAACGGGAAATACAAAATTCTTTTTTTAGAACCGGCTTCGAAAATGCTACAGATCGCAAAAAATAGATTTGCAGGACATCCTCAAGTAAAATTTCTGGAGAACAATATAAATTTTGAAACTTGGCCATCTGCTCAGCCATTTCCGGAAAAACTGGAGGGTGTATTGGCAAATTTTGCCGTGCTAAATAGCTTTGAAAATAATTCAGAATTCTTCTCAAGCCTTTCTCCGCTTTGCAATACAAACTGCAACTTGATAGTTACAGTTATTAATCCAGAGTTTAAAACGATGATTAAAAACTATTCAATTGTTCAGGCAATTCGTATCACTTGCTTTGGTAAAATAACAGTATACAACAAGCACAACGACAAATACCACCCAACATACCTCCATTCTAAGCTATCGCTTAAGGTGGCAGCAAAAAAATGGTTCGTACTAAAAAGTTACTCACGAATTGATGAAACCAATTTCGTTGTTATCCATTTTCAAAAAAAGTAATTCAAGTTTAATAAATAAAGAGTGTCTTCGGTTTCTTAACTTACGTATAAATGAAAGTTATTCTCTTCAACCCACGCAGTGCCCGAGCCAAACATCGTATCCCCAATTCTATTTTGCAGGTGGCTGCTTCAATTTCAGGAAGGTGGGAATACGCGTTGGTGGATGGAAATCTTGAAGAAGACCCCTGGGAAAAAATTGAAAAATTTATTCGTGATGGGTACACTATTTTTGGGTGTACGGTTATGCCAGGTCCACAGTTGCAACAAGCCATTCCCTACACGTTAAAAGTGAGGGAAAAATATCCTGAGGTGATTAATGTCTGGGGCGGGTACTTTGCGGCAAATCAATATCCATCCGTCTTACGATCGGGTGTTGTTGATTTTGTAATAAACGGGCCCGGAGACGAAGCCTTCCCCAAGTTGCTTAAAGCGCTTGAAACCAATGAAGCGGTTGATGACATTCCCAATTTAATTTTTATGAAAGAAGGCAAGGTAATTCAAACACCTAAAGCCGCCATGCCCGATCAGGACACGCTGCCACAGTTGCCGTATACGTCACTCAATCGGTTTTATCCGATCAAAAAATATCTGGGAAAAACTTTTTTAGGAAATCGAACGGCAGCTTATCATTCCAGCATGGGTTGCCCCTTTACCTGTTCATTTTGTGCCGTGGTGCCATTGTACAATGCACGTTGGAAAGGCAAATCGGCAGATCTGATTTACCATGATATAAAATATTTAATTGACCAGCACGGAGCGGATGCCGTTGAATTTCACGACAACAATTTTTTTGTAAGCGAGAAGCGAACCGTAGCCTTTTCAAAACTAATTCAAAAAGAAAAAATTTCATGGTGGGGCGAAGGGCGGATTGACACCATAGACAAGTATCATGACGAGTCGCTCGCTCTGATGCGCGATGCGGGCTGTAAGATGATTTTTTTTGGAGCCGAAACCAGCAACGATGAATTGCTAAAAAAAATGGACAAAGGCGGCACACAAACGACTGAGCAAATGAAACAATTTGCTGCCCGCTTAAAAAAATTTAACATCATACCCGAGTATTCGTTTGTGCTTGGATTCCCTGCCGATACACCGGAACAAGTTGAACAGCAAATAGAAAATGATATAGCCTACATTAAAAAAATAAAAAACATCAACCCCGAAACCGAAATCATTATTTACGTTTATAGCCCCGTACCTGTAGAAGGCTCTGCCATGTATGAGATGGTAAAAAAATCTGGGTTTCATTTTCCCGAAAAACTGGAAGACTGGTTACAACCCACATGGCTGAATTTTGATCTTAGAAAAAACCCACTAACACCCTGGCTCACACCCCGAATGATCGACCGCATCAAAGGCTTTGAAGCTGTGCTCAATGCACGGTACCCTACCGTTTCAGATTTCAGACTTACCCCCTGGAAAAAAAAGGTACTTCGCTATATTTCATCGGCTCGGTATGAGAGAAATATCTTTTACAAGCCGTATGAAATTAAAGCGCTGCAACGCCTGTGGAAATATAGACAGCCTGAAGTGGAAGGGTTTGTAATGGAGTAAAAATGAGAAAACTCTTTAAGCGTGTGGTTTCTTTTTTTTTAATTCCAATTACACGCTGGTATTTGCGCAAAGAAAGAACACATCGTTACGGAAAGCTCACAATCAAAATACCGCCTACAGTGTTTCATCCGGGGCTTTTCCCCAGTACGCACTTCCTGTTGACGTATGTTCAAGAGCATAACATCTACAATAAAACAATTCTTGAATTAGGATGTGGAAGCGGCCTGATTTCGGTTTGGGCAGCAACGCAAAATGCAAAGGTGGTTAGTTGCGATTTAAATCCAGTAGCCGTAAAAGCTTGTCGGGAAAACGCAATTCAGAATCATGTCGATATTGAAGTTTATCAATCTGATTTATTTGTCGGAATTCCAGATACTAAATTTGATTGGATAATAATTAACCCGCCCTACTATGCAAAAAAAGTAAAAAACCCTGAAGAACTTGCTTGGCATTGCGGGGAGTACTTTGAATATTTTGAAAGGCTTTTTTCTGACTTGCGCACGTACACACACAATTCATCGCACGTAGCAATGGTGTTGACCCAAGGTTGTGATTTGGATTCAATTCGAAAAATTGCCAATCGTCATAATTTTCAATTGGAGCTTAAACGAGAAAAGCATGTTTTATTCGATGGCAAAGATTTTATTTTTGAGATTCAAGATTTACAAACGAGGCAGTAATTGCTACTTGTAAAGTGAGCACACACATCTTTGACAAACCGGGTCTTTTGCTACTTCGAGCTGTTTCCGAAACAAAACAGCTTTCTCTGAATTGAGGATATCCATAAAATTTTTCTCGTAGATGTTCCCGTATGCCGGATGGAAAAAACACGGGTGCACATTCCCATCCGATTCGATCACTGCCGATACCCAAGGTGCATTGCATTTTTTCTTCGGGAATTTACCCAAGCCGCTCCCGGCACGATAATGTTGTACCAGCGACAACATTTTGGTAGGGCTTTCGGCAATGAAGTTATTTTTGTATTCTTTTTTCAGTTCCACAAAAGATATTTTCAAGAGCTCCTCCAATTCATCTGCTTCCGTGAGGTTGAGCGATATTTCATGTTTTTTCTCTTCAGACAATTCGTGAGTGTGGTTGAAAGCCGGAGAAGTAACATCGGCAGCGAGAAAGGAAATTTGATCTAACCCTATTTCCTTAGCCGACCGGATAATGTTGAAAAAATCACGAAAGTTTTGTTTTTGCAGAACGCACCGTCCGGTAATGCGAAACGAAACAGACACATTCTTCAATTCATCTACGCCCTCGGCAAGCTTTTCGTAAGCCAGCGGGATATTGCGGATCTGGTTGTGAACGTTGCGACTTCCATCCAAAGAAACAATTACATCTTTGCAATATTTTACTATTTCGGTAGCGTTGTTTTTTAAGGCAATCCCGGTTGAGAGCAAACTAATTTTTACCCCGATGGATTTTAACCCTTCGCAAAACTTCCAAAGATTGGTATGCAGTAAGGCCTCGCCCCCCGATAGCGCCACTTCGCGCACGCCCAATTTCTTAAAAGGCTCAAGATGGCGATTCAGCTCGTCTACTGAAATTTCTTTTTTTAGATGGTTGGCTTTCCAGATGTCGCACATCACACAACGGCAGTTGCACCTGCTGTGGGGCATGAGTACCAACACCGGGAGAGAAGTTATGCGATGGAAAAAATTTGTTATCAATCTTTTTATACGATTTAACTATTTTTGGCCTTACAAAAAACATCTTTATTAAAATGACACTTTCGGACCGCATCAATGCCATTGAAGAATCGGCTACGTTGGCCATGGCCGCCAAAGCCAGGGAATTTAAAAACAAAGGGATCGATGTGATCAGCCTGAGTTTGGGCGAGCCCGATTTCAAAACTCCCCAGCATATTTGCGAGGCTGCCAAAAAGGCCATTGACGAGGGAAAATATTTTTCCTACCCTCCCGTGGCCGGTTATCAAGACCTGCGCGAGGCCATTGCCGCCAAGTATCAGAAGGAGAACAACGTGCCGTACAAAGCCGAAAACATTGTGGTTTCTAATGGCGCCAAGCAATCCATTGCCAACGTGATGCTGGCCTTGCTCAACCGGGGAGATGAAGTGATAATCTTCTCGCCTTACTGGGTAAGCTATGATGCCCTCGTTCGTCTGGCCGAAGCTACACCGGTTTTGGTTAAAGGCACTATCGAAAACGATTTTAAGGTTACGGCTCAGCAAGTAGAGGGTGCAATCACATCCAAAACTAAAGCCATCATCTTCTCATCACCTTGTAATCCTACCGGATCGGTTTTTTCGAGAAAAGAACTCGAAGCCATTGCTACGGTTGTGCTGAAGCACCCCAATGTGTTGGTGATTGCAGATGAAATTTACGAACATATCAATTTTATTGGAGATCAGACAAGCATGGCCTCGCTGCCCGGTATGTTTGAGCGCACCATCACCGTTAATGGTTTTGCCAAAGGTTTTGCCATGACAGGCTGGCGTGTGGGCTACATAGCTGCCCCAAAATGGATAGCCGATGGCAGCAACAAAGTACAAGGTCAAATTACTTCTGCCAACTGTTCCATTTCTCAGCGCGGTGCGTTAGCGGCCATAACCGGTGATCTTGCCCCAACTAAGAAAATGGTGGGAGAATATCGCAAGCGCAGGCAAATCGTGTACGATCTTTTGAAGGAAATTCCGGGAGTAAAAGCTAATTTTCCTCAAGGCGCGTTTTACTTTTTTCCCGATGTAAGTTCTTTCTTTGGAAAATCGGACGGAGAAACTCAAATTAAAAATAGCGATGATTTTTGTTTGTGGATGTTGTCCAAAGGCCACGTGTCGCTTGTGCCGGGGGGCGCTTTTGGTTTGGAAAACTGCGTGCGCCTTTCGTATGCTGCTTCCGAAAAAGAGTTGATAGAGGCATTGAAACGAATGAAAGAAGCTTTGGCTACGCTTAAATAAAAAAAGCCTTTCACCTTGTCATGACTATTGAAGAAATATTTGATTCGTTCACAAAGGTTCGCGTGCTCATCGTTGGCGATGTGATGCTCGATAGTTATATCTGGGGTGCGGTCGAACGGATTTCGCCCGAAGCCCCGGTTCCGGTGGTTCAGGTTAAACAAAAAGATTTTCGATTGGGCGGAGCCGCTAACGTGGCTTTAAATATTAAATCGATGGGTGCAGAACCTGTTTTGTGTGCCCTGATTGGCAATGACGATGACGGGAAAAAAATTGTGCAGCGCCTGGACGAACAATCTATGGACAAATCCGGAATTGTGATCAGCCACAGCCGGCCCACTACAGTAAAGACTCGCGTCATTGCCAGCCATCAGCACGTGGTGCGTGTAGACGAAGAGTCGGATAGGGTAGCTGATGCTGACGAAGAAAATCTTTTGTTGGAACGGATAGAGAAACTGTTGCCCGAATGCCAGGTAGTAATTTTTGAAGATTATGATAAAGGCGTAATCACCGAAAAAATTATTTCAAAAACTGTGGCGTGGGCAAAACAACAAAATATACCCACAGTAGTTGACCCCAAGAAAAGAAATTTTTTAGCCTACCAAGGTGTTTCGCTCTTCAAACCTAATTTAAAAGAATTGCGCGAAGGGTTAAAGACGGACGTAAACGCTTCCAACCATAAACAAGTTGAAGATGCTGCTTTGTTATTGAAAGATAAGTTACAGGCAAAAGGAGTGATGGTTACACTTTCTGAGCATGGCGTGTTTATCGACTATCAAAACCAAAAAGTTAAACTCCCTGCTCACGAGCGCGAAATAGCCGATGTTTCCGGGGCGGGCGATACCGTTGTGAGCGTAGCAGCACTGTGCATGGCTTTGCGGCAAGATGCCCGGATGGTGGCGGGCCTTAGTAATCTGGCGGGTGGTTTGGTGTGCCAGCACGTGGGTGTAGTGCCTATTGATAAAAAAGAACTCTTAGCCGAAGCAAAGAAGGTTTTTTCCTGATCATTCTTTGAATTGCTTCTCCAGAGGCTCCTCGCGTTCAAGGTCTTCAATAATTTTTTTGTCGAGCGGTGTTTGTTTAATCACATTGTAATTGTCCCAAAATTTTTTGTTGTAGTTCTTATCCTGATATTGAAGGCCATAGCTTCTCATCTTCTGGGCTAAGCTTATTCTTTCTCTGGGGTTGTTGTCGATATTGTTGACCAACAATTGTCTTTCGAGCGTAGTTTCAAATTTTAATTTTCCGGAGCTACGATCGTACCAATTTACTTGAGACACCACCGACAGGTAGTTTAAAAAAAACTTCCCACCAATTGGTTTAAAGTCGATGATTCGTTTTATTCGTGCAAACTTACTTTCCAGATCGTTTCTTATTTCCAGGTCTTCTTGATGTGCATTTTCATATTCTAAATGAACAATACCGTATGTTTCTTTGTCGATATACAGGCGCAATAGAAAATCTTTTTGGTACGTGAGCACAAAGACTTCGCGGTTGTAGTAGTAAGTATCGGTATCAAATGTCAACTCTTTAAAGAACTCCGCTTCTTCCGGAAACTGTCGGTAGCGTACATTATTATTCGTGAGCAAATCTTCGAGTAAATTATCACGGTCAAAAAATTCGGTGAACTTATTCCCATACCCCAAGCTTCTGCGTACTTCTTTTAAAGCTACTCGTTCGCGCAACTTGTATTTATTTCTTGGTTCGGCATAGTTGTCGTCATAAATTTTTACCGCAGCTTCAAGCAGCGAAATGTACGTGCCGCCCATTTTCTTTACGTCTCTGTAAAATCCATCCATCAGGAAAGGTTTCATGGGATAATTTTCTTCAATTTTGGAAATGGCAAGCTTGAGCACTTCTCCGGCACGTAGCGAATCGGTTATCACCACTTCGTTTAGCAGCACGGAAGCCGGCAGCAACTCGATTAGCACCGGTTCAAATTCTTTACCATTGAGCAACGACCAAACCGGAGCCTGGTACGTCTGAAAGCCGATCATGCTCACATTCAAAATATCATTTCTTAAATCTACGGGGATATGAAAATCAAATTCACCTCGTTCATTAGCAACCACACCAATCGGTTTTCCTCCAATAAATATTGTGGCAAAGGGTAATACCTCTTTGGTTTCGTGGTTTTGAACCTTACCCGAGATTGTGATTTGCTGTGCGTTTACCAAGCCAACGATAAACAATGAAGTGCAAAGCAAAAGATGTCTCATTGATCTGTGCAAGATACAATTTAACTGCATTAACTTTTTTAACTTGACGGCACGAAAATGCAGCTTATCGCTATTTTGCCCCATTAGCCGCCTGTGGATTCGATTGATTAACTTTATCTAAGAAATTTTGTCGTTTGAAATGGCTTGATAAAATACCGAGGATTTGGAAAATGGCTTACGGGCTCATTTGCTTGTGGTATTTCCTAAATTTTACCGTAAGTGCAATTATTGAATGGAAGTTTGTCAATCCACAATATTACGTTTTGTGGAATGCCCTCTTTCTATTTGAAGCTCTCTGTGCCTTCATTGTGTTGATCTTTTTGTGGTCGCATTTACTTTCACGATTTAGGCCTACGGTTCAGGTAATTGGCCACGCGCTGGGCTTGGTGATTTTTTTCTTTATGATGGGAACGCTGTCGTACTTCTTTACCGATTACATGGAAGGGCTGGTGTACTTCGATCACTGGGAAGAATATATGATCGGACTGTTGAGTTGGGAAGCCCTGCGTTTTCACGATCAATACATTATCACTGTGGGTGTGTATTATGTGATACGGTATTTTCAAGGACTTCAACAAGAAGAACAAGAGAAAAGTGAACTGGCCATCAAAAACAGGGAGATGCAGATATCGTTGCTCAAATCTCAAATCAACCCGCACTTTCTGTTTAACACACTGAACTCCATCAGCACGTTGGTAAATAGCAGTAAAGAACAAGCGCGTAAACTGATTACCCAGCTATCCGATGTATTTCGCTATGCACTGGATGCCCACAGCGAACAAATGGTGAACCTCTCGAAAGAAATTGAGTTTATCGAGAATTATGTACGCATACAACAAGTACGTTTTGGCGAGCGGCTTACATTTGAAAGAGATATTGACCCCACTTGTTTGAATACAAAAGTCCCTCCAATGATTTTGCAACCCCTGGTAGAAAACTCGGTTAAGTATGGAATTGGGCCAAAAGAAGAAGGCGGGATTATATCGCTTACCGTTCGAAGGTCGGGCAGTATTATTTTTTTTGAAGTGAAAGACAACGGGCTCGGTACAAAGGCAAAAAAAATAATAGGCGAAAGTTCGAGCGGCATCGGGATGGCCAATACCGATATGCGCCTGCGCAGCTATTTTGGTGCGCAATCCAAACTGCGGGTGCGCGCAAACGAAAAAGGTTATTCCGTAAATTTTTATATTGAAGACAAAGAACCTACAAAAAAAACCAACCAAAATCTATTTGAAAAAATAATCTATGAGTAATACCAAAACAACCTGTCTGATAGTTGATGACGAAAAATTAGCGCGCGAGCTTCTAACCGAATACTTAGAGTCTTTCCCCGAAATTGAATTGATGGGGCAGGCATCCAATGGAAGCGATGCGGTAACATTGATCGATAAATTAAAACCCGATATAATTTTTCTCGATGTTCAAATGCCGGGCATGACCGGCTTTGATGTGCTGGACGACATTAACCACGAGCCCTACGTAATTTTTGTCACCGCCTTTGATCAGTATGCGATTCAGGCGTTTGAAAAAAATGCCGTAGACTATTTGCTGAAACCCCTTGACCAAGAGCGTTTCAGACAGGCCGTGGAGCGTGCCTTGAAAAGAAAGAAAACAGAAAGTGGAAACATTGATGATTTACTGGGAAGTATGCGCCCGCAGCACATACGCAGCACGTACGAATCGCACATTTTTGTGCAAAAATCAGAAAAACTTTTTAGCCTTCCGGTAGATGAAATTTTACATCTAGAAGCCTCAGGCGATTATACAATTATCACTACAAAAAACGATCAGTTTGTAAGCTCATCAGGGATAGGAAAACTGGAGGAAATCATGAACCCCGATATTTTTATTCGCGTGCACCGATCAACGATTGTTAACATAAACTTTTTAAAAGAGATTGAAAGGCATTTTAACGGAGGCATGGTGGTGAAGATGCAGAGCGGAAAAAGTTTTCCGGTGAGCCGAACGTATGCCAAACAAATCAGAAAGAAAGTGGTTTAACGTTAAGGGCAATCTACACCCGCAACATAGTAGGAGATTACATTCAGTGCTTCAGCCGTTTTGCTGCCACTGAACCCGGTGATGTCGGAGTAGGTAATTTGTTTTTTGTATTCTTCTAAAAAGAATTTTGAAAGAGGCGTGTACGACCAATGCCACTTTTCTTCTTCGTATCCGGTACGCCCGTTTTGTTTAGCAGTATAAGGTTGGCAAAAACCAAATTCGTTTGCATGAAGCGTAAGCCAACGATATATTTTTTTGCCTTCGGTTGAATTGAAATACGCTTCATCGGTAGAATTAATGTCAATGTCGGTGCCCCAGTGGTGCCGAGAAGTACCCGGCATGGAGCTGTACAAAAGAATTATTCGGGCCCGTTCGTTTCGATCTTGAACGGAAGAAAGGTCTTTACCATTTACTTTTACTTTACCATTCCATTTGTTCTCCCAGATTTTTTTTTGATAATTAAAATTGCGGGTAGCGGAAACTATGAAAAGGTTTAAAGAGTCTTTTTCAGCGGCTTCGGCCATTTTTTCGAAGGCATCAAATGTTTCCTTCCGCAGATAACTATTAACCGCGTTTCCTCTTGCACGAGTCAATGTAAGTTGAGCGAACCTTGTATCTTTTGACGGATCAAAACGACCGAGAAGATAACTTTTGTTAACCGGAGTTTGAAGTTCAAAAGCAAGGAATAAAAACAGAAGCGAAATTTTCATTCGTTGCTTGTGTAAAATATTAAACGCCTAAAATCAATCTTCCCGGATCTTCGAGCATCTCTTTTACACGCACCAGGAAACTAACCGATTCGCGGCCATCTATAATGCGGTGATCGTACGACAAGGCCACATACATGATCGGCCTTACAATTACTTCGCCTTTTTTAACGATCGGCCGCTCAACGATATTATGCATTCCGAGAATGGCAGATTGTGGCGGGTTGATGATGGGCGTGGAAAGCATGGAACCGAAAACTCCACCGTTGGTGATTGAAAAAGTTCCCCCGGTCATTTCTTCAATGGAAAGTTTTCCATCGCGCCCTTTGGTGGCAAGCCGGATTACTTCGCTTTCAATCTGTGCCATAGAGAGCGATTCGGCATTTCGAATTACAGGCACCACAAGCCCACGCGGAGTGGACACGGCTATGGAAATATCGCAGTAGTCGTGGTAAATAATTTCATCTTTATCGATACTCGCATTTACCGAAGGGAAATCTTTTAAAGCCGCACAAATGGCTTTAGTAAAGAACGACATAAAGCCGAGGCCGACTCCGTATTTTTCTTTGAATTGGTCTTTATACTTGCTCCGCAAATCCATAACGGGTTTCATGTCCACTTCATTAAATGTGGTGAGCATGGCCGTTTCATTTTTTACGGCAACTAATCGCCTGGCAATGGTTTTACGTAACGAAGTCATTTTTTCTCTACGTTCAGTTCGGGCTCCACCTTGAGAGATCACCGGAGGAGTTAGTGTGGGAGAGGATTTAGATTCTTTGGCAGGTGCAGGAGTCTGTGCTTTTACCGCGTCTTCTTTGGTGACTCTACCGCCCACGCCCGTACCGCTCACTTGTGTGGGAGATATTCCCTTCTCGTCTAAAATCTTTGCGGCAGCGGGCGATGGCGTGCCGGCTGCGTAGTTCGATGCAGGTGATGACGGAGAAACAGTGGCTTGTGCCGCAGGTGTAGACGTTACTGCTGCACCATCGGTCACTTCAATTTTGCAGATCAACCCTCCAATGGGCAAGGTTGTTTTGTCTTTGGCAACAATTCTCAAAATACCGGTTGCTTCGGCCGGCAATTCAAAAGTAGCCTTGTCCGATTCCACTTCGGCAATTACCTCGTCAAGCTTAACAAGGTCTCCATCTTTTTTCATCCATGTAGAAATGGTTACTTCAGAAATGGATTCGCCAAGTGGCGGAACCTTCATTTCTTTTACAGTGCCCGTTTGCACGGGTTTTGTAGCAGACGGTGAAGGCGCAACTGATGGAGTTGATGTTTTTGCTGAAGGCGGGGTTGAAGCCGCAACGCCATCAGCGATTTCACAAATAATTGTACCGATGGGAACGACCTCACCTTGTTGCTTTGCAATTTTCAAGATGCCGTCTTGCGGGGCGGTAAGCTCGAAAGTTGCTTTTTCTGATTCGAGTTCGGCAATTACTTCATCCATTTTCACAGCGTCTCCGTCTTTTTTAAGCCAGTTGGCAATGGTTACTTCAGAAATGGATTCTCCCACTGCAGGAACTTTTACTTGTTGTGCCATAAACTATTTTTTTGTGAAATTTTTTAAATGACTTCTCTTATTTCTGCGAAACCTCCCCGCTCCAATATTGGGCAGCTTCGGATTAACTCGGTTGCCTGATTCAGGTCGGTTGATTTGATCAACAGATAACCACCTACAATTTCGGTTCCCACTTTGTAAATATCATTTTGTATTTGTCTTTGTGTATCGATCACCTTGCCGTTGAGAGAAAGCGCCCGCCCTCCCGATAGGTTTCCATTTTTAATGAGTGCATCCATCCAGCTTTTCACTTTCTGTTGATGCAGCTGGTTTTCTGTATTTGAGTGAGCATCCATGCGTCCATCCGGCTCACGAAATAAAATCAGATAGTCCTTCATGCTAATTAATCCCAAGTGCCAGGTTAACAATCTTTTGTTGTTCTGCATCGTGTACTTTCTTAAAGCCCGTTGCCGGAGATGCACTCGATTTGCGCGATACAAGCTCAAGTCCTTGCATATAGCGCAAAATGAAGGTCCAATAACCCATGTTGGCAGGTTCCTCCTGTGCCCAAATAATTTTAGTGCCTTTGTATTTTTTGAGAACTGCATTGAGCTGCTTTTCGGGGAACGGATGCAGTTGTTCCATACGCACAAGGGCTACATCTTTAACTTTCTTTTTTTGCTGGCCATCCAGCAAGTCGTAATAGATTTTACCCGAACATAAGACCACACGTTTAACATTTTTAGCATCGACATTGGCATCGTCAATCACCTCTTGAAACGAACCTTTTGTAAAATCTTTTATAGGCGACACCACACCCGGGTGGCGCAACAAAGATTTAGGAGAAAAAACGATGCAAGGTTTTCGGAATTCCCAAGTCACTTGCCTGCGCAGCAAATGGAAAATGTTGGCGGGGGTTGTGGGGTTGGCTACCACCATATTGTATTCTGCCGAAAGCTGTAAAAATCGTTCGGGGCGTGCATTGGAGTGTTCGGGCCCCTGGCCTTCGTAACCATGAGGCAAAAGCAAAACAATGCCATTCATGCGCTGCCATTTGGATTCAGCACTTGAAATAAACTGATCGATCATCACCTGTGCCCCATTGGCAAAGTCACCAAACTGTGCCTCCCAAATTACAAGGGCATGTGGCGATGACATGGCATAGCCATACTCAAAACCCAAAACTCCATATTCTGATAACAAGGAATTATAGATGTTAAATTTCAACTGGCCATCTTCAATGTGATCGATGTTGCAATACGGCTCGTTGGTGTTTGAATCAAACAAGTAAGCATGGCGATGGCTGAAGGTTCCCCGCTTCACATCCTGTCCCGACATCCGCACCGGAACTTTCTCCAACAATAACGATCCATAAGCCAACAGTTCGGCATCTGCCCAGGTTAATATTTTGGAATCAAAAAAAGCGGTCTTGCGGTCTTTCAGCAATTTTTCTATCTGTTTCAAAGGCTTGAACCCATCGGGGATGGTAACAAGTGCGTTGCCCACCTTATCAACTAGTGCTTGTTTGATACTGGTATCGGGTGATTGATCAAAATCTTCGGGTGTAGATTTGCGAAGCTTCTCCCATTCTTCTTCTATTTTTTGAGGTTTGTAAGGCAAAGGTTTTTGCTTCACTTCATTGAGGCGATCTTGCAGCAGATTGCGAAAACTTTTATCAAGCTCATCGGCAAGCGTGGCATCCATGTCGCCTCGTTCAATCAGTTTTTTTACATACACCTCGCGCGGGTTGGGGTGTTTTGCAATCAGATTGTACAACTTAGGTTGTGTAAATTTTGGTTCATCGCTTTCGTTATGCCCGTGCCTGCGGTAACACAACATATCGATGAAAATATCTTTGCCAAATTTTTGCCGATACTCAACAGCCAGGTTAGCACAGAATGTAACGGCTTCTGCATCATCGCCATTCACGTGGAGGATAGGGGCATCAACAATCTTCGCTATGTCTGTACAATAGATACTGGTGCGTGCATCGTCATAGTCGGTGGTAAAACCTACTTGGTTGTTAATTACAAAATGGATGGTGCCGCCCGTGGTATAGCCCGGCAACCCCGACATTTGTGTAACCTCATAAACAATACCCTGCCCGGCTACTGCGGCATCACCATGAATGAGGATGGCCAATGCACGGTTTACGCCCTTGTGTTCATCATCGATTTGGCCTCTCGTATAGCCCACCACCAACGGATTAACAGCTTCCAGGTGAGAGGGATTGGGCGTGAGCTTCACATAAATTTTATTTTTTGATGGAGTTTCGATGTGGCTGGAATAACCCAAATGGTATTTCACATCCCCATCTCCCATGGTCAGGTCGGGGCTCACATTACCTTCGAACTCGGTGAAGATTTGTTCGTATACTTTTCCTAAAATATTAGTGAGCACGTTCAGCCGGCCACGGTGCGCCATGCCAATAACTGCTTCTTTTACACCCAACTCAGCCGATTTATTTATTATAGTCTGAAGTGCGGGGATTGTGTTTTCTCCGCCTTCCAATGAAAATCTTTTTTGCCCCAGAAACTTAGTATGAAGAAAATTTTCGAATACAACGGCTTCATTAAGTTTGCTGAGAATACTTTTCTTTTCCTCGCGGCTCGGGTTATAGCTAAAATATTCGCTTTCAATTTTATCGTTAAACCAATTGCGGATGGCATCGTTGCGTATAAATTCGTATTCGAAACCTACGGGGCCGAGATAAAGAATTTTTAGCCGCTCAATTATTTTACGCAAAGATGATTTAGGCATCTCGATCTCGGAGGCTACATCGTATTCGGTATCCAAATCGGCATCGGTAAGGCCAAACGTAGCATGATCTAATTGTACGCCATGATTTCTTCGTTCGCGGATGGGGTTGGTGTTTGCTTTGAGATGCCCGAAAGCACGATAGGCAAAGATAAGGGCACGCACCTGAGTCTCTTTGATGTTGCCGCTGGTTTCGGTAAAGCCGTTTTCCCCAAAACGTTGCGAAGAAAAATCGTAGCCTTCAAAAAACTTTTGCCAGGTTAAATCGACTTCGGCCGGGTTCTTCTTGTAATTTTGATAGAGCTGATCGATGTAGCTTGCGTCAGCGTTGGAAATGTAAGAGTAGTTGTCCATATTTTTTTTCCGAATGGAAATCAAACCTATAAAGATTTTTAAAAATATTAAAACCTAATAATCGGCTATACAAATATATTCTTTTTTTAAGAATACGACTTATTTTTGGACGCTGTCTCGGTTACGGAGAACCAAAAACATGAATTTTCTTTCCAAGAATGAGGAGATGGTTGCTGGATATGAAAAAAGCCTTACTTTTGCAGTCCTTTTAAAAACGGACGAGATCCAACATTAAAAATTAACAAATGGTAAAGATCAGATTGGCCCGCAGAGGCCGCAAAAAACTGGCAATGTATGATGTAGTGGTGGCAGATGCCAGATCGCCACGCGATGGCAAATTCATCGAGAAAATCGGAACCTACAACCCGCTCACAGTACCGGCTGCAATAGAGTTAAAAGACGATCGCGCCTTTCATTGGCTCATGAACGGAGCTCAGCCCTCAGATACAATCCGTGCTGTACTTTCGTATCGCGGTATTTTATACAAGAGACATCTGCAAATTGGTGTAAACAAAGGAGCGCTTACGCAAGAACAAGCTGACGCTAAACTTGCCGATTGGGTGAAGGCCAAGCAGGCAAAAATTCAGTCGAAGATCGACAGCGCTGCCAAAAATAAAGCAGATAGTGCCAAGGCACGTAAGGAAGCCGAAAGCAAAGTGCGCGAAGCTCGTGCAGAGGCCATCCGCAAGAAAAATGAGGTAGCCGCAGCAGCTCCTGCTCCTGAAGAAACTGCACCCGCTGCAGAAGAACAGGCTTAACTTATTCCGAAATAAATTTTTAAAAATGCCGGTACATTGTGCTGGCATTTTTATTTTAGTGTCAACCAATTAGCCGTCAGGTACAAATGAGCATAGACGATTGTTTCAAGATTGGGTACGTATCAAAAACGCATGGCTTGAAAGGCGAAGTAACCGTGGTGTTTGAAAACACTATTGAGACTCAAGGGTTGAACTCTTTGTTTGTTGATTTTAACGGAAGCCTGGTGCCGTACTTTATTGAGACCCTGTCGGATCGGGGCGATAAATCGTTTGTGAAATTTGAAAGCGTAAATTCAATAAACGATGCGGCCTTATTCAAAGGAAAAATCTTGTACCTGCCCAAAGCCAGCCGCTCAAAATTAAAACGCGGGCAGTTTTACGATGACGAAGTGATCGGGTTTTCCGTTGTGGATGTAACCCTGGGCGACATTGGAATCGTAACCGCGGTTGAAAATCCGGGGGTCAATCCTCTACTTGTTATTTCTCACAGCCAAAAAGAGATATTAGTACCCATCGATTCACCGTTCATTAAAAGTGTAAACCGATCGCAGAAGACAATTAAACTGAACTTGCCCGAAGGGTATCTGGAAGTTTAGAATTCTACTTCTTAATTAATTTTTTCATTTGAATGGGGACAGCCATCCGGTTACCGTTCATAAAAAAAGCTATGGGCTGATCCTTTCTCCCTATTGGGCAACCAAAATCATTTTGTTATTTACTGCCTAACCCAATTATGTAAACACGATTATGAAAACAAAGACTCATTTGATGTGGGTAGCTGCACTTGTACTTATTGGGTGCAGTAACCTCATTGCTCAAAAAAAAGGGAAACAGCAAAAGCAACAACCCGCAATTACTAAGTCGGATACAGCTAAAAGTAAACCTTCGTCAGGGCTTCAACCCTATCGAAAAGTGATTACGAACAAAGCAAAAACACAGAAAGGTTTGTTTACCGTACACAAAATCAATGACGATTATTTTTTTGAGATACCCGACAGCGTTGTCAATCGAGAGTTTATGACCGTAACCCGAATTGCGAAGGCGCCTACAGGAGCCGGCTACGGTGGCGAAGAAGAAAACCGACAAGTGCTTCGGTGGGAAAAAGGCCCTAACAACAAATTATTTTTGCGCGCTGTAATTCTTTTGAACACAAGCACCGATCCCGATAAACCGATTACGCAGGCTGTGCGCAACTCAAACGTAGAACCGATTGCGGCCGCATTCGATATCAAATCCATCCGCAAAGACACCTCCGTGGTAATTAACATCACTAGTTTCTTTAAGGGCGACAACCAGCTTATCGCCCTAGACCCTTCTACCAAACGCAGATACAACTTGACAAAATTAGAGACCGACCGCTCTTATATTCAAAGTATTAAAACATTCCCCATAAACACCGAAGTGCGGATGGTGAAAACATACACCTCGGTAGCTCCGCCTCCTTCACCAAGCGGAAGTTCCACCACAACGGTCTTACCTGCGGGATCAAGTTCCGGTGTGGTGACTTTAGAAATTAATTCCTCTATGATTTTGCTGCCAAAAACTCCGGCACGCAAACGGCTCTTCGACAACCGAGTTGGTTATTTTGCAACCGGCTATACCGTTTACGGAGAAGAATCGCAGCGCTCCGAAACCGAAGTATTTGCCGTGCATTGGAAACTGGAGCCAAAATCTCAGGCCGATGTAGAAAAAATGAAGAAGGGCGAACTGATAGAACCCAAAAAACCAATTGTTTATTATATCGATCCGGCCACACCCGTAAAGTGGAGAAAATATTTGATTCAGGGAATTGAAGATTGGCAAAAAGCTTTTGAACAAGCCGGATGGAAGAATGCCATACAAGGCAGAGAACCCAATCCCCAAGATTCTATCAGCACCGAAGATGCACGCTACTCGTTCATCCGGTATTTTGCTTCAGACATACAGAATGCATACGGACCAAACGTGAACGATCCCCGCTCGGGCGAAATCATCGAAAGCCATATCGGTTGGTACCACAACGTGATGAATTTATTAAACGATTGGTACACCATTCAAACAGCCGCTGTGGATCCGCGGGCTCGCAAGAAAAAATTTGATGACGAACTGATGGGACAGTTGATCCGCTTTGTGTCTGCTCATGAAGTGGGCCACACCCTCGGCCTTCGTCATAATTTCGGATCCAGTTCTTCTACCCCGGTTGAAAAATTAAGAGACAAGGCTTTCCTCGAAAAGTACGGACACACCCCGTCCATCATGGACTACGCGCGCTTCAATTATGTTGCACAGCCCGAAGATGGAATCACCAACTTTTTTCCCGGTATCGGTGTATACGACCGCTGGGCTATTGAGTGGGGCTACAAACCAATTTTCGGCACAAAAGATATAGAAGAAGACAAAAAGATTTTGAACAAATGGGTGATCGCTCATGCTGCAGACCCGATGTATTGGTTCGGCTCAGAAATAAATCCGTACGACCCGCGCTCGCAAAGCGAAGACCTTGGCAACAACGCCATGCTCGCCAGCGACTACGGAATCAAAAACTTAAAACGCATCCTACCCAACCTCAACTCTTGGTACACCGAAGAAGCTGAAAAGTACAACACACTTAACGAAATGTACAATCAGTTGATTACTCAATACCGCAGGTACATGGGCCATGTAACCAAGAACATTGGAGGTATTTACGAAACACCAAAAACAACAGAACAAGCCGGTGTTGTTTACGAGCCCACACCTAAAAATTTGCAAAAAGATGCCGTTGCGTTTTTGAACAAGCAATTATTTGAAACCCCTACTTGGATACTCGACCAAAATGTAATCAGTCGGATAAAACCAGGCTCCGGTGTAGAAACCATTCGCGGATTGCAAGAAGCTACCCTCAACAGCATTTTTGACTACAGCCGAATGCAACGCCTGATTGAAACAAGCGCAATTAATGCCAACGCCTATTCGCTCGATGATATGTTTACCGACTTACGCAAAGGCCTCTGGTCGGAACTGGCAACCCGAAAGGCTATCGACAACTTCAGGCGCAACGTGCAAAAAGTACATGTAGAGAAATTGATATCACTGCTTAACCCCACTCCGAGCAGCGCTTCTGTGGTAAGAGGTTTCAGCAGTCCGTTCTTCCCGGCTTCACCCGCCTCACCCGTTGCCGACCCCAAGAAAAGCGATGTGATTTCGTTGGCACGGGCTAACCTGGTGCAGCTACAAAACGAAGTTAACGCAGCAATACCCACAACAGCAGACCGCATGAGCCGCTACCATTTGCAAGATGTTTCGGCACGGATTAAGCAAGCACTAGATCCGAAATAAGTTTGATGGTGATAAAAAATAAAAAGGGAACTCAGCTCGAGTTCCCTTTTATTTTTGACTTAAAGCTCTCTGGACTTCTAAAAATTCCATTGCCCTTCGAATGAGACGGTTCATCGTATGGAATTGCATAAATTGTTGTTGAGGTTGGGCAAAATATAAATAAAACTGTCGCCTTCATCAACCGCACTCAAAGTGGTTTAGGTTACCCCAAAACAGTTTGATTTGAATTTGTTCATGGCTTCAATTGCAGAGCAATACCGAAATACTTTACCTGTAAACTCACATATTGCAAAAGCATGTATCAGAAAAGAGTTAAACAAATGGAATCTATACTGTGTTTGCAGTCTTTTTGGTTAAGTCAGTACTTTTTATGAGTTTAAGCCCGCAGCTCTTGTTTTGCACTTTGCGCTGGATTGAATGGCCATTCTATTTTGCTCACTCTTTTAAATTTTGATTAATTCTTCAGCAGGTCAAACAGCTTGGTATTGATGTAGAGTGTTTCCTTCCAAATTTGTTTTGATTTGACCACATGAATACGCTCTAATTGTTTGAGATACTTTGAAGCCGTAATACGAGAGATGTTTAAACGCGAAGTTAAAATTTCTGTTTTGCAATAAGGATATTCAAACAGAATTTCAATCAATTCTTTATCGTAAGCTTTGGGAGCTTCTTTCTTGATTTTTTCTAGGGTGCTAATGAAGAGTTTTTGTATTGATTTTATCTGTGCAGTAGTTTCAAGTGCGGTTTGCTCAACCCCTCTTAACACATAGAGAATCCAATCTTCCCACTTGTTTTTTGCGCGTACTTCTTGAAGAAGTCGGTAGTAATCGGTTTTGTTTTTAATGATGTACTCACTTAGGTACAGGATAGGACTTTCTAATAAGTCGTTCAGAATAAGATGAAGGATGTTGATAATTCTTCCTGTTCTACCATTACCATCATAGAATGGATGGATGCTTTCAAACTGATAATGCTGAACGGCCATTTTAATTAACGGAGAAACATCATCTTGCTCATTCAAGTATTCCTCCAGATTTTTCATCAGCTTCAGAAGCGTATCATAATTATCCGGAGGAGTATAAATGACTTTGCTTGTGGAGGCGTTTCTCAATGCCGTGCCCGGTAGTTTACGAATGCCAGCGTTATTTTCTTCCAGAATTTTCTGAATAGAAATAATTGCATTAGTGTTTAGGAAGCCTTTTTGCTTAATAAAGTTGAAACCAAACAAAACAGCTTCTCGATAACGCAACACTTCTTTTGTAGCCGGATCTGGCTCGATTCCTTTGGCTGATAGTGCCTGATATAATTTATCTTGTGTAGTAATTACATTTTCAATTTCGGAGCTGGCTCTTGCTTCTTTAAGGATAACCGCATTTAGCAGAATAGAAGGATTGGGCAGTGTTGGGGCCAATCCCTTTAACTCAGCCAGTGCGACCGATGATTTTACCAACTGACGGAGTACTTTAACGGTTTCAATTTTCTCCAGTTTTGGAGGGAGTACAGGTAAGTTGTTATAGGGTTTTTCAGTAGCTTCCTTCATGTAAACTGTTTATACTTGATCTCGTTGTCATGTAAAGATAATCATAAAAATTATACATGATAATATCCTCGTGTATATAAACTATACATGATTTCGCAGGATTCGGTGCCAGTACTCTTGAAAAATATACGGACACACAGGGTTGAGAACTTTAAATAATTTGGCAGGCGATAAAAAGAAAAAAGCCCAAATTCATAGAGAATTTGGGCTTTTAGTTTTAGTTGATTTTCAACCAGCAGAGGAGGAGGGATTCGAACCCCCGGACCGCGTGAACGGTCTCCGGTTTTCAAGACCGGTGCAATAAACCACTCTACCACTCCTCTATTTTAAGTGATACCTTTTTCTTTCAGGTACCTGTATCCTTCAATGCCTTTGAAGAATAGTTCTCTTTTATAAGCTTCCGACTTAGTCGAAAAAGATTCACTATAAATCAAATGCCAAGGTCGTTTCGGCTTTGTGTAGCGTACTTTACCTTGATTATGCCTTTTTAACCTTTCTGTAAGGTCACTTGAATGACCATAATAATAGGTTTTTGTCTTTTCACTTTGCAAAACATAAGCATAGAACATTTTACAAAGTTACCAATCTTCTCAATGCGTGAAGAGTCTCCGGTTTTTGCCAAAGGCATCCCTTTGGGACAAGACCGGTGCAATAAACCACTCTACCACTCCTCTGTATTTAAGTGATACCTTTTTCTTTCAGGTACCTGTATCCTTCAATGCTTTTGAAGAATAGTTCTCTTTTATAAGCTTCCGACTTAGTCGAAAAAGATTCACTATAAATCAAATACCAAGGTCGTTTCGGCTTTGTGTAGCGTACTTTACCTTGATTATGCCTTTTTAACCTTTCTGTAAGGTCACTTGAATGACCATAATAATAGGTTTTTGTCTTTTCACTTTGCAAAACATAAGCATAAAACATTTTACAAAGTTACCAACCTTCTCAATGCGTGAAGAGTCTCCGGTTTTTGCCAAAGGCATCCCTTTGGGACAAGACCGGTGCAATAAACCACTCTACCACTCCTCTATTTTAAGTGATACCTTTTTCTTTCAGGTACCTGTATCCTTCAATGCTTTTGAAGAATAGTTCTCTTTTATAAGCTTCCGACTTTGTCGAAAAAGATTCACTATAAATCAATCGCCAAGGTCGTTTCGGCTTTGTGTAGCGTACTTTGCCTTGATTATGCCTTTTTAACCTTTCTGTAAGGTCACTGAATGACCATAATAATAGGTTTTTGTCTTTTCACTTTGCAAAACATAAGCATAAAACATTTTACAAAGTTACCAATCTTCTCAATGCGTGAAGAGTCTCCGGTTTTTGCCAAAGGCATCCCTTTGGGACAAGACCGGTGCAATAAACCTACCACTCCTCTGGATTATCCCCAGCCGAGGCTAAGAATAAGCACACATGTTTTAGGGCTGCAAAAGTAATTGGAAAATCCTTTCCTGCAAAAAATCGAATTAAAACTCAGCGAAAAGATTTTGCACTTCGCAATGTGCGCTGATAAGCATCTACCGACTCCATTTTTCGGGCATAATGCAAACTGGCATTGATTTCATAGCCAAATAACAAGATCAATGTAACGAGTTGGACCCACGCCATCAAGGCAATCAAAACCCCAATGGAGCCATACACTTTGTTGTAGCTCGCGAAGTGGGAGATGTAATACGAAAACCCGTACGAAAGGCCGAGGATGGCAAGGGTAGAGACCAGTGATCCAATGGAAAAAAAACTCCAATTGTAATGTACTGCTGGCCCAAAATAATAGATGGATGAAATAGCAATTAAAAAGACAATGAAGATAACGATGAACCGCAATATCAATAAACCATAAATGGTATATGCATCGAGTTGCAGGTGGCTGAATTCTTCCAAGTGTGTTGTAACATAATTTAATCCGATCTGCCCAACGATCAACAAGGCAACCGCCAGAAGAATAACAACGGCAAGCATGATGGTTAACCCAAGAGCGGTGAGGCGCATGTTAAACCAGTTCCTTCGCTCTACGGTGCGGTAGCAAGCATTAAAGGCACGCATCAACGCGGCCATGCCGTTGGTAGAGAGGTATAGCGCCAGAATAAAACCAAACGTGAGCAGGCCCCCGCGTTGGTTGCTTACTATATCCAACACGGTTGAGGATACCGTTGAGTACATGTTAGCCGGTATCATTTCCTGCAAAAATTGCATGATGGAGGCGGTGGAAATATCAGGGTAATAATTCGATACGTATGGGATGAGCGTGAACAAAAATATGATGGCCGGAAAAATAGCGAGGATGAAATTATAGGCCACACCGTACGAACGGTCCATGATCTCGTCTTCGCTGATGTTGTAAAAGAAAATTTTCAGAAATGTATACAACGACAGATTGTCGTGGTTTTTGAAACGGATGTGTTTCAGCCAGGTACGCGCGGTTCGTGTAGTGGAGAAATATAAAATTCGTTTGCGGGTAATGTATTTCATTCGAAAAATGGCTTCAATACATTTTGAAAATGCTCGGGCGGGCGGCAAGGCTTCCCTGAGTTTTTGTTTACAAATGCCAACAAAGTTTGTCCCTGATGGATCAGTTTACCGGAACTATTAAAAATCTCGTATTCGAAAATTATTTTTACCCCCGGCTTTTCGCGTAGGGTAGTAACGATCCGCAAATTATCATCGTACAGGGCAGGTGCCAGATAAACCGATTTATTTTCGAGCACCGGCATCATCACTCCGCCATCTTCAAGCTCTTTGTAGGTAAGACCCAGTTGCCGTAAACTTTCCACCCGCGCCACCTCATAATACATGGCATAATTGCCGTAATAAACAAACCCCATTTGATCGGTTTCGCCATAGCGTACGCGCACAAAAGTTTCAGATCGGTACATTACTTTTTAATCTGTTTTGCTTTGGCCATCTCTGCATCAAGGGCTTTCTGATATTTACGTGCATTTCGGTTGTGCTCATCGAGTGTATTTGCAAAATTATGGTAGCCGGAGAAATCTTCTTTGGCGCACATATAATAATAATCGTTGTGCTGATAATCGAGCACGGCATTGATGGTAGCAATTTGCGGAATATTGATGGGCCCGGGAGGGAGCCCCGGGTATTTGTACGTGTTGTAGGGCGAATCAATTTCTTTGTGCGTGTTTAATACGCGCTTAAGGCCGAAATCGCCAACGGCATAAACCAATGTTGGGTCTGCCTGCAGTGCTATATTTTTTTTCAACCGGTTTAGGTAAAGCCCTGCAATGATTGGAGCTTCATCGGGTTTAATGGATTCCGCCTGAACAATTGAAGCGAGGATTGAAACTTCAATGGGCGTGAGGTTAATTGCTTTTGCCTTGGCCCTTCTGTCGTTGTTCCAAAATTTTTTGTATTCGGCATTCATACGCTGGATCAGGTCTTCCGGAAGTATATTGAAATATACTTCGTATGTATTGGGTAAAAACATACAAAGAATATTGTCTTTGGTAAAACCTTCCGTGTTGGCAGCGATGTACTCGTTTAATGCTTCGTTGAATTCATCGGGTGTCATGCCGATATTTTTTGTGATTTTTTCTGCAAGGTCTTTGCGCAAGCGCACTACCGAAAAAGTGATGTTTACGGCTTCGTGTCTTCCGGATTTTAAAACCCGCAGAGCTTGAAGGTTGGTCATGTTTCGTCTAAGGAGATAGCGACCGGGCATAATCACTTTATCGTAACCGGAAAGTTTTGCAAGGAAACTGAAGGATACCAGGTCTCCCACAAAATCATTTTCACCTAAATTCTTTAATACGGTTTGGTAGGAATCACCTTGGCGAATAATAAACGTGCGGTCTTCGCGGTCGACCCGGATGTTGGCATTAAAACATATTTGGTATCCGTAAAAGACAAAGGTGATCAACAAGGTAGATACAATAATATACAGAGAGAGTTTGAACTTATTAACTTCTGGCTTCATTTCGTTTTAGATAAAGATTCAAAATTACAAAAGTATGTGCATCCGTACTTAGGTTTAATGCGCTGCATTTGGTTTTTTTAACTTGCACAAAAATGGCAGCCGAGTTTCTTTCCGTACATCCTCAAAACCCCGAACCGAGGAAAATCAACAAAGTTGTTGAAATCGTGCAACGGGGCGGAGTTGTGATTTATCCCACCGATACTATTTATGGAATCGGGTGCGACCTGCTCAACCGCAGGGCTGTGGAACGGCTTTGCCTGATCGTAGATATAAAGCCCAATAAGCTGGATCTGTCATTCATCTGTCACGATCTGAGCCACATCGCACAGTATGTAAAGCGAATCGACACGCCCGTTTTTAAAATTCTGAAAAAAAAATTGCCGGGCCCCTTCACTTTTGTTTTTGAATCGAGCAGCCGCGTTCCAAAAATTTTGGGTGTAAACAAAAAAACCGTGGGCATACGCATCCCCAATCATCCCATACCGTTAGCAATCGTTCAGTTACTCGACAACCCATTGATCACGTCTTCCATTAAAGACGATGACGAGATCAAAGAATACACCACCGATCCAGAAGAAATTTATGAAGATTTTAAACACAAAGTGGATTTAGTGATTGATGGTGGCGTGGGCGGAAATATACCCTCAACAGTAGTAGATTTTACAAACGATGTTCCGCAGATTATCCGTCAAGGATTGGGGGATTTTGAAGCGTGATGAAATGGAAAATAAAATCCTAATCGAACCACACTACCTGCCCTCACTGGAATACCTCTGCACCATCTTTTCTTTTGATGAAATAATTTTAGAAGGAAACGAACATTTCGAAAAACAATCGTACAGAAACAGAGGCTTCATAAACGGTGCCAATGGCAAACTGATGCTGACCGTTCCGCTAACCGAAAGAAAAGGAAAAATTTTTACAAAAGATGTGCGGATAGAACCCGGAAAAAAATGGCGAAACAACCATTGGCGTGCCATTGAATCGGCTTATCGAAAAGCTCCGTTTTACGAACACTATGCCGATGAACTGGCAAGTATCATTTACAGCAATCACAATTATCTTATAGAGCTAAACTACAACCTGCTGTCATTCTGTCTGAAACACATTGGCCTTCAAAAAAAAATTTCGGAAACACTGGCTTACCACAAAATTGTATCAGAAGATATTTTGGATGGCAGATCGGTCATTTCAAGCAAAAAACCTTTTACCGATAGAAGTTTTTACCAACCCGCTCAATATTATCAGGTTTTTGGCAATGAATTTGCAGCCAACCTCAGCTTTGTTGATTTATTGTTTTGCGAAGGGCCTCGCGCCAAAGAAGTGATTGTGGCCTCGAGCCTATTGCTGAACAAATAAAATTCTAAAATTGTTGTAAGCTTATTGAGGTTGGCTTCATCGTTATGGATTTTGAATAATCAGCCTTAAACATTTACATTTACATATCTCTACAAGCTATGCCAAACATGGAAGCGAAGTTTTCGAACCGGGTAAAGGAGGTGATCACATTGAGCAGGGAAGAAGCGCTGCGGTTGGGTCATGATTATATAGGCACCGAACATCTGATACTCGGCATGATTCGCGAAGGCGAAGGTGTTGCCGTTGCGCTGCTTAAAAAACTCGGTGTGCAGTTGGATCAGCTGCGTGCGGAGATCGAAAAAGTATCGAAGGGCACCGCCACCCACGAAATAAAAAATGTGGCGAACATACCGCTTACGCGCGCATCTGAAAAGATTTTGAAAATAACCTATCTCGAAGCCAAAGTTTTCAAAGCTCAATTAATCGGCACCGAGCATCTGTTGCTCTCCATACTTCGCGATCCGGATAACCTGGCTACACAAATTCTAAATAAGTTTGACGTTGCCTACGATACAGTAAAAGAAATGCTGGAGTACCAGCACGAAAACCCAAAGGCATCTTCCGATACCGATGACCCGGACGAAGATTCATCCAAGATGTTTGGGGGTGGTGCTGCGCCCGGATCGGGCAAAGAAAAGAAAGGCACGGAAAAATCGCGCACTCCGGTGCTCGACAACTTTGGCCGCGACCTAACTCGCCTGGCCGAAGACAACAAACTGGACCCCATCGTAGGCCGCGAAAAAGAAATTGAACGCGTAGCCCAAATACTTTCGCGAAGAAAAAAGAATAACCCCATACTGATTGGTGAGCCGGGCGTAGGTAAAACAGCCATTGCCGAAGGTTTGGCGTTGCGAATTATTCAGAAAAAAGTTTCGCGCGTGCTGTTCGGCAAACGCGTAGTTACACTTGATCTCGCTTCGTTGGTGGCGGGCACAAAATACCGCGGCCAGTTTGAAGAACGTATGAAGGCGGTGATGAACGAACTGGAAAAATCGCCCGATGTGATTCTGTTCATCGATGAACTTCACACCATCGTTGGTGCAGGCGGAGCCTCGGGTTCGCTGGATGCATCCAATATGTTCAAGCCCGCATTGGCACGAGGAGAAATTCAGTGCATCGGTGCAACCACCCTCGATGAGTATCGACAATACATAGAAAAAGACGGTGCCCTGGCCAGAAGGTTTCAAATGGTGATGGTGGATTCCACTTCAGTAGACGAAACGATTCAAATACTGGACAACATCAAGGAGAAGTACGAAGACCATCATCATGTAACCTATACCAAAGAAGCGCTCGAAGCCTGCGTTAAACTTTCCGATCGATACATCAGCGACCGCTTCTTGCCGGATAAGGCCATTGATGTAATGGACGAAGCAGGAGCGCGCGTGCACATCAACAACATTCACGTGCCCGAAGACATTGTGAAGTTTGAAGAGGCAATTGAAGATGTGAAGAAAGAAAAAAACCGCGTGGTAAAAAGCCAAAAGTATGAAGAGGCTGCACAACTTCGCGACAAAGAGAAAAAGCTTATCGAACAACTTGATCTTGCAAAAGCTCGCTGGGAAGAAAAGACACGCACCGAAAAATACACGGTAACTGAAGACAATGTTGCCGATGTTATCGGTATGATGACTGGCATCCCCGCCAACCGCATCGCACAAAAAGAAAGCAACAAGCTTTTGGGCATGGGCGAACAGCTGAGCGGTAAAGTAATTGGGCAGGAAGAAGCAATCAAGAAACTTACGAAAGCCATACAACGCACGCGTGTCGGGTTGAAAGATCCCAAAAAACCAATCGGTTCATTTATTTTTCTCGGGCCAACAGGTGTTGGTAAAACCGAGTTGGCAAAAGTGCTTGCAACCTACCTCTTCGATAAAGATGACGCGCTCGTACGCATCGACATGAGCGAGTACATGGAGAAATTTTCGGTGTCGCGATTGGTGGGTGCACCTCCGGGCTATGTAGGCTACGAAGAAGGCGGACAGCTCACCGAGAAGGTTAGACGCAAGCCGTACAGCGTGGTGCTGCTTGACGAGATTGAAAAAGCACACCCAGATGTGTTCAATATTTTGCTTCAGGTGTTGGACGATGGAATTTTAACCGATGGCTTGGGAAGGCGGGTCGATTTCAGAAATACCATCATCATCATGACGTCTAATATTGGCGTGCGCGATTTGAAAGATTTTGGGGCAGGTATTGGCTTTGCCACTAAAGCCAAACGCGAAAACGAAGAAGAGCTGATGAAAAGCACAATTCAAAGTGCATTGAAACGCGCCTTCAGCCCTGAGTTTTTAAATAGATTAGATGATGTGATTGTCTTTAATTCATTACAGCGCGAGCACATTCATAAAATTATCGACATCACACTCGGAAAATTGTTTGCCCGGATTTTAACCTTGGGTTATACCATTGAGTTAACAGAAAAAGCAAAAGATTTTCTGGCCGAAAAAGGATACGACCAGCAATTTGGCGCTCGCCCGCTGAACCGGGCTATCCAAAAATATCTTGAAGACCCGGTTGCCGAAGAAATATTGAAAGGCGAAGTGACCGAAGGAGGAACAATCATTGCAGATTACGAAGGAACCGGAGACGTGTTAACGATCAAAGGAAAAAAAGCAAAATCATCCTCTAAAGAAAAGAAAAGCGAGTAACGCTCTAAACTTAGATTCGTAAAAAAAGGCTGTCTAAAAAAATAAAGACAGCCCTTTTTTTTTAAAAAAATTCTCCTTCAGGAGAAGATACTGAAATCCAAAGCTGGGTTTTATCGCGTATGTAGGGAATAACTATGATTATGGATACACCCACCGATAACCTGGTAGTGAGCCTAAACGTTTCGGCTCCAGCTTTTAACCTGACGGATATTTTCGATCGTGAAATCGATTTGAAAAACTACAAAGGCAAAAAAGTTTTTATAGGGTTCTTCCGTCATGCCGGATGCCCCTTTTGCAACCTTCGGGTACACAACCTGATGAAAATAAGAGAAGCACTGAGCTCCATGAACATGGAAATGATTTTCTTTTTCGAATCCAAAAAAGAGCTGATGCTGAAAAGCATTTTCCATCAGGGTGTATCACCGGTTCCGTTAATTGCCGACCCCGAAAAAAAATGGTACTATGCGTATGGAATAGAAAACTCATTGCTCAAAACTTCGATGAGCCACCTCACCTCATTTATACAAACCGCAATCAGCGCAAAAAAGAAAAGCCTCCCGATCCACCGCATGGCAAGCGGTGAGTCGTTCTCTACCATCCCTGCCGAATTTCTGCTCGATGAAAATCTGATCATCCGAAAAATCCACTATGCCAAAAACCTGAACGACAGGCTGTCGATTGATGTGATCTTGGATTTTGCAAAAGGCAATAATTGATTTTACGCAAACACTAGTTTGACTGTCAGGTTAAGTTTATCAAAACCTGATAATTAATCGAATCAAAAAGAGTGAAAGAAACCGAAGTAAATGATTAATGGTATTTTTTGAATTGGAACTTGCCCTTATCTTTCCGGGATGAGTGAAAAAGAATTCAAACCTGTTTTAGGACTTTGGGACGGCACCATGTTGGTGGCGGGCTCTATGATCGGGTCCGGTATATTTATTGTAAGTGCCGATATTCTGCGCAACGTGGGCAGCGCGGGCTGGCTCGTTGGTGTTTGGGCCCTTACCGGTTTTATGACCATCACGGCCGCGGTAAGCTACGGTGAACTAAGCGGCATGTTCCCCAAAGCCGGGGGCCAATATGTTTACCTCAAAGAAGCATACAATCCACTCATCGCATTTTTGTACGGGTGGAGCTATTTCGCGGTAGTTCAAACCGGAACAATCGCAGCCGTGGGCGTTGCGTTTGCCAAGTTCATGGCATACATCGCACCGTGGGCAAGCGAAGATTTAGTTTTAATCAATTTAGGTTTCCTGAAAATCTCACCGGCACAAGCCGTGGCAATTTTTACCATAATCCTGCTTACCTACATCAACACGCGCGGTGTGCAAAGCGGCAAAGTGATTCAAACTTTTCTTACTGTGATAAAGTTGGCGAGCCTTTTCGGGTTGGTTGTTTTCGGATTTGTAATGATGAAAAGCGAAGTGTGGAATGCCAACTGGAAAGACGCCTGGACCTTGCACGGGCTGGCCATGGACGGCACGGTTAGAGATTATACTTTTGTGATTGGAATGGGGGCAATTGCTTCGGCAATGGTTGGCTCTATCTTCAGCAGCGATGCCTGGAACAGTATCACCTTCATTGCGGGCGAGATGAAAAACCCGCAAAGAAATATTGGGCTTGGTTTGTTTTTGGGAACGCTGATCGTCACCATCATTTATGTGTTGACCAACATTATGTACTTGTCGGTTTTGCCGTTGAATGAAATTGCGTTTTCAGAAAAAGACCGAATCGGTGTAACGGCCGCGAATGTGATCTTTGGAAACATTGGTACGATCGTGATAGCCGTAATGATCATGATCGCCACATTTGGTTGTAATAATGGGCTGATTCTTTCGGGCGCGCGCGTTTATTACACCATGGCTAAGGACAAAGTCTTCTTTAAAAAAGTTGGCGAACTAAATAATTATGCGGTTCCGCAAAACGGACTGTGGATTCAATGCCTACTGGCATCCGTTTGGTGCGTGAGCGGTCAGTATGGCGAGCTGCTTCAGATGATTTCTTTTGTGGTTGTAGTGTTTTATGTGCTTACCATTGCGGGGATATTTATTTTACGCAAGCAAAGACCAAATGCAAATCGTCCGTACAAAGCTTTTGGTTATCCGGTGTTGCCGCTGATGTACATACTGATGGGCACAACATTTTGTTTGTTACTGATTTTTTACCAGCCGTTTTACACCACGTGTGGATTGATCATAACCCTGATCGGGATACCAATTTACCACATGGTGCTGAAAGAAAAATCAACAGTATAGCAAGGAAACTTAGGACTCCTTTTGTTTCAATTTTTGAACCAGCCGATCAACCGAACTAAAAGTGTTATTATTCGTGTGCCATTCACTATCCGAAATTTTTACAAGAACAGCACCTTCATTTGAAACAGAAAAGCCCTCTCGTTCAAGGGCATTCTTTGTCCACAAATATCTGTGGCCTTTGCCTTGCAAATGAATTGTTTCATTTCTGAAAGGCTTATGCTGAACCTTGCCGGTCTTCAAATCGAAACCCTTAAATTGAAATACATCATCAAAAGATCCATCTAAAACCAAATCTTCAGGAGTACCCGTTTTTATTTTATTATTCCGGGTAGCCAACCAAATATAATCTGCCATTTGCAGGGCAAGATCAAGTTCGTGTGTGGCCACCAAAATAGATTTGTTTTTTGTGCGCGTGAGCTCCAAAAGCAACGTCATAATCTCCACCCGGTTGTTCAAATCGAGGTGTGCCGTTGGTTCATCAAGTAGCAGCACGGGTGTGTTTTGTGCCAAAGCACGGGCAACCATGGCAAGTTGCAGTTGGCCATCGCTCAGTTCCTCCAATCGTTTAGCAGAAATAGCACGGATGCCTACTTCCTCCAGCGCCTGGCGAACTTGTTCATGATCTTCCTCGGTAAAAGTAACTCCCCAACCCAGGTGCGGGTATCGGCCATAACTCACCAGATCGTACACCGACATGTTGGTGGCAGATATTTTATCCGTAAGCACAATCGCAAAGGATTTTTCATTTAGGGGTGATAATTTCCCCTCCAATGGAGGTTGCAATCCTGATATGGTTCGGATCAAAGTCGATTTACCGATACCGTTTGGCCCCATGAAACAGGTTAACTTGCCTTCGGGGAGTGAAAGGTTGAGGCTTTCGAAAAGAACGTTTTCAACCTGCCCATGCCGATAGCCAACCGAAAGGTTTTGGGTGGAGAAAGATTGGTAACGGTCGAACATGGTTGGGCATTTAAATCAAAGTTGTAAATCAAAGAAATCTTGTTCATCTTTGCACCCCTTTAATGAGAAATAGTCCTTAATTGATATGAAACGTACATTTCAACCTTCGCGCAGAAAGAGAAAAAACAAACATGGCTTCCGTGAGCGCATGGCAACAGCCAATGGCCGCAGAGTACTGGCCAGCCGCAGAAAGAAAGGCCGCAAGAAACTTACTGTTTCTGACGAGGGCACCACAAAGACCAGATAATTCTAAGTAATTTCCGTTCGGATTTTACTTTATAGTCTGACGGATGAAGGTTTTCTCGCTCAAAAAAGAAGAACGGTTATCAAAAAAGAAATTGATTCAGGAGCTCTTTGAAAAGGGTTCCTCTTTTTATTTGTACCCCTTAAGAGTTGTTTTTCTACCCACAAATTCTAAACAGAACCAAATACTTATTTCCGTATCCAAAACAAATTTTAAAAGAGCGGTAGATCGAAATACGATTAAAAGGCGAATCCGCGAAGGGTACAGGCTAAATAAGCACGCGTTGAGTTCAGACATTTTTTTTTCGATTGCGTATATTTACACAGCGAGGGAGATAGTAGACTCCTCAATAATTCATCAGAAAATAATTCAATCATTCAACGAAATCACCGAAAGGAAATGAAGGAGAAATGGAAAGTTGTGATTTTGATTTTTTCAATCGCAGGATTGTTTGCGTTCGGCATTCCTACGGATCGCTACTTCGACATCGCCAAAAGCCTCGACATTTTTGCCACACTCGTAAAAGAAGTCAACGCCAATTACGTAGATGAGATCGATCCAAAAAAATTAATCGACACGGGTATTAACGGGATGCTTCAACAGCTTGACCCTTACACAGACTACATACCGAAAGAGGACATGGAGGCCTTTAGCATCCAAACAACGGGCGAGTATGCAGGTATTGGTGCCCTGGTAGGCCAGATCAATCACAAAACGGTAATCACTTATCCTTATGTTGGCTTTCCAGCTTACCGGGCAGGCATCCGTGTAGGCGATGAATTGGTTTCGGTGAACGGAAAAAATGTGCAAGGTAAACCAACCGGAGAATCAAGCGCGCTACTGAAAGGTAACCCGCAAACTGAGGTAGAGATTGAAATAAAACGTTATGGAGAAACCAATACGATCAAACTGAAATTGATGCGCGAGAAAATCAAGATCAGCAACGTTACGTATCAGGGTTTGATTGATAAAAACATAGGATATATAAAGCTTGATGAATTTACCCCGGGTGCTGGCCGTGAAGTGGCGGAAGCGCTAACTAAATTAAAAGAAAAAGGAGCTTCTAAATTAATTTTGGATTTGAGAGATAACCCCGGTGGTTCTCTTTATGAAGCGGTTAATATTGCCAACATTTTTGTTCCAAAAGGGATAGAAATTGTTTCCACAAAAGGGAAATCGCCCGAATCAAATAAAACATACAAAACCTTAAACAATCCGATTGATCTTAACATTCCGCTTGTAATCCTAACCAGCGGAGGAACTGCTTCGGCCTCTGAGATTGTTGCCGGGTCACTTCAAGATTACGATCGGGCAGTGCTTATTGGCCAACGCACTTTTGGCAAAGGGCTAGTTCAAACTACGCGGCAATTAGCCTACGATGCCCAATTGAAGGTAACTACGGCCAAGTATTATATACCAAGCGGCAGGTGTATTCAAGCTATTGACTACGCACATCGAAAATCAGACGGGTCGGTTGACAAATTTCCCGATTCGTTAAAAAGGGAGTTTAAAACAAAAGTTGGCCGTAAAGTTTACGATGGAGCCGGCCTGCACCCTGACATAACTATAAAAGATCAAGAGATCTCCCCAATTACAGTTGAGTTGATTTCCTCAGGGTTTATGTTTGAGTATGCAAACAAGTATTGTGCTGAGCACAAAACAATACCAACATCCATGAAATCATTTAGGCTGCAGGATGAAGAGTACCTAAAATTTATCGAATGGTTAAATGTCCGGCATTTTACATACACCCCGGAGATCAAGCGTAAAATGGAAACTTTGGAAGCATCGGCTAAAGACGAAAAATATTTTGACCAACTTCAGCAATCGTTGGCCGAACTTAAAACTAAGATTGACCAGGCTCAGCGGGATGATTTAAAAAGGTTCAACTCAGAAATAAAAAAAGCTATTGAAGAAGAAATTGCCTTTCATTACCTGCTGGCTCAAGGACAGGTAGACGTTGACCTCGATCGTGATGCGGAGATTCTTGCCGCGGCCAAACTGCTTCAAGACAACAACCCGTATCAACAATTGTTGTCGGTGCATTAATGGCTCTGTTTCTTTCCATCGAAACTTCTACTCATCATTTTTCTTGTGCGCTTCATCAGGATGAAAAACTTATTGCATTCAACGCGAGCAAAACAGCACAAAGTACGGCATCTATGCTGGCAGTGATGATTCAAGACCTTTTTCTAAGTTCTGCCACTAGAATGAAAGATTTAAATGCCGTGGTTGTTGCTTCGGGGCCGGGCTCCTACACAGGTCTCCGCATAGGTGTTGCCACAGCCAAAGGGATTTGTTATGCTTTGGGGTTGCCATTGATTTCTTGTAATACTCTTTTGTTGATGGCCAATCAATTTATTGAAATGCATTCTGAGCAAATTGAAAACAACGCACTTCTATGCCCTATGCTCGATGCACGAAGGATGGAGGTTTATTGTTTGATCACAGATAAAAAACTGGAGATTGCACTGCCCACACAGGCTAAAGTCATTGACGAAACAAGCTTTTCAGACCAACTCGCATCGCACCCCACATACTTTTTTGGCGAAGGAGCAGAGAAGTGCAGGGATATCTTAAAGCAACAGAATGCAAAATTTATCTCGGGCTTAACACCGTCAGCAATTGGTCTGGGCAAAATAGGCACTCAGAAGTTCTTAAAAAAAGACTTCGAAGATTTGGCCCTCTTCGAGCCATACTACCTCAAAAATTTCGTGGTAAAAAAACCAAATCAAAATAATTAATGTTGCCCAATTCATGGATGAGCAAATTATCAATCGAGTTTCTGCCAGCAGTTTAATCACCTTCGATTTAGAGGAGTTATACACTCCGGGCGAAAGGATCATTTTCGATATTAAAGATTTACTTTTCCAAGGATTAGTATTAAAAGAAAAAGATTTTCGCGATTTCATAAACGGGCACGATTGGTCACAGTACAAACAAAAACACGTTGCCATCACTTGCTCGGCCGATGCCGTTGTGCCAACATGGGCATTTATGTTGCTCACAATCATGTTGCAGCCGTACGCCTCAACAATTATTTTTGGGTCTCTTGAAGATATCGAATCCCAGCTCTTTTATCAAAAACTGGCTTTAGTGGATTGGCAAAAATACAGCCATGCCAAGGTTGTTATTAAGGGCTGCAGTAAGCTTAATGTTCCGGTAACCGCTTATGTCGAAGCAACAAACCGATTACGTCAGGTTGCTTCAAGCATAATGTTCGGAGAAGCATGCAGCACAGTCCCACTTTTTAAAACTAAGAAGTAATCATTTGGCCTCACCTTAGAAGTCAGTTACCAAAAAATCTTTTCTACACAGTTTGCACAAAAGACCCAAACTGTTACCTTTGCAGTCCGTTTTGGAAAAAAAGGCTAAAACAAGCGGTTTTAGAACATTATTTTAACCGAAACACATGCCATCTTAATTGATAGATGGGAAACGTTCATTGAACGAATGTAAATTGACAGCGGGCCCCTTTAGGAACCGGTAGAGGTTT
>JAFDYU010000021.1 GCA_018267285.1 Bacteroidota bacterium | reverse complement strand
CGTGAAGCTTTTGAAGTCGTCACCTTTTTTTAGAGGTTCTTTTTTTACTTTGGTCTTTGTCTCTGGTTTAACCGCTTTTTCTTTCTCCTTTTCTTCTTCCTTTTCTTGGTCGGTCAACACAATTCCAGCTTCGGCAAGAATGGATTCGTACGTATATATGGGGGAATCAAACCGAAGGCCGATAGCGATTGCATCGGAAGGCCGGGCATCGATTTCTGTTTTTTTCATACCATCGCTGCAAACGATTTTGGCAAAAAAGACACCCTCTTTCAAATCCGAAATAACGATCTCTTCCACATGAAAATGAAACGTATTGGCAAACGACTTGAAAAGATCGTGGGTCATGGGCCGGTTTGGAATAATCTTTTCAATTTCGATAGCGATAGCCTGAGCTTCAAACATCCCGATAATAATAGGCAAGCGCCTGTTACCGGGGGTTTCGCCAAGTACCAACGCAAACGAGCCCGTCTGCGATTGGCTTGACGACAATCCTAATATTTCAAGTTTTATTTTCTTGGGTGATGCCACTTATCCGTTCAAGTTATGAAAATAGTTGAGAAATTATTTAGCAGCCAAAACCGCCTGGGTCAATTTTGGTAAAACTTCAAACGCATCACCAACAATTCCGTAATCGGCTGCCTTAAAAAATGGGGCATCTGCGTCTTTATTAATAACTACGATACACTTCGAAGAGTTTACTCCCGCTAAATGCTGAATCGCACCCGAAATGCCAACGGCAATATATAGCTGTGGTGCTACTTTCACTCCGGTTTGGCCAACATGTTCGTGGTGCGGTCGCCAGCCCATGTCGCTCACAGGTTTGCTACAGCCTGTGGCAGCATGCAACGCTTTTGCCAAGTCTTCAATAATCCCCCAATGCTCCGGCCCCTTCATTCCACGACCACCTGAAACAACAATTTCGGCCTCGGGTAAAAGAATATCTCCCGTAGCTTTTTCGTGAGATACAGTCTTTGTATTAAAGTCCGCATCGTTCAAGGTTACGGAGTAGCCTACTACTTGTGCATTGCCACCAACCTCTTTCAACTCGGCTGCATTCTTACGTATAGCGATAACTTTTTTTGCATTTTTAAGTTCTACATGGGCAAACGCTTTGCCGGTATAAATGCTTCGTTTCACCGTAAAACCAGAACTAGTATTTGGAAGTTCTGCTACATTGCTTGCAAAACTGGCTTTTGTTTTAATGGCAACTTTAGCAGCAACGGGTGTGCCCAACGATGAGTTGGCAAGGACAAGAACATCGGCATTCTCATCCTCCATGGCTTTTGCCAATACGGATGAATAGACCTGAATTACTTGTTGATCAAGCTTTGCGTCATTGGCGTGAAGCACTTTCGTTGCCCCATATTTTCCAACGGATTGCATCTCATTGTTGTCAGCAGTGCCGAGAACAATGGCCGTAACACTTGCGCCCATAGCTTTGGCATAGGCAACTGCTTCAAGCGATGTTTTTCTTATTTTCCCTTCTGCAGTTTCTATAAAAACTAAAATATTCATATCGTTCAATCTTCAAATTATCAAATTTATTAATCAAAGAACCTTTGCTTCGGTCTTCAATCGCGTTACCAGCTCGGCAACATTGTCTGCACTAATCATTTTTACAGCACCTTTTGGAGCGGGCAGTTCAAAATTTTTGTTGGCAACGGATTGCTCTGTTGCTTTGGGTTCAACCACTTTCAGCGGTTTTGTGCGTGCCGACATGATTCCACGCATATTGGGAATTTTCCATTCGGCAATCGGTTCCTGGCATCCGGCCACCAAAGGAAGGTTGGCTTCTACCTGCTCTTTTCCTCCTTCAATTTCTTTGGTCATTTTTGCCTTCGTTCCATCAATATCCAGTTTCATTACGGGCGAAACCGAAGGAATACCCAACATCTCTCCCACCATAGCGTGGACCACCCCGCTGTTAAAATCGATCGACTCTCGCCCCATTAATATCAAGTCGTAGCCTTTGGCATGTTCGGCAATTTGCGAGGCTACAAAAAATGAATCGGTGGGCTCTGAGTTTACACGAATGGCATCATCGGCACCAATGGCCAATGCTTTGCGAATGGTGGGTTCTGTATCGGCAAGGCCCACATTTAAAACAGTAACCGTTGCTCCCGAAGATTCTTTTAACTCTACAGCCCGGGCGAGCGCATAGTCTTCGTAAGGGCCAATAATAAATTGAACAGCCGTGGTATCAAATTTGGTGTTATTGTCCACGAAGGCAATTTTGGAAGTGGTGTCGGGTACGTGCGAAACACAAACTAATATTTTCATAACAGCAAACTCTAAACGTTAATTTTGGGCTCAAGATAAAGGATTAAAAACAAAAAAACAGAAACTTTAGTCATGAAATCGGAACGAATAAAAATGTTAGAGCAATTTGTTGCAGAAGATCCAACTGATCCCTTCAATCAGTATGCGTTGGCTTTGGAATTAGCACCGGTTGATAAAGGGCGGGCAAAAAAAATATTCGATGAATTAATTACCTCCAATCCTTCTTATGTCCCGTCTTATTATCAGGCAGCTATTCTTTATCTTGACATGGATTTGTCTGCGGAAGCATCGAAAATAATTAAACTCGGAATTGCTGAGGCAAGAAAACAGCACAATATGAAAGCTGCGGGTGAACTAAATGCACTGCTTGACGAACTCTACACTTGAAACACGATCTTCCCTACTTTATTCGGTTTTGAAATATCGGGAAAGGATTCTACTATTTTTGAAAACGGCCTGATCGAATCTACTACAGGTCGAATCTGATGTTTACTTACAAACTCAAGCATCTCGGCAAATTCCTGGTCGTTGCCCATGGTGGTGCCAATTAATGAAAGCTGATGCCAGAACATCTTGTAAAAATCTACATTGCTCGGCTTGCCGTTGGTAGCCCCATAGAACACAATCTTACCCGAAGGTTTCAACGCTTTTATGAAATTATTGATTTGATCTCCGCCCGCGCTATCAATTACTAAATCAAATCCACCTTTGGTCTTCCAAAGTTCTTCGTAGCTCGTTTGTTTTTTGTAATTGTACCCACCCTTCGCTCCCATCCTCATTGCTTTTTCTAATTTATCATCACTACCCGAAGTTACATACACGTTGGCGTTGGCCGCTTTGGCAAACAGAAAGGCAAACTGTGCAACCCCACCGCCAAAACCAGAAATCAAAACATTTTGTCCTTCGCGGAGTTCTCCTTTTTTAAACAATGCCCGAAACGCGGTGAGGCCGCCCAAGGGTAAAGCAGACGCTTGGAGCAAATCCAGATGAAATGGTTTGTTGTGCAGGCGGTCGACCGAAACCGATACGTACTCGGCAAATGTTCCATCGGTAGGCATGCCGAGGACGGTGTATTTGGTTGACTGCACATCAGGATTTGATCCCCAATTAATATTCGGGTTAATGACCACTTCTTTACCAATCCATTCTTTGTGCTCCGCTCCGTGCACCGATTCTACTACACCGGCACCGTCCGACCCCATCACCATTCCCGTCTTAATGTTTGGATATTTCCCTTCACGAATCCAGTCATCGCGCCTGTTGAGCGCAGCACCTTTGATTTTTACAAGTGCATTTCCTTGAGATAAAACCGGAACCGGAACATCCTTTAATTCAATATAGCCGGGAGAAGTAAGGACTAATGCTTTCATATTTTATTTCGTAAAATAAAGCTGAGCTCCTTGGTTATTGTAAATACATTTCTCCCGCACAAAACCAATCTGGTCACCGCGTAAATCGTAAAGAAAGTTGTTAAGGAAATAGCCGATGAATTTCCCAAACCTATCGTAGAGATTTCTAAAATCACCACAGTAGGCTACATAGTTTCCATCAATATCGTAAAATCTTGCCATTTTCGGATCAATTAAAAGGGAGTCTCGTCCTCCGATCTCGGTGTTTGGGGTTCATTGAAGGTATTGAGCCTGCTCTGGATGTTGCTCATGGGCGTAAACCCTTCCGGTGAATCGTAATCGGCAAATTTCGTGTACTTGCCAATAAATTTTAGCCGCACATTATCGAGCGAACCGTTTCTGTGTTTGGCAATAATTACCTCGGCAACGCCTTGTGAAGGTGTTCCGTCTTCGTATTCGGTGATCTTGTAGTATTCCGGACGGTACAAAAACATCACGATGTCGGCATCCTGCTCTATAGACCCTGATTCGCGCAAGTCGGAGAGTTGTGGGCGTTTGTCGCCACCGCGAGTCTCCACACCACGGCTTAACTGCGAAAGTGCAATAACGGGCACATTCAATTCTTTGGCGATACCTTTTAGTGCGCGTGAAATGGAGGCGATTTCCTGCTCGCGGTTTCCACCGGCCTCGCCTTTCATTAACTGCAGGTAATCGATCACCAACAGTTGCACATTGTGTTCTGCCTTAAGCCTACGGCACTTGGCCCGAAGTTCAAGAATGGAAAGAGCGGGCGTGTCGTCTATGAAAATCGGTGCAGTAGAAAGCCTGTTTGTTTTAGTCACCAACTGATGCCATTCGTGCTCTGCCAGGTTTCCTTTTTTTATTTTTTCGGATTCCAGTTCAGCCTCGGCAGAAATTAAACGGTTTACCAATTGAAGCGATGCCATCTCTAACGAAAAAATTGCTACCGGAAAATTAAAATCAACGGCAGCATTGCGCAGCGCAGAAACGATGAAAGCCGTTTTACCCATGCCGGGCCGTGCGGCAATGATTACCAAATCTGATTTTTGCCAGCCGGAAGTAATCCGGTCGAGGCGGGAGAAACCGCTCGGTATCCCGGTAAGGCCGTCTTTGTGGTTTTTCTTTTCTTGAAGTTCTTTGATGGCGCGGAACATCAGCGACTTCATACTATCGTAATTCTTGCGCAGGTTCGAATCGGATATTTGAAAAATGGATTGCTCGGTTTTATCCAAAAGTTCAAAAACATCGGTGGTATCTTCGTAGGCTTCGTGGTGCACTTGCGATGCAATCTGTATTAAGTCGCGCTTGATCGCCATCTCAATAATGATGCGGGCGTGATACTCAATGTTGGCTGCCGAACTCACTTTTGAGGTAAGCTCAGCGATGTAGTAAGCACCCCCAACAAGTTCGAGCTTTCCATTTTTGCGTAGTTGGGCAACTACTGTACGCATATCTACCGGCTCAGACGCCTTGAACAGGTCTATAATCGCTGCATAGATCTCGCGGTGTTGGTCGGAATAAAAATGTTCAGGCCTTAAAAACTCAACAACATCGGTGAGTGCCTTCTTTTCGAGCATTAAAGCCCCCAGAATAACTTCTTCAAGATCAGGCGCCTGAGGTGGCAGTTTACCCAGGCTCTCGGACATGTCTCTCGCAAGCGCACGTGGCTTATTGCCTATTCCGCTCATCGCAGAACTTAACCTCACAGGCGTTGATCGTTGCTCCATACTTTGTGGTTGTTGGTACGAGTTGCTTTTTTAAAGGGAGACAAACGTAATAGCCACGAGAAAAATACTATCCCCAACTCTAGCAATTTGTACACATTCAATAAACACATTTCTTTGTTGATAAATTCGAAAAAAAATATGGTATTAACCGCTACATTCGTTTTGTAAGGCAAGTACATTTTGTTTTACTTTGAATTGAAATGCAATCTTTACCTTCAAGCCTTTACAGTCAATGTGTTGATAAACAACGAATCGTTGTCGTTGGAAAACACAAAGCCAGAATTACCGAGCTAATTGCATTTGTATTAAAATTTAATAAGAGGAAAATTGACCTCTCTACCCAGGTTGCCGAACACATATCGGATGCCCCAACGATTATTATTGAAGGTAGCGACCAGCCTGGCGAAATAGCGAACTACCAACACCATATTATCATTTTTAGTCAGCTCAATGAAACCAATAAAAATGAGTATGCCGTATTAGCAGACGCAACGCCTAAAAGCGGTGGTATCTTCTACGATGAGACGGATAGCCTGGCCAAATCAATCGCCACCAAAGAACGTACGGATGTTGTAGCTATTCCATTTGGCAAACCAAAATCCGAAACACTAAATGGGAAAGTTGTCTTGGTAAGCAGCTCCAAAGAAAAATTTTTGGTAAACCTTTCTTCAGATGAAGATTTGAAATGCTGTAATGCAGCCAAAGAACTGGTAAAAAAAATCGGCATTACTTCGGAACAATTTTACAAAGCCATCTCGGCATTTTAATTCTCTGTTTAAAAAATGAAGTTAAATCTCAAAATCCCGTTATGCTTTTTTGATTTAGAAGCTACCGGGATAAACGTAGCACACGACCGCATTGTTGAAATTGCTGTTGTCAAAGTCTATCCAAACGGTGAGGTTCAGAAGAAATCCAACGTATTAAATCCCACCATCCCGATTCCAGCGGATTCCACATCTATTCATGGCATCTCCGACAAAGATGTTAAAGACAAGCCTACCTTTAAAGAAGTAGCCAGAGAATATGCTAAGTTTTTTGAAGGCGCAGATATGGCTGGTTTTAACATTTTAAAATTTGATGTTCCGCTTTTGGTAGAAGAATTTCTGCGTACCGATGTTGAGTTCGATTACCATCGAAAAAAAATTATCGATGCGCAAAAGATATTTCATTTAATGGAAAAGCGTACACTCTCGGCTGCTTACAAATTTTACTGCAATAAGGAAATTGAGAGAGCCCACTCGGCTGAAGCCGACACCATTGCAACTATGGAAGTGCTTACATCTCAAATTGAAAGATACGATGGGCTTGACGTGACCGATGGATTGAATAAAAAAGTGGGAGTAATAAAAAACGATATGGAGGTGCTCGCCAAATTGGTAGGCGATGACATGGTGGATTTGGCCGGCCGCATGGTCAAAAACCAAAAAGGCGAAATCGTCTTCAATTTTGGCAAACACAAAAGCAAACTGGTAGATAAAGTCTTTAAAGAAGAGCCGGCCTATTACGATTGGATGATGAACGGAGATTTCCCGCTGGACACCAAGCGCAAACTCACCGAACAAAAATTAAAGAGCCTACAAAAATAAAACCCACCGGATTTGGTAGGTGGTTTCTGAACCCTATTAAGACAAGTTTTGGGCTGCCGACTTTCGCAATCTTCCACTGTTATCCTGCTTTTAGGGCGAGGTCGCGCACAAGTGCGCGATGAGGCCTGATTTTGTAAGTAAGCTTAAACCCGGTATTGTTTTTATTGTTAGGTTCAGCAAACGTGTCCCAAACCCGAGTGGGAATTACGTTGCAAAGATACAGAATATTCAAAACACACATTCAAGTAAAAATATTTTAAGTATTGCTGACTTATTTTTTGCCGAAGATTTAGTTTTGACCCCAGATGAAATCAATAGCAAATTTTGCCCCAGGCCCCTCGCAGCTTTACTTCACAGTTGCAGACCACAACAAGAACGCTTTTCGCGAAGGCATTACCTCCCTCGGGCACCGCACCAAAGAATTTGAAAAAATATTTCAGGGGGCTACCGAAGGCTTAAAAGAAGTGCTTTCTATCCCCTCGGGTTTTCACATTTTTTTTGCCGCTTCAGCCACGGAGATTTGGGAGCGCTCAATTCAGAACCTGGTAGAAAAAAAATCATTCCATTTCGTGAATGGAGCTTTTTCAAACCGTTTTTACGAAATCGCCAAACAACTGGGGAAACACCCCGAAAAAACCGAAGCTTCATTTGGTCATGCGTTCGATTCAAATATATCCATCCCGGCAGATACCGAACTCATTGGCTTAACGCATAACGAAACGAGCACGGGGGTTTCGCTGCCCTTAGAATTTATAAATAAGTTCAGAAAATCAAATCCTGATTCGCTTATTGTAGTTGATGCGGTGTCATCGCTTCCTTACCCGGTTTTTGATTACACCAGAATAGATTCTGTATTTTTTTCAGTGCAAAAAGGTTTTGGCCTGCCGGCAGGGCTTGGTGTGTGGATCGTTAACGAACGCTGCCTTGCAAAGGCCGAACAGTTACTTTCTAAGGGTTGTAACATTGGTACATACCATTCGTTGCCATTTTATCTCGCTAATGCTAAAAAAAACCAAACTCCCGAAACCCCAAATGTGCTAGGCATTTATCTATTAAATAAAGTAATTCAAGATTTTTTAAGAAGGGGGATACAAACCATCCTTAAAGAAACAGAATACAAAGCGGCCATCCTTTACAATGCACTTGAAAATCATCCGTCTATATCTCCGTTTGTAAAAGACAAAAACATTCAATCTAAAACCGTCATAGTTGCGCAAGGTGGTGAGCATACCGGGCAAGTTGCAAGCTACCTTAGTGGCCTCGGCATTCAGGCCGGTGATGGTTATGGCGTACTAAAGAAAATGCAGTTGCGGTTCGCCAATTTCCCCGCACATTCAAAAGAACAATACGAATTGCTTGTAGATTCACTAGAAAAATTTAAATGACTTTAAACAAAAACGTAGGTTAAGCATCTAACATCAACCAAAAAAACCAACCTTGTTTGGAAGATCAGGAGCTCCTTTCCAAAATCCATAACCCCGAAACGAGAAATTACGGTTTCAATATGTTGGTACGTGCGTACCAACAGCGTGTGTATTGGCTGGTTCGGAAGATGGTGATCGATCACGATGATGCCGATGACATTACTCAGGAAATTTTTATAAAAGTACACAAGTCGATAGATGGCTTCCGGGGCGATTCTCAACTTTTTACCTGGATATACCGTATAGCTACCAACGAGTGCCTGTCGTACTTGAGTAAAAAGAAAAGGAGATTTTTTATTCCTATCGAAGATATAGGCGTTCAGTTAGCTGCTAAACTGGATAGTTCTCCCCATATTACTGGCGATGATATCCAAATTAAGCTTCAAAAGGCATTGCTTACGTTACCCCACAAACAGCGTTTAGTTTTTAACTTGAAGTATTTTGAAGATATGCCCTATGAAGAAATGGCTAAAGTCACCAACACCAGCGTGGGTGCACTCAAAGCCAGTTTTCACCACGCTGTAAAAAAAATTGAAGATTTCCTCACCAAGGATTAAACTTACAGGCGAATGATACATCACAGTATTAAATGAAAAGGTTGGACGACATATCAAAAAAGAACATCTTTGAAGTGCCCGATGGCTATTTTGATAAGCTTGCGCTGCAAATACAATCAAAGACAGAAAAAACGAATTATGTTTCAAAGCAGTGGATAACCAGGAGCTTTTCATTAAAGTACGTAGCACCTGCGTTTATCATTGTCTTTGCCTTGATTTATTTTTTCAAAGCTGAAGAAGTTCAAAGCCCCGAAGAAATACTTGCTTCAGTACCTACCGAACATCTGGCCGCTTACCTTAGCGATAGTGATCTAAATATGTACGACCTCTTGAGTGTCATTAAATTTGATGAAGCCGATGCCGATTCGCTAAGCAAACGGGTGCATTCAAAATTTGACTTAAATGAGTCGGACATAAATGAATATAAAAGAATCCTTGAATATGAATTGTAAAATAAAGTGATGAAAAAAATTATTTATTTTATTTGTACTTGCCTGGCAATACTCACCATTCAGGCCCAAGATCTGGATGAACCGAGTCAAGCGCCATCAGCAAAGGAGAAGATCAAGGCTGCCAGAGTAGGCTTAATCACACAACGTTTAAATCTTACTTCCGAGCAAGCGCAAAAGTTTTGGCCGATTTACAATGAATTTGACCTGAAGCGCACAGAAATCAGGAAGCCTTATCGGGAAGCCCAAAGGAAGATCAGAAATATATCAGATCCTATACAGCAGCAAGCCGTGGTTGATCTTGGCTTAAAGGTAAAGCAGGATGAGTTGAATCTTGAGAAAGAATATTCTGCCAAACTCAGCAATGTAATTACCGCACAGCAAATGCTTAGCTTACATCAAGCTGAACATGATTTTCGCAACATCATCATCAATATGTTGAATAATCGCAGACTGCAACGCAACGGCAAATTCCGAGACAAAAGCGCCAAGCCCATTGACTGAGGTCAACTGCCTTTCATCTTTTTACTGGATTTTGCTAGCTAATTTGCTTACTTCGAAAAAAAAATAAGCAGCACATCCTATTCAACATTGATTCTCTTTTCAAAAATGACTAAATCGGTTCGTAAAAATAAACTTATGAACATCCGCTTCCCGCTCACGTCCTCACTACTCTTAATTTTATTAACAACACGAGCCCAATCAAGCTATTGGCAACAACGAGTTGAGTACACTATGAATGTATCCATGAATACATCGAGTCATCAATTTGAGGGTGATCAAAAATTAATTTACTACAACAACTCCCCCGACACCCTTTCGAAAGTTTATTATCATTTGTATTTCAATGCTTTTCAGCCGGGAAGCATGATGGATGTTCGCTCGCGCAACATAGCTGACCCGGATCGCAGGGTGGGCGATCGTATTTCTAAATTAAAGGACAATGAAATCGGCTATCAACACATCGCCTCGTTGAAGCAAGATAAAAAAGATGTGTCGTTTAAAGTTAATGGAACTGTACTTGAGGTAACGCTGGCTAAACCGATACTTCCAAAATCGAAATCCGTTTTTGAAATGAAGTTTAATGGCCAGATACCCATTCAAATCCGTAGGTCAGGCCGCGATAACCGCGAAGGAATATCTTATTCTATGACTCAATGGTATCCCAAAATGGCAGAATACGATTTTCAGGGGTGGCACGCCTACCAATATGTGGCCCGCGAATTTCATGGTGTGTGGGGAGATTTTGATGTAAAAATTACAATTGATCCTAAGTTTGTTTTGGCGGGAACCGGTAAACTACAGAATCCCGAAAAGATTGGGTTTGGTTATGAAAAGCCAGGTACATCGGTAAATAAGCCAAATGGAAATTTAACTTGGCACTTCGTAGCAAAAGATGTAATTGATTTTGCCTGGGCAGCCGATCCGGAGTACGCGCACGACATCGCACAAGTACCCAACGGTCCTGAACTTCATTTCTTTTACCAAAAGAATGAAAAAACAACCGATACGTGGAAAAAAATGGAAGATCATGCCGTTAAAGTATTTCAGTATCTGAATACCCATTTTGGAAAGTATCCGTTCGAAAACTATTCAATAATACAAGGTGGCGATGGCGGTATGGAATACCCCATGTGTACGCTTATACTTGGCGAAGGGCAACTTGCGGGGCTTACCGGAACAATGGCTCACGAAGTTTCCCACAGCTGGTTTCAAATGGCGCTCGCCTCCAATGAATCGCTTCACGCTTGGATGGATGAAGGATTTACTGATTTTGCAAGCAGTGAGGCTATGGCGTCCATAACCGGGAGCAGCAATCCACACGAAGGAAGCTACAGGGGCTATTTTGCATTAGTAGCCAGCGGGCTTCAAGAACCTGCCGACCAGCACTCCGACCACTTTAACACCAACCGCGCTTATAGTACTGCTGCCTATAGCATGGGTTCGGTATTTCTCGAACAACTGAAATATTTAATAGGCGAAGAAAATTTTTACAAAGGTATGCTTCGCTATTACAACACTTGGAAAATGAAACATCCCTCACCCAATGATTTTATACGGGTGATGGAAAAAACATCGGGACTTGAGCTTGGCTGGTACCTTCGTTATTGGGTAACTACCACCAAACATATTGATTACGGGTTTGGTATTATCAGCGAAGCAAACGAGGCTACCTTGGTTGACATCAAGAGAATTGGCGACTTCCCCATGCCCATCGACTTACAAGTGTCGTATAAAGACGGGTCAACAGAAAATTTTTACATACCCATGAATGAATTAATGGGCAACAAGCCACAGGATAAAGATCAGACCCGTAGTGTTGCTGAGACATGGCCCTGGGTCTACCCTACCTACACTTTAAAAATTAATAAGAAACTGAATGATATAGCAAGCCTTACAATAGACCCTCAGCAAAAAATGGCCGACATAGACCGAAAAAATAATACAGTTAGTATTGGTGATCGGAAGCCATTTACAGACCCTACAAAATAATTTTTGAACTTCCACCCATAATCGCTTACCTTGGCAGAAACCTTGTAGCTATGGAAAAGAAGGCAGACATGCAGAAAACCATTTACGACAACGCTAAAACGCATTTTCTCGGAAATTTTCCGGATTCGCTGCCCATTGAGCAAGCTTATGTGCATATAGGAATGTACTTGGGCTGGGTGATTGAAATGGATTTGTATTCTGAATATTTCGAAGAAGAAGCCGCAGGGCAGATTTTCAGATTCAAGAGAAAGGAAATTTCATGTACTATACTCAGCGAAATCTGGGATGGCTACCTTGGCTACGAGTTATTTAACCGTGAGGGCAACATGTTTACCTATTATTATTACGGTGGCGGACTTTATCGTGCAGACTACGATGAAATACTAGTAAAAGCTCTTCCTTCCATATACCATGTTACGGACAGTTGGGAGAACTACGATAAGATGAAACAACGCATTACGTTGCGCTACCAAGACTGGAAAAAACTCACGTCCAACTGATTTCATTGGATCAGTTTTCCCTTTTTATCTAATGTAACTATTTTTGAAGCGCCATCAGGTGCAGTAGTTTTTACTATTACTTGGCCATTATCCGAATTGATCGACAGCTCGCTCGGTATCAGGTCAAACGCAATATTTACACTCCAGACTAAGCCCGTTGCTCGTTCAATTTTAGCTATAGAAGCGGGGAATTTTTCATCGACTTTCTCAGATGAAACAATAAGTGTAATATACGTGCTGCTACCCACATCCGATGCTGCAATCCCTTTAAGAGATGAGAATTTTTGTTTGAGAAATTTCTGATGGTCCACCGGATAGTTTACTTTGATATCGGGTATTCGAGAAGGCGTAATTGAATAGAAATATCCCAAAGTTGATGTAGAATCTTTGTAGTTTATTCCAAATGTAAATTTTTCCGGTTCAACAAAAAGCGGCCTAAATTTTAAATCACCGGCAGATTCGATTAACAACGGAATTGAATCTGTACCTAAAACTATCCAGTTTAATGACTTACTCAATAGTATTATTCTTTCTTCTTTTTTCTTTCTTTCGCGTTGCGCAAAATCCTGAGTTGCACTAATGGTGTTCTTTAACACTTCTACTTTGCCGAATGCCTTTGATATAAATAAGCCATAATTTTTTTCTTCTGTCTCAAAATTGCGTTTTAATAAATTTGAGGAAACGCTATCCAGTTTTTTTATATCGGCAACTTCCGTTTGAATCATGGTCAGTTGCAATTTAACATCTGCCGAGTCCTTGAATTTTTTATTAACCAACACATCCGAACGATATTCGAGTTCGGCAGCTTTCATGGCAAACAATTCGATGGGCATTGGGTTAGGATCGTACTTTTTAAGATCCTTCAGTTTATCTTCATGAAGTAGTTTCAATACATCCTGCTTAACCGATACAGAATCTTTTTGCAGTTTTGCCCGCAACTTGTTCATCTCAATATCAAATTTTACGAGCTGATCACGTAACGGATTAATTTCAGTTTCTATCCGACTTATTGCCAGGCTTGCCCAACTTTTGAAATCCCAAATTTTCAAATCGTCATTCAAAAAATCAGGCTCGGATAACCCTTCCTTTTTCATGTCTTTGATTTCACGAAGTTGAAGGCGCTGGTCGTGACCGGTTTTCCCCAGTTCTTTAGAAATACTTTTATATGCATTAAAGGCTTCTGTACAAGAATCAAATACAATATTTATCTTTTTTAAAATAGATAGGGTTTGTTCGGTAGATTGTAATAAAAAATCGTTTTCGGTTGAATATTTTTGTTGTAGGTCTGTAAAGATCTTTTGGGAGCGGGTGTATGCACCGGAGGCATTAAGCAAGTAATTTTTTAGCTGAGTGACTTTGTCCTTTCTTTCTTTGAGCTTGTTCGATCGGTTTTCAATATCAAGCTGAACATCAGAAAGCTTGATTACGAATTTTCCGGTTCGAAGATCTCTGCGTGAATAGGCCTCATAGTATTCATCGTTTTTCCTGATCTCTCTTTCATCAATCGTTTTGTAAGCTTTGTCATAATAAATCAGGGCAGAATCAATATTGGTAAAAAGAACTCCCGTCTGAAGCAAAGGATCGTTCTTCAATGCTTTTTCCTGAAATGTGATGCCCATATACAGAAAGGCATTTGGGTTATCATCGTTATCTTTGAGGTATCTTTTCAGGAACGGCTCGGCTTTTTCGTATTGTTTGGACGAAAGTAAAATAATAAGGTCTTTATATTTTATCTTTTGAGCGTACGAATCGAGTGAAAAAAACAGCAGTAGACCCAACAGCATAATACGAAATATCATTTATCTATTTTTTTGAAATGTAAAATAAACATAATCAATAAAATAATAAAAGTAACTTAAAGTATTTATGAAACCATCTAAGATAATATCGTTGATTTTAATTGTACTGGTATTGTTTGTACCTGGCATTCGAAATTTTGCCACTTCTTATATACAATCGGTTGTACTGGCTGTTGGGTTGGTAAATCCTTCGAATGTTGAGGAAGACAATGGGGTATTTGATTACAATGTTGATGTTAAAAATCTATCTGGCAGAGAATTTAACCTAAAACAATTTCAAGGCAAGATAATTTTCTTGAATATATGGGCAACCTGGTGCGGGCCTTGCAGAGCCGAGATGCCTTCCATTCAAAAATTGTTTGATAGTGTAGACCATGATAAAATTGTTTTTTTGATGTTGTCGGCTGATGACCCCAAGCATTTCAGCAAAGTGAAAACTTACATTTCCGATCAAGGTTATACTTTCCCGGTTGTTGTCCCTTCCGGAAATTTACCAAGCCAACTGCAAGTGCCTGTTATCCCAACAACTTTCGTAATTGATCAGAAAGGAGTAATTGTAAAAAAAGAGTCGGGTATGCGCAATTACGCATCTAAAAAATTCAGGAATTTCTTGCTGAAATTGCTTAATTGATATCTATCCAATCTTAGATCGCGACAGGTCGGTAAGAATCAAAAGTCCTTCGCGCAAATACTCATCGTTCAACTGCAACAAGGTATCGGTCTGTGGAAGCCCTTCTTTGTTTGAAGGAATCTTTGCATTTAATTTAATGGAAGCTTTTTTCTTCTCTGCTTCTTCCATCTGCTTTTTGCGTTTTGCTTCATTTAAAGAAACTAACGTATGATGCATGGTCTTCCTCAATTCATCTGTTTCTTCAATATAATTTTTGAGACTCACGTCATGCTTCGTTCTGTTGACATACGATTTTTTAAGTTCGGTGAGTACCTTATCGTTGATGTAATTAGTTTTTACGTAAGCCGCAGCTCCAATCACGTCCCACGGCAAGGCGCTTAAATTTGAGCTCTCACCAAACTGCTCAGCATCTAATGCCGTTGGCAATTTAATATCGGGCTCAACTCCTTTATGTTGAGTGCTGCTTCCGTTTACCCGGTAAAACTTCTGAAAGGTGTATTTCAACTCTCCCACCGGTTCGTCTTTTTCATTCATCACCGGCTTTAACTCCTGCACTCGTTGTACAGTACCCTTTCCATACGTAGATTCGCCAACAATTACTCCTCGGTGGTAATCTTGAATGGCTCCGGCAAATATTTCGGATGCCGATGCGCTAAACCGATTGGTAAGCACAACCAACGGGCCATTGTAGGCAATGCTATTGTCGTCATCCTCTCCAATCTGGACCTGATTATTAGAACTTCGCACTTGTACCACCGGGCCATCTTTGATAAAAAGACCTGTAAGATTAATAGCTTCGGTCAGTGCACCACCTCCGTTGTTTCTCAGATCAATGGCCAATCCATCAATATTCTCTGTCTTTAGTTGATCGATAAGTTTTTTTACATCTCGAGTAGTACTACGGTAATCTTTGTCTCCTCGTTGATAGGCATCGAAATCCATATAAAAACTGGGCAAGGTGATCACTCCAAGTTTCATTGCTTTGCCGCCCGAATTGTATTTAATCATTTTTTTCTTAGCGGCCTGGTCTTCAAGTTTAATTTTATCGCGAACTAAAGTAATTTCATTGGAGGGACCATTAACGCCTGTTTTTGCAGGAAGAATGAGCAACCGAACATAAGTGCCTTTAGGGCCTTTGATCAATTTGACAACATCGTCTATTCGCCACCCAATAACGTCAACCATTTCTCCGTCTTTTCCCTGTGCAACACCAATTATGAAATCATTGGCATGCAGTTTCCCCGATTTATCAGCATCTCCTCCGGGCAAAATCCGCACTACTTTAGTGTAATCATTATCGGTTTGCAACGATGCACCTATTCCCTCAAGAGAGAGGCTCATGCTTTGTTTAAACAGTTCGGAGGTTTTGGGCGAAAGGTAATTGGTATGCGGGTCGTACGATTCGGTGATGCTGTTCATGTACATGTTAAAGACATCTTCCGAATTAAATTGCCCAAATGATTTATTTAATCGTTCGTATCTTTTTTTAATTACATCCTTGATCTCATCCGTTTTTTTGCCCGAAAGTTTTAAACTCAACTCCATGTTTTTTATAGTCTTGCGCCAGACTTCATTTAATGTACCTGTGTTGGAGGCCCAAACAGCTTTCGTTCGATCGGTTTCAAAATCTTCCTCAACCGAAAAATCAAAGTTCGATGCCAATAAATGATTGAATACATAATCCATCCGTTCATGATATCGGTTGATGAAGACGCTGTATATTTCATAAGCTGGGCTTACATCCTCTCTCCGGGTGTAATCGTCAATCTGAAATTTATACTTTTCGAAAGATTGGATATCCGAGGTCAAGAAATACATCTTGCCGTTATCAAGTGCATCGATGTATTCGTTAAGTATGGCTGCCGAAAGCGAATCGTTGAGGGAAATTTTGCGATAATGATAGCTGTCCAATATATAAGCTATAACGCGGGCTTCACGGCCATAAACCGGTTTTGGCCGCAGCACAGTTGTGTCTTTATCTATAGCTCCCGCCAGGCCTGCACTCAACAACAATGTGCCGATCAACAATAATTTCTTCATTTCTTTTTTTTACGTAATTACGAATTTGATTTAAAGAAGTTTGGGTATATCGGTGTCAGGTTAGCTTGGTGAAGTCAAATTCTTTCAAGAATTTTTCCAATTCTTCAATGGACTTAAACTCAAAAGTTTTGCGGGCTCCCAAAGTAGAATGAATGTCAATCTTAACCATGTCTATATTGCGGGTGTTTCGCTCCAGCTTAGGTTTCTGCAATTTATAGTCCGTTATCTCTTTTCGGGAAACCATAAATTGGGTAGCTCGAACATTTTTGCAGTACGAACATTGGTAGTGTTTCAACAATTCTTTGGGCGAGCCGTCCTCATTTCGCTCAACAATTTCCTCGCGCTGTACCTTCATCGTATAAAAGCCACAATTGTTGCATTGCAATGCAAGCAAATGCCCTTGGTATTTTTCTATTTTTAAATCATTGTTCGATTCGTCAATCCAAACATCGTAATCAATAGAGAAAATATTCTCTTCTGCTTGCATTCCTTCGTTCAGGTGTACATCTTCTTCGTCTTCGCTGAGCAACCTCATTTTTTTTCCTGTTTTAGAATTAATGCGAGGTGTATAGCGCAGCTTCCGCAATTTAAAATTCAACTTGGTGGGATAGTAGTATTGGAGTATGAGTGATGCAACATAACTGATTAGTGTAGCGCACACGATGGAGAAAAATAATCGTACAAAAAACAGCAAGCCTATTTCGAGTAGTCTCTCATTGCCGTATAAATTAACTGCACATGCCAACGAGAGTCCGGCAAAAAAGAATACTCGCTTGTACCAACGAATTTCGTTGGCATTGATGTAATCGTATTTTTCTTTTGGTTCTTTAAAAAATGAAACTCGTACCTGATATAAAATATAAACGGCAACGGTTAATACGGCAAACCCGATAACGCCAAAAAACATGGCTTCATTCCAACTGATAAGAAAGGGTGACGGTGCAACGGTTTTTGGGTTCATGTATTAAAATTATTTCGGATAAAGTTAAGGGATTTATATCGAACAAAGCCGGCCCGATACAGTCCAAAATTGGGGATTTTATGAGATAAACAGCGTTTTCTCAAAACATCAAAGGTGTTGAAATTTTGTATTGTGTAATAATACACAATATTAACCTAATTTATAGTAATATTTTATTTTTCATTGTGTATATTTACACAATGAAAGCTTATTTATCCAAAAAGAACGAGATGGATCTCCTGAATTTCACCAAACGGAATTTCGAGCGCCCATCCGATTGTAGAAACATTGACCAGATCAGGTTCTACATCAGCGAATTGTGTTCAAAAATTGAAGAGTTTGAAAGAAACCACAACTGTGCCCCCGACTGGGCGTATGCACTCCTGGCACAGTACAATAACAGGCACAACCAAATATTGAGTGTGCGATTTGCCAAATTTTATACTCCATGAAGTATATCCCCTCTCCTATCCCGCTTAGGTACGACTATATGTTTAGTGCATCGTCTAATAAATCAGGCCGTATGCAGTATCACAGGGTTAAGCCGGGTGTAAGTAAATTGAGGATTAGCCGAGCTGAGTTTATCAAAGCCTACAACGAGTCATCCATCATAGCACTCAACCCCATCCAGTTGAGAGGGCAACAGGACGTATTTCAACTAGAATTTTATATATGATCTTCGAGTATTTTCTTCAGGTCTGCAGGCGAGTAGTTTACCGACTTTATTGTTTTATTGTCAGCTTTTCGATATACCAACCAACGGCCGCTTTCTTCGCGGTAATAACATTCCGTATTGTCTTTGGCTTTGTAAAAGGCCACCGTATCAATCGCTTCTTGTTCTGAAATGCAGGCCTTGCTCATGTTTGAGCGTTGAACTTCTTCAAACAATGCCTTGAATTTATCCCCTAAACCAAACTCTAATATTGCTCCTGAAAGCACGTACTGAATGTCGCAAAGAGCATCGGCTATTTCTACAATATTTTTATCATGTATTGCTTCTGCCAATTCTTCAAGCTCTTCGGCTATCAGGGAAACCCTCAATTTACAACGAGCCTCTGACGGTATTGTAGGTTCGGTTAACACCGGATGTTTAAATGTGCGGTGAAAATCCGAGACAAGGTTTAACGATTTGGGTTCTTGCATTGTACAATTGTTTTGTTTGCAAATCTGCAAAAACCAAAAGGCCTTAACAAGTAAATCGAAGAAACTAAATAATTGTCTGTATGTAAATCACTTATATATTTATGAATGAAGTAAATTACCTACTCGATTCAAATGAAAAGGAATACCCAATGTTTATTCCAAAATGAAATGTTTGAGAGAAATGGTTTGTACTAATTGAGCTGAAGTCGGTTTGAAACTGAGGATCGAGCGACACATTTCTGTACCCCAGACCGTAGCCTATAAACGAGTCGATTGTGATTCCATCTTTAGTTAGGTGTTGCATCAACCGATAACCCAGCAACAGCCCGTATTCCACACGCTGTTCGGGTGCTGTTACGGTTACCAACAAGGGCATCAGTTGCTTGTTCTCATAGTGGCTAATGTTAGTGAATCTTAGTTCGTGGCCAAAGTACCACATCCCCGTTTTAATAGGGTTGTAAAATTTTTGACGCAGTGAAATAGTGTATCCTCGCTTAAAAAGTTTACCGAGTGGCACTTGGGCATCGGCAACAAAGAACGGATCGCGGATACCTTCAAACGAAAATTCATGCCCAAGTCTAGTTTCATTGTAAAATTCGATACCTAATGGAAAGCTCCCTACAAACATCATAGCCGGGTTTCCCTGAAAGATCACACTGCGGTATTCGGGGTAAAGCGGAGTAAAATAGGCGAACTTTTTTCGTTTGGCGTTCATCATCGTTGGGACAACGACTTTTGATTTTTCAATCAAAGCATTAATGGCATTAGCTTGCCCCTTGTCTTCGTACACCGGCTTGTAATAGCCTGAAAGATTACCGTCTTCTTCAAAGAGCTCCCAGGTGCCCACACGCAAATCGTTCTCAATTTCACCCTTGGTCTGCAGCGCACCGCTGGGGTAATAGCCCTGATAGATTCCTTTGCCTCTATCGAAATCGCACTCTCCTTCAATTTTACCATCTTCGTATAAATACTGCCACTTTCCCTGATTTTTTTCATTAGTAATCTGCCCCACTACCCGCAGGTTTCCACTGGAGTAGTATTCTCGGTACTGCCCTGTACCATTGGTGTATGTAATCTCACTTTTTTTTGAGCCGTCTTTATGAAATGAACTCCAGTAGCCATTTCGGTTGCCTTTCACAAACTCTCCACTGGCGCTTAATTTTCCGTTTTCATAGTAGTAGCTCCACCACCCTACCGGGTCGTCATTTTCATAAACTCCGCGCGAAGCTATTCTACCCGAGGGGTAGTAATATTTCCATTCACCGTTTTTTTTACCGCCACTATACTCGCCTTCGCTCTCTAGTTCTCCCGTCTCACGGTACATGCGCCAGTGGCCCACGTTTTTCGAACCTGTTTTTGGCCCCTCAGCCATTACTTTTCCGGAATGATAGTACTCCGTATATTTTCCAATATCTCCTGAGTATTCTATTTCTCCGCGCTTAACTCCATCTTCGAAAAATGTTTTCCAAATCCCGGTTCGCTTGTTGGCATTTAACTCACCTGTTTCTTTTAACTCACCGCTTTCGTAATAGATTTTCCACACACCTTCGCGCATTTTTCCGTTGATTGTTCCTTCCATGCTCTTTACTCCATTCTCATAAAAATATTCCCACAAGCCATAATTTGAATTTTGTCGGAGAATACCGCGCATTCTCAAATTGCCTGTTTCAAAATAAAACTCCCACACTCCGGTTGTTTCATTATTTACAAATTGACCTTTTGATTCAATGTGTCCGTTGAGGTAGTAAGAAATATATCGGCCGTTTAGGATATTATTAACAGTATCTTTTACCTGATATACTTCTTTCAAATTTTTGCGAGCTGCGTCATGATACGTAAAGCGTGTTATCTGAGCGCTGACGTGCAGCGTTAGAATTGTAAGCACAAACGAGAACGACAAACGTTTCACTTTGGCAAGTTGAGTTTTCTCAAAATTAGTTAGAAACCGAGGGAGCACAAACAATAGTTTAGTGGTAAGGTTAAGCTTGTCTAAACTTTAAACATTCAATCGAATAAAGTCAGGTTGCCAAACTGATCGGCCGGAGGCATGGGCAAAAGCAATGATGGACGATCAAATGACAGCGTGTTAAGTTGTGTTGATACCGAAAACCCTTCCATCAACTCAGATGATACTGAAGAGAGCAATCCTAATAAACTATCTTCAGTAGAATTTTTATTAAGCCAAATAGATTCTTGACTTTCAGTGAGTATCACCGGCATCCTCTCACAAACCTGGGCTACATAGTTATTGGCAGGAACTGTGATTAGGGTGAACGTATGAACTGTCTTTCCTTCTTCATCGTCATATTCTTCCCAAAGCCCGGCCATTGAAAAAATACTTTTGTCCTTCAAAATAAACCTCCAAGGAATTAGAGATTTTTTTCCAAATTTTTTCCAAGCATAAAATCCGTCAGACGGTATCATACATCTTTGATGAACGATTTTTTTTTTCAATACTGTTCGTTCTAAAATATGCTCAGACCTGACATTTATTATCTTTTCGGCTATCGACTTATTTTTTGTCCAGCCCGGTGGTTGTCCCCAATAAAAATGTGAAAACCCCCTCGGCTCATCCATAGTTATCAGCGGAATTAATTGAGATGGCGCAACATTATACCGTGGATGAAAAGAGGCAGGTGGCTCAACTTTATATCTTTCGGATAGTTGTGCCGCAGTGTTACTTATGGAAAACCGTTCAATCATCCGGCAAAAGGCAATATAAAATCAAGAGCTCGTTGCTCGCTCCAATATAATCCATTTCTATTAATAGACATAAACCCTACGTGTCCGCCTCTTCTTGGAAATTCAAGATTAATATTTTTGTTGTTTACTTCTTTTGGAAAGCAATCGTGACTTAAAAATGGATCATTTAAAGCATTGACTATAAGTGTAGGGATGCTAATCGTGTGCAAAAAATTTATGGAACTGCATTGCGAATAATAATCTTCTGCATCTTTAAAACCATGAAGCGGAGCAGTATATCTGTTATCGAAATCTCTAAGATTGCGGATTGCATCTAAACCTTTGACATTTAGGTTGGGATACATTACTGATTTAGCTTTTACTTTTCTTTTCAGGTTTCTAAGAAAACGGTTTGCATAGACTCGATTGGACGATTTGGAGAGTTGAGTGCAAGAAGTATCTAAATTAAGCGGAACACTGAAAACAACCAGTGCGCTTATCCGTTTGTCAAGAGTTGTTTCACCGGCATACTTTAGCGATAAGTTCCCCCCCAAGCTAAACCCAACCAAGAAAATTTTATTGTATCCCATTTGGATAACTTCATTGATAACTACGTTTAAGTCATCTGTTGAGCCACTGTGATAAAACCGTAGCGTGTTGTTCATCTCCTCACTGCAACTACGGTAATTCCATGCAATAACATCAAAGCCGTGGTTGTAAAATGCCTTGGCCATTCCTTTTACATAACTGCGCTGTGTATTGCCCTCTAAACCGTGAGAAATAACAATGGCCTTAGAAGAACCCTGTCTTAGAATATCAAGATCCAAGAAATCGTGATCGGGAGTGCTTATTCTTTTGCGTTCGTAATCGGGCAGGGTAACTTTTCTAAATAGAGACGGCCAGATTGTTTCTAAATGATGATTAAATAAAAACCAGGGAGGGTTGTACAAAGTGCTTACTGATTGTTACCACTCCATTCTTCGTTTCAACGATTTGATATGAGCTAAATGATGATCTCCATGCCAGGCGTAGTTGTCAATCATTTCGCGAATTTTAACATGCTTATTGGTATCCGGGTGAATGTATTCTTTGCTAAGCTCTTCAGTCTTTAATTCTTTCAAAATGCCGACCCATTTTTTATGAAGTGATTGGAGCAGTGTTAAAGAGTTTGTTACAGGCATTTTTGCATCTGGGGTCTCGGCCCAGTTTTTCTGATTATAAGCTTTAATCATCGGTGTGTTTTCTGTCAATGCCCACTTTGTACGGATATAAGCATTCATGTGACTATCGGCAAGGTGATGTACTACTTGCCGCACGGTCCAACCTCCATCGCGATACGGAGTGTCTTGTTGTTCGATATTTAAATCATCCACGACATCCTCAAGCCGTGCGGGTAATGTTTCGATTCGGCCAATCAATTTCAGGATATCTTCTTCAGTATAACTGTCTTTAGCTTGAAATTTTCCTATGGGATAGCTTAAATCGTTTGAGTAGTTGATCTGCTCTTCTGTGGGGTTTTCTATGGCCAAGAGATCTTCATCACTAAATGGTTTATGTAGTTTAACCGGCTCAGTTTTTCGCTTTTTAACCACTCGAATATTTGTAAGTTCAATCAGCAATGAGAACGCTACTGCAAAATAGATGTATCCCTTGGGCACCGCATATTCCAGCGCCTCAAGAAACAACATGAAACCTATGAGAATTAAAAAGCCCAATGCCAATACTTCCATAGAAGGATGCTGCTGTATAAACCTTGAAATTGCACCGGAAAAAAACATCATTACGCCAATAGAAACGATCACGGCCAAAATCATAATGATGACTTGGTCAACGATACCAATGGCTGTAAGAATGGAATCAAATGAAAAGATAATGTCGAGTAAGATGATTTGAATTATCGTGCCGGTTAGCGTTGGCACAGAAGATTTTTTTCCACCTTTTTCATCTTCTTCGCCTTCCATTTCGTGGTTTATCTCCATGGTGCTTTTGGCGATCAGGAAAAGCCCTCCGAAGCCAAGGATTAAATCGCGGCCGCTAAAGGTATGGTCTCCATGAAACCCGAAAAATTTGATGAGCATATCCGGTAGAACATCCGATACAGCAAACAACGGTTCTTTAAATCCAATAATCCAGGTGATACCCAGCAAAAATCCAATGCGTACAAACATGGCAAGAAACAATCCTGTATTGCGTGCTTTCTGGCGAAACTCTTCCGGCAATTTATTGGATACGATGGAAATGAAAATGATGTTATCGATGCCAAGTACGATCTCAAGAAAACATAAGGTGAGCAGCGCGAGCCAGGTATCGGCTTTGAGAAATAATTCCATATTTCAGGTCTCAGGGTTTGTTTGACCAAAGCTACACTTTGGTTTAAAAAAAAAAAATTAAAAACTAATATAATCAACTGGTAGACAAGCCTGTAAAAATCAAGTCTTTCAACTCTAAATCACAAGGGTTTTCTATCCTCTTCACTGCAAATTAAAATGAAATTAAAATTAAAAACATAGGTTAAACATCCTCGGCATATCTACTTGTGCACTACAATAACCTTCGATCGTATGGCATGCTTTCCATTTCCAACGGTAACAATATACATTCCATCGGCCAAGCCTTGTGTTGAAACTGTTTTTTTCTGCTCTCCTTCGGCAAACTCACCGGCCTCGGTATACTGGCCGAGCTGATTTGCCAATCGTATTGATAATCTTTGGGTAGTTGGCTCGGGTAGCTCAATCACAAATTCGCGATCAGACGGGTTGGGGTAAATAGTTACATTTTCAGGTGTTAGTGCTACTTCGGTGATCACACCAGGTGGTGTGATATTACCAAACATTTCCGCCTGGTAGATTTCTTTGGTGCTATCGTTTTGCAAGAATAGTACTACCGCAACTGAGTTACTGTATATTTTGCCCCTGTCGGGTCTCCAGGTAAACTTGCGGTGCACGGGTACATTTTGCGAAAGAGCCGTTGTAAACTTAGTGCCGGCAGCATCGGGCAACATTTTCTTCAACACAAATTCAAATTGATCTTCGGTGGTGCCAATAACATCCGCAGATGGTAGCTGGCTCTTCTGCACATTTTCTTCAACCACGGCAACATGCAGCACAGTACCTTTTGGCAAGGTAATAACCGGGGTGAAGTGTACGTCAATTCCAACTGAATCAAGTGGATAAGAAGTGACTGTTGTAATAGGGTTATTGTTCAGCGAGTCGGCAAAATTTGCTTTGGCCAACTCCAAGGTTTGCAAATTGTAGGCGCGTTGTCCCCAATCTTTAAACAAATCAGAACCATTACCAAATTGGGGTGAGTGTACACCATCTAAAAACGCATAAGGTACTTTTTGGATATGATAATACAACGCACGTGCACTAGGGTCTGCCGGGTTGTCCATGTTGAATGGATCCTTACCTAAAAAGCCAATGTGATAGTTGATATTTACTAATTGTGTGCCCACGGTTCGGGCATTAAACGATATGATGGAGTCGGCTTCTGTTTTCAGTGTTGCATTCAGGTTTGAGTTTCCACCATCTGTAGTTGTAAAATTTTCAAACATGATGGTGCGTGTACGGCTTCCAATCCGAACGCTGTCAATACCTACGCCATCTGCTTGTGTATTGCTGGAGTTACCCAATGTTGAAAGTGCAAATCTTAATATGGATCTCGCAGCAACTCCTCTTGCGGCAGCATAAGCAGCCGTAGCCGATTTTACCTCATCTAATTCATGTTTTGGATGAATCCATTTTACAGAATCACCTGCCCAACCTTGTCCAGATGCATTGGAAGCACTCCCACCGGGCACAGAAGGTAATCCTGAGGCGTTGTACCATTCAAGCCCATCCGAAAGTTTGGTGGTGTTATCGTAGCTACCCAAGCGCACCCAGGATTTGTTGGGGTCGCTGATGTTCAACGTGTCGTACGAATATTCTGCCACAAGACCATCGCCTTGCAACAAATTAACGAAGCCGTTAAATGACAACATGGGGCGAGGTAGATTGGTTAGGTCAAGACATACCGAATAGAGTGAAGATTGTTCGTTAGGGTTGTACGTACCCGATAGTTTTGTTACCCATAGACTGTCAGCAGAACCTGTATTGAAAACTGAATTTAATTTACCCGAGGTTGAGCCCCACACCCATGAACCACTTCCTCCCGTGGCATCCAATGGCAACCAACCTCCATTTCCGGCACCAAAATATTCAAAATAAGAAGCGGTAGCGGTTGGTTTTTGCAAAGGAAGTTGAGCTAGGTTTTTCGTTGCAGTTGCTTTACAGCCAGATGTTGAGGTTACATCAACCAACTTACCAATGTTTGTAGTCTCAGTAAGTGTCACACCAAAAAATCCTGAGTTGGTATAAACATGTGTGGTGTTTTTTCCGGTTCCCACGCCAGAATCTCCAAAGTTCCAATCCCAATTACTAACCGCAACCTGGCCTCCGTTGGTATTCAATAAACTTGAACCTTTATCGCTAAATTTAATAGGATCAGAAACACAATTTCCTGCAAAATCAAATTTAACAGAGGGGATGTCTCCTACAGCTATTGCTCCAGCTGAGCCCATAAAACCAACGCTTGCTTGTTGCAACGATATAACCGCATTGGACTGCAAAGAAGTACAGCCCCAATTTGATGTTAGTGTGAGTGCAACATTGTACGAAGATGATGTAGCGTAAATATGAAAAGGAGCATTATAGGTTTGTGTGGTTGAAGTACCAGGCTGTTGGTAAGCCGTGTTGATTATAGTTCCTCCTTCACCACCGGGCAATGCGGGAGAATTTGGAATAGCATTAGGTGTTGCCGGTGAATTAGGCAATCCTGAATTAGGGTCTCCAAAATCCCATACATAATTCGAAATAGTGTTTGGTGTTGTTCCTGCCTGTGATGCCTGCTGATTTTTTTGCATATAAGCAGCAGCACTATCCGCATTAAATTTAATTTGGTTGTTAACGCAGAACGCATCAAATGCTGATGCTCCCGGGCTTCCGGCAATTGCCGGGATACTGGCAACAGTAAACTGGGCTACCGGGTTCGGTGTCACTCGAAGTACCATATAGGCGGTTCCAACTGCCGGGGAATTATTGTCTCGATACGAATAACTTACAAGAATGTCGTTATAACCATTTTTAATAAGTGCCGAGTTTAAAGTCATCGAGCCGTTACCGTTATCAATAAATCCACTCGAGGTTGAAGAGGTTGCCAATGGCACATTTAAGTTTGCTCTGAAAATTCCATCTGCAATAGTCGAAGGAGCAGAAGTTTTCAAAGTCAGATGAAGATTATCCGTAATAGTGCCCACCGTACCAATGACTACACCACTTCCGTCACTTACTACCGACCCCACAGTCAGTTCCGTAGTGAATAATGTACCTGTACCAACAACTTGTGTAGAGCCCGACTGTGTGCTAATTGTGCCGGTACGCGTAACGAATCCAGCAAAATTGTAGCTCTTGAAGTCGTAAACTGAAAAAATACCCGATGCGTTTGCCGAAGCAGCGGGGTACGCATTTAAAATAATAGAGCCACCAGCCTCGCAAAATACTGGAGTGCCTTGATAGCCCGAAGCCGTGTAACTACCATTGGTTACCGACTGCGTTGAATTACCGGTAAGCACCAAATGCGTATCATCCGTAATACTTTGAACTACACCAATTTTATTTTTTGATATATCCTTTATCGTAGCACCAACTTTTAGATCGGTTGTAAAGAATGTACCAATGCCCACAACACTGGCCGAGTTTATATCAGTAGTGATAACACCTTTCCTGAGGGTAAACCCTGTAAATTGACTTTCGTTAAAATGTTGTTTTGGAGTCATACCATCGGTAGCGTTGGTCACTTGATCCAGCGCATCATACGATGATTGATTGGCGGAAGCTACTTCAATCACAGGTACTGCAGGCACAAAAAGTTCTACTTCCTGGCGGAATGGAACGATAACCGTAAAGTCGGCCTGGCTCTGAAACGAACCTGTAAATTCTACTTTACCCAATGAGCCACCGGTCCAAAAATCATTTCCAGCTTGTGTTCTGCCAATAACTTTGAAATTATCATAAGGGTCTATTGAAATGCTGTTGCCCGATTCGGCTACAGCGTTAAGAATGTGGGCGTAATCCCATTGGTATCCTCGGTAGAACCCAGTTGGGTTTGCGGAAGTAGCTGTGCTGTCATGCGCAACCGGAATCTTCGCTATTAGCTTCTGCCATGGTCCATTTGGCAAACTATCGGACATGATCTGAGAAACTTGATGGTTTACAACACCGGCTGGAATATTAGCTCTCAAATTGATCAGCTTATACCCGGTTAAATCATCCAGATTTAATATTTGCGATGGTATAGACGCAGCCGATCCAACACCAAAATTGGTATTAATTATAGCCTGAGCCGTACCTTCTAAAGCAGTACCCGAATAGGCAGAACCTAATTTTTTAGAAACAGGCCGAGTGTGATCGTACACCAAATATTGATTGCTTACTGAGGAAGCGCAGCCGTTGGGATCGGTGTGCGTCATGGTAATATCGAAGGCAGCATTCAGGGCAACTGCACTCAGGGTTAGCTGATCGTTAGTAACACCGCTGCCTGTAAAGAAGCTAGCGTTGTAATCATTAGGCGAAGTAATAACCGGGAGCAAACGTATTGAACCCGATTGAGCCAATGCCTGATCTTTGTCTATGTAGTTGTTCGGGATATAGGTAACCGATGAAGTAGATGGGAAAGGCGATGGAGGCAAAGTACTTATGTCGGTCGATCCAAACGGAGGGTTAGGAAATTTATTCTCGGTAGAATAACTATTTACAAAATCAGGAGGAGTAAATGAGAAAAGACTAATGTTTGCTACCGGAGCCGATGATGTAGTTATCAAAGTTGGTAATACACTCGATAATTTATTGGTTCCTGCAAACACCGTTACTTTACCAGAGCCACTTCCGGCTGCGCCAATAACTCTGAGGTTTGAGATAATAATGTTATCGATTGAAGCAGAACCTTGATTGGTATAGTTTGAGACATGGATCAGCGTTCGATTGATAAAATCAATTTTTGGTGTGTTGTCAGTAAAGTCTGTTCCGTTAAGTAGAACATCCGGTTTAGTTGTTCCATCAAATTGGTAGCCTGTAGGAAGATATAGATAGAAATCTTGAGCCGATGGTGAAGAAAAATCTCCAACGTTAGCTTCTCCGATGATGATCGGGTCGGTTAAGTTGATGAAACTATTGGGGCATAATGTGTAACTAGGAGAGTAAATATTAACGCCTGTAGATGTCGGGATTTTAAATGTTGGCCCGGTTCCTAAAAGCGGAGATGTGGTAAATGTATTACTCAAACTGTTGAAGAGATACGGCCCTGCCGCTTTCTTGGGAACCGGCTGCGCATCGTTTTGTGCAAACACCCAAACATCATACGTAGAACTGGTGGACAATGGAGTAGGTGTAAAGAAAGTAGTAGTCTGTGCAGAATTTACTTGCTTAATGGTGTCTTTACCGTTGTAGATATAAGTGCCCGGATGAATAATTTTGTACGTTGTTGGATCAATGATATCCGCAACTGTTGGCACCGGAGACCCTGAGTTCAAAACCAGATAGAATGCTGTGCCCAACTGGTCGTAGGTGGTTTGGAAAGCAACAGTAGTGCTATTGCTAAAGATGGTTTTGGCTAAAGACAATGTCGGGGGAACATTACTTGAAATCTTAAAGTAATAGGTAGAGCTTGATGAAATACCTCCGTAGTAGTTAAAGCCGTTGTCGGATATACCGGATCCAACATTTCCATTTAATGAACCTTTAGTAATATTTACATAGTACACCGTATCGTATTGAAATTTATATTTTTTACCAGGAACTGAATCCAAGAAGCTGATATAAAAATTGATAGGGCTCGCTGCCATAGGCGGGGTACTCAACGAGCCGTCCAGGAATTTATAGTATTCTCCATTGGCGGCAATCAAATCGGCAACTTGCACATTTGTACCATTTACCACGCGCTTATACAATTTAGCCTTTCCATCGAGCGACCAAACCGACACATCAAACGATAGTTTGATGGAATCAATGGCAGGATCAACATTCAACTGACCGTTGAATGGCGAGCACTGAGATGCCAGTAATTGAGGCGGACGAGTAGATGCGAATCGGAAACTAATTCCCCGTACGGGTCTTACCTGGCCTGACGAATCCGAACGAGCCGTACCCTCCGAGAGAAGAATGTTGGCATCGTCTGCATTGAGATAACCTAAATCGGTTACCATTGGGGTAAGACTTGGCGTGCTGATATTGGCCGTCACATCCACATCGGCAAAGAGATAATAGGTAAGACTGGTCGCAGAGTTATTGTTAGGATCTCTAAATGGTCGTGGTGAACTGCTCAAATCAATAACTAACATATCGTAATCTATCTGTCCCGCGCGAGGCTGGCCGGGTGCTTCGCTGGCCAATAGCGCAGGCGATGCGGCATAAGTAATCGTGCCGCCCAAAGTAGCTACCACATCTTGCGCACTTGAAGGGCTGGCCGAGATAGACTCTTTAACTTTAAAGTTTTTAAGTATGTTCGTGGTGTTACCTCCAATGGTCAGTTGGAAGGGATTGTCGAACGAGATTATTAATTTTTTTAATACCGGCTCTGTTGCTGTCTGCGACTCGGGCGAAAGCGTTACACCGAATATCACTAAATTAGTGGAACCTCCTTTTAAATTCTGAGTAGTAAGCACACCATTGGTTTGTAATGTTGCCTTTACATTTATCACGTTAACCAATTGACCGGGAATTGAATTACCAATGTTGCCTGCGGGAGGAACAGAACTATCCAGAGTACCTGCTTTAACTTTAAGTGTTCCTGTCCCTGCTTTAGTATAAACAAGTCCGTTTAAGTCAAGTATACCTTTAATAAAACCAGCAGGTGAGGCAATGGTTTCGTTAACATCAGTAATAGTTATCGAGGTTGCCGGGTAGGTGAAATCCAAATCGAGGTTTTTATATATGTCGCGTGCTTTTACTATTGCCGAACCGGTTGATGGCATGGACGTAAGGGTTGCCGGGTTACCGTACGAATAGGGTTGAGAGGTTGCCGGGTTAATACCCACGGGTTCGCTTGTTCCCGCATATTGAGAGGGCTGGGTGGTAAAGTCTAAACTAGTAGCCACCACGTCCACTTTCGCAATACTTTGAGCAGGGTTAGGAATATGGTTTTCTCCGCCAATGTACCCTGATGTAGAATTTTTGTAAAACTGAGATCCGTTACCAGCGGTAGCACTTAGCAACTTAATACGCAACGTATCCTGATCTCTGATGTTTACATCTTTTCGGAAAGTTACCCGTATGCTCATTGGTGCCTGGCCATCGTCTTTTGCTGTCAATAAAGTACCACTCCAGTTAAAGACTGTACTGACCGTATCCACGCCACCGACTGGCGAACGAACAAGATTTAGGCTTCTTACATTAATAAGTGTAGATGGAATTATTGTTCCGGTAGAATCGTACAGCGCTATCGTGTTGAGAGATGATGCTCCATAAATCCTCACGGAGAGACCGGACAAAACCGAAGGTGCACCATCCAAATCTCCATCGCCATTGGCATCATCGTCTGTGACTGCATTTAAATAATTTCCATAGAGCGTTCCGGCATTGTGATAATTGTAATTGGTCCTGCTACCGTCAACCAATAAAGTCCTCATCAATTCATACCCGTTGGTGGATGAACCGAAAGTGGCAGAGTCTAAATAATTGATGTGTTGCACCCAGGGTAGGTTGGGAGATATTGTATTCTTAAATGAAGGATCGAGTTGCAGCGAAGATTCTGCCGAAACTTTAAGCGTAACTGTATTCGATGTTCCCGACAAAGAACCAGCCGAAGTCATGCTCATGGTGAACGTCTCCCCGTTATTTCCGGTTGTGAATTCAAAATTTGGGAAGGAGGCTGCAAAATCAATTATACCATTTGTAAACTGAGTAGTGCCGTTCACCGGGCCGTTCGTCATGGTCACCGTAGGTAAACCGTTGTTGGTAAAGGTTGTAACTGTGTTTGAAGAGCCGGTATAATCCACATCAAGATTGTTAAACGCATCTTCAGCCCGGATGTAAATAGCTGTGTAGGGCACGTTGATGCTCGCACTCGCTTCGGTAAGAGTAGGGTGAGTAAAATTAAGTTGTGTTGCCGTTACTTCGATGGCATTTTCGTTGGCAGCCAGCGTTGGCATTGTGGTTGATGCCCCGGCCGTGAAAGCAGAACTTACCGATGCCGATGCAATGGCCGTAACATTAAGATTTACCACATCATTGTCGGCAATGTTGCTTGAAAGGAAGCTTGCTTTAACTGTAAAATCAATTGTAGTATTATCGGGCGCAATAATTGCATTTACACCGCTTACCGGCAGCCCGCTGAACGTAACATTGTTGCCAATTTTTGAGGCCTGCACATCAATTTCTGCAACTTCATTCCCCAAATTATTATACAAAGCCAGTTTGCGTAAAAGATAGATATTTTGAACGGTAAATGTAACTGAGCCAACCACAGTAGGTGTACCATCGGCATCCGATGAACCTCCCCCATCGCGTACGGTGTATTCTTCAATTTCTATACCTGTAGTACCTGTTATATCCGTAGTTTGGTTCGAAACGGATGCATAGTCTATATCAGTTGGATAAGAAAATCCTGTATTCCTTACAACATCGCTCACTCCTGAATAATTTAAAATAAACGGATTGCTTTGCCCGGTTAGACTGCCGCTAGTAAGCACTAAGTTAGTCGTAGCACCATTTAATCCGCCACCTGCACTGGTTACTTTCAGACCGGAATTAAAGGTGATCATACCGTTTGTATTTGTTACTGTAGAATTGGCAACTGGGTAAGTTGCAGGTACAGTTGTGGCTACGGTTACGGCAGTGTTGTAGTCGGTATCAAGGTTTCCATTTACATCGTGCGCTTTGGCAGTTGGCGTTGGGCTTAGCGCTGCATCGTAATTCTGATTTGCATTGTTTGCCCATTGCGTGATGAAATCAAGCTTTGTCGCGGTTACGTTTACTTTATTGTTGGTGTCTCCCGAGTTTGTGTTGCTGGTTTGCATCGTACTTGAAGTGTTGGCAACACCGGTAATGGTTATGCCCGACTGCGCTATATCGAACACAAAATCTTTATTATCTATTATATCCGATAAACCGGAGTTAACCGGGTTCTTTAACCAAATTTTTAGTCTATATTTTTTTGTTGTTCCGTCTGGTACATACCCAAGCTTATTAAGCGTAATAGGTATTGAGGTGAAGACGATGGTGGTAGCGGTTATGGAACTTGCTGTGATAGAAGTTGCACCATCGGAAAGCTCGGCACCGGCAATGGAGTTAGTCCAATCATCAAACAGAGGGTCTCCGCCTCCATTTGTACCGTTATTGGAGTTTTGCGTAATCGTCAGGGCGGTGATCAAGGTAGGCAGGCCATCGTTATTATCATAGGTTGTAGTATTGGCACCAAAGTCATCTGTTACATCAAAATCAAAATTTTGTACAGCATTTAGTTGAGGGGCAGCTGCGCCAGACAAAGAAGTGGTAAGCGATGAAAAACTGGCTGGCTCAACCACTGCTCCGGCAGAGATGCTGGTCAAATTTGAAATGACTGTAGTTACGTTGGTACTGTTCACGCTACCAACTGCTGGAACCCCTGTTCCGGTAACTTGAATTTGCGTGGGACCACCAGCAGAAGTGAAATTAAATGAGTTTAGCGCCAATACACCGGCAGAAAAGTTTTGAGACGTCAGAGATTGTGTTAACCCCCCTGTGTTTGTAATGTTCGACACATTGGAGTAACCCAAATCGAGATTTCCGTTTGCATCTAAAGCATTGATTATAGGAGCTGTAGGAAAATTAGTTGCTACACCAATGGGCGTTGTGGGTTGCGTTGCAATAACGAGTTGAGAGGCAACCACGCTAACTTGGTTTGCCCCAGCCCCAGACAAAGCAGACTGACCTGATTGTAAGGCTGTGCTCGCCTGATTAGACGATGCGTTGTCCATGGTGAAACTACCATTGTTCACTAAAAACGAAAAATGCAGATTGTCGATGGTTGAAGGAAGAGATCCACCAAGGGAAGTTTTTAACCAGACGTAAAGCGAATATGTTTTTGGGGTTGACCCATCGGGCACAAAACCAAAGTCTCCGTTGGTTGAGTGGCTAAACCCGGTGAAACTTATTTGGTTTGCGGAAACAGTTCCTGTCACTTTGGTTGTACCATCGGTTAATATGGCACCGGCAATAGCCTGTGTCCAATCGCTAAGTCCTGGTGCGTTGCCCGCACCTTGAAAAACTATTATATCACTAAATTTTGTAGGCGCATTATCTAAGTCAGTTAGTTCATCCCTCAAGTCAAATTGAAGGTTAGGTGTAGTTTGAGCTTCAGACAATACTTGTGTTGTTGTCAACGAACTGATTGAAGAAACTGCAACAACATTTAATAATTGAGCTGAGGCAACTGTGGTAGTTGATGAGGTGAGAGTGGCAGGTGTTAAATTATATTCAATGGCCTGAGTAGCAGTTACGTTTGGCGAAATGGTGTAGGGGTAAATCTCGAAGTCGTAACTTTTACCTGATTTTAGATTAGAAAAAGTATTCGTCAAAAAAAGCGGACTACTGCCCGGGTATCCACTATTGGCAATATTTACTGATATGAAACCATCGCTCGCATCGGCATCATCGGCAATTCGAACACCATTATTCAAGGCAGAGAAACTAAGAGCAGACTCTTTACCACGAATCAAATAATGTGTAGCTGCTTGAGAGCCAACAGCTGGCTGTATCCAGGAAAGGGAAATTGATGTAGTTGTTGGCCCCCCATTCAAGTTAAGAGAGGAAACGGAATTGGTAGGCTTAGGCAATACAAGGTAATAATAAAATTTACCTGAGCCAACAAAAGAACCAGAGGTAGCCTCGATGTTACCCGCAACGTCTATTACTTTCGGCAAGGGATTGTTAGTATAGTTATTGTATAAATATCCACTGCCTGCGAGGTTTGTATATGAAATGCGCCAATACTGGCTTGGTGTAGTCGCTGCGTTACCTACATTATCAGTTGGGGTTACAGTTGAAAGTGTATAACTCGCACCCGGATAATTTGGAGGATTACCTGAGTATACAGACGTGGTGAGTTTTGACGGTGTCATGTTTTGTACCGGCTCACTGAATGTCATTAAAAAATCTGCCTGATTACCGTTGTAAGCCGGTGTTGTCAGGCTATACAAAGTACCCCAGGGATTTTCATAACTAGGCATCGTTAGAATAGACTGAATGACAGGTGCCGTATTATCAACAAGCGAGTAGTTTATACCGGTTAAAGTTCCTCCCGTCTTATTTCCTGTAGAGATTGTTAACCCGCTTGTAGCAATAGAAAACTGGATAGTAGAGGTTGCTGTAGGGAAATAATCTTCTACATCGCAAGTCAAATAAAAATACTTAATAGCAGAGCCAATCGGCACATTCACACTCCCGAATGTAAGCGTGGTGGAAGATGTCACTAAAGTTGCCCCTGTAAAACTGTCTGTAGTATTGCTGTAAAGTTTAAAATTTTTAACCAAGCCAACAGAACTTGGCGAACTGGTAAACGTGATATCCGTGAGCGTGAGCGGAGAGCCGGTAGTTTGCAAACTAAAACCCAAAACTGCGTTTGTTGCAGAGCCCCCACTGATAAGCCCAACCGTACTATTAATGAGTGGTGTTGGCGACATACCAACAGCCGAAGAACCCAATGCGGTTGATGCGGTAACCGTTATTGCGTTTGTAGGTGTCGAGGTTATACTAGATGGTGAGGATATGGAGACCGTCATGGGCGAAGTGCCGGTGTTGTGAAAATTCAATCCTGAGCCGGTAAAGTCGGCCACACCACTACTAAAATTAGCCAACGGGCTGGCCAGCCCCAAGTCAGGGCTTGTATTTACTGTAATCGGGCTGTTTATATCCAGATCTCGATTGCCTTTGGCATCGGTGGCTTCGAAGATAGGCTGTGTTGGCAAGGCAATATATGCATTAACCGAGGTTGTTGGTTGCTGTGTGACATTGATTTGAGTGGCCTGTACATCCACCGCATCATTACTGCTGCCAGAGTTGGTGGTTGTAGCTGAAGTTAGTTGAGATCGGCCAGAGACTGGAGTAGCATCAGAACCTGTTAAAGAAAATACAAGATTTTTATTATCTATCGTGCTTGGTAAAGTCCCTCCCAAGGTTGTTTTGAACCAGATCTTTAGTGTATATGTTCTGCTTGTTCCATCATAAAATGAACCCAAATCCGGGGGATCGTTTGCGCTTATTGACGGTATTGTAATAGTATTTGTCCCAATGATTGCCGTGCCGTGTTGGAGAGGTCCAAAGGTTGAGCTATACAATTCTGCGCCTTGAATTATCTGAGTCCAATCGGTTGCGTAATTCCCAGGGCCAGGTCTAAAAATAAGCTGGGTAAATCTTGTGGACACACCATCCCCAGAAGCTAAATCA
>JAFDYU010000020.1 GCA_018267285.1 Bacteroidota bacterium | reverse complement strand
GAGGGATTCGAACCCTCGATACAGTTGCCCGTATAACGGTTTTCGAGACCGTCCCATTCGGCCGCTCTGGCACTTCTCCAAAAAAATCCCCCAAAACTAAAACAGTTAACGAATTTACAATTTGATCAATAGAATTATTTTTGCGACTAAAAGTGTTATTTATGAAAAAAGCTGCGTCTTATATTCTAATTGCGATTGTAATAGTTTCGTGTTCGAAATCTTCTACAACACCACCTTCTCCTGCAGAGACTAATGCCACGCTTTTAGCGGGTACAAATGGTTCTATTAAAACATGGGCGATTGCAAAGATATCTCAGACAAAAAACGGAAATGATAATGGTTCTATAGTCCCTGGCTCTGGTCAAAATGATATTTCACCCTGCGTTAGTGACAACCTTTTTCAATTTTCAAACAACTCAGTACAAAGCTACAAAGTAACTGAAGGTTCAGTTAACTGTCTTTCAGGTACATATCCTTCAACCATCGAAGAAGGGAATTGGGCTTTTACTCATGATGGAAAAAGTTTGTTAATAGATGGATCTGTTTATCCAGATGATACAGAATTTAACGACCCTAATACCTTTGGTCTTGCTTTCATTATATTAGCAGAAGGTCAGGCCTTGAATGTGGTTTCATTGACATCATCTAGTCTTGTGCTTTCGTATTCATATTCTCTTAACTCGGATAATTATGTTATGACTCTCTCTTTTACTAAAGTAAATTGAATCAATTCTTGAGGTATATAGCGCTGGGTGATTCGTATTCCATAGGTGAAGGCGTTGCAGAAAAAGACCGATGGCCAAACTTACTGGCTAACCAACTTACGCTTTCGGGTAAACCGATTGACAAACCAGTTATTATTGCAACTACGGGCTGGCGTACGGATAACCTGGCCAACGCTATTTCGATTGCGCAATTAAAAGCTGAGTATGATCTGGTCTCTCTTTTGATTGGTGTAAATAATCAATATCAAAACAAGTCGATCGATCAGTTTACTATTGAATTTGAAGACTTACTGAAAACCTCGATTGGGTTAGCGAAAGGAAAAAAAGAAAATGTTTTTGTTGTATCCATACCCGATTATGGATTTACCCCATTCGGATTAAAAAATAAAGAGAAGATTTCTTCTGAGATAGATGTTTTCAATAGAGTAGTTCAATCTGTTAGCGAAAAACATTCAGTTAGGTTTATATCCATCACAGATATATCGCGTAAGGCACTGGAAGACGAAACGCTTGTTACAGCAGATGGATTGCATCCATCCGGAAAGATGTATTCGTTGTGGGTAGATCGTATTGCAAAAGAAATTATACAGAAGTAGTCTTTCTTTGTTTGTCAATTATCCACCGGGCTATTTTAAATCCTACCCAACCACAAGCAGAACCAATCGTGCCTCCAACAAGGATGTCGCCCGGATAATGAACCCCAAGATAGATCCGGGTATACGTCATCAGTGCTGCCCATAAAAAAATTAGACCAATCCATCGATAGAAGGGTTTTAACGCCAGCCAGATGAGCAGTGCCACACCAAACGTATTTGCGGCATGGCCCGATGCAAAGCCGTAAAGCCCACCTCTGTAGTTTCTAACAATATGCACCATTCCTTCAAGGCTTGGTTCGTGCGATGGCCTAAGCCTTGCAAAAAATGGTTTCATAAAACTCGAAGTGATTTGATCGGCAAGTAGAATGGTGATGGCCACACCGACCATAAAATACAAACCATCTTTTTTGTAATTTTTGAAGATCAAAAAAATGAGAAAAAGATATAGCGGCAACCAAAAGAGGGTTTGGGTGCAATAGTACATCACTGTGTCGAGCGCGGGGTGATGAAAGCCATTCAGCCACAATAAAATCTTTTTGTCTAAGTCTAAAATTGAGTTCATCGTTTATTGCATAAATCGGTCAACCCAGTTATCGGCCGATGTTCTCTCGTTAAAAAAATTTACTTCAATATTAAATTTTTGCCCGCTTTCGTATAGCCTTTTATAGTACAGTTCATCGTATTGCCCTTTTTCCGTGATGATGGCTATCCGTAGCAGGCCGTTTTTCGATGCTTCGGGTAAAACATAGGTGCTAATCCACACTTGATCTTTAATATCCACCACGCCCTGAAGGCGTACATCGGATAGCCAACATGTAGCGCGGTATATCTGAACAATACTCACACATTTATTGAGCAAAATTCGGTAGGCATCGCTGGTCACTTGTTGTTTCCACACAATTCCAGCACATCTTGTATTGGCATTGAAAAAAACATAACCGCATTCATTTTCAAAAACAATTTGCTCTTTAATATTTTCGTGATCATTTAAATAAATACGAAAAGTAGTCCCTACATCGGGCTGACTTGTAACGTCTATACTTCCGCCTAATGACTCAACCTGCAGTTTTACCAGATAAAGTCCCAACCCTTTACCTTCGGTGTGTGTGTGAAATCGCTTGTACAGCCCAAAGATGCTTCGGTTGAAATTTTCAAGATCCATTCCAAGCCCGTTGTCTTTTATTTCTAAAACGATTGTATTCTTATCGCTATACGTTTTAATGCTGAGAAGTAGGGGACGTTCGGGCGAGCGATATTTTATTGCGTTGCTCGCCATGTTGTAAAGAATGCTGGTGAGCATTGGCCTCACCGTGTAGATAATTGGTGTTTTGCGAAAATCAGCTTCGATCTGCATGTCTTGCGGAACAAAGGTTGTAAGACTTCGAAGCACATTACTCCATTCCTCCTGAAAGAATACCTTTTCGCGAATACGGAAAATATCGTTACGTATATCTATGATTTTTCCCAGGTCGCGGATCACATCGTCCAACTCACGTGCCGACTGAACCAACAGTTTTACCAATTCAAGTTGAGGTTCGCTTAGGTTCGTCAGGTCTTTTTCCATCAGGTTGGTGAGCCCGAGGAGCCTCGCCAAAGGCCCACGTAAATTGTGCGAAATGGTGTACGAAAATTGCTGCAGCTCGTGGTTGTATTTTATCAGTTCATCGTTGGTGTTGGCTAGTTCTTTGTTGCGCTCTGTTAATTCCAATTCTAAGCCCGACTGCGCACGGATCAATCGTTCTTTTTGCTGCTCTATTAATTCATTGGCCTGAACCAACAGGTCTTGCTTTGCTAGTAGCTCTTCAGCCTGTAATTTTATCTCGCTGTTTTGGTTGGTAATTTCATTTTTTTGATTCTCAAGCTCTTGGTTGGCAACATGCAGCGAAGAAATCAATTGTTCATTCTTAAAAAATGCCTTTTCGCTTAAACGCTTTTCGTACAATAAACAATACAAAATAAAGACGTAAGATATGATGCCATAAAAATTGGCAGAAAAGAAATAGTTAGAGTCAGTGCCATCCAGAGTATTGTAGCCCACCGCAAAAAGGTTAAGTATCGGATCGTAAAACAGGAGCGACATGGCGCTGACCGATAATGCAGAGAACAAAAGAGCTCGTTCGCTAAAACGAATTACCAACAACGGAATTACCAGACAACTTATTAAAAAGAAACGAGCATCGAGGTAATTTAAAATAGAGATGGTTTCCGGGTAAAGTTTTTTGTTAACGACTGAAAGTAAAACGATAACAAGAGGAGGCAGTACACACACCAAAAATCGGCTAATTCTATGTAGGGCTGCAATATTTAAAAAAATAGGAGTAATGAAAAGGAATGACACAAACAATAAAATAAGGCAGTAGGTACTGTCTTCCAAATGGCGGATACATAGAATCAAAGAAATCATCGAAACCAAAACCGAAATCAGGTTAGTGATTAGAATGGTTCGTTTCTCTGAGTTCGATAAGTTATCGGTAGAACCCGTGCCATGAATGTTGAGCCGTGGTGTTGCCAGAAAATATAGTTTTACAACTTTTTGATTTTAAAGCAAATATCCTAAAATTTAAAGCAAATTCATTTAGTCTATGGAGCGTTTTGATCTTGTTGTTATCGGTGCCGGCCCATCCGGTTATGCGGCCGCCATGCGGGCAATCGATTTTAAAAAGAAAACCTTACTTATTGAGAAAAAAGAATTGGGTGGTGCCGGTGTTACCAACGGTGCATTATCTTCAAAAACATGGTGGGAGCTTTCGCGCGAAGCCTCTGCTTTTAGAAAAAACCTAAGACGGTACGACATCCAAGCACCACATATCAACTACAAGGAAATCCAAAACGAAGTAAGCAAGGCGGTGAGCGAACGCAAATCCATGTTAGAAGAACATCTGGAAATGCTCAAAGACTCAACGTATTCGCAGTTTCTTCAATTTAAGAGCGGAACAGCACGGTTGGTAACCAAAAACGAAATAGAAATTGAGCAGGGCGCGCAAAAAACCAGAGTGTGGGCTGAAAACGTTATCCTCGCCACCGGCAGCAGGCCACGCTATCTGCCGGAGTTGCCCATCGATGAGAAAATTGTAATGACCAGCGATGGGATTGAAAGCATGGAAGATTTTCCCGAGAGCATGGTAATTGTTGGAGCCGGGGTGATTGGTTGCGAGTACGCCACCATTTTTTCAGGCTTCGGCCGCACCAAAGTGCACCTCATCGACAAAGGCGACCGTATTCTTCCTTTTGAAGATGGAGATGTGGTTAAGATTATTGAGCGGAACATGGAAAACAACGGTGTTCTTATTCACCGCAACTCGAAATTGACCGGAATGAAGATTGTTAATAACCGGGTTGAGTACGAGCTGGAATACAACGATGGCAGCAGCGAAACATTCAACGTAGAGAAAGCACTCGTTTCGGTGGGACGCATCGCCAATTTAGAAGACCTGTGGGACGACAACGTGGGCATAGATATTACCAAAAGAGGTATCAACAATGATGATACACAAACTAACGTGCCCAATGTGTATGCCGTAGGCGATTTGACGGCCGATATTTCGCTTGTTAATGTTGGCGAACTCGAAGGCCGGTATGCCGTAGAGAAAATTTTTGGAAACCCATCACGAAAATTGGTTTACGAAAACATCAGCACGATTATGTTCTTAAGCCCTGAAGTAGCCGGGGTAGGGTTGAACGAAACACAAGCGAAAGATCAAAAAATAGATTACAAAGTGGTAACCCTTGAGTACAGCACCATACCCCGAGCTATTGCCAAACGAAACACGCAAGGATTTATTAAATTGCTTGTAACCAATGACGATGCCATGAAAATTTTGGGTATGAAGGTGGTGGGCAACAATGCCAGCAGTGCCATTCAGGCAGTTGCCGTGTTAATCTCGATGGACAAAGGCATTGAAGAACTGGCCGAGTGCGTGCACCCGCATCCGAGCATCACCGAAGGAATACAGGAGTGCGTGCGCATGCTCATGGGTAAATCATTATTTAAGCCAACCGCTTTACGCGGTAGATTGTCGTGCAGAAAATGTATTAACGGAAATTATGAAGACATTGTATTTTAATTGCAAGGCTTGCGTAACGATTTTGCTGTTAACGGGTAGTGTTTGCGTTTCTGCGCAACTGCAAGTAGGTAAAATTATCAAGGATAAAAGAAAGAATGCCGCCTACGAGCAAATTACTTTTGTTGACTTGATGAAAAAATACATGGAAAAAGATGGATCGAATCAAAATAATATTGAGGGCATTTATTCTGTTTCGGCTTCGGCTTTAAAAAAAAGCAAAGGATTATTTTCTTCAACTGAAAAAGAAAGGACGATTGACCAAAAGGATAACTACGCAACGGTTGCCATCATTCGCGATAGTGAAAAAAACAACCGCGAGTATATTGAAGTACCGCTCGATGATGAAAAGAAGCTTTCGTACCCCATACGGGGAGAACTTACAACCGCATCCGATGCGAACATATTGATACTAAACCATTTTGAGCCTAAAGGAAAAGTGCTGACGTACACCATTGCCTACGATCAAGACAAGAACCTACTTGAAGGCATCCGCACGGAAACATCGGGCAGCACCACCCGAACGTACAAAGTGGTGTATTTGAAAATGTACCCTAAGGCACCTCAACAAACCGAGAAATCGAAATCCGATGCTAATGATCGTTAACTGAAGCTGTAGGAATTATTATTATATTAGTACGTCAAGCTCCTGTTATATGAAATACTACTTTATCCTATTTGTCTTTTTGTCGTCAAGCGTCTTCGCGCAGACAGCAATTACCACGAAAGCAAATGACACCTATACTAAGCTGGATACCATAAATGCACTTCAGCATTTGTTTAAGAGAGAAAGGCTTAATGCAAAAATCGGCATCGTTACAATGAGTGGTGTTTTTTTGGGTTTTGGAGGGAAGTTTCTTTCGAGTTCCTCACAAGATTTTGATGCCGTTCTTGCCGGGCTTGGTTTGGTGGCGGTTGTTACGAACTCCATTAAACTGAAGACTTACAGCAAGAAAAATTTGACAAAAATAATTGAGGAGTATAACAAGGGTGAGAAAATACCTAGGAAGGTAAAAAAACGCCTACGCGAAAGGGATTTTCACAAAGTTCGAGGAACATCGAATTGAGTTATTATTTTTTTGACTTTGCAACATCTTCTTTAACTCTGAATTTAACAATCTTCGAAATCAGCCCGTACGGCATTGGTTTGTCAAGAGGAAATTTTACCGACCCCTTAGCACCTTCATAAACCGATAATTCTTTTTTGAACGAACGGATGCCGGAAGCCGTTGGATAAAACCCAAGGTGATTTTTCCACGCGCCAAAATAAACCAGATTGCTATGGAGTTTGTAGGCCGGCAACTGGTAACTGATGATTTCCGTTGCAGCGGGGGCAGCCTTCTTCACTGTATCGCGTACTTTTTGCAAAATCAGTTGTACCTTTTCCGGATAACGGGATATGTACTCGTCCACCGTCTGTGCCTGACTGGTATTAGGTTTCATAATTTGTTGTTTAGGTTTCGCTTAGTCTCTTGTATTTATCTTTTTAAAATAGTTCTTCGCAGTATATACCTTTTTTTATCATGGTGTCTTCAATTTCTTTTCCGATGGAAGCTGTGCTCTCAATCCTCAAAATCCGATCGCAGTCATGCAGATCAAAATTGACCTTGCAACCAGGAAAACGCAACAGCAGCTCAATTTTGATTTTGTCTGCCGTGCGTTTGTGCCGGATATTGGTTTTAAATACCTCAACCATCGTATGCCTTTTTTAAAATTGCGATGTCTATTTTGCGCATCTTCAGCATGGCTTCCATCACGCGCTTTGCTTTAGCGGCATCTTTATCGCCCAACATTTTTCCCAGCGCAGGAGGTATGATTTGCCACGATAGGCCATATTTGTCTTTTAACCAACCACACATGGATTCCTTTCCTCCATCTGAAATAAGCTTTGCCCACTTCTCGTCAATTTCATGCTGAGTGTCGCAGGTAACAAAAAGCGAAATTGCTTCCGTAAACTTAAATTGTGGGCCACCATTAAGGGCAATGAATTCCTGTCCCTCCAGAATAAAATTTACCGAAATAACATTGCCGCCTGCTCTCATCGCACTCGTGATTTTCGAGTTGTTGAAAATGGAACAGTAGTAGTTGGCTGCCTCTTCGGCTTGGCCGTTGAACCATAAAAAAGTTGTAATTTTTTGCATAGGATATTAGTTAGTTAGTTTATGCAAGGGTTAGTTCTCTTTGCCTGTTCAGTCGGTGGTAAGAAACATAAGACACGATCAGCACTCCTAAAATAATCAATGGTAAAATCATAAAGAACCCAAATCCATCAACTACCGCGTGCGCAATCGAGGCTGAGATGAAATTAACTCCAAATCCAAAATAGGCCCATTCTTTAAACCGAACCGGAACTTTAGGCATAATAAGTAAAACACCTCCCAGTACTTTAAAGATAGTGAGTTGTACTCGAAAATAATCAGGATAGCCCAGGTGCCTGATTCCCTCTACGGCTAATGGTGTGTGTGAGGTGAGTGCCGGCATTACGGTGTCGAACAGAAAAATAAAGAGGGTAGAGGCCCAGTAGATGATTTTATTTGTTTTCATAAAATTTGATTTCAATTAATTGTTAGTTAGAGTTTACATTTCTTTTGAATAATTGAGCGACCAGTGATATCCGTATTTGTCGGTAAGCTCACCGTAGGTAGCGCCCCAAAAAGTTTGGTGCAAACCCATTTTCACTTTTCCGCCATCAGAAAGTTTGTTGAAGCACTCGTTGATTTCTACTTCGTTTGCAAAATTGAGGCATAGATAAAAATCGTTTCCCCTGATTTTATTGCTCGGCATCATGTCTGAGCCCATAAGTACAACACTGCCATTGGTTAAGCAGCTGTGTAAAATGTTTGCTCCCGCCTCCGAAGGCATCTGTGCTGCCATAGGAGATTCAGAAACTTTCTGTATAGTCAACTCTCCGCCCAAACATTGTTGGTAGAAAGTCATAGCTTCACGGCATTGGCCGTTGAAGGTAAGATAGGGATTTAGCTTGGCTGTCATTTTTTGTTTGATTTAACGATACAAACATACAGCCGGGTTTAAAGATCGAAGGAGTGTAAATACGTCATTGTAAGGGGTTGATTACGACAGGCTACATTTTTATCTTTGCTAAGTAAAATCTTCCTTGCAGCATCATGGCTGAGGGAGGAAATTGGAATTGGGGTAAGATTTAACCCTTGTATAAATGAAAATGAAAACCGTTGCCATTCTTGTTCCGGAAACGGCTGTACTTGCCGCGATTGTCGACCCTCGTTATATGTTCACTGCAGTGAACGAGTTTTTGAAAAGCGCAGGCAAGCCTCCCGTGTTCGATGTGAAATTGGTGGGCCTTTCAAAAGAAGTTAAACTGACAGACGGTCTGTTCTCCGTCCACACAGATGCCACTATTAAGACATTGAAGAAAGCTGATTTGGTTATTATTCCGGCCATCAGTCGCGATCTGGAAAATGCAATAAAGAAAAACAAAGAGTTTTTTCCGTGGATTGTTCAACAATATAAAAATGGTTCTGAGGTGGCGAGCTTATGTATCGGTGCATTTTTGTTTGCGTCTACGGGGCTGCTGGATGGTAAGAAATGTTCTACGCATTGGTTGTTTGCCAACGAATTCAGATCGATGTTTCCCAACATCGAATTAGTAGATAATAAAATAGTGACGGAACAAAACGGGTTGTATTCCAGCGGTGGTGCCAGCTCGTATTGGAATCTGCTGCTGCACTTGGTCGAGAAATATACCAGTCGTGATATGGCAATACTTGCCTCCAAATTTTTTGTGCTCGACATCGATCGGAACACGCAGTCGCCCTTTACAATTTTTAAAGGCCAAAAAATACACGAGGATCCGGATATTATAAAAGTTCAGGTGCACATCGAGAAGAATTATCAGGAGAAGATTACGGTAGATGAACTCTCTGAAGAATTTGGAATAGGAAGGCGCACCCTTGAACGAAGATTTAAAAGAGCAACTCACAATACGGTAACAGAATATATTCAACGCGTGAAGATTGAAGCCTCGAAGAAGGAATTGGAGACCGGCCGCAAAACGGTGAGCGAAGTGATGTACGATGTTGGTTACACCGACACCAAAGCATTTCGCGATGTATTTAGAAAAATTACGCAAATGTCGCCCATCGATTATCGAAAGAAATACAATAGAGAAGCAATTATGGTTTAGAATGCCTCTGCTTTAGAATTTTGTAAACATCATCGAGCCGCTGCCCTTTAGCCGCGAGGAGAACCAGGAAGTGGTACATCAAATCGGCAGCTTCATTTAGGAAAAGTTCTTTGTTGTTGTCCTTGGCTTCAATAATCAGCTCCACCGCTTCTTCGCCTACTTTTTGAGCAACTTTGTTGATCCCTGAATCAAACAGTTTATTGGTGTACGAATCGGCCTTAGGGTTATTCTTGCGGTTTTGAATTAGGGTTTCAAGAAATGAAAGGCCGGTGCCAATATTTTTTTCTGAAAAGCAGGTGTCATCGCCTCGGTGGCAAACTGGGCCATTTGGTTTTGCTTTGATTAGCAACGTATCGTGGTCGCAATCAGTCCTAAGGTCAACTAACTCTAGAAAATTTCCGGAAGTTTCACCTTTTGTCCATAATCGTTGTTTGGTACGGCTGTAAAAACAAAGTTTTTTTTCGTTTACCGTTTTTTGCAAAGCTTCTTCATTCATATAGCCAAGCATAAGCACGTGAAGGGTTGTGGCATCTTGCACAACACAGGGGACGAGCCCATTCGATTTTTTGAAGTCTAAAGATTGAATATCAATCATTGTTAATTGATTTTGTGTGATGAGATATTGAGTTTAAAATCGTACCGCGATGTGATGATCTCTTAAAAATTGTTTCAGTTCAGGAATTTTTATTTCCCCAAAATGAAAAATGCTTGCTGCGAGGGCTGCATCTGCTTTGCCTAGTTTAAAGGCTTCAACAAAATGAAACGGTAAACCTGCACCACCCGAGGCGATCACCGGTATCTGTAAAAGATCATTCAGCTTTTGTAGAGCGTCATTTGCAAACCCATTTTTTGTACCGTCATGATCCATACTGGTAAATAATATTTCACCGGCTCCACGTTCTTGCCCTTCTTTCGCCCATGAAAATATTTTTTTGTTGGTTTGCACAGCACCTCCGTGCGAATGAACAACCCATTGGTTGTCTATTTTTTTTGCGTCTATTGCCAAAACCAAAAACTGCGAGCCGAAATTTTTTGATATGTTGTCGATCAACTCGGGGTTTTTTATGGCGGATGAATTGATGCTTATTTTATCTGCTCCGGCTTCTAGTAAAGAGGAAGCGTCATCGACTGAACTAATGCCCCCGCCCACCGTAAACGGAATGTCTATGTGCGAGGCAATCTTCTTCACTAAGGAAGCAAATGTTTTTCGTTTTTCATTAGTAGCTGAAATATCGAGAAATACTAACTCGTCCACACCTTGTTGACAATACGCTTGGGCTAATTCAACGGGGTCTCCGGCATCTTTTAACTCAATAAAATTTGTTCCTTTTACTGTACGACCATCCTTGATATCGAGACAAGCAATGATTCGTTTAGCGAGCATGAATTTTCTTAATTTCGGATAGGTTAAATCGGCCTTCGTAAATTGCTTTGCCAATGATGGCGCCATGTAGATTCATGTATTGCAATTGAAGAAGGTCGTCAATGGAGGCAATGCCACCGCTCGCGTTAATTTTTAAGTCAGGGAAACGTGCTTTTATTTTTTTGTAAAGCCCAATGTTTGGTCCATTCAGCATTCCGTCTGAACCAATATCTGTGCAAGTGACATACTCAAGGCCATGATCGATAAACTGATCGACCAATTCAATCACTCTATATTTTGCCGATTCCAGCCAGCCGTTAATCATAACGTATTCGTTTTTTACATCGGCACTTAAAATGAAATTTTCTGGGCCGTATTTTTTTAGCCAGCGAATAAATTTTTTGGGTTCTTTAATGGCGAGGCTTCCGATGTTAACCTGGCTTATGCCCAAGTCGAGCAGATAGTTTACATCGGATTCGGTCTGTACACCGCCTCCAAAATCGATGGTGAGTGCCGTTTTGTCGAGAATATTTTCAACTACTTCCCAATTTTCTACTTTACCTTTTTTGGCGCCATCCAAATCCACCAAATGAAGGTATTCAATATCAGCCGCCTGAAACTCGAGAGCAACTTCTACCGGATCCTCGCGGTACACTTTCATCTGCCCGAAGTCACCCTGGGTTAATCGCACACATTTTCCGTCAACGATATCAATAGCGGGTATAATTTTCATTGAGCGTTTAATTACGAGTTTTTAAGAAAACTTTCCAATACATTTTTTCCGGCAGCAGCAGATTTTTCAGGATGAAATTGTACAGCATAGAAATTATTTTTTTTCATGGCTGCACTAAATGGAGTAATGTAGTCTGCGATAGCCGTAGCGCAGGCATTAACCGGAACATAGTAACCGTGAACAAAATAGACAAATTGATTTTCCAATAGCGGATCTAACCAACCACTAAGATTGGATAACGAATTCCACCCGATGTGCGGTACTTTTTCTCTTCCTTGCGGAAATTTTTTCACAACCTCATCAAATATTTTAAGGCACGGTGTATTATTTTCTTCCGAATACGAGCACATCAGTTGCATACCCAGGCAAATTCCCAACACAGGTTGTGTTAAACCCTGGATTACCTGATCTAGTTTTTTTTCTTTAAGATAGTTCATGGTGGAAGCGGCTTCGCCCACGCCCGGAAAAATTACTTTGTCGGCATATTTTATGGACTCTAAATTATCGGTGATTTCATAGTCAACCGAAAGACGTTCCAGTGCAAACGCTACCGACCGTATGTTGCCCGCGTTGTATTTAATTATTGCTACTTTCATTTTACATCTTTCCGTACACAAATAACTAATTATTTATAGCGACCCTTTGGTGCTCGGCAAGAGGTTCCCTTCTTTTTTTGCAGCCATTTTAATTGCTTTTGCCAACGCCTTAAAAATCGATTCAATTTTATGATGCTCGTTTACCCCCTCGGCTTTGATGTTTAAATTACACTTTGCCGTATCACTAAATGATTTAAAGAAATGAAAAAACATTTCGGTTGGCATGTCGCCAATTTTTTCTCGTTTAAATTCAACATCCCACATCAACCAGGGCCTTCCGCCAAAGTCAATAGCAACTTGTGCCAGGCAGTCGTCCATGGGCAAACAAAAACCATACCGCTCAATTCCTTTTTTGTTACCCAATGCAATCAGAAAAGCTTCGCCTAATGCGAGGGCAGTGTCTTCAATGGTATGATGCTCGTCAATGGCCAAATCACCTTCTGCAATGATAGATAAATCAATCTCCCCATGGCGGCATAATTGCTCGAGCATGTGGTCAAAAAAAGGAATCCCTGTTTTGATGTCTGAATTCCCTGAGCCATCGAGGTTAAGTGTAATGGCTACATTCGTTTCGTTTGTTTTTCGAGTAACATGGCCAATGCGCTTGGGTTTTACTATCTCGTAAATTTCTTTCCAGGATTTTGTAATCGATATGCAAGTATCCGATAATCCCTCGTTAATTATTTTTTCTATCAAAGATTCATCGTTAAATAATATTCCTTTAGCTTTTAAATATTTAGCAAGTAGAATGTCGGTAACCCGGTCGCCAATAACATAAGAGTTTCTCAAATCATATTCATCAGAAAAATATTGAGTGAGCATAGCCGTTCCGGGCTTCCGCGTTGGCAGGTTTTCTTCAGGCAAAGAGCGGTCGATATAAATCGAGTTAAAAATAATACCTTCACCTCGCAAGGCTTTAATTAATTTATTGTGTGCAGGCCAAAATGATTCTTCCGGAAAGCTCTTCGTACCCAAACCGTCTTGATTGGTGACCATTACCAAGTCATAATTATTTTCTAAGGCGATTTTTCCTAACCAAGTGAAGACTCCAGCTACAAATTCGAGTTTTTCCAGGCTATCTATTTGCTGATCTTGAGGCTCTGCAATTAAAACGCCATCGCGGTCAATAAACAATACTTTTTTCATAAAGCTTTCAGTTGTTGTACTAATATGTTGTTTTCCCTAGGTGTTCCAATTGTTATGCGCAGGCAATCGTTGCACAATAAAATGTTCGACCGATTGCGTACCACAATTCCTTTCTTAAGAAGTTTTTGATATACCTCTTTTGACCTTTCCATCTTTATGAGTATAAAATTTGCATCGGATGGAAATATTTTTTTTACACAGTTGAGTTGTGTTAGTTGATTGATTAATTTTTTTCGTTGGGAAACGATCTTCATTACTTCTTTATTTTTTTTATTTACACGATTCAGCTGTTTAAGTGCAACTGATTGGGTAAGGCCACTGATGTTGTACGGTGGTTTTATCTTATTTAAAACGGAAACAATTTCTGCTGAAGCAAAACACATTCCTATCCTCAAGCTTGCCAGGCTCCAGGCCTTAGACAATGTCTGTAAAACAACCAGATTTTTGTAGTTATTTAGTTTAGATACAAAACTTTTTGCTGGTGCAAAATCAATGTAAGCTTCATCTAAAATCACTAACCCACGAAATGTTTTTAGAATCTTAATAATTTTTTTAGCCGATAGTAGATTTCCGGATGGGTTGTTCGGGTTGCATAAAAAAATTAATTTGGTATTGGGCGTAATCGACTTTAGAACCTCGTTCAACGAAATATCAAATGTTTTGGTAAGAGAAACTGAATTTACTTTGATGTTGTTGATTTGAGCGGCTACGGAATACATTCCATAAGTTGGCTGAGGAATTAGAACTTCATCCTTACCGGGATTGCAAAACGCACGGAATAACAGATCGATAACTTCATCGCTTCCGTTTCCAAGAAAGATGTTTTCACTGGAAACATTTTTTAGTTCTCCGATTTTAAGTTTTAGCTTTTTCTGGTTCGGGTCGGGATACCGATTAAACAAATTTGAAAACGGATTTTCGTTCGCATCAAGAAAAACTTTAGCTGTACCCTTAAAATCGTCTCGTGCCGTTGAGTAAGGCGATAAGCTTTTTATATTTTCTCTTGTTATACTATTGATTTCAAAATTCATTGCTTGTTTATTACGGATAAAAACCATTTCACTATTTCTCATCACGTATTCTTACTGCCTGAGCATGACCTCTTAATTGCTCTGCTTCGGCCATTGTTTCAATAGTGGGGCCAAGCTGTCTTAAACCCAATTTTGAAATTTTTTGAATGGAGATGTATTTTTGAAAACTTTCAAGAGACAAGCCACCGCTACACCTTGCATAGCCATTAGTAGGTAATGTATGATTGGTTCCTGATGCATAATCGCCTGCTGATTCTGGAGAATACCCACCAAGAAAAACCGAACCTGCATTTTTAATTTTATTAACCAACTCATCGCAATCTTTTGTATTGATGATCAGGTGCTCGGGGGCATATTCATTAATAAATTCAATGCTTAGTGCTTTGCTTAAAACTATCGCATAGCTGTTGAGTAAAACCTTTTGAGCAATTTCCTTTCTAGGTAATTGCAGCAACTGATTTTCAATTTCGACAAGAACCTTTTCGATAAAATTACCTGTGTATGCAACCAAAATTACCTGACTATCTTCACCGTGCTCAGCCTGAGAGAGCAAATCGGCAGCAACAAATGACGGATTAGCTTCGTCATCTGCCAATACTAAAACTTCGGAAGGCCCAGCCGGCATATCAATTGCTACGCCATCTAAGGAAACCAGCTGTTTGGCTTTTGTTACATATTGATTGCCAGGCCCCAAAATTTTGTAAACCGAAGGAATGCTTTCTGTTCCGTAAGCAAGTGCTGCAATGGCTTGTGCGCCACCTATTTTGTAAATCTTTGTAATGCCTACATGGTTGGCCGCAAACAGTATTGAACTATTTACTTTTCCGGTTGAGTCAGGAGGTGTGCACAGAATAATTTCGGTACAGCCGGCAAGTTTAGCCGGAATGCCAATCATTAAAACAGATGAAAACAATGGTGCTGTTCCTCCGGGAATATAAATCCCAATTTTTTCAATCGGGGTTGCCATTCTCCAGCATACTACCCCGGGCGTTGTTTCAATTTTGTTTTCTGTTTTTTGTTGTGACGCATGAAATTTTCGGATGTTTTCAGATGCAATCAGAATTGCTTTTTTTAAATCATCCGGAGCTTCACTTACTGCTTCTTCTATTTCTGAAGGTTGCACTTGTATTTTATTTAACAATGCGTTATCAAATTGCAGTGTTAACTCGCGCAATGCCACATCTCCTTCCTCTTTTACTTTCTTTAAAATATTTTTTACAGAATTTTCCAGACCCTCATGCTGCATCAGCGGACGCTTGCAGATTTCTTTCCAAGTTTCTATTTCAGGATTAGCGATAATTTTCATTCTAATTGACGATAAATTTTAACTCTTGATTACACAATCATTTTTTCAATGGGCACTACTAAAATCCCTTCCGCCCCAAGAGATTTCAACTGATTGATCTTTTTCCAAAAATCGTTTTCATCCACAACCGAGTGCAACGATGACCAGCCCTCTTTTTTAAGTGGGAGAATAGTAGGGCTTTTCATCCCGGGTATGATTTTAGTAATCGCCTCGATCGCAACATTAGGGCAGTTCATTAATATGTACTTGTTGTCTTTTGCTTTCTGCACCGCTTGCAGCCTGAAAATAAGCTCGTCAAGAATTTGTTTTTTTGTAGAACTAAGCTTAGTAGAGGCAATCAAAACCGCCTCAGACTCCAATACGGTTTCCACTTCTTTTAAACCATTGCTTACCAGTGTACTCCCCGAACTCACGATATCGCATACTGCATCGGCCAAACCAATGCCGGGAGCAATCTCTACGCTACCGCTGATTTCGTGTATGCCGGCTTCAATATTATTTTTCTTTAAAAATGTTTTAACGATGTTGGGGTAGGAGGTTGCAATGTTTTTTCCCTGCAGCCAATATGTGTCCCGATAATTTTCATAGCGGGGTACGGCAATCGACAACCTACACTTGGCAAATCCCAGTGGGAGTATCAGCTCATTCTGTTTTTGTTTTTCAACAAACACGTTAGCGCCCACAATCCCGGTATCGGCAACAGAATCCTCAATGTATTGGGGAATATCGTCATCGCGTAAGAACAACAACTCAACCGGAAAATTTTCAGCTTGTGTTTTTAGTCTACCGTTTCCGTTGTTAAAATGCAGGCCGCTCTCTTTTAAGAGATTCAGCGAGTTCTCTTGTAGTCTTCCCGATTTTTGCACGGCTATTCGTAAAGTTTCCATACTGTCTTTTTTTGTAGTTACCAGACAGGCCGGAAATGAAAAAGGCCTGCCGTTTGGCAAGCCTTTTTCTGATTCTATACTATTTACGTTAAATCAAAACAGAACACCTGCCACTTGTGTGGAATAAATGGTGGTGATGTATGTTTTGAAACTGGTTCATTTTTTTGTTGGCACAAATGTACAAGGAGAGACTTGAATATTCCAAAACTTAGTAAACAAATAATCTTAAACGATTAGTTTTGCGATTAATACCATCATTTATGCAAAGGAGGTTCGGGTTCGCTATTATTTTATTGATTTTAATGTCTTGCGATTCGAAGGAAACTCGATTGCACAAATTTTTATTGAAAGGTAACATTGCATTGCGCGAGCAAAACTGGAATCAAGCCACCTATTATTATGGGGAAGCCATCCGCCTCGAACCGTGCTATGCCGATGCCTGGAATAATCTGGGCACTGTTTACTTTCAAATGGATAATTATGAAAAAGCCCTTCAACAGTATGAGAAAGCGTTGGAGTGCAGCCCCAAATTTTCCGATGCGCTACTCAACCGGGCTAACACCTGTTATGCATTGAAAGAGTATTTTCGAACGATTGCAGACTTGGAAAAAGTAATTGAACTTAAACCCGATACCTCGGTTGTCTATTATACATTGGGATTAACGTATTCTAAATTACGAGAATTTGATAAGGCGTTGGCCTCATTCGAAAAAGCTACACAACGAGCGCCTGAGGGTGACAGAAAACAAAGAACTGAACTGGCCATTAACCATGCCATTGTGCAGTATTATTTAAAAAATTATAGTGTTGCTCAATCTGAACTGGAGAATTTAATCAAACAAAACAAAACAGAACCAAGTATTTACAACACATTGGCACTGATTGAAACTGAGTTAGGCGAATATGCCAAAGCGATGACCATGGTTAACGAAGCCATTCGGCTTGACCCCAAACAGTCGTATTACGTTAACAATCGTGGCTACATTTTTTTAATGCAAGATGCACTGGCCAGTGCCAAAGCCGATATCGATGCGAGCATCAGCAAAGACCCCGACAACGCCTGGGCGTACCGGAACAAAGGAATTTATTATTTGAAAAAGAACGAATACGAGCCGGCCGAGCGTTTACTCAAACAATCGCTTAACATGGACCCGTTTGTAGACAAAGTATATTTCTACCTTGGATTAGCTTACCAGAAAAATGGAAAAAAAGATTTAGCGTGCGACTCTTTTAAAAAATCGAAAGAACGAAACGATCAATTGGTTACGAACGAATTATTGGCCACTTGCAAATGACACTCGACTCACTGATAACTCAGTTAACGAATCGATTGAAATTTCCACTGCCCGGAAATACAGCACACGAACCTCTCCGCGCTATTCCTATAGGAGAATTGAGACCGAAATTTGTGCACACCGTGCCTCCGAGGCCGGGCAGTGTTATGATTCTCCTCTACGAAGAAGAAGGACATATTAAATTCCCGTTAACGAAAAGACCCGACTACAATGGAGTGCATGCAGGGCAGGTGAGTTTGCCGGGCGGTAAAGCCGAGCCGGGCGAAGGCTATATTCAAACTGCATTACGCGAAGCAGAGGAGGAAATAGGAGTGAGGCAAGAAGAAATAAAAGTAATAGGCAGGCTGAGCGATTTTTTTGTAATACCGAGCAACTTCTTAATTGTTCCGGTAGTAGCCTACACACCGACAAAACCTGATTTCACTGCTCAACCTTCGGAAGTCGTTAAAATCCTACGAGGAAATTTAGATGACTTACTTCAGGAAAATTCAATACAGTCGCGCGAAATTACCGCAGCAAAAACATACCGATTGATTGCACCTCACTTTCTCATTGAAAACGAAATAGTGTGGGGAGCTACCGCCATGATATTAAATGAGCTTCGGGTAGTGATCCAACAAACCACTACAGTAGATCGCTAAAAAAAGGCCACCTCAAAACGTTACTTTCAGTTTTGAGGTGGCCTGTAAAAATTCGCCCAACTTATCGCTTAGATTTTTTCTTAGCTGCCTTTTTTGCCGTTTTCTTCAAAGCTTTCTTTGCCACTTTTTTAGCGGCTTTCTTTACGGTTTTTTTCACCGCTTTCTTTTTTACCACTTTCTTCGTTGCTGCTTTCTTTACGGTTTTTTTTACGGGTTTCGATTTTGCCTGTGGCTTACTGATTGAAGGCTTGGGCTTCGATTTACCCATTGCATTTAATGCGGAACCGGCCTTGAACCACTCGATCTGATTTTTATTGTACGTATGGTTGACTTGTATCTTTTCAATCTTGCCATCGCTGTGATGGATTACAACGGTCAACTGTTTCTCAGGTGCAAAAGTCATCAATCCGGTGATATCAAAGATATCGTCTTCACGGATTTTATCGTAATCTGTTTTGTCGGCAAACGTCAACGCCAACATACCCTGTTTTTTCAGGTTGGTTTCGTGTATGCGCGCAAATGACTTTACCAAAATAGCACGTACACCCAGATGGCGAGGTTCCATGGCTGCGTGTTCTCGCGAAGAGCCTTCCCCATAGTTTTCATCGCCCACCACAATAGAGCCGATGCCCGCTGCTTTGTAAGCCCGCTGAACTTTGGGCACTTCATCGTACTGGCCGGTTAATCCATTGCGCACGCTGTTGATCGCCTCGTTGAAATAGTTTGTTGCACCAATCAAAAGGTTGTTCGAAATGTTATCGAGGTGGCCTCGGTACTTCAGCCATTTACCCGCCATGGAAATATGATCAGTTGTGCATTTTCCTTTTGCTTTGATCAGAAGCCTCAGGCGAGCCAAGTCTTTTCCTTCCCAGGGTTTAAACGGTTCGAGCAGTTGCAGGCGGTCGGAGTTGGGGTCAACCTTTACTTCCACTTTGCTTCCGTCTTTTGCCGGAGCGAAGTAGCCCGCATCCTTAACCTCAAATCCTTTTTTTGGTAATTCGTCTCCAACCGGAGGTTCAAGTTTTACCTGTTGTCCTTGTTCGTTTGTAAGCGTGTCGGTTATCGGGTTGAAGCCTAAGTCACCCGCAACGGCCAGAGCAGTAACCAGTTCAGGCGAACCTACAAATGCACACGTGTTCGGGTTTCCATCGTTGCGTGATTGAAAATTTCGGTTGAATGAATGCACGATGGTATTTCTCTCTTTGCGTTCTGCACCCACACGAGCCCACATACCGATGCAAGGTCCACAGGCGTTGGCGAATACCTTTGCCCCAATCTTATTAAAAGTATCGATAAACCCATCGCGTTCGATGGTGTAACGAATCTGTTCCGAACCCGGATTGATCGTGAACATCGCCTTGGTTTTCAAGCCCTTGGCGGCCACCTGCCGGGCCAAACTTGCAGCCCTGGAGATATCTTCGTACGAAGAGTTGGTGCACGAACCGATCAACCCAACTTCAACCTTCATAGGCCAACCATTTTTTGCGGCCTCTTCTCTCATTTTTGAAATCGGAGTTGCGAGGTCGGGTGTGAATGGGCCGTTTAAGTGTGGTTCTAATTCCGAAAGGTTGATTTCTATTACTTGGTCGAAATAGTTTTTAGGATTTTGGTATACCTCCGGATCGGCTGTAAGATGTTCTTTTATTTTATTGGCCATCTTGGCCACTTCTGCACGGCCAGTGGCGTTGAGGTACCGCTCCATCGAGCTATCGTAACCAAAAGTAGATGTGGTTGCACCGATCTCAGCACCCATGTTACAGATCGTGCCCTTACCAGTACAACTCATTGAGGTTGCACCTTCGCCAAAATATTCTACAATAGCACCCGTTCCACCTTTAACGGTGAGGATGCCGGCAACTTTAAGGATTACATCTTTAGGGGAAGCCCAGCCGTTTAATTTGCCGGTTAGTTTAACCCCAATCAGCTTAGGAAATTTCAGTTCCCAAGGTATGTTGCTCATCACGTCTACGGCATCGGCACCGCCCACGCCAATGGCAACCATGCCCAAACCTCCGGCATTTACCGTGTGCGAGTCTGTGCCAATCATCATACCACCGGGAAAAGCGTAGTTTTCTAATACCACCTGGTGAATGATACCGGCTCCTGGTCTCCAAAAACCGATACCATATTTATTTGAAACGGATGAAAGGAAATCAAAGACTTCTTTGCTCTCACTGTTGGCCACAATTAAGTCATCTTTGGCACCCACTTTTGCAACGATTAGGTGATCGCAATGTACCGTAGAAGGCACCGCAACTTTGGCACGACCTGCCGACATAAATTGTAGCAAAGCCATTTGTGCGGTGGCATCCTGCATGGCAACACGATCGGGCGCAAAATCAACGTACGATTTGCCGCGGGCAAAATTTTCAAGCTTCTGTTCGGCATGAAGGTGAGCGTACAATATCTTTTCAGAAAGCGTAAGCGGCTTGTTCACCACTTTCCTGGCCTTAGCTATGCGGCCCGGAAGCGCAGCATAGTGTTTTTTAATCATGTCTAAATCGAATACCATATTGTTTGCGGAATAATGTTTGGGTGCTAAACTAATAATTAATATTAGGTTTTAATAGAGTTAACTATAATTTAACCGGGAGTGAACCGACTTGATTATGAGTATCTTACAACTGACTGATAGACTGACTTTTCGAACTTAAATCAGTTGGGCTGTTTTTGATAATAGGTGAAGCCGTCCGTGAAAATTATCGCTTAAGATCAAGGTATATAAGAAACGTAACGAGGCTGTGTACCGAGTGAGTTATAGAATGTGATAAAAAAATCTGTACCCGAACTTTTGTAGCACAGTCTGCTACATGTGCCTTACTTCCGCATCCATATCGATAATGGCTTTGAGGTTATTTAGTGCGGTGAGTTCTGTTCCATCGATGCGGCCATCGGCATTGACTACTTCATACATGTCGGTGTATATCTTATACTTTTGGGCAAACTTCACCTGATCAAAATGCTTAAAGGAATCTTTTATAAAAGCATCTATTAAAGCCGGATCAGTTGATTTATACTCGGCAACTGCTGCATTTAACTTCGCGCTAAGATTGCTTACATCGGGAAATATCTTACCCATCTTGTTGAGTATAACCGTCTCTTCGCTTTCGTGGAGCGAGCCATCGCACAAGGCCATGTGTACGTACAGAAAAAGGATAAAGTCTTTGAACTGATTGTGGGGTGCCATGACGTAATGTTTGCTGCGTGTAAACAAAAATAAAAAAAAGGCTTCACGTTTCCGTAAAGCCTTTACTTAATTTAATTTATGTGGTTTTCAGGCCGCTTTATTGGCCTTACTTCATTTCTAAATTACATCATTCCGCCCATGCCGCCTCCGGGAGGCATTGCCGGGGCTTCTTTTTCTTCAGGAATTTCACTCACAACAGCTTCGGTTGTAAGCAACAATCCTGCAATAGAAGAAGCGTTTTCTAGTGCTAAGCGAGCCACTTTTGTGGGATCGATGATACCCGCATCGAAGAAGTTTTCGTACTTGTTTTCGCTGGCGTTGTAACCCAAATCTTTTTTGCCATCGCGAACTTTGTTTACAATTACAGAGCCTTCCTGGCCAGCGTTCTCGGCAATGGTGCGGAGAGGGGCTTCCAGCGCCAGGCGAATGATATTGATGCCGGTTGCCTGGTCATCGTTGTCTGCTTTTACCGTGTTCAACGCTTCAATGGCACGGATGTATGCTACACCACCACCGGGGATGATACCCTCTTGTACGGCTGCGCGGGTTGCGTGCAGTGCATCGTCAACGCGGTCTTTCTTTTCTTTCATTTCCACTTCGGTAGCAGCACCGATATAAAGAATGGCTACACCGCCCGAAAGTTTTGCCAGGCGCTCTTGTAGTTTTTCTTTGTCGTAGTCGGATGTTGTGGTATCGATCTGCGCTTTAATCTGACTTACGCGTCCGGTGATTTCAGATTTTTTGCCGGCACCGTTAACAATAGTGGTATTGTCTTTGTCGATATTGATTTTCTCGGCACGACCCAAATATTCGAGTTTGGCATCTTCGAGTTTCATTCCGGTTTCTTCCGAAATAACTTTGCCGCCTGTAAGGATGGCAATGTCTTCCAACATGGCTTTTCTGCGGTCGCCAAAACCGGGAGCTTTTACAGCTGCTACGCGCAGTGCACCACGGATTTTGTTAACCACCAACGTAGCCAATGCTTCGCCTTCGATCTCCTCGGCAATAATCAGCAAAGGTTTGCCGGTTTGCACCGAAGCTTCGAGGATTGGGAGCAGTTCTTTCATGGCCGAGATTTTCTTATCGTAAATAAGAATGTACGGGTTCTCCAGGTCGGCTTCCATTTTCTCGGTGTTGGTAACGAAATAAGGAGAGAGATAGCCGCGGTCGAACTGCATACCTTCTACGGTCTTCACTTCGGTTTCTGTTCCTTTGGCTTCCTCAACAGTGATCACACCGTCTTTGCCCACTTTATCCATGGCGGTAGCAATCATTTTTCCAATTTCAGTATCGTTGTTGGAAGAGATGGTAGCTACCTGGGTAATTTCTTGAGAGCCTTTGATGTTCTTCGATTGTTTTTTCAGATTTTCAACAACAGCATCGACTGCTTTGTCGATACCGCGTTTCAAATCCATGGGGTTAGCACCTGCGGCCACGTTCTTAATACCGTGCGCATAGATGGCTTGTGCCAATACGGTGGCGGTAGTAGTACCATCACCTGCAGCGTCTGCGGTTTTAGAAGCCACCTCTTTTACAAGTTGAGCGCCCATGTTTTCGATCGGGTCTTTCAGTTCGATTTCTTTTGCTACCGAAACACCGTCTTTAGTAACAGTGGGGGCACCAAATTTTTTATCGAGGATTACGTTACGGCCTTTGGGGCCGAGGGTAACTTTTACTGCATCTGCCAATTTATCAACGCCTTTCTTAATTCTGTCGCGGGCGCTGGTATCGAATGTTATTTCCTTTGCCATAGTTATTTGTTAAAGAGTTTTGTTTTTAAAAGAATTAGATTGTTCCGAAGATGTCGGAATTGCGCATGATCAGGTATTCCTTCCCATCTATCGAGATTTCGGTACCTGAATATTTTCCGTACAGGATTTTATCGCCCACTTTTACGGTTACGGGCTTGTCTTTAAGGCCTTCGCCTACAGCAATCACTTTTCCTTGCTGTGGTTTTTCTTTTGCCGTATCGGGGATGATGATCCCGCTGGCGGTTTTGGTTTCGGCAGCAGCGGCTTCCACCAATACTCGGTCTTCGTTGGGTTTGAAATTAATCTTTGCCATGGTAATTGATATAAATTTGGTTTCGTTTTATTAACCTGCCTCCACACAGCGATTTCAATGCCACACAGCATTATCGCTCATTAAAAAGACAGTTTTTCATTTATTGGGCAGCAAAGATGTAAAAAAATGACAGAATTGGATATTTGCCGTTACAAAATGGCAGATATTGTCGAGGACGTGGTTGTTTTCTGAAAATTGCCCTTATTGCCGATGTTAAATTTCATAATCCAATGATAAACGTAAAAGGTTACGCTGCGCAAAATGCCAAAGCATTGCTGGAACCATTCAAATTCGAAAGAAGAGAGCCCGGGGCTCATGATGTAGTTATAGATATTTTGTTTTGCGGTGTCTGCCACTCCGACCTTCACATGGTGCGCGATGAGTGGGGCGGCACAATTTACCCGATTGTACCGGGCCATGAAATCGTGGGCAAAGTGAGCCGAGTAGGTAGTGAGGTAAAGAGATTTAAAGCCGGAGATCTGGCTGGTGTAGGTGTGCTGGTGGACTCGTGCCGTACTTGCTCCAGTTGCAAACAAGGTCTTGAACAATATTGCGAAGTTCACTGGGTACCCACCTACAGCGGTTACGAAATGGATAGGAAGACCGTAACCTACGGAGGCTATTCCAACCAAATTGTAACAGACGAAAACTATGTTTTGAGTATCTCGCCCCAATTAAAATTAGAAGGTGTTGCACCTTTATTGTGTGCAGGTATAACTACCTATTCACCACTCCGCCATTGGAAGGCTGGCACTGGTATGAAAATCGGTGTAGTAGGTTTGGGTGGGCTAGGCCACATGGCTGTAAAATTTGCTTCGTCTTTCGGGGCAGAAGTTACCATGCTGAGCACATCAAACTCGAAAAAAGCAGATGCCAGAAGGTTGGGGGCTGCCCATTTCATCAATACAGGTGACGAGTCGGCTGTGAAGAAAAGTAAAAATCAATTCGACCTTATTATTAATACGATATCCGCCCCACATGATATAAATACATATGTTTCACTCTTACGGTTGAACGGAACGATGGTTATGGTAGGAATTCCCCCGGAAGATCCGATATTGAATGTGGGTAGTTTAATTGGCAAACGAAAGTCGATTGCAGGATCCATGATTGGCGGCATCCGGGAAACACAAGAAATGCTCGACTACTGTGCCGCGAATAATATTGTTTCCGATGTGGAACTCATCGCCATGAAAAAAATCAACACAGCTTATGAACGAATGATCAAGGGAGATGTGAAATATCGTTTTGTAATTGACATGGCCACGCTTTGATTATTCAAGTTTGTTTGAAGAGATTTAAAATTGTGCAGAAATTGTTTCCGAGCCACAAAATCAAAGAATGCATTACGACTAAAAGATCTCTTTTTCAAGAAGCCGGTTCATTTGTCTGATTACCTTGTCCAGCTCGATGGAAGTTTCCTGCAAAAGGTTTAAAAGAATTTTTGTTTGCTCAGGGTCTTTTTCAAGTTTGAGCAGTTGAAGAAGCCCAAGCATTCGCGCTAAGGGAGCCCGCAGTTCGTGAGAATTCATAAACGCATACTTCTGCAAGTTTTTGTTGGTGTCCTCCAATTTTTTGCGTGCTCTCATTTGTACCAGATACAGCCCGGTGACTAAGGATGACGTAATAATTTCATAACGAAAGGTTGGCAACCCGGATAAGTACACGTCCCAGAAATCTTTTGGGTTACCCGGTGGAGTAAGTGATGGGGTAAGTGAAACAGACATAACGACCAACGGCAGGAGCGCAGCCAAATAATATACAACGGTTATCGGTATCCAAGCAATTCCCATCATAACCGATGAAATACCTGATCCTTCAAGCAACTTGTAAGAAAAAAATCCTACGAATAACGGCACCAGATGTGTAACGTACACGGCCCATATCGGCATATCTGCGGGTGCTCCAATGAATGCAGATAAAGCCAATGCAAAGATAAAAATAGGATTGCGAATGTAAAGCAACGCGATCAAGAATGGTATCTCCCGCAAATCACTGTTTACAATTCCGGGTATTTGAAATTCGACTTTACTTAGAATGCCCGAGAGCAAACCAAATAATATAGTGATCAATGCATCCCTTAGGAGTAAGGGTATTTTCTCCAGTTCAATTTGCATCATATCTCATGACCAATTTGCCTTCGCATGATATTTACTTTTTACAACGACAACGGTCATCGCTATTTATTCAAAAAAACCTTTGATGTGAATAGTAAATTGATGAATAACAAGTAGCAGTATTTAAGCGAGTTACAATTTATTAATAAAGTTGATAACTTACTAAGGCGCGAAATCAAACCTTCGGAAACCCTTGAAAACATTAGCAAAGATTGTGTTTGAAAAAATTTGTGAGGTTGAAAAAGCCTTTATATTTGCAGGCAGTTTTTTAAACCACAAATTCAACAAAAACTATGAACAAAGCAGAACTCGTTAGTAAGATTGCAGAAGATGCAGAGATCACCAAAGCACAAGCTGCATCCGCATTAGATTCTTTTATGGAAGGTGTTACTAAGACTTTGAAATCGGGTAACAAACTTATCTTAGTTGGCTTCGGTACATTTTCTGTATCTAAACGCGCAGCCCGCAACGGCCGCAACCCTAAGACAGGTGCTACCATCAAAATCAAAGCAAAGAAAGTAGCACGTTTCAAAGCGAGCAAAGAACTTTCCGGCAAACTTTAATATCTTGCCGAAAGAAACATCAAGCCCTTGCCAAAGCGAGGGCTTTTGTTTTTACAAAACAGCGAACGAAAAAATTAAGACAAGATTAGTTCCTCAAGCACGAAACATTTATTAGAAATTATATTGCCAAACGTATCTATTAATCGATAAAAAAACAGAAATTTGGGGGTTTTCAGATCGTATGAATAATTCGGACTTAGCTCAATATATACCCATCGGGCTTATGCTCATTGTAGCCTTGGGGTTTGTAACCGTAACCATCTTTGGCACACACGCACTTGGCCCTAAGCGAAAAACAAAAATCAAGCTCGATGCCTTCGAGTGTGGTATTGAAGCAAAAGGGAATGCCCGCCTTCCTTTTAATATAAAGTATTTTTTGGTTGCTATTCTGTTTGTACTGTTCGATGTGGAGGTGATCTTTATGTACCCTTGGGCGGTAAATTTTAAAGAACTCGGTATAACTGGATTTATAGAGATGATTTTGTTCATTGGTTTTTTGCTCATCGGTTTTTTCTATTTATTGAAGAAAGGCGCCCTGAAGTGGGAGGAATAAATTATGGAAACGCTTGCGAATACTATTTCTGTTGGTGAAAAGCCGGAAGGCTACGAGGGAGCGGGTTTCTTTGCCACTCGCCTCGATAAAGTGGTTGGCCTTGCGCGAAAAAATTCTATTTGGCCTTTACCATTTGCCACTTCGTGCTGTGGTATTGAATTCATGGCCACCATGGGGGCACACTATGACTTGGCACGTTTTGGTTCGGAGCGCTTAAGTTTTTCGCCACGACAAGCCGATCTGTTAATGGTAATGGGAACCATCGCAAAAAAGATGGGCCCCGTGCTGAAACAAGTGTACGAACAAATGGCGGAACCCCGCTGGGTGTTATCGGTTGGAGCCTGTGCCTCGAGCGGTGGAATTTTCGACACGTACAGCGTGCTCCAGGGAATTGACCGGATCATCCCCGTAGATGTGTATGTGCCCGGTTGCCCGCCACGCCCCGAACAGATTATTGATGGGGTTATGAAAATTCAGCATCTCGTAGAAACAGAATCACTACGCAGGCGCGACTCGGCAGAGTACAAGGCATTGTTGAACAAATACGGAATTGAATGATGGAAGCCGCACAGCAGGAAAAAATTGTTTCCGTCATCAATGAAAAATTTGAAGGTGAGATCATCCAGTCGGGGGTGATCAAAGATTTTTTTACGTTGATTGTGAAGAAAGATAAAGTGATCGACCTTATCCATCATCTCTACCGGCATCCAGATACTAAATTTCAATTTCTTACAACCCTTTGCGGGATCCATTACCCCGATCAAAACCAAATTGCGGTGATGTACCAACTTCACAACTTGGTAAGCAACCAGCGAATTAGGTTAAAGATTTTTTTATCGGCAGATAACCCTTCGGTAAAAACGCTGACTCCTGTTTTTGCTGCGGCTAATTGGATGGAGCGCGAAACGTACGATTTTTTCGGGGTAAATTTTGAAGGCCATCCAAACCTAAAACGAATTTTGAATGTGGATGAGATGCTGATCTTTCCGTTGCGAAAAGAATATCCGCTTGAAGACCAATCGCGTGAAGATAAAAATGACTTAATGTTTGGCCGATGATGCAGAACGAACCGATAGCGCAAGTTATAGAAGGGGAGAAGCAGTATTCGTACCTCAACTTAGGGCCTACCCACCCGGCCACGCACGGCATTTTTCAAAATGTACTGAAGATGGATGGCGAAGTGATTGTAGAATCCACGCCCACCATTGGCTATATTCATCGGGCATTCGAAAAACTGGCCGAGCGCAGGCCCTACAACCAGATTACACCCATCACCGACCGACTCAATTATTGTTCTGCTCCCATCAATAACATAGGTTGGCACATGGCTGTAGAAAAATTGCTCGGAGTTGAAATACCCAAACGAGTTCAGTATTTGCGAGTGATTATCATGGAGTTGGCTCGGATCACCGACCACTTGATCTGCAATGCCGTGATTGGTGTGGACACGGGCGCTCTCACAGGCTTCGTTTATATGTTTCAGCAGCGCGAGTTGGTGTACGAGATTTACGAAGAGATTTGTGGCGCACGCTTAACGAGCAACATCGGTCGCATTGGTGGTTTTGAAAGAGACTTTTCGCCTAAAGCCTGGGAGAAAATCAACAGGTTTTTAAATGAATTTCCGGTGGTGTTGAAAGAATTTGAAGGCCTGCTTAACCGCAATCGCATTTTCATGGATCGCACCATTGGGGCGGGTGGCATTACAGCCGAAAAAGCACTGAATTATAGCTTCACAGGCCCCAACCTCCGAGCGGCCGGTGTAGATTACGATGTGCGTGTAGCTAACCCGTACTCATCGTACGAAGATTTTGATTTTATCATCCCGATAGGTAAAAATGGTGATGTGTACGATCGTTTTATGGTACGGCAAGAAGAGATGTGGCAAAGTTTGAGTATCATCAAACAAGCTATTGCAAAACTACCCGAGGGTCCCTTTCACGGAAAGGTTCCCGAATTTTACCTGCCGCCCAAAGAAGAAGTTTACAACGACATGGAAGCATTGATCTACCATTTCAAAATTGTGATGGGCGAAACAGATATACCAAAAGGAGAAGTCTATCATTGTGTAGAAGGTGGTAACGGTGAGCTTGGATTTTATTTGATTAGTGACGGAGGAAGAACACCGTTCAGGCTGCATTTCAGAAGGCCTTGTTTTATCTTTTACCAGGCCTACCCGGAGATGATTAAAGGATCGATGCTGTCGGACGCCATATTGACTATGAGCAGTATGAATGTAATTGCCGGAGAATTAGATGCATGAGGTAGTTAATATAAATAGATAGTTAAGTTAATAGAACAATTTAACAGATATCGTTTAAGAATAATGGAAATAAAATTTTCTGAGACAGCCTTAGCAAAAGCAAACCAGATTATTGGCCGTTATCCGCAGGGGAAACAAAAATCGGCAATGCTAACGATGTTGCATTTGGCACAATCTGAATTTGACGGCTGGTTAAGTACGGAGGTGATGGATTATGTTGCATCGCTGTTAAGCGTTAAACCTATTGAAGTTTACGAGGTGGCAACATTTTATTCTATGTACAACACCAAGCCGGTGGGAAAATGTTTGCTCGAAGTTTGCCAGACCAGTTCGTGTTGGTTGCGGGGCTCGAATGAGATTGTCGATCACCTGAAAAAGAAATTAAATATTGAAGTGGGAGAGACCACTGCAGACGGAATGTTTACTTTAAAAACTGTAGAGTGTTTGGGGTCGTGCGGCACAGCACCCATGCTTCAATGCGGTGCCGACTTTCATGAAAACCTCACGATTGATAAAGTGGATGAATTATTAGATAAGCTCAGAACTAAAAACGAAAGAAGTTCTTATTTGAAATCTTTAGTTAACAGTTAAATGTTAAAAGTTAACCGTTCAATGATCCAACTAACTTTTAGCAAATAACTTATACCAGAAAGACCATGGGTAGAAAATTACTTTTAGAACATATTAACGAACCCGGCATTCAGACTTTTGAAGTATATCGGAAGAAGGGTGGATATGCTTCCGTTGAGAAAGCCCTGAAGACTATGAAGCCCGATGACGTTACCGAAGAAGTGAAAAAATCGGGATTGAGGGGCAGAGGTGGTGCCGGTTTCCCTACGGGCATGAAGTGGAGTTTCATTGACAAAAAATCAGAAAAACCCCGATACCTGGTGTGCAATGCCGATGAGAGTGAGCCCGGTACGTTTAAAGATCGTTACCTGATGGAGAAAATTCCTCACGCTTTGATTGAGGGAATGATTACATCGAGTTATGCCCTGGGTGCGAAGACTTCGTATATCTACATCCGTGGTGAGTACATGTATGTTGCCATGATTCTTGAAAAGGCAATTGAGGAAGCCTACGCAAAAGGTTTTCTTGGAAAAAATATTCTGGGCACTGATTATTCGCTTGATCTGTACGTACATGCGGGAGCCGGTGCGTACATCTGTGGTGAAGAAACGGCTCTGCTTGAATCACTCGAGGGCAAAAGGGGCAATCCAAGATTGAAGCCTCCTTTCCCAGCGGTTGCCGGTTTGTATGCTTGCCCAACGGTTGTAAATAATGTTGAGACTATTGCTGCGGTTGTTCCCATTGTAAATATGGGAGGCGATGAGTATTCTAAGATTGGGGTTGGTAAAAGCACCGGTACTAAATTGATTTCGGCAAGCGGGCATATCAATAAACCCGGAGTTTACGAAATTGAACTCGGTGTGCCGGTTGAAGAGTTTATTTACTCAGAAGAATATTGCGGTGGAATTTGGAAAGGGAGAAAGCTGAAGGCCGTTATTGCCGGAGGATCTTCTGTGCCCATCTTGCCCACCGATTTGATTTTAAAAACGGCAAAAGGTGAGCCCCGCCTGATGACGTACGAGTCGCTTGCCGATGGAGGCTTTGCCACCGGCACCATGTTAGGGTCAGGTGGATTTATCGTGCTGGATGAAACCGCAAGCGTGGTAGAAAACCTTTACACGTTTGCCAGATTCTACCATCACGAGTCGTGTGGCCAATGCAGCCCTTGCCGGGAAGGTACCGGGTGGATGGAAAAAATTCTTCATCGCTTTCGCGATGGCCACGCTAAGAAAGAAGACATTGATTTGTTGTGGGATGTACAGCGCAAGATTGAAGGAAATACCATTTGCCCATTGGGCGATGCAGCCGCCTGGCCGGTGGCAAGTGCAATCCGTCATTTTAGAAAAGAGTTTGAGGAAGCAGTGATGAATAGTTTAGAATTAGCACATGTTTAAAAAATGTTTGTTAGTTGATGATTGTCTATAATGAAAGAATTCACCATCAACTAATAACGATCGACTAACAAAGAAAATGGCAAAGTTAACAATAGACGGAATTGAAGTTGAAGTACCCGATGGCACTACGATTCTCAATGCGGCCCGGCAGATCGGAGGCAAAATTGTTCCACCTGCCATGTGTTACTATTCTTCATTGAAAGAGACCGGAGGCAAGTGCCGTGTGTGTCTTGTTAAAGTAGCTCAAGGTTCCGCTAAAGACCCACGCCCCATGCCAAAGTTGGTTGCTTCGTGCCGTACACCGGTTGCCGATGGCATGGTGGTTCAAAATATCACGTCACCCGATGTGTTGGAGGCACGAAAGGGTGTGGTAGAAATGTTGCTGATCAACCATCCGCTCGACTGCCCCATCTGCGATCAGGCGGGTGAGTGCGACTTGCAAAATCTGTCGTACGAACATGGGCTATCAACTTCTCGTTACGAATTTGAACGTAGGACTTTTGAGAAGATTGACATTGGCGATAAAATAAAATTGCACATGACGCGCTGCATCTTGTGCTACCGTTGTGTTTTTGTAGCCAATCAATTAACAAAAGAACGGGTACACGGTGTACTCGACCGCGGTGACAGGGCCGAGATCAGCACCTATATTCAGAAAGCAGTGGACAATGATTTCTCCGGCAATATGATTGACGTTTGCCCGGTAGGCGCATTGACCGACCGAACCTTCCGTTTTAAAAGCAGGGTGTGGTTCACTAAACCAATGGATGCACATCGTAATTGTTCAAAGTGTTCGGGCAAAGTGGTATTGTGGATGAAAGGAGACGATGTGCTTCGGGTTACGGGACGCAAAGATCAGCACGGTGAAGTGAAAGAATTTATTTGCAACGAGTGCCGCTTCGAACATAAAAACATTAACGACTGGACGGTGGAAGGCCCACGGCACATCGATCATCATTCAGTGATTTCTCAAAACCATTACGAAAAAATCGATTTGATAAAATTGAAGAAAGAAGTGGAAAGGCAGTTGGAATTTCAGAGTGGAAAGAAACACCTAACCGAAGGCAATGGGCTTACTCAGACAGATAACCATGAAAACAATCAAGGATGATCGCGTTATTAACCTATAAAGGAATTTTAGTTCTCATCATCTTCACGGTAACGCTTGCAGTGGCCGCATATTCAACGTATGCCGAACGAAAAGTGGCGGCCTTCTTGCAAGACCGCATCGGCCCCGATAGGGCTGGCCCATTCGGGTTGCTTCAACCTCTGGCAGATGGTGCAAAGTTTTTCTTCAAAGAAGAAATTATACCCAACGTATCGAACAAAACCCTTTTTATTTTGGGGCCAAGCCTGGCCATGCTTACTGCATTGATGACGGGTGTTGTCGTGCCGTGGGGAAACACACTTTGGCTTGATGGCAAAGAATACGTTTTACAAATTACCGATCTCAACGTGGGTATACTATATGTATTTGGTGTTGCCTCCATCGGTGTTTACGGTATCATGGTCGGAGGCTGGTCATCAAATAATAAATTCTCGTTGATTGGGGCCATTCGTGCATCGGCACAAATGATCAGTTACGAAATCTCCATGGGGCTTGCCATCATTGCATTGATATTAATGACGGGTACACTCAGCCTTCGCGAGATCAGCTTGCAACAGGCTGGTGGCGTTGGCAGCGACTGGAATTTATGGAACGTAGTGTACCAGCCGCTTGGCTTTTTGATTTTTTTGGTTTGTGCTTTCGCAGAATGCAACAGAACCCCCTTCGATTTGCCCGAGTGCGAAACCGAATTGGTAGGCGGTTATCACACCGAATACAGCAGCATGAAACTCGGCCTTTATCTTTTTGCCGAGTACATCAACATGTTTATTTCATCGGCAGTAATCTCCACGCTTTATTTTGGAGGATTCAATTTTCCGTTTATGAATGACCTGGGATTAAGCTCGAATTGGATCACCGTTATCGGAACCGGATTCTTCTTTGGCAAAATTGTGTTCTTCATTTTCTTTTTCATGTGGATCCGCTGGACTATTCCACGCTTCCGCTACGACCAACTGATGAACTTAGGGTGGAAGATGATGATACCGTTGGCCATTTTTAATATTGCCCTGACCGGGTTAGTTTCGTTGGTTTTTAAATAGAGGATAGATGCTTACCAATAGATCGAAAGTTGTTGTAAAAAAAGAGATGAATTTCTGGGAACGGATTTACCTCCCGGCTATTGTGGGTGGCACGATCATCACCATCAAGCATTTGTTTCGCAGAAAAGCTACGGTAAGATTTCCCGAAGTAAAACGCGAGATCAGTGCGGTGTGGCGAGGGCAGCATGTGTTGAAACGAGATGAACACGGTGCTGAACGTTGCACGGCCTGCGGGCTTTGTGCGGTGGCCTGCCCGGCAGAAGCGATCACCATGACGGCTGCCGAACGCAAGAAAGGAGAAGAACATTTGTACCGCGAAGAGAAATATGCAACTGTGTACGAAATTAATATGCTGCGCTGCATTTTTTGCGGGCTGTGCGAAGAGGCATGCCCCAAGGAAGCTATCTTTCTAACCGACCGAATTGAAAGCACGGATTATTCGCGCAACGCATTTATTTATGGAAAAGATAAGTTGGTAGAGGCTGTGGACAAACGTATTGACGTAACAAAAAGACAAACTCCCGCTGTGCTGGAGTTTAAAAAACATAAATTATTAAGCCACAACCGATAATTCAGTGACACTTTACGTATTCTATTTCCTGTCGTTCGTAGCCATCTTCTCGGCACTGCTCGTGGTGTTTTCGAAAAACCCAATTTATAGCGTGCTGTATCTAATCGTTACGTTTTTTGCTATTGCAGGTCATTACATTTTATTGAACGCGCAATTCCTTGCGGTGGTGCACGTCATCGTTTATGCAGGTGCAATTATGGTCTTGTTTTTATATGTGATTATGCTGTTGAATCTTAATCACGAGGATGAACCGCACAAAAAAAATCTTGCAAAAATAGCGGCAGTAATTTGTGGTGGCATTTTAATGACGGTGTTGGTGGGTACGCTCCGGGGGGCATCGCAGGCCATACCCCGCACGGGTGGCGATATCGGTTATGTAAAAACACTGGGCAGAATTCTGTTCACCGAATTTTTATTGCCCTTCGAAATCTCGTCCATATTGTTGCTTGCAGCCATGGTGGGCGTGGTGATGGTCGGTAAAACGGATACAAAAAAAACTACAGTTGATATAAACGAACCCAACAACCAATAACAAACACTACAACCCTTGAAAATACCTATTGACTACTATATTTGGCTAAGTGCAGTACTCTTTGGCATAGGAGTATTGGGAGTTCTCTACCGTAGAAATGCCATCATCATTTTTGCTTGCATCGAGTTGATGTTGAATGCGGTGAATTTGTTAATGGTGGCGTTCTCCAGTCAATTAAACGATTCACGCGGCCAGGTATTTGTATTTTTTATTATGGCAGTAGCTGCTGCCGAAGTTGCCGTAGGCCTTGCCATTTTAGTGATGATGTATCGTAAGACAAAATCAGTTGACATAGATATTTTGAACCGATTGAAAGGATGAGTGTAAATGCTATGATATTTTTGATTCCGATCCTGCCCCTGCTTGGGTTTCTTTTCATTGCCTTAAGCGGAAAGAGATTGGTAAAAGGATTTGCAGCTTTAATCGGCTGTACATCCGTGTTTGTATCCTTCTGTTTTTCGATCACCTTGTTTGTGAAATTGCTGTACGGTGCTGCCCCAATGGAAGCTACTCTGTTTCGCTGGATTAGTGCGGGCAGCTTTAGTTCGAGCATCAGCTTCTTGATTGATCCGCTTTCTTCCTTGATGTTGCTCATCATCACCGGCATTGGTTTTCTAATCCATGTTTACTCGGTAGGCTATATGCACGATGATGCTGCCTTCAACCGATTTTTTTCGTACTTAAATTTGTTTGTGTTTTTCATGCTCTTGTTGGTAATGGGCAGTAATTACTTGCTCATGTTTGTGGGCTGGGAAGGTGTTGGGCTTTGCTCTTATTTGTTGATCGGATTCTGGTTCAAGAACCAAGACTATAACGATGCCGCCAACAAAGCATTTATTATGAACCGGGTGGGCGATCTCGGTTTGATCGTTGGCGTGATTTTGATTTTCACCCACTTTGGGAGCATTGACTACAAAACTGTTTTTTCCGCTGCCTCCAACATTTCGCAAGGTGAATGGTGGGTAACATTAGTAACTACTTTACTATTCATTGGAGCAATGGGCAAGAGTGCACAGATTCCGCTCTACACGTGGCTACCCGATGCGATGGCCGGCCCAACTCCTGTATCGGCTTTGATACACGCAGCTACTATGGTAACAGCCGGAGTTTACATGGTGGCAAGAAATAATATTTTGTATTCACTTTCTCCGGTGGCAATGGAACTGGTGCTGGTTACGGGTTTGGTCACCGCTCTGTTTGCAGCAACCATTGCACTTACACAAAACGACATAAAAAAAGTTCTCGCGTATTCCACCGTTAGCCAGTTGGGGTTGATGTTTGTTGCTTTGGGCGTGGGTGCTTACGCTTCCGGAATTTTCCACATGGCTACGCATGCATTTTTCAAAGCATTGTTGTTTCTTGGTGCCGGCTCGGTTATTCATGCGCTGCACGGTCAACAAGACATCCGCAGTATGGGAGGGCTAAAAAAATATATATCGGTTACGTACGTCACGTTTCTAATTGGTGTGTTGGCAATTTCAGGGATTCCGCCTTTTGCCGGGTTCTTTTCAAAAGATGAAATTCTGGCAAATGCCTTTCAACAAAGCCCGGTTGCGTGGGGTATTGCTGTTCTGGCCTCACTGCTTACCGTATTTTATATGTTCCGGTTGCTGTTCCTTACTTTTTTTGGAAAAGAACGTGCCGGTGAAGAGGCCATGCATCACATCCACGAGTCTCCGAAATCAATGACGGTTCCACTTATTATTTTGGCGGTGCTCAGTACGGTTGGTGGCTTTATGGGGCTACCCGAATTGTTTGGTGGCGGCAACTGGATTTCTAATTTCTTATCGCCTGTGTTTGCATCATCTAAAGAGTTAAGGGTGGAACATCATTTGAGCCACGTAACAGAATATGCTTTGATGGGAACGATCGTGGCTTTTACATTAGCGATTATTGTATTTGCCTATTCACGCTACGTAAGCAAAGCTCATGTTCCTGCTGCCGAAGGTGCAGAGCTCAGTACGTTACACAAAACCCTTTATCGCAAGTATTATGTAGATGAAATTTATGATACAGTTATTGTAAAGCCTCTGTTTTGGTTATCTAAATTGTTTGATATCGTGATCGAAAAATCGGGTATCGACCGTTTGGTAAACTTGATTCACGAATCGTTAAACGATTGGAGCGCTACTTTCAGGCGTCTGCAAAATGGATATTTGGGGTATTACATTTTTGTAATGGTGATGGGTGTGATTTTGGTAATTGCTTTTTCGTATACACGTTGATATAGACCTATGCTTACAGCATTATTGATATTTATTCCGCTCGCTGCTTCTGTTGTAGTTTTAGCAACGAAGCCTTTTCTTGCTAAGTTCATTTCGTTTTCGGTGTCGTTGGCAGTCTTGGCAGTTTCTTTGGTTACCGCTTTTCAATTTGATAAGACACAGGGAACTCAATTTGCTTTAAACCTTCCGTGGGTAACTTCACTCGGAATCAATTTTTCTGTTGGCATCGATGGAATCAGTTTATTACTTGTGCTGCTTACCACTGTACTGATGCCCGGTATAATTTTGTCGTCCTTCCGGGATACTTCAAAGCCTTCGTCTTTTTATAGTTTAATGTTGTTGATGCAATCGGCCATGATTGGTGTGTTTGTGTCGCTCGATGGATTTTTGTTTTATATTTTTTGGGAAGTAGCACTCATCCCCATTTATTTTATCTGCCTGGGGTGGGGGGGAGAAAACCGTGGAAGAATTACATTAAAATTTTTCATCTATACGTTAACGGGAAGTTTATTCATGTTGGTGGCATTGATCTACCTGTATTTTAAAACCCCGGGGCAGCACACGTTTGCAATCCAAGCCTTATACGATGCAGGTCATTTGCTCAGCTCAACACAACAAGCATTAGTATTCGTTGCGTTATTCCTTGCCTTCGCCATAAAAATGCCAATCTTTCCGTTTCACACTTGGCAACCGGATACGTACACCGTGGCTCCGGTGGAAGGCACAATGTTGCTGAGCGCCATTATGCTGAAGATGGGAATTTATGGTGTGATCCGTTGGCTGATACCCATGGTACCTTTGGCCGTGAAAACGTGGGGCGGTGTTGCGCTCTCGCTCTCGGTTATCGGCATTGTGTACGCATCGTGTATTGCCATTGTTCAAAAAGACTTTAAACGATTAATTGCGTATTCATCCATTGCTCACGTAGGCCTGATCTCAGCCGGTTTGATGACGCTGACGGTGGTTGGGATGCAAGGAGCTATGATTCAAATGGTGAGCCATGGCATTGTAGTCTTTGGTCTATTTTATGTGGTAGAAATAATTTCCGACCGCGCAAAAACGAGAGACCTTTCACAACTGGGCGGAATACGAAATGTGGCACCACTGCTTGCAACGGTTTTTATGGTGATTATGTTGGGCAGTGTTGCGTTGCCGATAACAAGTGGGTTTGTAGGCGAATTTTTATTGATCAATTCGTTGGTTCAATATAAGTTGTGGATTGGAGTCATTGCAGCTACAACAATGATTTTGGGCGCGGTTTACATGTTCCGCACGTATCAAAAAGTGATGTCGGGTGAGACGAATGGCGTTACTGCTTTGGTAAACGATTTGTCGCACTACGAGAGATTGGTATTGTTTCCGGTGGTGATCTTAATTGTGCTGATCGGAATTTACCCCGGGCCGCTTCTCGATATTTCTGAAGCTGCCGTGAAAAATTTATTGTCTATTTATCCTGATCTAACCGCTGTTGTGAAATAAGATGAACGCACTTTATGTCATTTGTGGTCTTGGAATTTTCTCGCTGGTTGCGGAAGTTTTCAACCTGAGAAAATGGATATTCTTCGTTTCACTTTTCGGTTTACTGGTTGCCCTTACCTGGGTAGTAATTGATTGGAAAGCAATTAGTTATTTCTACCGGGGTATGGTTTATTTCGATCACTTTGCGTTGGCCTTCAGTGGGTTGATTCTACTTATCTCAATTTTTTGGTTCTGGATGTTTCGCGATTATTTTGTTGACGAAGAACACCGTACGGACAAGTCTGCACTTGTTTTATTTGTAGTAACTGGAGCTGTTATGATGGTTTCGTTTAACAATATGGCCATCCTTTTTCTGGGGTTGGAAATTCTTTCGATTTCAATCTATGTGTTGGCCGGCAGCAACAAACAAAATTTATTCTCGACAGAGGCGGCCTTCAAATATTTTTTGATGGGCTCATTTGCCACCGGCTTTCTGCTGTTTGGAATTACGCTGGTGTACGGAGCTACCGGCTCGTTTAATATTACAGAGATCGCCAATTTCATTATAGCCCATCGCACGTTGCCCCGGTTTATTTACATTGGTATTTTGATGATGATGGTGGGGCTGGCTTTTAAAATTTCAGCCGTTCCTTTCCATCAGTGGGCACCGGATGTTTACGAAGGCTCACCCACACCAATCACCACGTTGATGTCTACCGTGGTGAAGATCGGTGCGTTTGGTGCTTTTGTAAAACTTTTTTCGGTTGCTTTTATCACCTTCAGTCCTTCTCTTAAATTGATTGAGCAGGGTATTGTGGTGATCACTTTACTAGTAGCCAACATTACCGCGGTTTATCAACTGAATGTAAAACGGATGTTGGCCTATTCCAGCGTGGCTCAAGTGGGGTATTTGCTTTTGGGTTTCAGTTCAGACAGCGCGCATTCGGCAGGCACGGTTTTTTATTACCTCACCGCTTATTCGGTGGCCTCGGTGATGTCGTTTGCGGTTGTAGAGATCGTTGAAAAGAATACCGGCAGCGCGCATGTAGATAACTTTAAAGGATTGTTTAAAAATAACCCTTTGCTTGCTGTTGCCATGACGGTGGCATTATTTTCACTGGCAGGCATTCCACCTTTTGCCGGGTTCTTTGGAAAGTACCTTGTGTTTACACTTTCCATCGGTAACGGTTATATTGTACTTACAATACTTGCGTTGATAACCTCATTAATGGGCGTGTATTATTATTTTAAACCACTTGTGGCTATGAGCCAACCCGGCTCAGGTAAAATAGTAATCTTCAGTTCAGAAAAGATATTGCTGTGGGTGCTCATTTTGATTAATATAGCCGTAGGCATTTTTCCTGATTTAGCTCAGCTTTTGTAAGAAGCACCAATCTGCCATTGATTTTAAGAAAGATTACTATTATCTTCCCTTAAAAAATTTAACCCATGGGAAAAGTAAAAGACCTACTCGATCGCAAGGGCTATGGTGCTCATTCGGTAGAACCCACCACCACGGTTTACTCTGCCATTGAGCAAATGTGCCAGAAAAATATTGGTGGTGTTTTGATAACTGAAAACGGAATGCTATCCGGAATTTTTACTGAGCGCGATTATGCCCGCAAATTGATTTTGAAGGGAAAATCATCGAAAGAGACGTTGATCAAAGATTTAATGACCGCCAACCCGATTACAGTTTCACCGGAAACGTCCATCGAAGACTGTATGCAAATTATGAGCGATAAACACATTCGTCATTTGCCGGTAACCGAGGGCACAAAAGTAGTGGGTATGATTTCGATTGGCGATGTAGTTACGTTTGTAATCAACGAACAGAAATCAATTATCGCACACTTGGAGAGCTATATTTCGCAGTGAGTTAGAATCTGCTGTGCTTGAATTCAATCTTCTTGTGCTTTGTGTTTTTTTCCAACAGGTGAAGTAAAATTCCATCTTTCAAACCTACATCGGGCACAAGAATACTTTTGGCTTTTGCCCATTCCATCACCTTCATATAAATATCGCTGGCCGGAATAATCACATCAGCCCGGTCGGGGTTCATTTGCAATTCATAAATACGCTGCTCCAACGTGTGCGATTCTATCATTCTTTTTGTCTCTTTAACTTTTTTGAACGACAGTGCCTGGCCTGGTTTTTTCTTTGCAAGTTCAAAGATTTTGCTGATGTTACCACCGGTTCCCACAGCCGTTACTTTTCCGAACTCCTTTTTCACATAATCTTTAACCCATTTCTTCATGCTGTCCCAAACCTCGGGCGAATCGTGGTGTTCAAGCACACGTACCGAGCCGATGTTGAACGAACGGGAATTGATTTTTTTCCCTTTAACAAAAAGATTGAGCTCGGTACTTCCACCACCCACATCAATGTGCAGATACGTTTCATTGTGCAAGTAGGATGCGATTGCTTTATTGATCAGCTCAGCTTCCAATCTCCCGTCTATGATATTGATTTTAATACCCAATTCTTCCATCACTTGCTTGGCCAGTATTTTGCCGTTTTCAGAATCGCGCATGGCACTGGTGGCACAGAACATGTAATCATCAACTTCGTAGAGCTCAAGGAGGAGCTTATACGCTTTCATCAGTTTTTTAAACTTTTCTATGCTTGCTTTACTGATGCGATTTGAAGCGAACACATCGTGCCCAAGCCTCAGCGGAAATCGAACGTACTCCAGTTTTTTGAACAGAATCTTTTTGTTGAGTTCAAGCACCGTAGACACTTGTAAGCGTATGGCGTTCGAACCGATATCAATGGCTGCTAATTTTAACTTCATGTGCTTCTGCAAAATAAAACCATTTCAAGGTTTTATTTATGAAGTTATTGTTGTTTCTTTGCATCGCTTATCCAGAAAGACCGAGGGACAGGGCCCGATGAAGTCTTAGCAACCTCCTTAACTAGGTGCTAATTCCCTTTCTAACAAACCCGTTGGAAGAAGATGAGCGGCCAATCATTAGGCTCTTTCTGGATCAATAACTTAAAGCAGAAAGAGTGAATATCGAAGACATATTGAAAGAACGAATCATGGTGCTTGATGGTGCCATGGGTACGATGATTCAACGTCATCGTTTGGAAGAAAAAGATTTCCGCAACGACCAATTAAAAGATCACCCGCATCCCTTAAAAGGGAATAACGATCTGTTGTCTATAACAAGGCCTGATATCATTAAAGATATTCACAAGCAATATTTTGAGGCGGGCGCTGACATTGCCGAAACAAATACATTTAGCAGCACAAGCGTGGCACAGGCTGATTACCGTCTTGAACACCTTGTGTACGAACTAAACTATGCAGGCGCAAAGATAGCAAGGGAGGTAGCCGATGATTTTACTAAACGCGAACCCAGCAAACCCCGGTTCGTAGCCGGGTCCATGGGGCCAACAACAAAACTTGCCTCGATGTCGCCCGATGTAAATAATCCCGGGTATCGCGCAATCACTTTCGATCAGCTTGTAGTGGCATTTAAAGAACAGGCCAAAGGTTTGCTTGATGGTGGCGTAGATTTGCTATTGATCGAAACAATTACAGATACGCTGAATGCTAAAGCGGCTTTATTTGCCATACAAGAATTATTCGATGAAACCGGAAAACAAGTTCCTATTATGATCTCCGGAACAATAACCGATGCCAGCGGAAGAATATTATCGGGGCAAACAGCCGAGGCATTTTTGATTTCAGTTTCTCATGCGCCATTGTTAAGTATTGGATTGAATTGTGCGCTTGGTGCGTCAGCGTTGCGTCCCTATTTGCAAGTGCTTAATGAAAAGGCTTCGTTTTTCGTAAGCGCACACCCCAATGCTGGCTTGCCCAACGAATTCGGGCAATACGATCAAGGCCCTGATGACATGGCATCGCAGATTGAAGAATTTTTGAAAGAGGGGCTCGTAAATATTATCGGAGGTTGCTGCGGGTCAACGCCCGATCATATTAAAAAAATTGCCGACCTCGCAAAAAAATACGAACCGAGAAAGGCTAGTGAGCCAATTGTTAACCGTTAATCGTTTCAAGGTGGAGCAAGAATCTATCATCAACTATAAGCCCTTAAAGCTGAGCGGTTTTGAGGCGGTGACTATTACACCGGCTTCGAATTTTGTAAATATAGGTGAGCGCACCAATGTTACCGGGTCCACCAAATTTTTGAAGCTGATCAAAGAAGATAAATTTGATGAAGCACTCGAAGTAGCCCTGGAGCAAGTACGCGGAGGCGCACAAGTGATTGATGTGAACATGGATGAAGGAATGCTCGACTCTAAAAGCGCAATGGTTAAGTTTCTTAACCTGATGGCATCGGAGCCAGAGATTGCAGCCGTTCCGGTAATGATTGATTCATCCAAATGGGAGGTGATCGAAGCAGGTTTAAAATGTTTGCAGGGCAAAGGGATCGTGAACTCCATTTCGCTGAAAGGCGGTGAAGAAGAATTTATCCGTCAGGCAAAATTGGTAAAACGATACGGTGCGGCTGCGGTGGTTATGGCTTTTGATGAAAATGGCCAGGCCGATACCTACGAAAAGCGAATTTCCATTTGCGAAAGAGCCTACAAGGTGCTAACGGAAAAAGTGAAATTTGCCCCCGAGGATATCATCTTCGACCCGAATATTTTCCCGGTAGCAACCGGAATAGAGGAACATCGGAATTACGCTTTGGATTTTTTTAATGCCGCAAAATGGATACGGGAAAACCTGCCCAACGTTCATGTTAGTGGTGGAGTTAGTAATGTTTCGTTCAGCTTTCGGGGAAACCAATTGGTGCGCGAAGCCATGCACTCTGCGTTTCTTTTCCATGCCATAAAAAATGGTATGGACATGGGTATCGTTAACCCATCCATGCTCGAAGTGTACGATGAAATACCTAAAGATCTTTTAGAGCGCGTAGAAGATGTTTTGCTGAACAGACGCGAAGATGCTACAGAACGCTTGCTTGAGTTTGCCGAAACGGTTAAAGGTGCATCTAAGAAAAAAGAGGCAGACGATGAATGGCGAAAGGGAACGGTGGAAGAAAGAATAAATCATGCACTTGTAAAAGGCATTGTAGATTTTATCGAAACCGATACGGAAGAAGCTCGGAAAAAATACGAGAGACCGTTGCATGTTATCGAAGGTCCATTAATGGACGGAATGAATATAGTGGGTGATTTGTTCGGTTCGGGCAAAATGTTTTTACCACAAGTTGTGAAGAGCGCACGCGTAATGAAAAAATCAGTGGCCTACTTAACACCGTTTTTGGAAGAAGAAAAAAGAAAGACCGGAGTAACCGGAAAATCAAATGCAAAAATTTTATTGGCAACCGTAAAAGGCGATGTGCACGACATCGGCAAAAATATTGTTGGTGTTGTACTCGCTTGCAACAACTACGAAGTGGTGGATCTGGGTGTGATGGTGCCCGCAGAAAAAATCATTGAAACGGCAAAAAAAGAAAAAGTAGACGTGGTGGGGTTAAGCGGGCTGATCACTCCCTCGCTCGATGAGATGGTGCACGTAGCCAAAGAGATGCAACATGAAAAATTGAATTTGCCGTTGTTAATTGGAGGGGCAACTACATCGCGCATCCATACGGCCGTTAAAATAGATCCTGTCTATGAAGGGCCTGTGGTTTATGTGCTCGATGCATCGCGGTCGGTGCCCATAACCAGTGAATTGGTAAATAAAGCTACCCGCAATTCCTTTCAAGAAAAAACGAAAAAGGAGTATGCCGACATGCGCAAAGACCACGAAGGAAGGCAACAATTGAAAAGCTATATTTCTATAAAAGATGCGCGAGCTAATAAAGTAAAAATAGACTGGGCTCAACAAGAGATTTTCAAACCTACTTTTTTAGGCAGAAAGACATTTGTTAATTATCCACTTGAAGAGATTGCAAAATATATTGATTGGACGCCCTTCTTCCAAACGTGGATGCTGGCCGGACGCTATCCAAAAATATTTGAAGACCAGGTGGTGGGGCAGGAAGCCAGAAAACTTTTCGATGATGCCCAAAAAATGCTAGCTCAGATCATTGCAGACAATAGCCTTCAAGCGTGCGGTGTGGTGGCGTTTCACCCTTGCAACAGTATAGATGAAGATGATGTGCAACTCTTCGATGAATCTGGAAATAAAATTGAAACACTCCATTTCTTACGCCAACAAAATAAGAAAGCTCAAAATCTCCCTAATTTTTGTTTTGCCGATTACATTGCTCCTCAATCGCTTGGTAAACGCGATTATATCGGGCTGTTTGCGGTAACTGCAGGTATTGGTCTAGAAAAACTGATCAGCAAATACAAATCCGAACATGACGACTATTCGGAGATCATGGCCAAAGCTATGGCCGATCGCCTGGCGGAAGCATTTGCCGAATTGCTTCACGAAAAGGTGAGAAAGGAACTTTGGAGTTATGCCACACAAGAAAAATTATCGAACGATGAATTGATCAGCGAAAAGTATAAAGGTATTCGTCCGGCACCGGGCTATCCGGCATGCCCCGATCATACCGAAAAGAAAACCATTTTTGAACTGTTAAAAGCGGATGATGTTGGAATTAAATTAACGGAGTCGTTTGCCATGTATCCGGCTGCAGCGGTGAGTGGGTATTATTTTTCGCACCCCGACTCTAAATATTTTGGACTAGGTAAAATTGAAAAAGATCAAATTACGGAATATGCTCAACGCAAAAATCTTAGCGTGGAGGAGGTAGAGCGCTGGCTGGCTCAGAATTTATCGTATTAAGTAAGTTCCTCTGGCATTTTAATTCATACATAAAAAATGAAAGTTACCGACCATCTTAAAAACGCTAACGGGAAAACTCTTTTCAGCATTGAAATACTTCCTCCTTTAAAAGGAGAGAACATCAAATCGCTGTTTGATAATATTGACCCATTGATGGAGTTTAAGCCTCCGTTTATTGATGTTACGTATCACCGCGAAGAGTACGTTTATAAAAAGAAGGAAAACGGGTTGCTTGAAAAACGCTCAACGCGCAAACGTCCCGGTACGGTAGGTATTTGTGCTGCCATTCAAAACCGCTATAAAGTAGACACCGTGCCGCACATCATTTGTGGCGGGTTTACACAGGAAGAAACTGAAAACGCCCTCATCGATTTACATTTTCTGGGTATTGATAATGTGCTTGCCTTGCAGGGCGATGCCATCAAAACGGAATCGAGGTTTATACCCGAACCGGACGGGCATAAATTTGCTTCCGATCTTGTGGAACAAGTTGTTAAAATGAATCATGGAAAGTTTATCGATGAAGATTTGGAGAGCGCAGCACCCACTCATTTTTGCATTGGCGTTGCCGGGTATCCGGAAAAACATTTTTCATCGCCTAACCTGAAGACCGATTTAAAATTCTTAAAACAGAAAGTGGATGCAGGTGCGCAGTACATTGTAACGCAAATGTTCTTCAATAACAAAAAATATTTTGAATTTGTTGAAAAGTGTAGAGAGGCTGAAATCAATGTGCCGATTATTCCTGGCATCAAACCCATCACAACCAAATCGCAAGCCAATATTTTGCCCACCATTTTTCACATTGACCTACCGGAAGAACTTGCCGATGAAGTAGAAAAGTGTAAAGACAATGCTGCGGTGCGCGAAGTGGGTATTGCCTGGGCGGTGAACCAGTCTAAAGAGTTGATAAAATTTGGAGTCCCCACACTTCATTTTTATTCGATGGGAAAATCGGATCCTATCTTTCGGATTGCCAAACAATTGTTCTAAACTAAACCACTATCGACTTGAAGTCGATAGGTTGTCGAAAGAATGAAATTCTTACTCCAGAATAATAGTGTCGGTCTCAATATTGCCAGGCTTTCGGTGATGCTCAAGGTATTCTTGCACCATCTCATCCGTTATATTGCCCGTACTCCAAACCCCATACCCGATGGCCCAAAAGTGCCGACCCCAATAGCGTTTCGAAAGCTCCGGATACTCTTCTTGCAGTCTTCGGGAGGTTCGCCCTTTCAAACGTTTAACAATATCACTAATGTTCAGCGATGGCCTATATTCAATATGGATATGCACATGGTCTTTGCTCACCACCCCCTTAAGGATCTTGACATCCTCAGCGTCACATATCTGCTTGACCAGATCACGGCATCGCTTTTGAATATCTCCTTCCAAAACTTTATACCTATATTTTGTAACCCAAACTATGTGGGCAGTAAGCCAAGACACTGTATGGCTGCCTATGCGAAGTGCTTTACTCACCAAGTAAAGTTAACCTTTTGTGTAGCAACTGAAAGTCTTGCGCTGAAAGCGCATAGTTTCAACTAACGATTGTGACCAATGAAAAGGCCATCATTTCTGACGGCCTTTTTTCATGTGTACTTAGTTAGGTTAATGAAGTAACGAACCATTAGGACCAAAAGGGAATCCTACTCCTGCATAGTCGGCAAGACTTGCTTTAGGAACATTTATGCCGGTTCCAAAAACAGTAGGGTTGGTGTTAATCGCATCGATAATGATGTTCGCCAGATACGCATAGCCTCTTGAATTAGGATGTACGCCATCTTCCGAAAATGCTCCAAAAGGAGGGGAGAAGCTCGGCATGATGGTCATACCATCAGAAACGTACGCACCCTGAGCAACTAAAGAATTGAACGCTGCGTTAACATCGGCCACAGCTACACGCGTGTTGTACTGTGCGGCAACACCTTTTATCGCTGAATTAAATGCCTCGGTTGCCGTCTTGATTGAATCTACCTCCGCTTTAATGAGAATATACTTATCTGCCATGGGGACTGCCACACCGTAAACTGTGGTTGGGTCATTTGGGTTAGCCAGTTTGCCAAGCAAAGCACCTGCCGTTAACGGAACAAGGTCGTCAGAATTTGCCTGACGAATTTGTTCGTAAGGTGCTAAGCCCGCTCGTTGAATCGAAGTGATTTGTTGGGCAGCCAGCATACCGTCAAAGAACGGTCCCATATCAATCAGCGTGTTGTCGTTTATTAAGATTGGGTTTGAGCCAACCGAATAATTTACCAGTCGCGTATTAATTTGGGCAATGATGGGTGCTGCATGGGCAGCGTCAAGGCCAAAATCAGCAGGGCTTGCAGTCAATGCGCCTGCAAGTCCTTGCATCACCTGATTGTAGCCTCCAAAAGCAGCGGCACCCATTAGCTGAGTTACCTGATCGGAGGATAGGGTAATCACATTATATTTTACCGTAGTGAAAAAAGGTATTGCGGTTACATCCGGAATGGTTGTAACCACACCTTTAGCACTTGAACTCGCCATGATGGCTCCAATAGCTTGCCCATAATAAGTTTGAAAATCAGCGGAGCTGGTTAAAGGTATTGATCCATCTCCTCCGGTAGAGGCGTAGCCAAGCACATCGTTATTGCCAAGGTCGAACGTAAAGAAGGTGGGTAATGTGGCGAGCGCATCGCCAATAATTGTTGAAGTACCCGGGTTGGAAGCGAAACGGGCATACAACGCATTATAGTATGGATTTCCGGTAGAGGGGCCACCCGTCAGTGGGGTGAGCGCCTGCCCAAGCAAAATACCCGGAACACCAAAATTATTTAGAGCGGCTTTGTTACCTGTATAGGGTGCCGGTAAATCCGCACTGTTGTAAGGTGTTGGTACGCCCGGATATCCGGCAGGAGTGGGCAGCGCGTCATTCGGGTTTTCATCGGCAGCAAACAAAATCATCCGGCCAAGAATAACTCCGTGTGCAGGGTCTGAGTAGGAGGAGTTGTAACCATTCACTGAATTAATATCCGGTTGATTGAATGCCAGATCAGATCCTTGTGCTAACGAAAATTGTTTCGAAAGAATTTTAGGAAATGAATTGTTCTGCCCCTCGGTAAATAATGCGCCTGCCTGAAACCCTGCGGTTAATGAATTTCCGAGTGCAACGTATTTTGTAAAGTCTGTACTTCCTTTGGAAGGAGCGGTTGGTTCAGTGGTTGTTGGTGGATGCAGGGTGATCACATCTTGTTTGCACGATGTGATTAAGGTGGCAATCAGGGCAACCAGAATAATTGATTTTATATTCATTGTTTTCATATGGATCATCTTTTTATTTCAAGAATTCATCAAATGTTATCGACAAGTAATACATCTGGCCGATAAAAGGTGAGCCAAAATTGGTACGGTAGTCGTTGCCGCCCAAATTGGTGCCGCCCAGTTTGAACACCGATTTGATAGAAGGTACTTTGTAATTGATTTGTGCATCGAGAACACCGTAGGCCGGAACGTTCCATATACCGTAGGCCGATTGCCACAAGAACGAATCCTGATACCTGAAGTTGACATTGAACCCAAAATTCTTAGCCAACTTACGATTGCCGAACCCGATGTTGTATTTGTTTTGCGGGGTATTGAACCCAGATAGAAAATCAGGGCTTTGCGTGCCCGAGAATGCAGCATAATTGTAACTGCCGGTAACTACAAAATTTCTTGGCAGGTTGTACGTCAACCCAAGCCCAGCACCTTGCGAGGTAAGCGTGTAAGGCGAATTTACATAAGGATACCAAACACTACCGGCTGCAACGGGTTTACCTTGGTGCGTGGTGGGCGCTTTGTTAACCACGTATTGCTCGCCCAGAAAATTGCTGTACGAAGTATAGTAGTAATTCAAGTCGATCATCAGGCTTTTGGCAATGATACCTTTATAGCCGATTTCGTACGACCAAAGTTGTTCGGGTTTTACATAATTTAAGCTGACAGATTGCAACAAGCTCTGGTTTCCACCCGTGAGTGTTCCGTCTGCATTAATTATACCTCCGCTATTTTTGTAATTAACTACAGACGTTTGGGTGTAAGAGCCTCCGTTGTAAATTCCATAACGAGAGGCGTTAGACGGCACTCCACCTAAAATAATTCCGCTCGGGTTGGGGAAGTATATGTATTGAGCCTGAGTGTCGGGCAGACGGAAGCCCGTTTGGAAGCTTGCCCTGATGTTGTGGTTTTGATTGAACGTATAAACGGCTGAAGCGCGCGGTGTAAAATGTCCATCGAAGTTGTCCATCTTATCGTAGCGAATCGAACCGGTTACCTTCAACTTCTCGGCTATGGTTTTTGATACTTGAACATACGCTCCATACCAATTAATAAAGATTCGCTTGAAATTGATGCCATCATTTGGTGCTTCGTTAAAGATTGTTCCATTAGAGAATAAACTATACTGACGGAAGTTACCTCCCGTAATTATCTCTGCCCATTTAATCTTATTGAATTTGTAATAAAATGCTGCGTGCCACAGTTTAGAGTTGTCGTAGAACGATGCCCCGGGAGGATTCTTTTGGAAAAATCTTTTCCTTACTGCATTAATGGTATCACGCATTCCGGCAACATAAGCGCCAGTGGCTGGGTTTATCATGTTGCGGTCAGCAAACGATCTGGCAGCTGCGGGGTTTCCGGCTGCAAATCCCGGGATATATCCTTGCGAAGCCAGTACATAGTCTTGCGCCCAACCCGTGCCATCGGTGCGTTGGGTGGGGTTAAATGCTTCGTTTACGTATGCGCCCAATGCATCCATGTTGTACGATTTGCCCGCATCGGTTGCCGACATGTATCCTCGTACAAAAAAGTTATCGCCTTTCAATTCCAGTTTGTGAAACTGTTGGTTGAAATCGCGAAGGGCATATTTGGCTTGTCCTTGATACAAACTGTTACCTCCACCATAACGGTACGTGTAAGACAATTCCATTTTGTCGTTAATACGATAATGGAGTGCGGCATCGTATTTTAGGGTAGTGGCATTGCGGTTGTCGAGCAAAACCCCTTCCTGAATTCCGGTTCTTCGGATAGTACCAATACTTGGAACACCCGTTGGGATTGGTGTTTCATCACCGTATAAATTAAGTCCGTCAAAACCGGGCGTCTTACTCAAATCTGTAGTAGAACTTGGGTTGTTGCGGTCTGTTTTATAGTCGGCTCCATACCAATCGGTGGCAGACATATACGACACGTTTACTTTGAAGGCTAGCTTATCGTTGAAGGCATGGGCATACCGAAGGCTGTACGTGCCCATGGGGTGAGAGCCACCGGCTTGTGAGTTGGTGAACCCTTGTTTTACCTGAGCGCTTAGGCCTTGGTATTCAAACGGGTTTTTGCTTTTCATAATCATAATCCCATTGAAGGCGTTTGGGCCGTACAAAGCCGAAGCTGCACCGGGAATAAGTTCTATACTTTCTGCATCCAGTTCAGACAAACCCATAATTGTACCGGTAGGAAAATTGAGTAGGGGTGCCTGAGTATCCATGCCGTCCACCCATTGCACAAAACGCGTATTAGAAATCGTAGCAAACCCTCGCGTATTAACTGCCGTAAAATTTAGACTTCCATTATTAACAGAAACTCCTTTTACATTGGCCAGCGCATCGTAGTAATCCGGGGTTGCAGCCTGCTTTAAGGCAAGCAAATCGAGTTTAGCAATAGTTACCGGAGACTTCATTATATTTTCTTCAACCCGAGAAGCTGAAACCACAACTTCCTGGCCCAACAGAGATTCCTCATTCATGGTAAGGTCAATAGTTGAGTTGGCATCGGTTACTTGTTTCTCTTCAGTATGAAAACCTATAAAAGAAAATGAAAGTGTGAAGGGGGGCGATTGGTTTACTTTCAAAGAGTACTTACCATCTTTATCGGTAATGGTACCCACAACCAAGCCCTTTACAACAATGTTTACTCCGGCCAAACCTTCTTGTGTAGAGCCGTCTTTAATCGTGCCCGACACCGTAGATTGAGCGAAAATTGAAGTTGTTCCTGCTAACAACAGTAGCGAAGCAACAACCAGTTTCGTATAAATTTTATTCATGTTGACTTAGGTTTAATTCCTAAATCTACAAGAAAAACCAAATAAAAGGATGCGTGCAGAGTATTTTTTTAAAAGAATATTTGGCAAATCAGCTTTCTGACTTTCGCACGTGCTGAGCCAGTTTTTCGCACAGATTATTGATTTCGTTAGACATGGCTTCATCGCCTGTTGAGGTTAACACGCTTTGGGCAAGGCCGCCAATGCAGTCGATGTAGAATCGTTTCATTTCATTTACAGGCATATCTTTAGTCCATAAGTCAATACGCATGGTGTTTTTCTGGGTGTGGTCCCAAAGCGAAATACTCACCGACTTACTTTCGGAAAAACCATCTTCCGGTTTGTCGGTAGCTTCCCATAAAATTTTTTCCGGAACATTATTGGAGTCAAGCTCAACTTTAAAATTGATTTCAGATTTTTTCATGAATAAAAATTCGATAAACTGTTTATATACGAAATGGAAAAGATATTTAGATTTAAAATCAGATTTTCATTTCCGGAACATCACCTTTAATAATCAATTTTCCTGAGGTGGCGTTTTTGATCTGATCTACCGATACCCCTGGCGCTCGTTCCAATAATTTAAAACCACCTTCGGGCAAAATTTCCAACACGGCCATGTCGCTCACAATTTTTTTAACACAACGAAGGCCTGTGATGGGCAGTGTACATTTTTTGAGAAGCTTGGAGGCTCCGTCTTTGCTGCAATGTTGCATTGCTACAATAATATTCTTTGCCGATGCAACAAGATCCATCGCACCGCCCATGCCTTTCACCATTTTACCGGGCACTTTCCAGTTGGCGATGTCGCCATTTTCCGAAACTTCCATAGACCCTAAAATGGTTAAATCTACTTTGCCTCCGCGAATCATTCCGAAGCTATCGGCAGACGAAAATAACGCGCTGCCCGGCATAAGGGTAATGGTTTGTTTTCCGGCATTAATAAAGTCGGGGTCGATTTGATCTTCGGTTGGAAACGGACCTATGCCGAGAAGACCATTTTCAGATTGAAGAACAACATTAATATTTTTCGGGATATAATTTGCAACCAAAGTTGGGATGCCAATGCCAAGGTTGATGTACATACCGTCCCTTACTTCCTGTGCAATTCGTTTAGCAATTCCGATTTTATCCAACATAAAATAATTTAAAAATTTGATGATTTGAATATTTGAAAATTAAAAGCATATTCCACAATGAATTATTTTTTTTTAGATGATGAAATAATTTTTGATATGACTCTTTGAATGCCCGTTAAGGATTCTAGAAGTTCTTGAGGGTTAGGATATGACTTTGAGTCCCTGCATAACAAAAGCCAATACTCAGTTTCATCAGCTTCTTTGGCCGCAATCTTAAATTTATGAACGAAATCTGCTTTGCTTTCAGCATTTTGAGCTTCTCTTGCGTTTGCACCAATCGATGTTCCAGATCGCAACAGCTGACGCGCCAGCACAAATTTCTTTTTACTTTCTAATTCTTCGCAATAGGAAATTACTTTAATTGAAAATTTGAAAGTCAGGTCAACTATTATATTTTCCTTGTCATCCCTCATTTTCAAATTCTCAGATTGAATAATTCTCAAATTTTAGTAATTGTTCTTTGCTCAATTCTCTTTTCGTAATTCTTTCCCTGAAAAATCCGGTGAACAAAAATTCCGGGCGTGTGAATTTCATTGGGTTCAAGCTGCCCGATGGGTACTAATTCTTCAACTTCGGCAATCGTAATTTTTCCGGCTGTTGCCATCATCGGGTTAAAGTTGCGGGCTGTGCCACGGTAAATCAGATTTCCGGAGGCATCACCTTTCCAAGCTTTTACTATGGAGAAATCGGCACGCAGCCATTTTTCCATCAGATAGGTTTTTCCGTCAAACTCTCTCGTTTCTTTTCCTTCGGCTACTTCGGTGCCAACACCTGCGGGTGTGAAGAAAGCCGGTATACCCGCACCGCCAGCCCGGCAGCGCTCGGCAAGCGTGCCTTGTGGTATCAATTCAACTTCAAGTTCACCCGACAAAAGTTGGCGTTCAAATTCTGCATTTTCGCCCACGTACGAAGAAATCATCTTCTTCACTTGCTTTGTCTTTAGCAAGAGCCCGATCCCGAAATCGTCTACGCCTGCATTGTTGGAAATACAGGTGAGTCCTTTTACGCCCTTTTTAAGTATTGCTTGAATGCAATTTTCTGGAATGCCACACAAACCAAAACCTCCGAGCATCAACGTTGCATTGTCGAAAATATCGTGTAGGGCTGCATCGGCATCGTTAACTCTTTTGTCAATCATAATGTGCAAAAGTAATGTTTTCTAAAATTCGAACCGTATCTTTTTTGTCGGTATGCAGTTGTTGTTTCAATGCTTCAAGGTCATTGAATTTCTGATCGGCCCGCAAAAAAAAGTGGATGTAAACCGTTACATTCTCGCCATAAATTTCTTTGTCGAAATCGAACAAGTTTACTTCGATAACATGTTTGGTGCCATCTACAGTGGGGCGGGGGCCCAGGTAAAGCATACCCTTGTACAACTGATGCTCGTGCTTTATCGTTACGGCATAAATGCCGTCCACAGGAATTAACTTATACCGCGAATCGATTTCGATATTGGCCGTAGGGAAACCAAGTACGCGGCCAAGTTTATCTCCGGTTGCCACCTGGCCGGTTAACGAGTAGGGCTTACCCAACAACTGGTTTGCGGTTTCAATGTCGGCATTGCTAAGTGACTGTCGGATTTTAGAGGAACTCACACTGATGTGATCTACATCTTGCCTTGAAATTTCTTCTACATCAAAACCGTAGGCAGGGCCGTTTATTTTTAATTGTTCGAAACTCCCTTCGCGGTTGTGGCCAAACCTGTGGTCGTAGCCAATAACCAGTTTTTTTGTGCCTATTGTTTGAACCAATATTTTTTGGATGAAATCCAACGAGCTCAAGTGCGAGAACTCTTTGGTAAACGGAATCCGAAGCAAATGCTGAATGCCTTCCGATTTTAAAAGTTCAGCTTTTTCTTCGAAAGTATTTAAAAGTTTCAGCGAGGTGTTTTCCGGGTGGAGTACCATTTGTGGGTGCGGCCAAAATGTGATCACCACGGTTTCGCCCAAATCTTGCAAAGCAATTTCTTTAAGTCGATGTAAAATTTTTTGATGCCCCACGTGCACACCATCAAACGTGCCACTTGTTACCACGGCATGGCTTAATCGGGCAAAATCTTCCGGACTATGATAAATTTTCATGTGCAGGCAAAGGTACTACTTGATCGATGGTTAAGGCATCGGATAGTTTGTGTTCACCGATGCGTGTGCGGCACAATTCCGAAAGATAGGCAACCGTATTAAGCGCTTTTCCAAAATCTCTTGCCAAACTTCGAATATACGTTCCCTTAGAGCAAACCACACGGAAAGATACGTGGGGTAATTGGATTGAGGTGATTTCAAATTCGCGAATAGTTATTTCGCGAGGTTTTAGGTCGGCTTCTTTACCTTTTCGTGCCAATTCGTACGCCCGCTTTCCGTTTACCCAAATGGCCGAGTGCATGGGTGGGATTTGCTGAATGGTTCCGATAAATATTTTTGCCGTTGATTCGATGGCCTCTTGGGTAACGAACGAGATATCCTCCGGTTCGCTCACCTGAGTTTCTAAATCATGCGAAGGGGTAGATTGCCCGAGTACAAATTTCCCGATATATTCTTTTTCCTGAGCTTGATACTGCTCGATTCGCTTCGTCATCTTACCCGTGCAGATGATTAATAAACCTGTGGCAAGTGGGTCGAGCGTGCCGGCATGGCCAATTTTCTTAGTCTTTAATTTGTAGCGCAATTTGTTTACCACTTGAAAAGATGTCCAGCCAAGTGGTTTATCAATAAGTAAAACCCGGCCTTCCAATTCCATTATAGAATTGACAGACTAATTCCCGAATAATAAAGCAGCAAGATGATTACACCCAGTACAATGCGGTAGTAACCGAATATTTTAAAACCGTGTGTTGAAACAAATCGAATGAAAAATTTGATGGCAAAAAGGGCTACTACAAAAGCAACCAAATTACCTACTGCCAATACCGAAAGTTCGCCTTGAGCAAATGCATTACCGGTTTTAAAATATTTAAAAAGTTTAAAAGCCGTTGCCCCAAACATGGTTGGCACTGCCAGAAAAAAAGAAAACTCTGCGGCAGTTTGTTTGGTTAGCTTTTGAGTAAGCCCGCCAATGATTGTAGCAGCCGAACGAGAGACCCCGGGGATCATAGCCAAACATTGAAAGATGCCTATTTTAAAAGCAGAAGAAATAGAAGGTCCCGAAGTATCTGTGTTTGAAGAGAAAAATCGATCGATAAATAGAAAAACAATACCACCCACTACGAGCATAAGGGCAACTACCTCAACACGCTCTAGCAACTGATCAATATAATCGTTGAGTAGAAACCCCAGGATAGCAGCCGGAAAAAATGCTGTCAAAAGTTTGATGTAAAAATTAAGTGATTGAAAAAATCGTTTCCAATACAGTACGAGCACGGATACTATTGCGCCTAATTGTATGGCTATGGTGAATGTTTTTACAAACGGTTCGCTGGCAATACCCATTAGTGAAGACGCTATGATCATATGCCCGGTGGACGATACCGGCAAAAACTCGGTAAGCCCTTCTACAATGGCCAGCACAACTGCCTCGCCAATTGTCATTATTTATTTTCGTTTGAGGGCGTGTAAAGAATAGCAGCGATTTCCAATACAAAACCCGCCAACACAATTATTGGCCCCAGCGTTAACCCTAAAAAACCAAAACCGTACGGTTCGCTGTCCATCGTCATAATGGTAAACCCGGCAATCAACGTTACCACACCAACGATCATCCATTGGTAATTCTTTTTTCCGAAGGGTAATTTGTTCATTGAAATTTCAATAAAGTTCGTCCAAAGATAGTTTTAAATATTTATTCACCGCACGGTAAGAACTAACTACGGCCACAATAAATCCAAGCAAAAGGAGCGAGCCCATCAATTGAATTAACCGTTCGTTATTTTGTATCAACTTTAATTCTTCAATTCGTTTGGTGGCAAAGGAAATCAAACCCACAAGTAAAGCGGATGCCAACACGCCAGCCAGCAAACCGTGAAGCGAAGCTCTTACCAAGAAGGGGCGCTGAATAAACCATTTTTTAGCACCCACTAACTGCATGCTCCGGATGAGGAATCGCTGAGAAAACAGAGCGAGGCGCAAGGTGTTGTTGATGAGTAATACCACGATGATTAATAAAACCGCCACCAAGCCCATTAAAATCAATCCTATCCGGGTAATATTTTTGTTAACCGATTCAATCAGATTTTCTTTGTAGTCAACCTGAAAAACTCCGGGCATTTTTTCAAGATCGGATTTGATTTTAGCAAGACTGGATTTACTTTGATAAGGCTCATCTATTCGAATTAAAAAAGCATCGTGTAATGGATTTTCGCCTAGAAATTTTTTAAAGTCTTCCCCCGTCTCTCTGATGAATTGTTTCTCGGCCTCTTCTTTTGAAATAAATTTTACCGCTTCATTTGTTTTTGCAACGTAAATATTAGCCGTTAAGGATGTTTTAATTTTTGTGATATCTTCTTTTGCGATGTGGCTGTTCAGGTAAACATGAAGGCGAATGGTTTCTTTAACTATTTTTTCAAGCTCTTTAGAATAAATAACCAAGGCGCCAAAAACACCAATCGAAAACAGAGCCAGGGTGATGCTAAAGATCACACTTAAAGAGGGGTAACTGCCAAGTTTTTTCTTGCTTTTAAATTTTGCCTCGTGGTACATACGGGCAAAGATAATCGAATCAATTACAAATGCGTATTCTTTTGTACGTCCGGAATATCACTTACGATACTCCTTCAGTTTTTTGATTAATTGTTGATCTTTAATAGGAAGGAGAGGGGCAATGGAAGATTGTTTTTCGTTTATTAAATAGTATGCGTCTTTGTAAAAAAGGAAAATAGAGCGAACATCACCATTTACTTCGATAATCTCATACAGGCTTTTATCAAATGTTCCGTATAAAATCAGTTTGTCTTGTTTGAATTGATAGTGGAATGAATATTCATTGCTATCGGTTACTTCTACTTCAATTTTTGATGTAGAAATCGCTTCGTGTTTATTAATAGAAATTGCATTGTTGTTGGCCGTTGAAGAGTTGTTGATTTCATCGGTAGGGTCGGTCACTTGTAACTTAGGAATGATCTGTTTTGTTGAAGTAACTTTCGACTTGATATCTTTTGAAGGTGCAACTTCACTGTCTTTCTTTTTAATTATGGGTTCAATATAAACAGAGTCAGTGGTAGGAGCTTTGTCTTTATTATTTTGGACTATGGTTTTTTCAGTTTTTACCACCGGGTTGGAAGGCATTTCCTCCGAGGGTTTAAAATAAAATAATGCTGCTGTCAGCACGGCACCCGCAGTAAAGGCACCAATTATAACTTGACTTGCCGATATTCCGGCCACAGAAGTTAGGCCGGCAACCGGCACTTGGCTTAACATCGTCTTTAGTTCAGCCATACGCGCTTTCTTAATCCCTTCAATTACCATCTGTTGCATCGTTACTTCACTTTGCAACGTGGGATCTGCCCGCATTTGCTGTTCAAAGTTTTGCTTATCCTGCCCCTCGAGCCGACCCCGCAAATAATCATCGATAAGTTCAAAATTTTCCATTCTTTAATCTAAAAAGTCCTGTGCTGAATACTGTTTTTTTACCAGTTCATCCAACTTCTGTTTGCATTTATATTTTTTTGTTTTGGCGGTGTCGGTGTTGGCAAACCCTAATTTATCGGCAATTTCCTGCATCGACATCTCGTCAAAATAATAATACATCAAAACCTTTCGGCACGTTTCGCCCAGTTGCTCCAGGCACTTGGCTATAATTTTTTCTCGCTCCGGCTTTTCCATGTCGATGGATTCGGGCGAATCCTTTTCTTCATTGGTAAGCCGCTTTTTCCGATCGAGTTCTTTTCTCCATAGGTTCTGGCAAATACTATAAATGTATGTGCTCATTTTGGAAGTGAGAACAAAATCTGCAGATCGTGCCTTCTGCCAAAAAACCACCAGGGCATCTTGATACACATCTCTGGCCTCGTCTTCTGTACCACTGTTGGAGATCACCATTTTGGTCATCATCCGGTAGTACTTTTTGTACACGACTTCCAACGCCTTTTCGTCTCCTTTACGGATACGTGCAAAAAGCTCGGTTTCGTCCACACCAGAACCAATCTTAAATACTCGTAAGCCCACGCCTGGTAACCGTTTATTTTGTTAATTAGTTTAGATGTAAGATTAGCAGATAAATTTCACTTTTCTAAACCTATGCAATAGCAAACTGTTTCTTCAAAGCTTGCCATAGTTTCTTCTTGGCTTCGCTGTTTGGTTCAAGGTTGGTTAAACTATCGGCTGCAACAATTGAAATATCATTGGCCATAATCGGCTCGTACAGGGGGATTCCCTCAGGAACGTTGCAAAAACTGATGAGATACTTAGGTTTTTGTAAGCAATTTGACAGGTCAAGTTTCGACTGATATTTTATACATACCGCATCCATAGTTAGCCTCACGGCTGCCAGTATTTTCGAAAGAAGTTCTTTTTCTGTTAAACCGATTTCGTTCCATGGTTTGTCTACAATTACCGTAGTCGGGCAATTAAACCGATATATATCTTCGGTGTATGTAGATTCAAAAAGTAGGGCATCCATCTGCACTTATTTTATATCGAAGATAGACTTCAGTTCGTTTGCTTCCTGAGGTTTCATTCTTCCGGAGAGGATCAGGCGAAGTTGCCTTCTGCGCAAAGCACCGTTGTAGAGTTCTTTCTCTTCATCTGTCTGGGGGTCCACTTCAGGCACATCGATAGGTCGGCCGCTTTGGTCAACGGCAACAAACGTAAAGTAAGCCGAATTGCTTGCAAGCTTTTTGCCGGCCGGCACATCTTCGGCATCTACATCAATCCGCACTTCAACTGACGAGCTAAACGCGCGTGTAACTTTTGCCTTAAGGGTGACGACATTACCTAATAGAATTGGAGAGCGAAACGAAATATTATCAACCGAAGCTGTAACCACTACCCGGTTGCAATGTTTTTGTGCTGCGATGGCCGATACAATATCCATCCAGTGCATCAGGCGTCCGCCCATTAAATTATTTAACGTATTGGTGTCGTTGGGTAGCACCAGTTCGGTCATGCTGGTAAACGACTCACTCGGAAATTTCTTTTTGCGCGGCATATTTTAATTATTGTCTGCGCAAAAATCAGTAAAAAATACGATTAGTCTATCTCGCGGTTTCTTTCTTATCGAAATAATCCCAAACGAGACTACTGGCACCCAGGATGGGCGCGATCTGATTCTGTAAGCCCGAAGGAAGTATTTTTACTTTCCCCCTGAAAGCAGGCATCAGGTTGGCTTCCATGTGCTTGATGGTGGGCTTAAAAATTAAATCTCCGGCAAGCGAGAGGCCACCAAATAAAAAGATTGCCTCAGGGTCTGTATGCACTACGGTTTCTGCAAGCTTCATTCCTAAAATACGGCCCGTGTATTCAAAGCAAGCAAGCGCTACGATGTCGCCCCGCTGGGCTGCCTCGGTTATCATCTTTGTATTTAAGTTGTCGAAGCTGATTCCGCGAAGTTCGCTCGACTCTAAATGATCGGCCAACAGTTTGTAAACCGTTCGCTTAATACCCGTTGCCGAAACGTACGTTTCAAGGCATCCACGTTTGCCGCAATTGCAAAACCTGCCCGTTGGATTTACCGATGTGTGGCCCAACTCTCCGGCAATGCCATGATGACCGTTGAGCAATATCCCTCCGCAAACAAAGCCGCTGCCCAAGCCTGTGCCCAAGGTGATCACAATAAAATCTTTCATCCCTCGTGCATGGCCGTAGATCATTTCACCCACGGCAGCAGCATTAGCATCGTTGGTGAGGATGCAAGGAATATTGAATTCCTTTTCAAACATTTTAGCAAGCGGAAGGATACCCTTCCACTTCAAGTTGGTGGCGTGTTCTATATTCCCGGTATAATAATTTCCGTTGGCAGCGCCTACTCCAATGCCGATGATTTTTGCACCTTGGGGAAGCGATGATTGTCTGTTCCGTAAGGCCATAGCCATGGCTTCAAAATAGTGAGGGAACTCTTCGTAATCGGTGGTTGGTATATTTTCCTGATGTACAACTTTTCCTCCCCGGTCAACAATACCCAACTTAGTGTTTGTTCCGCCAATGTCTATTCCTACGGTTAATTCACTCATCTCAATTTTTTAAATGGAAAGGATTTTTGAGATACGCAATGACTCCGCATCGATACCGTGTTTACTGCTGGTGATTGTTTCGAAGCTATTAAAAACCACCTGCGAGTTTCGGATGCCGATCATGGCGTTATTTTTTCCGGAGATCAGGCCTTCTACTGCTGCAACACCCATTTTACTGGCCAGTACGCGGTCAAAATAGGTTGGGGCACCCCCGCGTTGCAAATGACCAAGGATGGTTACTTTGATGTCAAAATAATTATTGCGTTCGGCAAATTTTTTGGCGAGGTCCATAGCTCCTCCTATTTTGGATCCTTCGGCCACCACCACAAGGCTCGATTTTTTATTGGTTTTTCCGCCTTCATCCAGTTTTGCAAAGAGCTCATCCATCGTCATGGTCTCTTCGGGAATGATGGTGGCCACGGCACCACCGGCAATTCCGCAGTTGATGGCGATATAACCCGAGTGGCGCCCCATCACTTCGATGAAAAAAAGTCGATTATGAGAAATGGCCGTATCGCGGATCTTATCAATGGCTTCAACGGCTGTATTGGTGGCGGTATCAAAACCAATGGTATAATCGGTGCCGGCCAAATCGTTATCAATAGTTCCGGGAATGCAGACGGATGGCACTCCAAATTCTTCAAAGAATACGGTGAGCCCCGTAAATGTGCCATCGCCACCAATAGCTACCAAGGCATCGATGCCCTGTTTCTTCAGGTTATCGAATGCTTTTTTTCTTCCTTCTTTGGTGCGGAACTCCTGGCTTCGGGCCGATTTCAAGATAGTGCCTCCGCGTTGAATGATGTTGCCCACAGAGCGAGCGCCCAGTTTAACAATATCACCCGAAATCATGCCGTCATATCCCTGCATAATTCCGAATACATCCTTCTTGTAATAAATTGATGTGCGGACTACGGCACGGATGGCCGCATTCATACCCGGAGCGTCACCACCGGAAGTAAACACACCGATCTTAGAAATTTTTGTTTCCATTTAAAAAATTAGAGCATCAAAAATACTTCTTCCTTGCTACTGGGCAAGCCTTCTGAATTTTATTTGAATTCGGATTTTATTTCAATCGTTTGAAATAATTGATGAGCCCGTTGGTAGACGAGTCGTGCGATGAAATTTCATGAGCAGACGACAACTCCGGGAGTATTTTCTTGGCGAGTACTTTCCCCAACTCAACTCCCCATTGATCGAAACTGCAGATATTCCAGATGATGCCCTGCACAAAGATTTTGTGTTCATACATAGCTATCAAACTTCCCAGGGTACGGGGAGTGAGTTGTTTAAACAATATTGAATTAGTTGGCTTATTTCCTGCAAACACCTTGAACGGAGCTAACCTTTTAATCTCTTCTTCCGAGTGACCGATCGCCTTTAACTCACGAGCAACTTCCTCATACGTTTTGCCCATCATCAACGCTTCTGTTTGAGCAAAGAAATTAGACAAAAGTTTTTCATGGTGATCGCCAATTGGGTTATGGCTGATGGCGGGTGCAATGAAATCGCAGGGAATCATTTTTGTGCCCTGATGCAATAATTGATAAAAAGCATGTTGGCCGTTGGTGCCCGGCTCGCCCCAGATAACAGGCCCTGTGTGGTAATGAAATTCTTTGCCCGACCTGTTTATCGATTTGCCGTTGCTCTCCATGTTCCCTTGTTGAAAGTATGCAGCAAACCGATGGAGGTACTGATCGTAGGGGAGAATGGCCTCGCTCGAAACTTCGAAATAATTAACATACCAAATACCGAGCAGCGCGAGAAGTACCGGAATATTTTTTTCGAACGGCTCGTTTTTAAAATGATTGTCCATAGTGTGCGCACCTTCCAACAACTGTTCAAATTGCTCAAACCCAATGGTACAGGCAATGGAAAGGCCTATGGACGACCACAGGGAGTAGCGGCCGCCCACCCAATCCCAAAACACAAACATATTTTCAGGAGCAATACCAAAATCGGTGACAGCTTTTGTGTTGGTTGAAACCGCCACAAAATGTTTGCTCACTTCGCCTTTATTTTCTGTTTTTTGCAAGAACCATTGTTTGGCCGATTCGGCATTCGTCATTGTTTCCTGTGTGGTGAATGTTTTCGAAGCAACAATGAATACGGTGGTTTCCGGATCCAGATGTTTAACCGTTTCCGCCAAGTGCGTTCCGTCAATGTTAGAAACAAAATGCGGCTTAATGTTTTTGTGATAAGGCTTCAGGGCTTCGGTTACCATGAGCGGACCTAAGTCCGATCCACCAATGCCAATATTTACAATATCTGTTATGGCTTTGCCGCTATAACCCTTCCATTCTCCACCTAAAATCCTATCCGAAAAACTTTTCATTTGGCTCAGCACTTTGTTAACCTCGGGCATTACGTCCATGCCATCAACTTTAACGGGTTTGTTGCTGCGGTTGCGCAGTGCCGTGTGAAGCACCGCCCGATTTTCGGTTTGATTGATTCGTACACCTTCGAACATGGCCGTGATGGCTTCACTCAGTTCGGTTTCTTTAGCCAGTTCTACCAACACATCAATCACTTCCTGATTGATAATATTCTTGGAGTAGTCAACCAGAATGTCTTCAAATGTTATGCTGAATCGTTCAAAACGGTTGGGGTCTTCTTCGAAGAGTTCGCGCAGGTGAACGGCTTGCATGTTTAGAAACAGGAGACCAAGTTTACCCCATGCGCGGGTTTCGGCCGGATCAATAGCATGTATCATGATTTAAAATTTCAAACGGAAAATTAAGACAGGAGGGGAGTAACCGCAAATTTATCCGCCTACCACTTTGCGTAAATTTTCGACTAAGCTGTCCCAAAGGTCTTGCAACTCATCCAGGTCATCGAAATCAGAATAGTCGTTTACTTTTAGAAAAGTAGTTTGGGTAAGTTCGTTCACTTCAAGGCGCAGTTCAAAATAGGAGGGATCCTTTTCATCCGTCTTAGATTCGGGCAAGTATTCAAACCGCGCAAAATGGTTGGTGCGGTGTGCGGCCAATACGGCTTTGTGTTGTTCGTTATCCCAAAAAAAAGTAAAAACTTTTTCCGGGCTGATGGTTACATTATCGGCAAACCACTCGGAGAGGCCGCTTGCCGTTTGAATGTACGGATACAGCATCTTTATGGAAGCGTGGATTTCGTAATCGGTGGTGAATAAATTCTTGGTTTTTGAAGTTGCTGTTGCCATACCCGCCTATATCGATTTTAAGTTAAAACGATTTTTTATCAACAACAAATAAAGTTTCTCTACTTCCTTTTTTGATAGCTGAATACAGCAAAAGTTTGTATGTTTGCGCTCCTTTTTCGAAGGAGCAAAAAATCTTTAAGGCGAGGTAGCTCAGTTGGTTAGAGCATCGGATTCATAACCCGAAGGTCGGCAGTTCAAATCTGCTCCTCGCTACAAAATCCAGAGCAACAGATTATTCCCAGAACACAATAATTCTTGTTGCAAAATTTATTCATTATCAATACTTTAGTGGTCGTTATCTAATTTTTTAGACTAACTATCTATTTTTTGATATGAGGGCAATTTGGAAGGGACATATCCAATTTTCGTTGGTAACAATTCCTGTGAGGGTTTACAATGCCATTGACACCGGCAAGACCATCAGTTTTAACCTGCTAACGCGCGATGGGCACAACCCCGTCAGTTACGAAAAAAAGGACAAAGTAACCGGCAAGCCGTTGCGCAACGAAGATATTGTAAAAGGATATCAGTATGAACCGGGTCAGTATGTAATCATTGAGCAGGAAGACCTTGATAAAGTTAAGCTAAAAAGCGAAAAAGTGGTGGTACTCGATGGTTTCGTAAAGTCTGAAGAAGTCCACCATACTCTTTTTGAAACTCCGTATTTCATTGGGCCCGATGGAGATGTGGCCGCAAAAACTTATGGCCTTCTCTGTGAGGTGTTGAAAGAAAGCGGCAAAATTGGTGTGGGTAAAGTTGTGCTGCGCGACCGCGAAACGCCTGTGCTTATTTCACCCCACGAAAAAGGAATGATGATGTATCGGTTGCGATACCCGGAAGAAGTTCGAAGTATGAACGAAGTGCCCCAGCTGTTAGAGGTTAAGGCCGACAAAGAACAAATGAAACTTGCCAAAACGTTGGTTGACTCTATGACGACAAAGTTTAGCAAGATCGAAATGAAGGATCATTACTTCGATGCACTGAAGGCCATCATCGATGCAAAGGTAGCCGGAAAAGAAATTGTGACCGTAACCGAAGAAGAACCCAAAGTAATCGATATCATGACGGCACTGAAAGCCAGCATTGATGCGGCCAAAAAGAAACCCATGGAAAAAGCAAAGGGTGCAGCTAAAGCAGAGGAGAAAAAACAGCTTCGTAGAAAAGCGAGCTGAACTATTTCTATAGCTAATTCTTAGAATCTATTTAGCTAAGCCCTCGTTGAATTCGTTTTCGTTTTTCGCAATCACAATAGTGGCTACACCATTGCCTATAATGTTGGTGATGGCACGTGCTTCGCTCATAAACTTATCTATTCCAAGCAAGAAGGCTAGCCCCTCCACCGGGATTTTATGAATAGCCGTAAGGGTAGATGCCAGGATGATAAAACCACTTCCGGTTACTCCTGCGGCTCCCTTAGAGGTTAACATCAAAATACCGAGTATGGTAAAGAGTTCGGTGTAGCTTAATTCAATTCCATAAAGTTGTGCTATAAACAACACCGCCATAGATAAATAAATAGAGGTGCCGTCAAGGTTGAAGGAATAACCGGTGGGCACTACCAAGCCTACTACAGATTTGCTACAACCCATTTTTTCCAGTTTGTCCATAAGCGAGGGGAGGGCTGCTTCCGAAGAAGAGGCGGCAAACACAATCAGTACTTCTTCTTTGATGTTTTTTAAAAAATTCCAAATACTTAATTTATAGTATCTGAGAATCGCTCCAAGCACCAGAAAGACAAACAAAAACATGGTTAGGTAAACACACAACATTAATTTACCAAGTGGTACTAACGATTGCAGTCCGAATTTACCAACGGCAAAAGAGATACCGCCAAATGCACCCACTGGGGCCAGGTACATGGCATACCTCAACACCCGATAAACATAAACCGAAATGCTTTTAATGTAACCGATGACCTTGTCCTTTGTTCTTAGTTGGTTGATTACAATACCGGCAAGTATGGCCGTTAGTAAAACTTGCAACGTGAAATTGTCCATAAAAAACTCTCCCCAATTAAAAACAGGTTGATGGGCGTACACCGAAGCATCTTGCTTTTGCAAACCACCGATTTCAACCCGGCCGGGTTTTACCGCTAAAGCAATAACAATTCCAATACCGAGTGCCAACGTGGTAATCACTTCAAAATAGATTAATGATTTGATACCAATCCGTCCGGCTTTCTTTATATCACCGGCACTGCTGATGCCGAGTGTTACCGTGATAAAAATAATGGGGGCTATGAATAATTTTATCAGGTCGACAAACAGCTTTCCGAGAATATCCATCTGAATTCCAAGAGATGGAAAAAAATGACCGAGCCCGATTCCAAAAATAATTGCAAGAATTACTGCGTACGCCAGGTAATTTGAACGCACTAAAATCAGGAATAAAGTTGTTTGAGGGTTATCATTTCACCCTTTTCGTCATCCCAAAGTTTTAGGCGCAGGCAGCGGATCATCTCAACTGGGCTCCACGAAGTAGTAGGCACATCTTTTAACTCGGGCATGCTCTTCGAGGCTTCGGGTAAACGATAAAACGGAATCCGTGAGTTTAAATGATGAATATGGTGGTAGCCAATATTGCCGGTAAACCAGTTCATTACGGGGTTCATCATCATGCGGCTGGTAGATGTAATGGCTGCGAGATCGTAAGCCCAGTCGTGGTTTTCCCTGAATTGCGCTCCCGGAAAATTATGTTGAGAATAGAAAAGATAGGAACCCATGCCAAAGGCGAGAAAAAAAGGAAAAAACAAAGCCATAAAATAAACTGCCGCACCCAACCAATACATTACGGCAACAGAAATGCACAGGTGTAAAATCAATGCAACAAGTGAATCGATATGTTTCCTGGGACTCTCAAAGAAAGATTTAAGATTGAGCCAATAAATAAAAAGGGTAAAGTACCCGAGTGTTACAGTTAAGGCATGGCGGTTGATTAAATAAAGCTGCTGTTGTTTCTTGGTAAGCGTAAGAAACCGATTTTTAGAAACGGTGGGGTAGGAGCCAATGCCACTCAAAGTCAATTTTGAATTATGATTGTGATGATGATCGTGCGAACGTTTCCAAATATTTTCCGGTGCCAACAAGTAAATACCGATAAATGCCATGATCCAATGCGCAACTCTTGAGTCTTTTAGAATCGCACGGTGTTCGTAGTCGTGATAAATTACAAACAATCGGATATATAAAAGTCCGGTGAGAACGCAACAAATTATTCGTACAATCAGTGGTACTGAATTGGAAAAACCGACTACCAATGCAGTGATAGTGAGAACGATCGTGCTCAGTAATTCTAACCAACTGCGTAGTGTATTTTCAGAACTGAACTGTTTACTGTCGGCAATTAGTTGTTTACCCGAACGCATAGACAAAATTATAGTATAGGTTTAGGCTTCAAAGGTACTAAAATACGATTATCATTGTATTGGGCGTTTGTGTTTCCATCGCTTGTGCGACCATAGCCAGATAACCGGGTCTTCTACGATTTGCCGTTCTAATCTTCTGGTAAACTCTTCCAGTATTTCTCCTTCGGCTGTGGCTGCGGGATTTTCAAAAAGCAACTCCGGTACGATGTCGTAATACCCTCTACGCTTTCGAGTGATGCGCATGTACACTACCGGGTAATTGAACTTTGCGGCTAACTTTTCGGGGCCCGTATAAACAGAAGTGTCTTGATTTAAAAATGTTGTCCAGTAGGGGTTAGCTGTAATTGCAGCTTGGTCGGCAATAAAAGCTGTAGCTGTGATTTTTTTTCTTTGGGAAACCATTTCGCGCAACGTTTGGTCGGCTGGCGTAATGCGTGTGCCAAACTTGGTGCGCATGCGTGTCATCATATTATCAAAGTACGGGTTTGATAGCGGGCGGTAAATCACATTCAGTTGATGTTTATTTGCCAGTGTAAAACTCGGGCCGGCCCATTCCCAATTTCCGTAATGTCCTAGTACGATGATGATACTTTTACCTTCCGAGTACATTTTATCAAGCCAATCGGCACGATGAAAAATACAATGTTCTTTGGCTTCACGCTCCGTCATGGTAAGCGTTTTCAACGTTTCTAAAATAAGATCGCATAAATAGCGAAAATAGCTGTTGCATAGTTTTTTGATTTCTGATTCATTTTTCTCCGGAAATGAATTTCTGAGATTGGTGAGCACAACCTCTCTGCGATAGCCGGAAATCCGAAAAAGATAGTAAGCAAAATCAGACAGCCAATACATTGCACGAAACGGAAGCAACGCAATGAGATATAAAAAAGGGTAGACGAGACAGAAAACCAACCGTTGCATTTAAGTATTCTTTTAAAATGGCAAGGTGTGGTAAATAGATTAAAAGATCAAGAAAGCCGTATATTATATTTAACATAATATAAATTATATAACTCTTGTCTGACTAAGTTCCTGACGCGCAGTTATATAATTATATTATGCTAACCATCTGGCGCCAGTCGTGCGCACGGTTTCCTTGCAGGCAGGCGCCATCTGGAAGTTCGGGCTTCGATACGTAGTTGAGGTTTTTCGCGCAAGCCAAGCCGCACAGTTATATAATTGGCCGTTATGCTAAATAGCCGCTCAAGGCCGCGCTCTCCGGGCCGTGCGCACCACGTCCTTGAGTGTCTATGTAGCGCTGAAGTTCAAGTAAGAAAGTTTTTTGCCAGCGCTCATGCGTGAAGCCAACCGCACCAAGCATGAGTAATTCAAGCCACTCAAATGCCTGGCTTAAACCAAAGCTTGTATCACACATGCTTGTATTCCAACGCTTCAAGTGTTGATTTAAGTTAGTGAACTATAAATGAAAATGGATTGAAATACTGCTCACAGGATAAGCTAGTTAGCTCGCTGAACGCCTATTGGAACTTCAGCGGTGTTCGCACTTTTTGTTACGTACTTTTTGCCTTGATGCAAAAAGTACCAAAAAAATCAAGGCCCAAAAATGCTTCCACCCACATGCCAACGCGCCACCCCGCTTTTGGGCCAGGCCAGCGCGCAGCGTTACTTAACATAATTTTGTGTTTATTTAAATGATGGCAATCACTGATAAAAAGCTAAAGTTCTTTCAAACGAAATTATTAGAATGGTTTGAGGCTAACGGAAGAGACTTTCTTTGGAGAAATAAAACTTCATCTAACTATGTTAAAATTATTTCAGAAGTACTACTACAAAGAACTAAGGCTGAAACTGTAAATATGTTTCTCCCTACGTTTATAAATAGTTACCCTGATTGGATTAGTTTAGGAAATGCAAGTGAAGTTAAATTAATAAATATATTAAAGCCGTTAGGCCTTAGTAATCAGCGAGGCAAAAGACTATACAAACTTGCTCAGGATTTGAAATCAAGGAATTGGGAGTTTCCTAAAAACCGTTCACTTGTTGAAGAAATGCCGATGATGGGACAATATATTACTAATTCATTTGAGCTATTTATTTTGAAAAGGCCGTCTCCCCTTCTTGACGTGAATATGGCACGTGTTCTTGAACGGTTTTTTGGGCCGAGAAAATTATCTGACATAAGGTATGACCCATATCTTAACGAGTTAGCAAAGAGAGTTGTTGACCATAAAAAAATAATTTACATAAACTGGGCAGTACTCGATTTTGCTTCCCTTGTTTGTACGGCAAGGCTGCCAATTTGCGAAAAATGCTTAATTTTCAAACATTGTAAATACTATTCAGAAACAAAAAGCAGATGATAGCTTGACATAACACGATTTTGATTTATGACCGCTAATATAATTGAACATTTGAGGAGAGTCTCAGTAGAAAGCAGCTTTGAACTATCAGCATTTCGTAATGGCTGGTCAACTTGGAAGGGTGAAGTTACACAGCTTACAGGAAATACATTTCAAGCTGGAGAAATCCTGAACATAGGAGACCATTTATCTGATATTTTTTCAACAACTGGATCATCTGGTAGATCACAAAGTGAAGTATCTGGTGGTGGCTATGGATGGGAAGGATTAATATGTTGGTACCTCAATCTGTGTTTTGCTGGAAGTCGTGGTGTAGCAGTTAGAAAAATTAGTGATCTACCCGATCCGTTGAGAGATTCTATTTCGGTTAACTATGGGAACTTTAAAAGCAATACAGAATCTGATATTGCAATAGTAATCTTTCCGAATATTCCAGAATTTACAAACCCTAAGAACTCCATTTCAATTTCTGACAGTCGTGGAAATACTATATCAACCAACACTCGGGGCACATTTAATCTTAAAGAAATTCTAAACCGATTGGCTGAAGTTCACTTTGATCAATTTGAGTTAGGTATAATTCAATGCAAAACAAATTGGAACGATAATGCACAAATACCGATGCTTTGGAGCATGATTTATGAGGCCGATACTTTTACAAATTCATCGATTTCAATAGGGCGTAATAGTTATTCAATACACGATTTGGCAAAATTTACTTATTCATTTTGCACCGTTCCTACAAACGATCTCTCCATTTATAAGCAAAATTCTACAGCCGTAAACAGAGTGAGAAACCTTACTGGGGGAAATTATTGGGGTTATCCTTCGGTAAGTGGAATAGCTAGTTCGATCAAGGAAATATTTAATTCAAATTTTAGAAATGCTTTTTCGGGAACAAATCAAAGAACCACCCTCAATAGCGCTATCAGAGATTTAAGTAGTGATCTATCTTATTTTGATATTATTTAATGACCTTGAGAATTTCCAAGGCTACAGCACGAGCCATCAGCGGAGGCACAGCGTTTCCAACAAGAGTAAATTGTGGAACCTCCAATTTCCTTTTATTTCCTCCGGTTGATCGTTTGCCCTGAAACACAAAAGAATCATCGAATGACTGTAATCGTGCCATTTCACGAACAGTTAATGCGCGAGGACTCGAAAAATGAATATAGTCATCTGGAATTGTCATAACTGTTGGGCTTTGTGAATCTGGCTTGAGCACATTATAATTTCTCTTTTCAGAATCTAAGCCGATTTTCTTTAATTTCTTCTTTGCTTCATCATAATCCCCGGTCTCCAAGATAATCTCTAGTCGCTTTAAAACATCTCCGTTTTGCTTACTTGTCTTGTGGTTATGTAATGGTGCCACTACATGCGTAAGAGCACTCTGTAATTCTTCAAAGTTCCGCACATAAAATGGATTTTTTGCATTAGCGAATCTTCCATTTAAACGTCCTCTTTTAGACCATTCAGCAAATGTTAGCCCTCCCCTTTCATCAACTTTTCCATCAAGCGATCTCTTTCTTAAAAGAGAAACCATTTTATTGTAAGAGCCATTATACTTCTCCTTTAAATTCACTTGTTCGTAGTTGAACTTTTCATCATCATTACCAACAAAATCTAAATCATACAATGCTTCAAAGACTGTAACTCTCTCTTTTTCACTAACAGTTGGTGGAACTTCTTTAATTAGCTTTTGATCTTTTCGGCAGCCAATGAATAGAACCCTCTCCCTGTTTTGAGGAACGCCATAATTTGAAGCAAGTGCAACAAAGGGAGCTTCAATATTGTAAAGTCGAATGTGCGACAGGATCTCTTCAAATTGTTTCTCTCTATTTGCCTTCTTTACAAAAGTTTTAAGCCCATCCATGCACTCATCAAATGAGTAAGTAGATATTTCAAGGGCTTTGATTATCTCACTAATTTCAACTGCATATTCCTTCGAGGGCTTTAATCTCTTGAAGGACATATTGATTTTATCTACAATCGTTTCAGCTTCAATTGCGGTAAGGAAATTATCAAAGTCTTCAACAAAGTAGTCCGAGTCAATATCACAGAAAGCCTTTTCATTAATGACCTTTTTCCTGATGTAAGCCAATTCACTTGTCCTTTTAAGCAGGTTAAATCCATGCCTAATTGTAATAATGTCTTTGTCAGTCTTGCTCGTTTTGTAGTCAACAATTTTAGGAGTTAAAACCCTGAAACTATTTTCTATGTTTTGTAAGTACTTTTCTTTTAATGCCTCCAGATTTTTATCCGTAGCGGATTCAAATTGCAGACGGAGATTATAGCATTCTAATATGAAAGAGTCTTCCTTTTCAACTTTTTTCAAATCAGCGATGAATTGAATCAACTGGTTGAATTCATTCAAGTCAACTATTGACCGTATCTCTTGGATTATCATCTCTTGAATCCTTCCCTCTTCTTTGGTGAGGATTCCTTTAACATTTTCCATTACAAAGTATTTCGGTCTTAATTGCCGAATTACTTTTAAGTAGTGCGCAAACAGATCATCTTTCTTATCAAACTTCTTTCTCTTCCCAGCTAAGCTGAAGCTTTGGCAAGGCGGACCACCGCAGACAACATCAACCGTTTTGCCTTTAAGCTTCTTTATTAAATCATCTAGAAAATCTGGCTCAGTAATATCTTGCCTTAAAAATTCGGCATCCATACCAAGTTGGTAATTATACCGCGCCAGATGTGTTAACTCGCAATTCTCATTAATGTCACTGCCTAAAAGAAAATCATAAAGTTTATTCCCATATTCTGCTTGTAAAAAACCCTCACTAAATCCGCCAGCACCTGCAAATAAATCGACAAGGGTTATCCGTTCCTTTCCCTCGTAGTATTCGGTATTTTCACAAACAATATTTCCCTCAGTATTAGATTTTCGACTATTTACTAAAGATTGAATTTTATCCTTTATCTTTTTATCAGTAAGCTGATTTGGTGGAGCTGTTTCAAGATGCTTTTCAACTTCATGCTTCAAAAAAGTCAAGAACTTATTTATCGACTTATGCCGATATTCTGATTCCTTAACGCATTGATTTTTGTTGTCCCAATCTTTCCTTTTTATTTTTTCCCCAGTTGCAACCTTAATTTGAACATCCTTTTTTCTCAGAACCAAATGGATTGGAAACTGCTTGCTTTTATCTGCTTTATCGAGGTAGAATTTGACATTTAGCATAGTTACGGACATTTTTACGGACACGGACAAATTTACGGACAATCGCCACTTTTGCAAGTATCGCACTGGTTTTGTGTCAGGAATTGTCATAAAATAATTACACAAACCTGCATCAACACCCATTGTCAAGCCACGCATCCCTCCCGCTTCCAAAGCCTGCCAAAGAGTGTCGCTGCCCAGCCCGTTGAAGAGTGAACGATTGATTTCTGAATCCCGCGCTAAAAAAACTTTCTATAAAGACTGGGTAGGCCCGGAGCCTAAGCTACTTAACATAACGCCTGAACATTATATAACTCTTGCCTTTCTAAGTTCCTGACTCGACCCTTCCGGGTTACTTCAATAACTTCCGCTTTACAAGTTTCAACATCTAGCGCACCGTAGAACATAGATATACCTGCCGGACTCATTCGATTTGCCTTGGCAAATTGTGATGGAGGTGAGCCAAGTGTTTTAGCATTACTAACTTCTACTTTGAGTTTGTGTTGCCGTGCTCGATATAAACTTAATGAACCCAAAGGAATCGCTGAGATATAGCCAAGTTCCAGAATTGCTTTTCCGACTTCATCTAAAACAAATGCCGGGTTAAGCGATTCGTGATATTCATCTTCGTATTGTTCGGCCCAGTTTGGGATCAAAAAATAAGAATCGAACTTCATGTTTGATTATCTGCTTAAACCTGTCCCATCCGCCAATGAAATACTCATTCTTTGTAGGGCCATAAATGGCTTCGCGCTCGGTTAAGTAGTCGTCAGGAAATGAGCCAGCTAAGTCTTCGACTATTTCATAATCAGATGTTCCAAGTAGCTCATCCAAAAGTTCTCTGGTGTATTCTACTGAAATCCCAGGAAATCTATCCTCGTAATAAGCCTCTTCAGAATTGTAAGGTGCTCCTTCTTCGTACGGTTCACAATACTCATAGTATACTGCTTCTTCGACAAATTCCTGAAACTTATCAAAGTTGATGGACGGCTTGGCCTCATCGCAGTAATCACAAAAATCTTCGTTTGTGTTTTCATCGATGAAATTTATTAGTGCTTTATCCTCGAAATGGCTAGAGCAGACACCCATTTTAAATTCTTTTCAATTAAGATAGTAATTTCCACCCAGCATCAACACCCATTGTCAAGCCACACATCTCTCCCACTTCCAAAGCCTGCCAAAGAGTGTCGCTGCCCAGCCCCGTTGAATGGAAACAGATTGAGTCCTGAAATAAAGCACTAAAAAAATCTATGAAGATTCGATTTAGGCCCGGAGCCCAAGCTATTTAACATAACGCAGAAAACATTATATAACTTCTGTCTGTTTGATTGTTTGTTTGTTCTAAATCTTATCTTACGACTTATTAACCAAACAAAACTAAACTAAACTTAAACTAAACTACTAACTAAACCACTATCGACTTGAAG
>JAFDYU010000001.1 GCA_018267285.1 Bacteroidota bacterium | reverse complement strand
TTCAAAAAAAGCAGCCTAGTACCATAAGTATAAAAATGAATGAATTACAAATGCAATAATAGTCCATTTCGTGCAGTGCGAATTGGTCAATAAAAAAAATGTTGAGGTTGTTGAAAGCACTACTTATTTTCCGATGAGCACAAACGGTGCCCAATAGTACGGTGAGGCATATTTGCTTTGCCGGATGATGTCTAATTTAGCCTGTTGTAGGGCATGGCTGTAACTGTTTTTATCTTCGAGCAGATGTTTATAAAATGCAATCATTAATTCGGAAGTAGATTTGTCCGCCACTTTCCAAAACGAAACAATAATATTATTTGCGCCTGCATACGTAAGGGCGCGCGACAAACCAATCACGCCTTCGCCTTTAGAAAATTTTCCCAAGCCTGTCTCGCAAGCGGAGAGCACCACCAAGTCTGCGCCCAACTTTAAATTGTAGATTTCCCGACAAAATAAATTTCCATCGTCAGTGCCTCCGCTGTTTAGAAATATTTCGGACGATGCCGGATCGGTAGAATCTACAATGCCATGGGTGGCGAAATGTAAATAATTATATTTTTCTATTTCTTTAGACTTGATAAAGGATTCGTTGGCTTCGGCATACGTTGATATTTTTGCCTTTGAAGTAAACAACTTAGCAATCGATTCAACTTCGTCTTTTGTGCCAGGTAAATCGTTGAGGTTTAAGTCGGGGTTAAATTTTACAGGTGCGCATAAAAAAATCTCAGAAGCAATTTCTTCTTTCTCTTTGCTTTTCTGAAGCATGAGCCCCGCAGCAAATTCATAACTGATGGTCCATCGGTTAATAAAAAAAGGAATGCCGGTAAAATCTTTATGGTGCTTAGGGCTTAATGCAAAAGCCTCGAAAGGCAAGGTGCTTATCTTGTCCGATGGAATTATTACGATACTCTTAACATGAGATGGAACACGTGGTTTGAGGAGCCGAAAGAGATCTTGAGCGGATTGATACGTCTCTATATTGCTGTACAGCAGGCTGTTGATAAACCCTTTGCACAGTCGGTCAAAATTATCGGGCAATGACTTTACAAAAACGTTTAACCGGTGCGGTGTAACTACAAACTGATAAACCTTTTTGCTTTTCTCGGCTACAAAAAAACTTACTACGGCTTTAGTGGGGCTTAATAGTTTTTGAATTTCCTGCACCGATGCTGTTGAAGAGTTGAACTTCAGGTTGTAATAGGCCGGATAATCCAATTCAAGCTTTTTTATGAACTGATCGTACTCAAGGCTGCTGTTGAACAAAGCAGTGCGTAAATATTTTTCTTCATTACCTTCCGGCTTTTCAGAAAGTTTTTGATTCAAAAGGGCTATTGTAGATTTTTTGTTTTTCTCCTCTTCCAGCAATTCTTCGGGAATCCCCGCAAAGGATTTGGCCTGTGTATCGGCAATAGATTCTTGCAATACAGCCGATTTACTTTTTTCGGCAAAATAAAATGCCAGCTCTTTAAATTGTTTGGAGCGAGGGGTGAGCTGGCTGATGGATTGTGAAATCCGAACGCCATCTTCGTAGGCTTCGTTTGCTATTGCCCCTAATTCTATTTTATCGTTTTCGTTGTTGCTGCCATGTCGGATGTTGTCTATCAAGGTATCGCACGACTGGAGTGATGATAAAGCCGATTTTAGATTTTGCAATTTTAAGGTTTGACCGTAGTAGAGCGACTCCAAGGCTTGTGCCTTCAGGCGAAGGCTGAAGAGCAGAACTTTTCCGTTGTAAAATGATTGTACACTTGGATTAACGGATAGATCAAGGGAAGCAAACGTAGGAGAGTTGGCGCACAGTGCATTTTGAAAATCATTCAGGGCATCGCTAAACTTATTGTCCGAAAGTTTAATGAGCCCGATTTGATTATACACAACCGCCATATCCGGATGCTTGTCGCCATAACTTTTTCTGTAGATACTCAACGCCTTTTCGAAATAGTCCAGCGCAGCTTTTGTGTTTTTCATTTGTATATACGTGCGCCCCAGATTTACGAGCACCAGCGCCTCGTTGGGATGCCCACCGGGATACGTCTTTTTCCAAATGGTAAGTGCGGTCTCAAAATTGTTTACCGCATCGCCATAGAGCTGCAACTTGAGGTACATCAGGCCGATGTTGGTGCTGGCAACGGCAATTTTCGGATTCTCTTTTCCGTATAATCTTTCGTAAACCACCAAAGCTTTTTCGTAATAGGAGAGCCCCTCATCGGCATTGGTATTTCCGTAAATCAGGCCCAGGTTGTTCAGCGAAGCAGCAACTTCTTCGCTTTCGTTTCCAAATAGGGTTTGCCGCAACTGTAGCGCTATGCGGGCATTGTCTTCGGCTTGGTTGTATTTGCCCAAACTCCAAAACAATAAGCCTAGGTTAGAAAAACATTTTGCAGCTTCGCGGGTGTTGTCTTTACCTATCTTTTTAAATTCATCGCGCGCTTGTTCAAGATAGTCCTGTGCTTTATCGCTTCGGCCTTTAAGTAAGTTGAGGTACCCAAAATTGTTTAGCGTAATTGCTTTTGCAAAACCGTCATTTCCATAATTTAGTTGCGAAAGCAATTTTTGAGCTTCATCAAGCTTGCCTTGAAAAAGTAAGACTTCCGATTTTTTGTTCAGCCAAAAAGCAGGGTTATCTTTTTGCAAATCGATTAGCGTGCCCGCATCGGTGTAGTCGCCATGGGCGATCAAGGAGTCGATTTTTTTTTCGACTGAAGATTGCCCCCTGCACGGAAGCAGTAGAACGATGTTGAATATAGTTATGAGTGCAATTCTCATCAGAATCTATACATATACGTAAACGAAGCAACAAACTCGCGCGAGAGGCCATCCGGGTTTTTGTCACGTTGGAAAATCCGGTTGCCCACCAACAGTTTTATCCCAGACTTCACATTAAAATTATAGCCTAAGGTATAAATCCCGGAAAGCGCCAGGCCATCGCTGCCAACCGATTTTTTTACCGTGTTAAACGATGGGTCGCCCCGATGATTGATGTCGGGGATAGACACCACATCTTGGCTTATGCGATAAATGGGCAACAACCCAATGCTTGCGTTGAAGCGCGACAAACGGAAATTCCGTTCTACGCGCATCATCACATCTTTGCCACGTTGTAAAAGATTGGATTGTGCGTACTGCCGGATGTATGTAAAATCTTGAGGTTGATCGGCTTGCCACTCGCCCCACCAAAAACCGTTCTGATTTTTATTCAGAGCCTGTTGGTATCCCACCGCAAACAGCCATTGCCGGCTGATGACGGAAGCACCAAAAATCAAATCGTATGTGCCGAGGCTGGTTTGATAGTACATGGGCAAGCTCAGCCCGTTAAGTTGTTGTTTGTCTCCGTTGTTGGAAGGGAGTTTTGTGCCTACCGTTACGTTGATGTCAAACGCATCGGTGCTCACCACATTGCGCGTGAGGCTCAGCGAAATATCGCTCAAGCTTTGGTAGGTGCCGAGGTGGCCGTGCGAAACCTGGTAGGGTATTTTTGCCTGTGCAACGTATTTCTTACCGATACCGATGTTGGCTTCAACGGTAGAAACGTATATATAATTGTTGAAATGAGTGTGGCCATAATATTGACTGAACTCGATCGACCGGAGTTTTACTTTAATCTTTTTGTTGTAGGGCTGATCGGGCTTCATGGCACCCATGGTGCAGAAGCCTGCATCGCTGCAGCCTTGAGCCTGAGAGTTCACAGAAATCAATACACAAGCGAAGTAAAGCAGTAAACTACGCACCGTTGGGTTTGGTTAGGAGTTACAAATTACACATTCATTCTGTACCTGCGGGATAAAAGCGGTTACATCCCAAGCGATTGATTTTCAATAGAAGCGAGCTCTATAATTTTTTCGTACTCGGCCGGGTTGAGGTCGTTGAAGAAATAATGCACCGGGTTTACGTGCACGCCATTCACAAATACTTCGTAGTGCAAATGCGGGGCGGTGGAGAGCCCGGTGTCACCTACGTAACCGATCAGGTCACCGCGTTTTACTTTCTGACCTTCGCGAACGGCAAAGCCGTGCATGTGTGCGTAGCGGGTGCGGTAGCCATAGCCGTGGTCTATTTCAATCATCTTTCCATAACCACTGAAATTAACTTGTGCTTTATCAATTACGCCATCGGCCGTGGCGTGGATGGGTGTGCCTATGGTGGCCGCAAAATCCAGACCAGTGTGCATTTTAAAAACTTTGTAAACCGGGTGTATGCGCAAGCCGTAGCCCGATGCAAGCGCTATCAATTCCTTGTTGGCTACGGGCTGAATGGCCGGTATGGCGGCAAATAATTTTTCTTTATTCTCGGCAAGCGCCACTACATCGTCCTGCGATTTCGATTCGATGTAAACTTTTCGTTTCAGGCGCGTGAGCAGTTCTTCCATTTTGATGATGACCTCATCGTGGTCGATGTTTTTGGCGCGGATATCTTCGAAACGGTCGGCTCCGCCAATGCCTCCGCCCCGCACTCCTTTATCTACGGGTTCGGCACCGAGTACGGCACGGTAAATATTGTCGTCACGGTATTCCATGCTGGCCAACTGTGTTTCAAGTTTGCGGAGTTCTGCTTCCATGTTTTGATAGTAGAACTCCATTTCCTTTACTTCATTTTTTAGAAACAATTCACGGGGCGATTCGAAATAATTGCCACCCAACAACAGCAAGCCCACGGCCATGGCAAGGGTAAGCGAAAGGATGCCGAGCGTGTTAAGAATAATATCGCCCGAGGTGGTTTTAATACGTTCGTACTTACAGGTTACGGTGTCGTAATAATATTTTATTCTGGCCATAGTTATTTTAACTCTAAAAAAATCCCTACTGCACGGGTCTGAAAATGCGTATTGCACTTTCGTGGCATTCCATAAAAGGCCCGCCAATTAAATCAATGCAATAGGGGATTGCGGGGAACACCGCCTCCAGACATTGACGTATGGCCTTAGGTTTGCCGGGCAAATTTACAATTAAAGTTCGATTTCGGATGCCGGCCGTTTGGCGCGAAAGGATGGCCGTAGGTACATAGGTAAGGCTTGTTGCGCGCATGAGTTCGCCAAAGCCCGGCAAAAGTTTACCACATACCGATTCCGTAGCCTCGGGGGTAACATCGCGCAGAGCTGGGCCTGTGCCGCCCGATGTAATAATTAAACAACAGTTTTTTTGATCGGCCATGTCGATCATGGTCGCTTCGATAAGCGGTTGTTCATCGGGGATGACTGCGTATTCTTTTTCCCACGCACTCTTCAGGTATTCTTTTAATATGGAAACGATTGCTTGACCGGGGGTGTCTTCGTAGATTCCCTGGCTTGCGCGGTCTGAGATGTTGATGATCCCTATTCGAATCATTTCTAATTACGAATTAAAAATTAAGAATTAAGAGTTTTTAAGGATCGACCCCTTTTGTAGTGATTAAGATTTTTCCAATAATTCTACAGATTTCTTCTGCGTCTGAAATTAGATCCTCGGTTATTTCCATCGATAAAAATTCAGTTGCGGAAAGAAGCTTTACCCAATATAGTGTTTCTCTTGCTTCTTTATATGCTATTGAAAGCTTTGAAATAAAATCTGCTTTTGATTGCGCGCCTATTGCTTCTTCAATATTTGCTCCAATTGAAGTGCCACTTTTAAGGAATTGCTTTGAAAGAATGTATTCGTGTTTTGATTGTAGAAGTTTCGAGGTATTAATAACTTTTACAGCAAATGCAAAACTTTTATCTTGGATTACGTTATTACTTTTCATCCGTAACTCTTAATTCGCAATTCGTAATTTCTCCACTCTTCCTTTTTTAAAAACCTGTCTTCCTTTATTAATTCCCCTGCGTATTTCTTTTTGTTTTTCGGGGGGCAATTCAATAATGCCTTTGCATTCTGCCGAGCAACAGCCGTTGTATTTTTCGTTGCATTCGTTGCACTGAATGAACAGCAGGTGGCAGCCGTCATTTTTGCAGTTGGTGTGTTTGTCGCAGGGTTTGCCGCATTGATGGCAATGGCTGATGATGTCGTGCGAGATGCGCTCGCCCAGCCGTTCGTCAAACACAAAGTTTTTCCCGATGAATTTATTTTCCAGGCCTTGTTCTTTTACCTGCCTTGCGTATTCGATGATGCCGCCATTCAATTGAAAAACATTTTTAAAGCCGATGTGTTTCATCCACGCGCTTGCTTTTTCGCAACGGATGCCACCGGTGCAATACATCACAATATTTTTATCTTTTTCGTTGGCGAGCAGTTGTTCGGCAATCTTCAGTTCTTCGCGAAAGGTGTCGGCATCCGGGCAAAGTGCATTTTTAAAATGGCCCACTTCGCTTTCGTAGTGGTTGCGCATATCCACAATAACCGTATTCTTGTCTTCGGCCAGTTGGTTAAATTCTTTGGCATTTACGTGCACACCGCTGTTGGTCACATCAAACGAATCGTCATTCAAGCCATCGGCCACGATTTTTTTTCGCACCAGAATTTTGAGTTTAAAAAAGGATTTGCCGTTATCTTCTATGGCAAGGTTCAATCGTATTCCTTTTAAAAACCCGATTTCAAAAAGTTTGTTTTTGAACAACTCCAGGTTTTCGGTTGGCACACTGATCTGTGCGTTGATTCCCTCGTGTGCAATGTAAATCCGGCCCATCACTCCGATGGAATTAAACAGCAGGTACAACTCGTTTCGAAACTGCTGTGGGTCTTCTATTTTATGATACTTGTAAAAAGAAATGGTAGTGCGCTGCTCACCAGAGTGCCGGAGCTTTTCTTTTAATTCCTTACCATTCGCCCGATTATGAAGCATTTCGATCTATTCAAAATGCAAAGATAAATTAATTGGGTTCAGTCACCAATTTGCCTTTCAATAACTTGTTGTACTCATCGCAGGTGAGGTAACCTAATTTGTTGCACACGGGGCAGTCTTTGTACACATCGCCAAAATAATTTTTCTTCACTACTACCGCAGAGCCGCGGCACGTTGGGCACACTACTTTGCCGGTAGGGCCGCAGTCGATATAATAATCGCCCGACAAAACTTCGGCAGCGTGTTTGTTTTCTTTTTCATGTTCTTTGAGCAATTCGTTTTCGGCCTTGGCGAGCCACGCGATGGCATCGGCTGAGTAACGCCCTTGCGTGCCTTTAAGTTGAATGTACTTATTAAGCCAATCCACACTTTGCCGGTATTTGCCGAGGAAGTACGAGTTTTTGCCAAAATGATACGTCAAGTCTGAAGGGACACTGCGAATTGATTTTAACACTGCCCTGAACTTGGCATCGGCTTCCTGGTATTTCCCCTCGTCTGTGAGTTGAACAGCCGAATCCATTTTCATGGTGACTTTACGCGTGCGTTCCATCTGCCGCATCATCTCCAATTCTTTGATTTTTTCTTTTTCGGCTTGCGATTGGGCAAAACCTTGTGCCGACCATAAAATTAAAATCAATGCTAAAATTTTCTTCTCAATCATTTTTTCTTTTCGTTTGTAAAATCTCCTTTTTTCATATCGAGCCATTCTAATGCCGCGTTATGAAAAATATCTTCTTTAATTTTTTTAGTCAACTCCATTTCTTCGATAAATTTTCCCACCTCCAAATCGCCCAACGGAAACGGATAGTCGGTTCCAAGCATCACACGTTTAGATCCCTGCAGCTTTAATACGTACTCCAGCATGAGGCTGTCGTGCGTTACGCTGTCCACCCAAAATTGGCCAAGGTATTTTCTGGGATCGATGGGGTTGTCGATGGCCACCAGATCGGGCCTACAATTAAAGCCGTGTGTAATTCTGCCTATCGTTGGTAAGAACGAACCGCCTGCGTGGGCAAACATCACGCGCAGCTTCGGAAGCCTCTCAAATATCCCGCCAAAAATCATAGAACATATTGCACGCGAAGTTTCGGCCGGCATACCCACCAACCACGGCAGCCAATAGCGTTGCATTTTCTTTTGCCCCATCATATTCCACGGGTGAACAAGAACGGCAAGGCCTAATTTTTCGCAAGCCTGAAAAACCGGGAAGAACCGCTCTTCATTCAGGTTCTCGTCATTGATGTTGGAACCGATCTGTATCCCCTTTAGACCGATCTTTCTTAAACGTGCTAATTCTTTTACCGCCAGTTCGGCATCCTGCATGGGCACAGTGCCCAGGCCAATATAATTTTTAGGATAGTTTTTAACCACTTTGCCGATTTGGTCGTTTAGAAATTGTGATAGCGTCAGGCAGTCTAACGGTTTTGCCCAATACGAAAACATCACCGGAACGGTGCACACTACTTGTACTTGTGTGTTAAATTTATTGTACTCGTCTATTCTCAATTCTGCATTCCACGAATTTTCGGTGATCTCGCGGAAGAACTGATTGCCGCGCATCATTTTAGCCGCACCTTTTTTGTGTTGTTGCAGGTAAATGAAATCGCCATAGCCAAACTTCTCGCTCCAATTGGGCATTTTCTTGGGTAGGATGTGCGTGTGGCTGTCGATTTTCAGCATTTCATTTTTGGGCAATCCGCAAATTTAGCGTTTGTATTAAACTTCTCCCACACATTATTGTTTTAGAGGATAATTTCACCATCTATATTTAAAAGGTGAGCGGAAATGTTGAAGGGATGGATTACTTCAACTCATATTTCAACACCACTATATCCTGAAGTTGCTCGTGGGGTTTGATTTGGTGCTTGTCATCGTAGCTGCCCCACTGGCTGTTGGCAATATAGTAAAATGTTTTTCCGACAATTACGCCCAGGGTTGGTTCGTTAAAATCGGGATGCTTTCGGTCGATAATTTCAAACCCGGTGATCTCGTTTAAATTTTTGTTGAGAAAATAGCGAGCGCTTCGGCTTGGGAATACTCCGTTTTGAATGGCGATAAGGGAATGGTTGTAAGCGTAAAGTCCATCCACACCTTTCAGCGACACATCAAGAGTTGTTTTAATTTCGATCAGCTCGCGCGATTTGATGTTGAGCCGGAAAATTCCATTTGGGTAGTCGGCTATGAACAGATATTTTTCATCGGCTGAAAACGCCAACCCTTGAAGGCTGATGAATTCATTCGATGAAAAAAAAGGAACGATTTGATTTTTCTTCTCATCGATGGTAAAAATCTCGTTCGTCTGGCTGTCGGAGACAAACACATTTCCGCTTTTATTGATGATGAGATCACCATAAACTCCGGGTTTATACGATGTGTATTTGCGGATGAGTTTGCCGGAACTCAATTCAAATTTAAACACAGCAGGCTTTGCTGCAGAATCGTAGTTTTCCATTTCTTGCATGGGCGAGGTGCATGCCCACAACACATTTCGTTTGGTGTCGACCTTGATGCCGAATACGCTCGCCATCCCACTGAAACCACTTGTGCAAAAATCGGAAACATTCCCTTGGGCATCTACTTTAACGATTTTTCGTTTGTGAATGCTGCCAAGGTAAAATGTTTGGTGCACGGCATCGTATTCAATTCCTTCTGTGTGGAGGGCACGGTCTTTAAGAGTAAAAGCAACTTTAGAATGGATTAGAGGTGTTTGCCACTCGGTTTGCAGGCTCAATAATTTTTTGAAACCGTCTGTGTCTTTTATTGAGTTGAAGTCTGCCACGCCCTCCAATTTAAAATCGGTATTGATGAGGATCGCTTTTTTTAGGTTCGCGTTGGCCTCGTCTTTTTTTCCGTTAAGAGCACAGGCAATACCGAGTTGATAAAGTATTCCTTGGTGATTGGGGCGTATTTTATTGGCTTCCTTTATTTTTTGATAAAAATCAGTATGGTTTTTTTTCTTGTAGGCATCCATGGCATCGCGGTAAAGAGTTTGCACAAGTTGGCTGTACCCGCAAGCAGAAACCAAAATAAAAAAGGAGAGAAGAATTGCTTTCATGGAACTAAGATAACACCATTAAAATCAAAGTGCCTTACACCCGAAAGCGTAAGGCACCTAAGACCTATGAGACATAAAACTGTGTGCAAGCTATATTTTCTTTATGTGCTGCACCATCATCCAAGTGTGGGTATTTTTAGTTGGGGTGAGACAGCCTAAGGGAAATCGATCTTTAACTCTGGAGCAATTAATGATTTACCACTAACCTTTGGACTATGCTTGTTTCTGAATTCGTTATTCGAAAAAGATAAATACCGGAAGATAAGTTAGACGTTTCTATTGCAAGGACATCTTCATTCGTTATATGGTCCTTTTCGTAAACCGAATGACCTACTACATCAAAAATTTGAATTGAAAAATTTTGATCTTTGAACTGATCTCTCCATATTTTTAAATATGCGCGGCATGTGTTGGATTTGGAAAAATCTGTACTTTTTCTCCTAATTCGTGTGATTCGGCTTCATCCTTGAAAAGCTTTAGATTAGTTTTCATCATCACTAAACTCAGGCTTCCCCATTGATTGACCGAGTACGAGATAGAATCAAACTTTCCCGAACTTCTTTCAGAAAATATTATGTCTTTATTGCTATCAACTCTGACGATCGGGTTTGACTCATAAAAATCATTTTCGTATTTATTGAATTTTCGTTCAGCAAGCAGATCGCCCCCATAGTCATATTCTCGAATGAACATATGTGTGCTACTGCTCGGGTAGGGTGAATCATAACCGATATAATAACTATTATCCATGTGTCTCTCAATACCTGATATCAGGTAATTTCCATTTTTTAGAAATTGAATCTCGAAAGGTTCAATATTATTTGGGTTATCTGTATTCAGTGCTTTTAATTCACAATCACTATTTATTCGGGCAACAAAAGAAGTATTGATGTGGCAGCCATTTTTGTAGGCTGATGTCAGCTTTATCGAGTCCCAGGCCAAGGTTCCCCTGTAACGGCCTACTATAACTATGTCTCCATTAGGCCCAACAGCCAAACTATTGGCAGTCATTAGATCAGAACAATCAAATTGCTTTTGCCAATACAAATTTCCTTCAAAATTATAGCACTTTATCTGCGCAGGCCACCGTTCATATTCACAAGAACTAGAAACATTTCTGCCCCCCTGACTAATTAATAAAATGATTCGCTTATTTGAATAGTCTATTTCCATGTCAGTTATGTCACCGTATTCCTTCCACCCTGTGGAGATGTTCTTTGCCCAAATCGAGTTGCCTTTAGGATCAAATTTTTGTATGAAATAAGCCGGAGACACATTAGATGTTAAAATTGAATTACCCCACCGAAAAGAAAAACCAAAGTAAAGGCCAGTCATAAAGATGTTGCCTTCATTGTCAACTTTAAGATTACTAATTTGAATATCCTTACCTGCGTAGCCACCACTTAACCATTCACTGTTCCCGGTTTTGTCAAGCTTTACCAAATAAGCATTTATATTTTTATCTGTGGGTGCTAAGTCTATAAATTTTGATTTGTTGGAGGTAGTGGCGTAATAGACGACTCCATCTGTACCTGTAGCTATCGATGCGTATTTTCTATAAAATGCTTCAGTAGTTTGCAGCTCTTTAGTCCATACCAAAATACCATTGCTATTAAATTTGGAAAGGAAGGCTTTTGTCGTTGAAAAATCAAACGGTGTAGTAATTTGATTATCATAAAATATAAGCCGATTGCCAATATAGACTCCGGCCAATATGATGTCGTTGGTGGTAGAAACAGCCATGTCATAGTTGAAAACTATGCCTGGATTGTAACCTTCAGCTCCTATGGTTTGAAACCAGTAATCTGCTGGCAGCCTAGGATTGGGGGTAAAGTCAACAAATGAAAATAATGAATTTTCTATAGAGAAAAGCTGTGAGCTATTTTCTTTATCAGACACATAGATCAATTTATTGTTAAACTCATAAACGAATGGCATGGAAGATATTGACTTATCCATTGTTGTGTACATCGCCACTTTAGCATTGCCTAAGCTGTCAATTTCCCATATCTGTTGCCCATTGGTACCATCATCAGCAGGTAGATAACAATTTACATCATCAGAAATGAATGAGTGATCGGAGGATATTGAACTGGCAGGACCTTGCCAAATATCTTTTACTAACATAGTTTTGCCAACAGTTCCGTCCGTTATCCAAGGCTCTTTACCTGTCGTTGAATCATTGTATGTAAAAATTAATTTGTCATTAAATTTACTAAGGTTACGAATACAGTATTCATCATTATTATCACACTTTTTTAGCAGAATTGTGCCTTGCATTGTTCCATCAGTTCGCCATAGTAAAGAAGAATAATTGGTTGTAAAATAAATGAAGTTACCTATTCTTCTGAAATCTCCAGGATATGAGCTACTTGCGAGCGAGGGATTGTAGGGTAAAAAACCAGGCGATAAATCTTGAAATAAAGTAGTTCCACTTGAAGTGCCATCGGTTCGCCATACCTCCTGCCCATGCATAGAGTCATAAGCACTGAAGTATAAAAAACCATTTAGTTCTGCAAATGAACCAAGATAAATAGTTGAATAATCTTTATTCGCATCAGCCTCTTTTATTTTTGTGGTTGAAGAAAATCCATCTGTAATCCAAAGTTCACCATAATTTGCGATTAACAACTTATCGTTAAATGTGGCTAAGTATGAAATTGTTTTGCCTTGATTGTAAAAATTAGAGAATGGATAATGCAGATTTATTGTTCCGCTCAACGTTCCGTCACTTTGCCAGAGCTGTGGATTATTGCTTGAATCCATCGCGATAAAATATAATTTTTCGGAGATCACCGTTGCCAGTCGAACTAAATTCCGTTGATTGTATTTATTTACTTTCCCCAAAGAAACAAGTTGATTGGTAACACATGAGAATTTGTTAAGTGAGTGGTAATCTGAAATTCTATCATACGAAAAGAAATAAATATCATTACCTATTTGTTTGAATTCTTGAGCAAAGGCAGGGAGTGTTGTGTTTTTAGTGCCAGCTATTGTGCCGTCTGTAATTGTTAATTGATCGAATCTGCTAATAAGCACAACGCCTACGTCTGAAATAAATGAAGCGTCACAAGATTTAAGATCAGCTAATTTAATTGCCTGAGTGAATGCGCTAAAAGAAAGTAGTGTGAGCAATAAGCTTTCAACAATGATTCTCTTAAACATGATTTTAGGGTTAGCAAAAGGTTTATGTTTACGGCAAATTCGTAAAAAGATTACACTTTTGTAAGGATTTACAATAAGTTGTAACTGGTTAGCTCCCTTTTGATTATATTATAGGGTCACTTTATTGCCGTATTTATACTCGAATTTCATCAATCCCTTACACTCAGTAACCTTTTTGAGAACCCATACTACCTATATAAAATTTTTAAGTACTATGAATTCCGTACTACTCACTTCTCAATGTCCTTACGGGATCTGCCAATGCGGCCCTTAAAGCCTGCAAACTTGCTGTGATCATTGCAATACCAATGCAAATAAGCGGAGCAACCAGCAGGGCAATCCAACTCACGGAAGAATGATACGCAAAACTTTGCAGCCACCATTCGTTCATAATAAAGTAGGCAGACGGAATACCGATGGCCAGTGCAACAACGATCGGTTTAAGATAACTTCTTGTGATGAGCGCAACTACACTTACGGACGATGCCCCCAAAACTTTTCGAATGCCAATCTCTTTGGTCTTTTGTGTAGCCGCAAAAGCCACCAGCCCAAGCAAGCCAAGACAGGCGATTGCAATGGCGAGTGCAGAAAATACCGTGGTAACTTTACCCATACGTTGTTCTTTACTGTACATCTTTTGGTATTGCTGATCTAAAAATTCGTATTCAAACGGACGGTGGGTGAGCAGCGAGCTACAAATTGCCTTCAGTTGATCGAGCGATTCGTTGATGTTGCCGGGGCTCAGTTTTACAAAAGCATTCCGCGCTTGCCAATCGGCACCGGGTTGCAGCGTAAATAAAACGAGCGGAGATATTTTTTCGTGCAACGAAGAGAAATGAAAATCTTCCACCACACCTGCAATCACTGCTTTGCTACCTTGAAACTCCATGATCCTGCCTATGGCTTCCGTTGGCGTTAACCCGATCGCCTTTAAAGCAGCTTGGTTTACAAGGAGCGACATTACCGAATCGGTATCTTGTTTTTTAAAATCGGCTTCGGTAAAATTTCTTCCTTCCATTATTTTCATGTTCACGGTGGGAATGAAATCCTGGTCGATGGCCATGGCCGTAACAATAATTCCGCGACTTGAACTGCCTTCTGATTTTATAGTATAACCGCCATTGATTTTAGTGGGGGGCTCAGTGGCGCGCGCCACGGACACTACTTTCCCGCTGCGTATAAATTCTGTTTTGAGTTGATCGTACACTTGGCGTGTTTTGCTATCGAGAGGTAACACAATAACATTTTCTTTATCGTAGCCTAGTTTTTTGTTTTGGATATAATCAAGCTGGTTCAAGATCACGGCCGTACCGATCATCAACATTATGGAAACAGAAAATTGTATTACAACGAGCGATTGCCTGAGCCACATTCCGTTGCCCGAATTTTTGAAATTCCCCTTTAGTACACTCACAGGTTTGTACGAAGCAATGGCAAGTGCGGGGTAAATTCCAGAAAGAAAAGAAATCACCAGCCAGATCAGGCCACAATACATGAGGAATTCCGGATTGAAGATATCGTTAAGAATAAAATTTTTGCCGGTTAACGAATTGAAGAAAGACAACCCGATTGAGGAGAGTATAAAAGCCACACCAAAACCAAGCAATGTAATTACCATCGACTCGGTAATAAATTGAATAAATAATTGTCCGCGCTGTGCTCCGGCCACTTTACGAACGCCCACTTCTCTGGCGCGGTCTACTGCTTTTGCAGTTGCAAGGTTTATGTAGTTGATACACGCAATGGCAAGCACCAAAATGGCGATGGCCGAAAAAATATATACGTATTGTATGTTGCCAACGATCTCGGGTTCGTCCACATCCGACCTTAAATAGATGTTGGTTAGGGGGGTGAAGTTGTAAACCACATAATCGCCCGGGTTGCTTAATTCTGTTGCGAGCTCTTTTTTTACAAGCGCATTTACTTTTTTACCAAATAAATTAACATCCGTGTTCTTGTTGAGTAGGAAAAAAGTTTGGTAATTGGCACTCCACCAAATTTGTTCTTTCGAAGCACCAAGCGAAGAGAAGGAAGCAACAAAATCTAACTGGATCATTGAATTGGAGGGTGGATCTTGCAGCAGTCCTGTAATTTTATATTCGGTTGAATTAACGGTTAGGAGTTTTCCAATTACATCCTCGGTGTCGAAATATTTTTTGGCCATCGCTTGAGTCAGTAAAATCGAATGAGGCTCTGTTAATGCTTTTGCTGAGTTGCCACGCAACAATGGAAAAGAAAAAACATCGAAGAAGGTGCTGTCTGCAAAATAGAATTTCTTTTCCTGAAAAATGTTATCGCCTGTTTTGATGATGAAAGGATTTGTGGACGACATATTGTAAATCCGAACTCCCGTTTCTACTTCCGTGAAATTTTTCTTCAACACCGGAAGAAGCGCAGTAGGAGAGACCGAGGTTTTAGCCGTTTGTCCGCCAAAGCTGTACTCCAGCGAACCGCGGTAAATGCGGTCTGCATTTTCATGAAATTGATCGAAGCTCAATTCGTGCTGAATCCACAAGAAAAGCAAAACACAGGTGGCAAGTCCAAGGCCGATTCCTGAAACATTAACAGCCGAATAGTAAAAATGCTTTTGCAGGCTTCTTACTGTGGCAAGCAAGTAGTTTTTGAGCATATATTTATTTTTTTTGATCTTAAGACTCAATTATAGAACAAAGGGTTGCACCCTTACATCTATTTTAGATAAGCAGGTAGTTACCCAACGATGGGGTATTCTTTGTAGCTTAATAAAAAGCTAACTTTCGGGTGAAATGCGGCTTTTTATTTTACTGTGGATCGTATCGGTTAATGTTTGGGCTCAACAGTATTCAATGCGATACTACAAGGCGTTAGATGGCCTGCCACAATCGCAGGTCAGTGCCATGGTAGAAGATCAAAACGGCTACCTGTGGGTGGGCACCGTGGGTGGAGGCCTCGCCCGGTTTGATGGCCGGGAGTTTAAAACATATACAACACTCGATGGCCTTTTGAGCAACGAGGTTAATTCACTACAAATCGATTCGCATCAAAATATTTGGATTGTGCACCCTCGGGGCATAACCAAATTCAACGGCAGTAGTTTTAAGCAGATAAAACTTCCATCTACCGACCAGAAATACGTTTGGAAACTTTTTGATCAAAACGACACCATTTTTTTTCAGGTTGGCTCACAAGGGATGCACGGAAAAATAGTTAACGATGCTTTTGTAAGCTACAACGAACCCGTTTTGCCCGGCAAAAGGATTTATTTTAGTGTTCGCACAAAAGCTCATGAGATATGCTATTACTTGAGCGACAGTAGTTTTCTCGTTTTTATGCCCGATGGCCTACGTCAAAAAATTTCTTTTAAAGGAATTTTTAATACGGTAAAGATGATGGTTAATTATGAGGGCGCTGTGCTCATCGAAACCGATCTGGGCTTTTTTGTGCTCGATGTAAAGAAAAAAACATTTACCAAAACCGATTTCTCTTTTAAAGACCGAATCGTGGCCTACGACAAGGCAACCAAAACATTTTGGCTCGAACGCAAAGACGGCATCTACAAACAACAAAATAATCAACCGCCCGAACTTGTGCTGGCCGATATAAATGTGAGCCAGATTTTATTCGATCGCGAGGGCAATGCCTGGATTGCCACCTCGGGTAGCGGACTGATTAAATATTTTATCCGCGACTTTGACAAATGTGGTTCCGATAAATTAGGTTCGGTAATGGCGATTGCCGAAGATCGCAACGGTGCAATATGGATTGGGGCTCGTACGCTGATAAAAATCCATCATGGGAAAATTAAAAAGTACAAACTGGGAAGCAATGAAATCAGCGAAGTGATGGATATTAAAATAAATAAAAAAGGTGAGTTGTGGGTAGCTTCCTTGTCGGGCTTAGGTAGATACGATAGTATAAATGATACATTCAAATGGTACACCCGTCAAGATGGCCTAACCAGTCAATATATTTCTTCGCTTGACTTTGATGACGAAGGCGTACTTTGGTGCGGCTCTACAGACGGAGGCCTTAATTCTTTCGATGGAAAAACGTTCAAAAATCTTTCGCAGCGTGACAAACCGAGTGGACGCGGAATTTTTTCGATCCGCTATTTTTCTAAACTGAAAACATTGTTCGCCTGTTACGAAAGCGGCATCAAGGCGATATCAAAAAACAAAATTGAAAAATACGAGTTGCCCGAACTGGCTAATTCGCAAGTGATCTCTACAGGCGTTTACAAAGACTCCGTACTTTTGCTCGGATCGTCCGGTGCAGGAATTTTGATTTTCGATCCGATCTCCAAAAACAAGAAAACGATTTCATCTAAAGACGGCCTGCCCTCCAACTTAATTTATTTTGTAGCTCCAGATGAAAAAGATTTGATATGGGTAGGAACGGAGCAGGGAATCAGCCGAATACGCCTGGATCAACATTTCGACATTGCTGAAATTGTGAATTATGGTTACGACAATGGCCTAACCGGAGTTGAGACAAATCAAAATGCTTTCTTCCTCGGTAAAGAAAAATATTTTGGGTTGGTCGATGGTATTTATCAATTCAACGAACGAAAAGAAGCAAACACATTCTCTTATCCGTTGCACCTAACCAATGTTGAAGTGGCCTATGGCGAGGTATCTAGCCGCAATTACTCCGATAGCCTTTCCGGTTTTTTTAAGCTCCCGTACAAACCGGTGTTGCCCTCCAGCAACAGCCACATCACGTTTTATTTTAACCGAGTGGATAAACAAAACCCAACGGGTGTGCAGTATAAATATTTTTTAGATGGGTTCGATAAAACCTGGTCTATACCAACAGACAGGGGCATGGTTACCTACGGAAATTTGCCGGCCGGAAACTATGTGTTTAATGTTAAAGCCATTAACCACCAGGGCATGTGGGACAAAGTTCCGCTCCGTTATTCGTTTACCATCAAAGCCCCATTTTATCAAACTGCCGAGTTTACTATTCTATCTATTTCATTTGCTGCGGGTTTGATCTTTATCATTTCCTATAACAAAGTACGGTCTCGCATGCGCAATGCGGTAGAGCGGGAACGCATCCGCCAGCAAGAACAAGAAAACTTAAGAAAAGAGATTGCACGTGATTTTCATGACGAAATGGGGAATCAACTCACCCGCATCATTAACTATATCAGTTTGATGAAGCTCAGCCATAACGGCCAGGCGGTTGAGTTTTACAATAAAGTGGAGACTTCGGCAAAATATCTGTATACCGGCACGCGCGATTTTATTTGGAGCATTGATCCGGTTAACGATGAACTTTCTAAGTTATTTTTTCATATACGCGACTTTGGCGAAAAACTGTTTGAGGAAAAGGGAATTCACTTTCGCGCCTACAACGAATTAAAAGAGAAAGTAAAATTGCCGTACGGGTTTAGCCGGGAGGCCAATTTAATTATTAAAGAAGCCATGACCAATGCGTTTAACCATTCCAACTCAAGCAACGTTTCGTTTACCTTACAAAAAACAGACGATGGCTATGCCATGGAATTGAAAGACGATGGAAAAGGATTTTTGATCAACGAAGTTAATCCGAATGGAATCGGTAACATGAATGTTCGTTCGGCCAGAATCAAATCGAAAGTAACAATTGAAAGCGGGCCCAACCGGGGCACCCGAGTTCAATTATTAATTCCTGAATTTAAAACCCAAAAAATATGAACGAAAATAAAAAACGTGTTTTGATTGTTGAAGACGACAAGGAAATCAGAAATAGTTTTGTAGTTATTGTCAATAGCTCCTCACAGTTTTTTGTGGTCAATGGCTATGGATCGTGCGAAGAAGCAATCAAACATTTAAATACCGACAAACCGGATATTGTTTTGATGGATATTGAATTGCCGGGTGGCATGAACGGAATTAAAGGCGCAAAGACAATCAAAGATAAATTGCCTACGGTCGATGTTATTATGGTTACCGTTTACGAAGATAGTGATTTGGTATTTGAAGCATTGAAGGCCGGAGCAAGTGGTTACATTACCAAGAGTGCCAACTATAGAGAGTTGCTAACGGCACTCGAAGAAATGAGTAAAGGCGGTGCACCAATGAGCAGCAAGATTGCCCGTTTGGTAATTGACAATTTTCACGTAAACCCAAACAGCCCGTTGACCAAGCGAGAAACCGAAATTTTACAGTTGATATCCGAAGGGAAAACGTACACACAAATTTCCGAGCAACTTTTTATATCGAAAGAAACTTCCAAGACACACATTAAAAACATCTACGCCAAATTGCAGGTGAACTGTAAATCGGAAGCGATTGCGAAGGCCAATTCGGAGAAATTGATATAAAACTGTATTAGTACGCTTCAGTCACCAAATTGGTTTGCGCGCAGATCTTTGCAATAAAAAACCGAGATAGGCTTCGGGGTTAAGAAAGAAATTGAAGAGATATCAATAAAGAAATAACGGTCTCGGAAATTTTTAACAGGATACCGTTCTTCCAAGTAACCGCGCTGGCTACGAGGTATTGTTGCCGAATCTGTTTTGTGCTGTGCAACAGAGTTGTATATGTTGCTTTCCGTACGTAGGGTTATCGCTCCGGGCTTAATATTGATTGGGAAAACGGAATGATTAACAACCTTCATTTTTAAATATACAGTATCCTTGTAGGCATAAATATTTAGTATAAGATTCAGCCCGTTAATCAAAAATTCTTCATCGTGAATCTCCACACCATTTTTGTTGAGACCCAAATTGGCTTGCAGATAATTCAATTCCTGTTTTTTAAATAGGTTCATTGTATCAATGAAGAAAATTTTTGGCCGTTCTTGATTTTTTAAATAAGCTTCATAAGTTTTTTTTGAAGCTGCAAGGTAAATATGCCCCTTTGTTTCACGGTAATTTAGTTTGTACGATTGAAGCAGTGACCCTTTAATACCCGTTTGCCGAAATAACTTTAAGGAATTTATGGGGTCGAAAAGCAATTCTATTTTTGAAATTTTATTTGATCCGATTTGGATCACCGAATCACTTGTGTTTATTGCGGGAGACCGTATACCCTCTTGCGTCTCTATTTCCCAATCGGTAAGGGCAATGCCAACAGTATTGAGGGTTGGATTATTAAGTGTAAGTGTTACGCGAAGCCAGTTAGAATCTTTCCGGCATATCACTTTCTTTATTTCAAAAGGAATTTCATGGCCAAACTCTATTTGCACTGTTGGATATACCAAAACCGATTCTGTTTCTCTGTTTGAAAAACAGCTTTGCATCAGGAATGATGATATAAAAAGATAGCGAGCGAATTTATTCATGGAATGAGCAAAATAAAATTGTTCCTCGACTGTGTTTCAAATCGAAGGAACAATTTTTAAAAGGTTTACAATTTTAACGATACGAAACTCACAACCCGTTAGGCGACCACACAGAATAACTCTTGGGCGGTGCCTGAATTTTTACCCACTTATCGCTTTGTGTGGTAGGCCACCATCCGGATTGGCCGGTGTAATCATGGATACCCGTGCTTGTCCAATTGGTTTGTATCCAACGTTCTTGCCACGAAGTAGAGTTATTGAAGTACACGATCAAACCTGGCGAACCATTTCTTCGGGCAACATACTCGTCATTGTCCACATAAAGTAGGGTGGTATTTCCAACTGCCAGATTGCGGTGAATCCATATCAGGTTATCCATCTTGGCCTTATCCAGCCACTCTTCGTAGTCGCGATAAAATATGCACGGATAGCCTTCGTGTGTCAAGATGTAGGCGTATGCATTTAACTTACCGTCATAAATAATGTCCGTATCATGATTGGTAACAAATGTTACGGCTTTGTAAGGATCTCTTTTCCAGAGCATGTCGTCATTCAAATGGTTTAGATCATTATTATCGAAGGCGGCATCCATCGCATAGTAGCACGCAAAATCAAATGCCGAAGAGGTACGACCGGTGCCGTTTACCCACGATTGCAAATTGCCCGCGTTGCCGTCCCAATTTTCGCCTACCGCAAAACCCCCATTATTGTTTACCCAATTTTGAACCACCCAGGCTCCAAATCCTTTTACATAATCAAACCTCCAGCCATCATACCCCATCGTGCTCTTGTAATATTTTCCCATGGCATCGGTGCGATTCCACAACCAATCTTGCACGTGAGTTTGTGCATGGCAGAGGTCGGGGTAGCCTCCAAAAGATCCTTCATCGGAGCTGTGTATATTGTTGGGATGGAAGTCGGAATAACTTCTTGAAAATTTCCCAGACAAGGGAGTAAATTTGGTGTAGGTGCTTGAGCCAGTATATGGGTTGCTTTCGGAACTTCCCCCGCTATTGTGATTAATTACAATATCGGCATACACTTGAATATTTTTGGAGTGTGCCGTGGAAATAAGCGACTGAAGTTCACTTTTTGATCCGAATCGTGTTTCGGTTGACCCCATTTGATTGTAACTTCCGAAATCGTAATAATCGAAAGGATCATACCCCATAGAGAAGGGGCCATTCTGTGCTTTGGATGAAGGCGGAAGCCAGATGGCTGATATACCCGTGTTGTCCCACGCGGTTATTTTGCCCTTCACAGTATTCCACCACGTGCCCCCCGAGGGAACATCCCAATAGAATGCCTGCATGATTACGCCACCACCAGGCCCTGCCACGCGGCCGTTCACCGGATCGTTTGGTGTGTTGGTTATCTGGATTTCTTTTTGCTGCCGGGTTTGTGTGCTTTCCGTCTGGGGTGTGCACCCAATCAGCATGGACAGGCTAGCCCACAAGGCTACCTTAGTTTTTGTTCGAATGATCATAGATATAATTGGTTTTAGGTTAAAGGTTTCTAGTACAGTTGACTCTTGCCCAAACCATTCTCATCACTCGTAACTCGGAGTCTTAGATTAAAGCTTGTTTGATAAAGTGAAAGAGATTTTACTTTTTAAGCAAAAGAATTAAAAAAAACTTTTCATCAAACGTTTGTGGAAGCGATTGCAACAATTCAGAAGTCATAAACTACATACGGTTTTCCATATCGTACTTTTTTTGTAAGTTAGTTCGGCTTAATCATTTTAAAATGGACATTCAGCTTGGTCGTCTGATTGTTAGCGGTGATACCCTGCAAAGGATTTTAGATTTTTTGCCCTACCCATTTGCGGTTGCACGTTTAAAAAAAGGTGTTTGGACCAATGCCTATGTCAACAAAAGATTTGTAGATGAGATTGGTTACTCCATAAAGGAAGTTCCCACCATTAATAAATGGTTTGAACTGGCGTACCCGGATATTGAATACCGGAAACAAGTTGAAGCAGAGTGGTCTTCCAAAACGGAAGAAGCAAATGCATCAGGGCAAAATTCTATTTCGGTGCAGGCTCTCATTCGCACCAAACACTTTAACAATCGTTGGTACGAAGTGAAAGCCTCACTGGACGACCCGCAAATGATAGCCTTTATAGATATTCACGCATCCAAATCGCAAGAAGAGAATTTAAAGATGCTCAACCAAAATCGAGATCGTGTGCTCTCGGTATTGGGGCACGATTTACGCGGGCCGATGGGGCAATTATACTCGCTTTCGCGGATGGCCTCGAAACAACAGGTTACACAGGAAGAGTTTATGAAACTGATTGCCAACGTGAACGACAAGGCTACGCAGAGTATGGAGTTTCTTGCCACCACACTTACTTGGGCTAAATCTAATTTTGATGCGATCCGTGTGAAGCGTGAAGAAATAGAATTGAGGCCCGTGGCCGAAGAAGTGATCCAGATTTACGAAGCAAATTGTTCCGACAAAAACATTCGGATGATACTATCGGTTGACCCAACTTTTACGGTAAAGGCAGACCGCGAAATAATTGTTACCGTTTTGCGAAACTTACTATCGAACGCCATCAAATTTACAAATGAGCAGGGGAGTATTGAAGTTGCGGCTGCCAGAAATAATTCTGTCAAATCAATAATTGTAAGAGATACCGGTATAGGCATGGACGCTTCTACTGCAAAAAGGATATTGTCGAGCAATTACTCTTCATCGGTGGGCACGGCAGGCGAAAAAGGTTTGGGCATTGGTATCATGCTTTGCAACGACTTACTTAAGCGAATGGGTGCTACGTTGCGTATAGAAAGCGAATTGGGCAAGGGTACCTTAATGGAAATTGTTTTGCCGTAACACTAGTTAATTTAATTCGCAGCCAGGAAATAGGCGCAAGATTTTTGCATCACACACTCTTTGCATTTCGGGTTGGAAGGACGGCATGTTTCGCGCCCGAGAAAAGAAATAGCCATGCCTGCTTCGCCCCAGTCTTTCTTATCCAGGGTTTCCATCATTTGCTTTTCCAGTTTTTTTGGGTCGGTACCCTGTGCAATTCCCAGCCGGGGTGCAACACGTACTACGTGTAAATCTACAATGATACCTTCGGCCGGTTGCCCCATCTCACGCAAAATAACATTGGCTGATTTTCGGCCAATGCCCGGCAACTCGGTTAACGCCTCCAGTGTGTTGGGTATATTTTTATTGTCTTTAACCGTGGCAGCAAGTTCCAGTAACCATTTTGTTTTGTTGCCGAAGTTTCTCACCGAATTGACGATTGGAAACAACGATTCTGCTGTTGCTTTTGAAAGTGACTTCATGTCCGGAAACACACTAAACAAAGAGGGGGCAAGTTGGTTGATGTGGCGGTCGGAATCCTGAGCTGAAAGCACAACCATCACGATGAGCTCATAAAAATTGTTGTAGTCGAGCGGATGTTTTTTGCCTTTGTATTTTTCCAGCAGCGGTTGAATTTCTTTTTTCCAATTAATTGAGGGCATATTACTTGATCTGAAGTTTTCTATTCGTTATGATTTGACCAATAAAAGCAGTGATCGGAACAATAATTTCAGAGCTTACGTACCCCAGCCAAAGCCCGCGAGGTTCCGGCAGACCAACAAGGTTCATGGAGATAAGCCTGCCTATACCGCTTAAGAATACAGCAGTGCAAATAAGAAATACAAGAGTATTTTGTTTTTGGATGGTAAGTGCAGTCCACCCGCAGATGAAACCACAGCCTAGATAAATGCCTGATAGAAATCTATGTATGTTATCCAGACGTGGGGTAGTGTCTGGCTCGCCCAGATACATTTGCACACATCCGCCAAAGATGGCGATGGCCGCAAAAAGGAACAGGCAAATTTGAGTAACGCGTTGCGAAAGAAACATAGCGGCTGTTTGTGGTGTTTGAAGTTATGGCAAAAATATTTCTTTTTTACAGTCGGTAGATGCCGTGAATTATCTTTTAAAATAAAGATAAGATTTACCAATTTAGTGTCCAAACTATAATTAAAATCACCATGAATTGGATTTCTAAAAACCTTGATCAAACTTTTCTCCTGCGCTTTGCCCTTGCCGTGATTATGGTTATGCACGGCATACCTTCTTTTATCGATATGTCGGTTATGGATTTTGGCAACTGGCTTGAAGGATATTTTGGGATTTTAGGAGTGCCGCTCGCCATCGCAATTAAGGCCACTCATGTGGTAACCATCTTCGCCTTATTGATGAACAGATACCTGAAAATTTTTGCGTTACTCAACATCTTAATTTTTATAGCAGGCATTGTAATGATTCACGGTGCTGAAGGATGGTATGTAGTAGGTGGGGGGAGAAATGGTGTTGAGTTCAACTTTCTCCTCATCTTTTCGTTTGCCACTTTTTTATTCCCCAGTGGACTGCTCAAGAGAGCAAAATAGTTTTAAGTAGCCTCAAAATTGTTAAACCAGGTCAGCCTAAGTTTTTGAAGGAGATCCTATAAAAATCAGTTTTCAGAAACTCAACCTGACGAAGCTACTTTTCCAGATGTCAACTTTTATTTTGAGATCAGCGAAATGTCAACACGGCTATGATTAATGTTGTAATGCCCGTTAAAAAAATGAGCATACCCAATGGTTTGAGTTTTGCAAGCTGAGCGGGGTCGTTTGCTTTCTTGGCTTTAGCTGCACGAATGGAAATCACGGAGATGAGAATAATCAGAACACCTACGAAGATAAGTTTGGTTATAAACAGAGGCATATCCGAAAGCGACTTCCAAAAGGGCGTTGCCAAATAAAATCCAGACAAAAGCAACAGCCCCAAACCAATATGGCCCATGCGCATTAATATACTTATCTTCGACATGAAGCTGCCGCGTTCTTCAGGGTTCAATTTCGAGGCCGCTACGCCTAAAAAAAGATTTGCAAACCCCGTGCCCACCGCCATGGTTAAACCAATGAAGTGGATAATCAAAAATGTTTCGCGCATATTGTTTTTGGTTTAGTGCTGGTTAAAAGGATTTCATAGCACAATATTTGATTTTCTACAAAAGAAGATCGAATTTCCTATTCTAAATTTTTAGTTATGAATGAAGAGATCAAACGAATTTATAAAAATATTGCTGCGGTTTACGATGGGCAACCTTGGTACGGAGACAATATGGTGAAGATGCTATCCGATGTCTCGGCTGATGCGGCTGCAAACAGACCGCATAAATTGAATCATTCCATAGCTGAAATTGTCTGCCACATTACAGCCTGGCGACAATTTGTGATTGAAAAAATAAAAGGCAATGCCGAGTATGAAGTGTGGGATACTGAGTTGAACTGGCGAAACATAAAATCATTGAACGAGCCGGAATGGAAGTCAATCAAAGATAGCTTGCAAAGCTGCCAAACAGAATTTCTCCAACAAGTTGAGAAGCTTTCAGAGGCGCAGTTGAGCGCTCCGGTTACCGGAAGAAAATATAATTTCAGATTAATGCTTCAAGGCATTGTTCAGCACGATATTTACCACCTTGGCCAAATCTCGATGATCAAGAAATTAGTGAATTAGATTTTCTTATTTGGAAGAATAGATTCGAAACAAAAGAGAAAGGAGAAAGGAGACTGTTTTTAGCTCAGCCTCCTTTGTTTCGTTCGGTTACCAAGAACCACTTGCGGCAGGATCAAAGGTCTGCCATGTTCCGTGCCCCGTGTTGTCCCAAGTCAATTTTGCATCTTCAACAGAGTCTTCATAATAATCAATGGTGCCGGCTTTTGTTGTTAAATTGTATGTGAGATTGAAATAGTCGGTTGAGGTAGTCAACTTAAACGTGTAGAGTGCAGATGTTTTGGTCCAGTCGTACCGCCCGGTAATAACAGAGGGATCGCTTCCGTTGGCATCGAACACACGCAAATAGCCGATGCTGCCGTCTTTCATTTCGTTGGCGTCTACTACTTTCAGCCAGTTAGCTCCAGAAATTTTTAAGAAGTATTCCCAGGTATAGGAGGTTCCATTATCGGTAATCTGGTAGGCCACCGAATTTCCGGTTTGGGTGTCTGTCCAGGTATAAGTATCCGAAGTTGCTTGTGTTGCACTCACCCGGCCGTTAGATGCTTTAATGGTTGCGCTTGACTTAGAGGCACCAGAAGCAGGAACTTTGAAGTAATTAACCCAGGTGGAAAGAGCATTAGCCGAAGAGATGTAGGCGGAAACTTCCTGGGCATGAACATCTGAACTTGAGGTTAGCGCTGCCGGAGCCGTGATTGGGGTAGTGGTAACCTGAGTATTGGTGAGCGCGGGAGTGGGCGATGTTGCTGTTTTTGAACAGGCAAAAGCCACTGTTAGTAAGACAAGAAATGAAAGGTTTAATTTTTTCATAAGGTTTGTTTTTTTTTACAAACCTATTTCAAAATAGACATTTCAAAAATTTTAATGTAAAAATCAAATGTTTATCCGATAGCCTGTATCTCTATTACTTGTTTTTTTTACGATCATTTCTTTTCGGATTGAAAATTTCAGTATTGGCTGTTCGGCCAAGGATAGGAGCGATACCCCGCAGCTGCTTAGGCATGTGAGTTGGCGCGAGGAGTAAAGCGGATAGCCTGGTGGCGCGCTTCGCGCCAGGCCGCATGAAAAAGCTAACAACTATTTGATTATTTTCGCGTCAAAAATTTACTCCAACACTATGAGCAATCGCCCCATTTCAGCATTTATCGAGAAGAATTACTTGCACTTTAATGCTGCCGCGCTGGTAGACGCAGCCAAAGCCTATAAAAAACACATTGCCGATGGAAAAAAAATGATGGTGACCCTCGCGGGCGCTATGAGCACTGGAGAGCTGGGCATCAGTTTTGCAGAGATGATCCGCCAAAACAAGGTGCACATCATCTCTTGCACGGGTGCCAACCTGGAGGAAGACATCATGAACCTTGTGGCACACTCGCACTACAAGCGCATACCCAATTATAGAGACCTTACTCCTGAGCAAGAGTGGGATTTGCTACAAAACCACTTGAACCGTGTTACCGATACCTGTATCCCCGAAGAAGAGGCGTTTCGCAAACTGCAGTCGCATTTATTTAAAGTGTGGAAAGATGCCGAGAACAAAGGTGAGCGATTGTTTCCGCACGAATTTATGTTTAGGATTTTGAACAGCGGAGAATTGAAACAGCACTATGAGATCGACCCGAAAAACAGTTGGATGATTGCGGCTGCCGAAAAAAATATGCCGATGGTTGTGCCCGGATGGGAAGATTCTACCATGGGAAATATTTTTGCCAGCTATGTATTAACCGGTGAGTTGAAAGCCTCAACAATGAAAAGCGGTATTGAGTATATGGTGTGGCTCGCGGATTGGTACACCAACAATTCGGGTAAAGATGGAATCGGTTTCTTCCAGATTGGAGGAGGCATTGCAGGCGATTTTCCAATCTGCGTGGTGCCGATGTTGCACCAGGATTTGGAACGAGACAATGTGCCGTTCTGGAGTTACTTCTGCCAGATCAGCGATAGTACAACCAGTTACGGTTCGTACTCCGGTGCAGTGCCTAACGAAAAAATAACATGGGGAAAGTTGAGCATTGATACGCCAAAGTTTATTGTGGAGAGCGATGCCACTATTGTAGCTCCATTGATGTTTGCGTTCATACTGGACATGTAAAATACCTTTAACCGCAGAGGGCGCGAACAATACAATTAAATCTTTGCGGTTCTTTGCGCTCTTTGCGGTTTAAAATGCATTTATGACTGAGAACGAGATTTCGGAAAAGATTATTGGCTGTGCTATTCAGGTTCATCGGGAACTCGGTCCTGGACTTTTAGAATCTTCCTATGAAGAATGCCTTTATTTTGAGTTGATCCAAGCTGGCCTTTTAGTAGAAAAGCAAAAGCCTCTTCCTTTAATATATAAAGAAGTTAAACTAGAGTGCGGCTATCGATTGGACTTGATGGTCGAGAATAAAGTTGTGATCGAAGTAAAATCGGTTGAGGCGCTGAATGATATACACATGGCGCAGATATTAACCTATCTTAAGCTCTCGAAGTGCAAGTTAGGGTTACTCATGAATTTCAATGTAGTACTAATGAAAAGTGGAATTAAACGGGTAGCAAATAAACTATAAACTTTCTGCGCTCCTTTGCGCTCTTTGCGGTTGAATGCATTTTAACCCCAGAGGAAGCGGAGGTACACAGAGGTAATGCAAGAAAGATGAATTTAGATTTTGTCCTACGTACTGAAATAAGAAAGGCTACGGACTCGTTGTTCGGCCAGCCTGTTGATAACTTACAAATTCAACCAACCAACGCTGAGTTTGAAGGATCGCATACGCTGGTGTGTTTTCCATTGACAAAAATTTCGAAGAAAGACCCGGAGCAGACAGCCACAGCGATTGGCGAATATTTGGTTGCTAACTCCGGAATTGTTTCGCGCTTCAATGTGGTGAAAGGTTTTTTGAATCTGGTGATTGCCGACAAAGCCTGGGTAGAAGTTTTTAAATCCATTTATTCCAATAAAGACTTTGGTCTCCTTCCATCCAACGGAAAAGAGTTGATGGTGGAGTACTCTTCGCCCAATACCAACAAGCCCTTGCACCTCGGTCATTTGAGAAATAATTTTTTGGGCTATTCAGTTGCCGAGATATACAAAGCGCTTGGCTACAAAGTGCACAAAGTGCAGATCATCAACGATCGTGGCATTCACATTTGCAAGAGCATGGCTGCGTGGAAATTGTTTGGCCATGGCGAGACTCCACAAAGCAGCGGCATGAAAGGTGATAAACTCGTTGGAAAATATTATGTAGAGTTTGATAAGAACCATAAAGCTCAAATGAAAGAGCTTGTTGATAAAGGTGTGAGCGAAGCCGATGCGGAAAAACAATCACCCATCATGCAGCTCGCTTCAGACATGCTGCGAAAGTGGGAAGCCAAAGATGCCGAGACACTGCAACTTTGGAAGACGATGAACGGCTGGGTGTATGAAGGTTTTGAAAAAACCTACAAACGCATGGGCGTTGACTTTGAAAAATTATATTATGAATCGAATACCTATTTACTCGGCAAAGAAGAAGTATTGAAAGGAGAGGAGAAAGGAATTTTCTTCAAGAAAGAGGATGGTTCGGTTTGGATTGACCTTACTTCGGATGGATTAGATCAAAAGGTATTGTTGCGTGCCGATGGCACTTCGGTGTATATGACACAAGACATCGGTACTGCCATTTTACGCTTCAAAGATTTCCCGAAAATAGAGGGGCAGGTTTACACGGTTGGTAATGAGCAAGAATATCACTTTAAAGTTTTATTTTTGATCTTGAAAAAACTCGGTTACCAGTGGGCAGAGAAATGCTATCACCTTTCGTACGGAATGGTCGATCTTCCTTCCGGAAAAATGAAATCGCGCGAAGGAACGGTAGTAGATGCCGATGACCTGATGCAGGAGATGGCCGATGAAGCCGAGAAGCAAACCCGCGAACTCGGTAAGATTGAAGAATTAAATGAACAACAGATTAAAGACCTTTCGGAAATGATCGGGCTTGGTGCGTTGAAGTTTTTCTTGTTGAAAGTTGACCCGAAGAAACGCATGCTCTTCGACCCGAATGAATCGATTCAATTACTAGGACATACCGGGCCGTTCATTCAATACACCCACGCCCGCATTCGCGCCATCGTGCGCAAGGCCGAGTCGATGGGAGTGAAGCCAACGGAATCAGATTTATCTCAAGTGACTTCGCTTGAAGATTCTGAGCGTGACGGGATTTTTATACTCAATAATTATATCAATAAACTGAACGAAGCTGCACGCGATTATTCACCTGCCGTAATTGCCAACTTTGCTTTTGACCTTGCCAAAGGGTACAATCAATTCTACCAATCCATTCCAATTTTTAATGAAACGGATGCTGTAAAACTGAAATTCAGGATAGCATTTTCAGAAGTAGTTGCAGATGTTCTTAAAAAGTCGATGAAACTTTTGGGGATTCAGGTGCCGGAAAAAATGTAATTGTTTAATCACAACTAAAATGCCAATCAAATGTCATTTGCAAAAATAATCTTCTTACTCGGCTCTATTTTTGTAATTCAATCTTCATTCTCTCAAATCATTTCTGCCGTTGTCGGTGTTATCACCGCACCACCACACCGCCACAAAATATCTCCATCACAAAATGTTAAATTTGAAACATGGATAACGGTATCGAATTTTTCACTGCAACCTGTTTGAACTGGCAGCCGCTGCTTCAATTCGATGAACGGAAAGACATAGTGATGAACAGTTTGAGATTTTTGGTTAAAGACAACCGGATATAGCTTGGGATGGTATGTCGGTAAAGACAAAAATGGGCATCGGTATTGGCATCATTCAGGAGATGGCTTTAGCTGCAGCTCTCATCTTCTAATCTATCCGGATGATGATTTAGTCTTAGCATTTGTAGCCAATGGTCAGGAGGGCGCTGCGTTTGATATGGAGAAGATTGCAGAACTATTTTATAAGAAATGAAATACCTTCTTAAAGGGGGCAGACCGAGCTATTGATCTCTTAAAAAATTAAAGAATTACTAAATCGGATCGCTTTATTTTTTCTGCTCAATCTTGGCCTTCAATTGCCCGTGGTCGGTGTTATCACACCATCACAAAATGTTAAATTTGAAACATGGATAACGGTATCTAATTTTTCACTGCGACATGTTTGAACTGGCAGCCGCTGCTTCAATTCGATGAACGAAAAGATTTTGTTAGCTGGTGTGAATCAATCACCAGCTAACAGCTTAAGAAGAAAAAAAACACTTATTTTTTCTGCTCAATCTTGGCCTTCAATTTCTCACCTCCGCCAATTTCTACCACAGACGAGCCATATACTTTAATGGTTTGCTTCACAAAGTCTTCTTCGTTGGCTTTGTAAATATTGTCAACATATTTCTGTGGGTTTCTGTCGATATACGGAAACCAGGTGCTGTGTATCTGCACCATCAGCCGGTGTCCTTTTTTTATGGTGTGAAATAAGTCTTGTAGGGCAAAATTTACATCGGTAATTTGATTGGGTGTAAAAGGTTCAGGTTTTTCAAAACTGTTGCGGAATCTCGCTCTGAAAACTTCGCTGCGAATCAGTTGCTGATAACCTGCCATCACAATGTTTGCCGGGTTGTGCTTCGTATCGTTGGGTGTATCATCCGGATAGACATCAATAATTTTCACTACAAAGTCGGCATCGGTCGATGACAAGGAGACCTTTAATTTGGCAGCGATTTCTCCTGCGAGTGTAACCGCTTCCGTTAGAGGTTCGGTTTGAAACGTGAGCACATCGGGTCTGCGCGAAGCTTCGCGTTGGTCATCGCTCATAAACCTGCGAGGGGTAAATACCAGACCTTCGGTTTGCGAAGTGTAGGGTACCGGTTTCTGCGGGTTGCTCACATAATCAAAAACTGCTTCAGCAGGTGTGGGTGCGTTTATGGAGAGCTTACCATTCGCGCTAAAATATAACTTTACCGGAGGAATATCTTTGGGCGGCCACTCAGCAAACTGTTTCCAGGTTTTCAAGCCACAGTCGTACATATACGCTTCCGGCAGGCTTGGCAGAGCGGACTCTTTTAAAATGGAATTGAAAAACTTACGTTCGATTTCGCGTTGATAAAAAGTAGAGATGCTGTCGCCAAAATAAATGTGGTTCACTTGCTGAAAACCTCTTTCACGGGCCCAGTCGCCATGGCTCCACGGTCCCATCACGATCGTGTTTAAATTGGAGCTGCTGTTTTCAATTTTCTTGTAAATATTGAGCGGGCCATACAAATCTTCGGCATCAAACCATCCGCCCACGGTCATCACCGCGTGCTTTACATTGGTGAGGTGGGGGAGGATGCTTCGCTTCTGCCAAAACTCATCGTAGTTTGGATGATCGATAATTTGTTGCCAAAAGAAATTATCGAAATGATATTTCTCGGTAATATTTTTGAGCGGCCCCAGCTTTAAGTTGAAGTCGTATCCGTCTTTGGGTGGGTTGGTATAAAACCTTCCAATCTTGTCTCCATACCAATCTTTGTTGGTGGGCTTGTCGTGTTGATAACCAAACACGGCAAAAGCAGCCGTATAGCTTTGAAGGTAAGCTCCCTGGTGGTGAAAGTCATCGAAGAAAAAATCGCTGATCGGTGCCTGAGGTGAAGATGCTTTTAAAGCCGGGTGTGCATCGGGTATGCCGGCTGCCGTATAATGCCCCGGATAGGATATGCCCCACTGACCTACACGCGCGTTGTTGCCTTTTATGTTTTTGATCAGCCAATCTATCGTATCCCACGTATCTGAAGACTCATCGGTAGAGGTTTTGTTTTTGCGATCGTTGCCGGGGATATTGGGGCGCATGTTATCGAATGTGCCTTCACTCATCCAACGGCCGCGCACATCCTGATAAACAAAAATATAACCGTCTTTCATCAAGAAAGGGGATGGCCCAAGGTTTCTCCTGAATTTATTTTCTCCGTAAGGAGCCACACTATAGCACGTGCGTTGCATAAGTATGGGATATGCTTTTGATTTGTCTTTGGGTGTGTAAATCGAGGTGAAGAGTTTGATGCCATCGCGCATAGCAATTGAAACCTCCAGCTTGTCGTAATGCGATTTGATGTAAACAGAATCGGGTACTTGCGAAAAAGCAGCAGATAAACCGATAAAGAATACGAAAATATAAAGTATAAACTTTTGCATGAGTTTGTGAGTTAATGAGGGAAGGTAATCAAAGAATATCTTAATCCTTAATAAAAATTTGTTGAGTGGTAATTGATACCTAACCCGTTACTTTACAAACAATTTCTATTTTTGAATGAAATACCTCCTCAACGGTGAGCAAACAGAACGATTGATCTTCCGAAAAATTCAGGAATCAGATTTTGATCAATGGCTTACGTTTTTCAGAGACCCCAAAACTTCTGAACATTGGATTGAAGAAAAAGAAACTCCCGAGATTGAATGTGCGAAGTGGTATAAGAAACAATTTGGTCGTTATGAAAATAACCTTGGCGGGATGAACGCGCTCGTTGAAAAGCAAAACGGAAAGCTTGTTGGTCATTGCGGACTTCTTGTGCAAATCGTTGATGGTGTTAATGAACTTGAAATCGCTTACTCGATATTACCTGAGTATTGGAATAGAGGTTATGCTTTTGAAGCAGCAACGTTTTGCAGAGACTCTGCCTTTCAAAACGAATGGACCGATTCTTTGATATCTATCATTAGCCTGACAAACATCGCATCAGAAAAAGTGGCAATTAAAAATGGAATGGTTAAAGAAAAAACTACCACATATAAGGGGAATAAAGTAAACATCTTCCGCATATTGAAAACCGAATGGAGCAAACTTTTACCGATTGACGAATAAGTTCTACTTTACTCAAAACTTTTTTCAGTAATTTGTTGAAACATTAACCCGACCACTTATGAAAATTGCAGCAATTCTTTCCGTTATTTTGACTTTGATGTCATCGTCTTCATCTCTTTACGATTTTAAAATGAATTCGCTCGAAGGCAAGGAGATTGATTTTTCTCAATACAAGGGCAAAACACTTTTGATAGTGAACACAGCCTCAAAGTGTGGCAACACGCCACAGTATGCCGATTTACAAAAGCTGCACGAACTGTATGGCGAGAAAGTAACGCTGCTGGGTTTCCCGGCCAACAATTTCGGTGGGCAAGAACCCGGCACCAACGCAGAAATTGGAGAGTTCTGCAAGAAAAATTATGGCGTAACCTTTCAGATGTTTGAAAAAATTTCGGTGAAAGGCGAAGACCAACACCCGCTTTATGCGTGGCTCAAAGAAAAAACAGGGCAAGAACCCACCTGGAATTTCTGTAAATATCTGGTGAAGCCCGATGGCAAGGTAAAATTCTTCAACTCAAAAGTGAAGCCGCTCGATAAACAAATCACGGATGAACTTTAAACAAATAACTTTTGGTGTAGTTTTAATTCCTGCTGCCATAACCATGATTTCTTTTTTAAGAGACCGATCACCTGCCGATAAAGGCGAAAGCATAAGTGGTTCTATCTATGATTTTAAAATGAAATCGCTCGATGGCAAAGAGATTGACTTTAGCGAATACAAAGGGCAAAAATTGTTAATCGTAAATACGGCCTCGAAATGTGGCAAAACTCCACAGTATGCCGATCTTGAAAAACTGCACGAGCAGTATGGCGACAAAATAAAAGTCCTCGGCTTCCCGGCCAATAATTTTTTGTGGCAGGAACCGGGCAGCAATGCCGAGATTGCCGAGTTCTGCGAAAGAAATTACGGAGTGAAATTTCAGATGTTTGAAAAAATCTCGGTGAAGGGGAGAGACCAGCATCCGCTTTACCAATGGCTGCAATCGAAAACAGGCCACAAACCCGATTGGAATTTTGCTAAATATTTTGTGAACGAAGACGGTACTACAATCAAATTCTTTAAGTCGGGCGTGCAGCCATTAGATAAAGATATCCTCGCTTTAGTTAATCGGTAAAAAGTTATCATTTATAGTTAAAAGTTAACAGGAATAGTTTTGATATTTGCTGTTAATTGATGTTACGCAAACTATTCAAAACATTGTCAGCCTGAGCAAGTCGAAGGCGTTTTTGTGCATCGAAATCAGGTTTCGATAAACTCAACCTGACAGTCAATATATAGTTTGCGTAACATCAACGGTTAACATTTAACACTATTAATAATGAAGGTTTGGATTGAGGCGTTTCGCCTGCGCACGTTGCCGCTTTCACTTGCCTGCATCGGCATGGGAGGCTTCTTGGCGGCTTCACAACATAAGTTTAACGGATTGATTTTTTTTCTGTGTTGCAGTACCACCATCTTCTTGCAAATTTTATCCAATCTCTCCAACGACTATGGCGATACAGTACACGGTGCTGACCACGCGGAGCGGGTTGGGCCACAACGTGCTGTGCAGTCGGGGGCTATTTCGTCAGCACAAATGAAAAACGCTATTATTCTTTTTGTCTTGTTGTGTTTAGTAAGTGGAATCACGTTGCTCTATGCCGCTTTTGGGCTGGAGTTGAAATCGATTTTGTACTTCCTGGGGTTGGGGTTGCTTTCCATTGCTGCAGCCATTGCGTACACCGTTGGGAAAAAACCTTATGGATACGTTGGTTTGGGCGACCTATCCGTTTTGATTTTCTTTGGCTTGGTAGGGGTGATGGGCTCTCAATATTTGTTCACAAAAGAATTTTCGTGGCCATTTATTTTGCCAGCATTAAGTTGTGGTTTTTTTTCTATCGCTGTGCTTAACATCAACAACATTCGCGACATTGAATCGGACCGATCGGCAGGAAAATTTTCAATCCCGGTTAGGATTGGCCGTGAAAATGCCGTGCAATATCATTGGGTACTTTTGTTGGGTGGTATATTATGCGCTGTTGCTTTTGTACTTACCAATTTCAAATCACCGATTCAGTTTTTATTTCTCTTAGCAGCCCCACTTTTAGCAGTAAATGGAAAAAAAGTTTCAACACTTCCTTCTGAAAAACTCGACCCTATGTTGAAACAGATGGCACTATCCACGCTTTTGTTTGTGCTGTTATTTGGGTTGGGCGAGTTACTTGCCTGATAAATCTCATTTTATTGTTTTAATAAAATCACTACCTTGATTGCACAATCAATCAAATATATATAGCCATGAAAAAAATTCTTGTACCTGTAGATTTTTCAAAAACATCGGCAACTGCTTTTGATGTAGCCTTTGATATTGCCAAGAAAAGCGGAGCCGAACTCATCGCCATGAATGTGGTAGAAGAAATTACTACGGATTCGTATCGTGTTACGGGCGAATGGCACAAAGCGGATTGGGAAGACAGAATATTTACGTTTGAGATGTTAAAGAAGTCAAGAACACAACTGGAAAAATTAGTTAACGACCCAAAATACGATGCGGTTAAAATTACGGGTGAGCAACGCGTGGGGAATCCATTCCATGGTATTACAACGATTATTACCGAAAAGAAAGTTGATCTGGTGGTGATGGGCACCAAGGGGCACACCAAAATTCAGGAAATGGTGATCGGAACAAACACCGAAAAAGTAGTCAGGCATTCACGATGCCCGGTGTTGACGGTGCAGAGCAAACCATCTACAACCAATTTTAAAAATGTAGTGTACGCCACGGCCATGTCGCCCGATGAAGATATTTTTTCACGATTTGTAAAAAATACACAGCAAATTTATGGATCTACCATTCATTTGGTTCGCATCAATACGCCCGGTAGTTTCCAACGCGATTCAATTGCTAAAGATGCACTGGCAAAGTTTGCGAAACGTTTGAGCTTAAAGAATTTTACCATCAATGTGTACAATGAATTATCGGAAGAAGAAGGGATCGTTTATTTTGCCGACAGCATTAATGCCGATTTAATTGCCATGGCTACGCACGGCCGTTCCGGTTTTGCACAAGTATTGGCCGGAAGCATTGCCGAAGATGTGGTAGGGCAATCGAAAAGACCGGTACTCACTTTTGTAGTGAAGCGTTAGCCAACTAAAGTTTTTTTGATAGAAAATGAAGCCCCGTTTTTCGGGGCTTTTATTTTTAACTTTGCACCGTTGTGAAAAATTATTATTTCATATTAAGCCTGAATATTTATGCAAGCGCGGATGAAATTAAGCAAGCCTACCGCAGGCTTGCGTTACAATTCCACCCCGACAAAAATAAATCGCCCGAAGCCGAAGAGATTTTCAAAGAAGTAAACGAAGCCTACGAATGCCTGGGCGATCCCATTCGCAAAGCCATTTACGACCAGATGCTAAAAGGTGAAGAAGCTACACCGCAGCCCGAACCACCCAAGCATCGAGATCCCCGCTATAGGCCACAGCCAAAAGATATGCCACGGCAACGCAGGCCGACACACCGTGAAGAAATTTTGGCCATGATGGCGGCCAACCTTCGCTACTCGCTGTTGATCTCTAAAGTAACATTGTTGTTTTCGGTAGTTCTGATAGCAGATTACTCTTTACCCCCGGTGAAAATTCAGACCGAGGTGTTAGCGGAGAGCCCAATCGACCGAGGCTCAAATTTCAGGTTGGAACTACGTGGTGGAAAAACAGTGCGTGTTTCCCGCAAGGCGGCAGGCCGCCTAAGGCAAACCACTAAGTTGAATATTTACCGTTCGGCTTGGTTTTCTATTCCCCGTATGTTGGAAAATGAACAAACACATTTTCAAACACCCATTGAAATATCCATTTATGGCAATTTTATTTTTTGGCCGATATTGCTGCTGCTCACTTCGTTGGTCGGAACTTTTTATTGGAAAGGCGTGGAGTTTCGTTTCAATATGGGTGTCGTCAACTTACTTTTGTTTTTACTAACCCTTGTATTTTTGCAAGTGCATAAATTCTGAATAGTATGGCAAAGAAAAACGAATGGAAAAATCGCGAAGGTGTGGTTTACTCAACCAACCAAAATTTTCAATATGAATTTGCCGGAAGTGAGGAACAAAACACGTTACCGGTGCAACAGCAAAACCTAAAAATAACGCTCGACAAAAACGGAAGAGCGGGAAAGCAAGTTACCTTAGTTACAGGGTTTATTGGAAAACGAGACGATCTCGAATCGCTTACAAAACTTTTGAAAACAAAATGCGGAGTAGGAGGCTCTGCTAAAGATGGAGAAATTATTTTGCAGGGCGATGTGCGCGATAAAACGATGCAAGTACTTGCAAAAGAAGGGTATAAAACCAAACGATAGGCCTATCCATGTTTGAAAATTGAGCAGGCAACCCGCAATAAAAAAAGCCCAAGATTTTCATCGTGGGCTTTTCTTTTACTGTAATCAATAACTAATAACGGTAGTAATCCGGCTTGAAAGGCCCCTTCACTTCCACGCCAATATATTTGGCTTGGTCGGGAGTAAGCGTATCCAGTTCAACACCGATTTTTTTCAAGTGGAGTTGAGCTACTTTTTCATCGAGGTGCTTGGGCAGCATATACACTTTGTTCTCGTACTTATCGGAGTTTGTCCAAAGTTCAAGTTGCGCAATGGTTTGGTTGGAAAACGAATTAGACATTACAAACGAAGGATGCCCGGTGGCACAACCTAAGTTTACCAAACGGCCTTCGGCAAGGAGGATCACCTGATTTCCGTTCTTCAACGTATAAATATCAACTTGAGGCTTAACCGTATCTTTCGTTGCGTTTTTGTTCAGCCAGGCCACATCAATCTCATTATCAAAATGCCCGATGTTACAAACAATGGCTTTGTCTTTCATGCTTTCGAAATGTCGGCCTAAAACAATTCCAAAGTTTCCGGTAGCGGTTACAATAATGTCGGCACCTTTTACAGCCTCGTCCATTTTCTTTACGGCAAATCCATCCATCGCAGCTTGCAACGCACAGATGGGGTCGATCTCGGTTACAACTACACGTGCGCCAGCACCGCGCAACGAAGCAGCAGAACCTTTGCCCACATCGCCATAGCCGGCAACTACGGCAACCTTTCCCGCCATCATCACATCGGTAGCTCTGCGTATTGCATCCACTAAAGATTCTTTGCAACCGTATTTGTTATCAAATTTAGATTTCGTTACCGAGTCGTTAATATTAATGGCGGGCAGAGGAAGTTTGCCGTTTTGCTCGCGCTCGATCAGGCGGTGAACACCCGTGGTTGTTTCTTCCGATATGCCTTTGATACCGGCAACCAATTCGGGGTAACGATCCAACACCATGTTGGTAAGGTCGCCACCGTCATCTAAAATCATGTTCAATGGCTTGTTCCCCTCAAAAGCATAAAGGGTTTGTTCGATGCACCAATCGAATTCTTTTTCGTTCATGCCTTTCCAGGCGTACACCGGAATCCCGGCAGCCGCAATGGCAGCCGCGGCATGATCTTGTGTGGAAAAAATGTTGCACGAACTCCAGCTCACTTCTGCACCAAGTTCTTTCAACGTTTCGATCAGCACAGCTGTTTGTATAGTCATGTGCAGGCAACCCGCAATGCGAGCTCCTTTTAGGGGCTTTTTTGTGCCAAACTCCTCGCGCAGCGCCATCAATCCGGGCATCTCTGCTTCGGCCAGTTTTATTTCTTTACGGCCCCAAGCGGCCAGCGCCATGTCTTTTACTTTGTATGCAATTTTTTCGGCTACCATAAGTTTTTCTCGTTTTTTAATTTCGTGTGCAAAGATAATACATAAAGAATTAAGACATACAGTTCAATTTTTGTAGATAGGTTTTTGATGCTTGCTGTAGTATGTTGAGTAAAAACTCATAAAAAAATTTTTACCTTCGGCTTACAAACAAATCAAATCACTATGGACTTAAATCAGACCTCTGCGTTAGTTGAAGACAGTATTCGTGGCCTTAAAGTTGATCCGGCACTATGCCGTGGCCAAAAGCCCGGTCAGTGGTCTATTATTTACAAGGGTGCTACCGTATGGATTGATGTTTTTAGTTTTCAAGACAACCCCGCACGCTGGTATTTTCAGGTGATGAGCCCATTGTTGGCCGTACCCGATAAGAACTTGGAAAGTTTTTATCAAAATCTGCTCGAAATCAATCACTCGCTGTACGGATCGTGGATTTGCAAAAAGAACGATTGGACTTACGTTATGTTTCTTCGCGAAGCAGACGGACTGGATATCAACGAAGTAAATGCAACCCTCGATCGGGTAGCGTTTTACAGCAGCGATTGGTTGGGTAAATTAAAATTTAAGTTTGAGGGTAGCTGGCTCCCTAAGCCAACAACTACCGGCACCGATTCTTCAGATGGACCTCCGAAGCAATAAATTTTCTATTCGATGTTTTTTTGCAGTTTGTTTCTCGCGTATTTTGGTGCGGGAAAATAAAATACAATTTACCGAATGAAAATTTCGTTGATCACAGTTGCCTTTAATTCGGCAGCTACTATCGGTGATACAATAAATTCAGTGCGGTCGCAAGATTACAAAGACATCGAATACATTGTGGTGGACGGCAACTCAACGGACGGCACTCTTGATATAATCAGGCAAAATGAAGGACGAATAGATAAATGGATCAGCGAACCCGACCGCGGAATTTACGATGCGATGAACAAAGCATTGAAGATGGCCACGGGCGAAGTGGTAGGCATTTTAAATTCGGACGATTTTTATGCGAGCCATACGATCGTCTCTCAGGTGGCCAATGAATTTGTTGACCACTCTGTTGATGCCGTATTTGGTAATCTGGTATTCGTAGATCCAAAAAATTTATCTAAGGTTCTTCGTACTTATTCGGCATCTCACTGGAACCCTAAAAAATTTGCCTGGGGTTTTATGCCTCCGCACCCCACTTTTTTTGTTCGGAGAAAATATTACGACCAGCTTGGATTGTTTAAAACAGATTATCAGATCGCTGCAGACTACGAATTGCTCATTCGTTTTTTGTTGGTGAATAGATTAAAATACAAATACATTCCGCTTACCATGGTAACCATGCGCAAAGGTGGCGTAAGCTCCAAAAATTTTATGAGCAACGTGGTGTTAAACCGCGAGATTGTACGTGCTTGCCGCGAGAATGGCATCTACTCAAATGCGTTTATGGTTTACAGTAAATATTTTCGCAAAATATTCGAACTGATCTGATGAGCACGATTTTAATTACAGGTATATCGGGATTTGTGGGCTCTAACTTGGTAGCGCATTTTAAGAATCTACCACACTACAAGTTGTTTGGTTACGGAAGGAAACAGACAACGTGTCAAGATTTTGTTTTTCTTGAAAATGGTAACTCAATAACATTAGATGAAAACAAAGTGGATACGGTTGTTCATTTGGCCGGGATCGCACACGATTTGAAAGGAAACTACCAACCGGAAGACTATTATACTGTGAACTACGAAGGCACGAAAAGCATTGTAGATCAATTCTTAAAATCAAAGGCCACAAAATTTATTTTCGTAAGCTCCATTAAAGCCGCATGCGATGTTTCTTCGACTCCCGCATTAGAATCAATAGCTCCACTGCCGGTTACTCATTACGGAAAATCTAAACGGAAAGCAGAAGAATACATTCTGTCGAAAGAGTGGGGAAGTAAAAAAATTTTTATTCTACGCCCGGCTATGATGCACGGCCCCGGCAACAAAGGAAATTTAAATTTACTGTATCGGTTTGTAAAATATGGGTTGCCCTTTCCTTTGGGTGCATTCCACAATCAACGTTCTTTTCATGGTATTGATAATTTTTGTTTTGTGATTCAAGCTTTGATTGAAAAAGATATTGATTCCGGAATTTACCATTTAGCAGATAATGGATTTTTATCTACATCCCAATTGTACCACATCATTGCAAAAAGCCTAGGTAAGAATTCAAGAGTGGTGCATGTGCCGAGAAAAATAATGGAAGGTTGCGCGGCATTGGTAGGTAAAACTTCAATGCTCAATAAATTGACAGAGGATATGATGGTTTCAAATAATAAAATTTCCGAAGCAATGGGCAGTTCTATGCCGCTTAGCTTAGAAGCAGGATTGATAAAAACAATTCGATCGTTCGATGGAAATTAACTTGATCTCCATATTTGCAGTAACTGTTTTGTTGCTCGCTGCAGAATTATTTTATTTTAAATTAGCGGAGAGGTTTAAAATAATCGACAAACCCAACGCGAGAAGTTCGCACGAACACCCAATTATTCGCGGAGGCGGAATAATATTTTTATTCAGTGTTTTGTTTTGGTTTATTCAAAGCAAATTCAATTGGCCTTGGTTTACATTTTCAATTTTGCTGATCGCCACAATCAGTTTTTTAGACGACATTTCTTCGGTTAAGCCCATCCTTCGTTTTTTGGTTCAGTTGTTTTCGGTACTCTTGATTTTTTATCAACAGTGGCCGATCGATTGGTCATGGTTTATGTTGCTCTTCTTGTTAATTATTTTTATCGGCACGATGAATGCCTTTAATTTTATGGATGGCATTAACGGCATTACCGGAATCTATGCATTGGTCACCTTAATTACTTTTGTTTTTATTCATGGTTGGGTGGTTCACTTTACCGATACCCACTTGTTGTTGTTTGTCTTAACTTCGGTAGTAATTTTTCTTTTTTTTAATTTCCGCAAAACAGCACGTTGTTTTGCGGGCGATGTGGGTAGCGTTACCATCGCATTGATTTTAATCTTTGTTATGATACAGTTGATGGTTGCCACGCACAGTTTTTTTTGGATCTTTCTGTTTCTGGTGTATGGCATTGATTCAATTGTTACCATTGTGTACAGGTTGATGCGGAAAGAAAATATTTTTAAAGCCCACCGAACTCATCTGTTTCAATATCTATCCAACGAAATGAAACTCCCTCAGCTTGTTGTTTCATGCTGCTATGCGCTGAGTCAAGCTTTTTTTAATGGAATATTGATATGGGGTTTCACTCAGCACAACCGATTCGTCCCAATTATTGTAGTACTAGCTTATGGAATTACTTATTTGATTTTACGATACCGGGTACTTGTTAAAATCAAGACACAAAACCTTAGCCATGTATCTTAATTTCATCAAACGAATTTTAGATTTCACATTGGCTTTAATATTGATCGTTTGCCTGAGCTGGTTTTTCCTTTTTATTCTGATGGTCTACATACTCACTTGGCAATTTCCTGTATTCTTTTCACAAGAAAGGATTGGGAAAGAGAATAAATCATTCACGCTTTACAAATTCCGTACTCTTAAAGCAGAACACTTGGATAAGCGTAGATTTTTGTGGGGTGATTTTTTGCGCTTTTTTTCTTTCGATGAGCTTCCACAGTTGTGGAATGTGTTGAAAGGGGAGATGTCGCTCATCGGCCCACGGCCATTGCCTTTAGAGTATTTGCCCTTAATGGCCGAATACCAAAAACAACGACATCGGGTTTTGCCGGGCATCACCGGATGGGCGCAGGTAAATGGCAGGCATGAAATAAATTGGAAGAAGAAATTCGATCTCGATTTGTATTACATCAAACATGTTTCCATTCGGCTTGATGTGTTGATCTTGATAAAAACTATTGCTTTACTGCTATCATTTAAGAAGGATGTATCTTTGAACGAAGGAAAATTTACCGGTAATTGAAAAACAAGATTGCAATTTATGGCGCGGGTGGCTTTGGTCGCGAAATGCTGCTCATGATTTCGCAGATCAATGAAGTTACGCCTACTTGGGATTTGGTTGGTTTTTTTGATGACGGTATCCCGAAAAATGAAACCGTTGAAGGATCTATGGTTCTTGGGGGAATCCATGAATTGAACTCATTTCCATCGTCAATTTCGTTATGTGTTGCGGTGGCAGACCCGCTAACCCGAAAACAGTTGGTGTCTAAAATAACAAACAAAAATATTGAGTTCCCGGTATTGGCTCATCCTTCATCCATGCTTGGCGATCAATTAAAAAATAAATTTGGAAAAGGCAGTATCGTAACAGCAGGAGCCATTCTCACTACCGGAATATCTATTGGTGATTTTGCCATCATCAATCTTTCAACAACAATTGGTCACGATGTATGTGTGGGCGATTTTTGCACGGTAATGCCAGCGTGCAGCATATCCGGAAACATTAGCATTGGTGCGTGTTGCCTGCTTGGAACCGGATCAAGGCTGATTCAAGGTGTAAAAATAGGGCAGTCTTGTATTATAGGAGCCGGGTCTGTGGTGACCAAATCGTTCGCAAGTGACAAAAAAATTATGGGAGTGCCCGCAAGAGTTATTTCAAAGTCATGAATTTTGATTTTATTAAACAAAACAAAAAGGCAATTACATTTTTGCTTGTCTTCGTTGCGCTTTACATCGGCCTGAATACGATATATGGTTTTTATACTCAAACTTTTTTGCCTACGTCAGATCCGATTACACGCTCAGTGAGCAGTCAGGTAGTTTGGTTTCTTTCTTTTTTTGATAGTTCTATTGCAAGTTTCCCTTCTGGTTTTTCGGAATACGTTGCTGTAGGAAATGACCGAGAAACACTGATTTATGTTTTTGAAGGCTGCAATGGTGTGAACGTTGTCATTGTATATTTTAGTTTTATCGTAGCATTCAGTGGACCGGTAAAACTATTTGCAAAATATGCCGGCATTGGATTAATAAGCATTCATGTGTTAAATATTGCACGTATCGGTTTGCTTTATGGGGTTGCCTTTTATTTTCCGGAGCAGCTGTACTTTTTTCACAAATATCTTTTTACGGGAATCATCTATGTGGTTGTTTTCGTGTTGTGGTATTTCTGGGTGCGAAGCGTAAAAACATGAATAAGATTTTAGAAGACCCTAAATTAAACAGATTGCTGTTGGCTATTTCAGTATCCGGCATCGCTCTTACTTTTTTGTTTCAAGAGTTTTCTTTTGTAGATGCATTTCACCTCTCCGAAAACCTGAAGTTTATTACAAAAAAAATCTTGCGTGTTTTGCTAAACGATTTTTTCATGCTGATTTTTATTATAGCCTGGTTTAAAGATTGGCGAATCACGAGGCTGGCTATCGCGATTCAACTTATTGATGGTTTAATTTTGTTGCCGATTTATCTGGCCATCAAACTCTCCGTTGAAGGAAGCTCAGAAATATCATCTCCTTTATTGTCGCAATTCCATCGTTTGATCATTAACCCTACGTTGATGATTTTGTTAATCCCTGCTGTATATTTCCAGAAATTTTCGGCAAGAGGATGAGCAAACGGATTTACCTGTCGCCTCCACACATGTGTGGCGAAGAGCAAAAATATATCGAACGTGCTTTCAAATCCAATTGGATCGCGCCCGTTGGCCCAGCCATCACCGAGTTTGAAAATAAACTTGCACAGTATAATGCCATCGATCATTGTGTAGCGGTGAGTTCGGGCACAGCAGCCATTCATTTGGCTCTCATTACACTAGGGGTTGGCAAAGGCGATGAAGTGATTTGCTCTTCGTTTACGTTTTCGGGCTCTTGTAATCCAATCATGTATCAATCTGCAACGCCAGTATTTATAGATTCCGAACCGGAAAGCTGGAACATGGATCCCACTTTGTTAGAGCAGGCCATTCAAGATCGAATACGACTTGGAAAAAAACCGAAGGCGATTATTGTGGTTCACCTTTTTGGAATGCCGGCCAACATGGATAAGATTATGCCGATAGCAAAACAACATGAAATACCCGTGATTGAAGATGCAGCCGAGGCCCTCGGGTCAATTTACAATGGACGAAAAGCCGGAACGATTGGAGATATTGGCATATTTTCATTTAACGGAAATAAAATCATAACTACTTCGGGTGGAGGGGCAATGGTTTCTTTCTGTAAAGAATGGATTGACCGGGCGCGATTTCTCTCAAGCCAGTCGCGAACTCCGGCTCCGTATTATCTGCACGAGGAAGTCGGTTATAATTATCAGTTGAGCAACATCTGTGCGAGCATCGGCTTGGGCCAGATGCATGTTTTAGAGGAGCGAATCAAAACGAGGAGGGCAAATTTTTGCACTTACAAAAATAAACTTGGAGAAGAGCAGTTTTCTTTTCAATTGGAAGCTGAAAATTCGGTTTCGAACCGTTGGCTTACCACTGTTTTGATAAAATCGAATTTCGAACATAAAGTTGGGGAAGTATTGACCCAACTTGAGACAAAAAATATAGAAGGAAGACGCCTTTGGAAACCCATGCACGTACAGCCTATTTTTAAAAATGCTCCGGCTTATGTCAATGGAGTGTCGGAATCACTTTTTTTGAAGGGTCTCTGCCTTCCTTCTGGCTCAAACCTTACCGAGGAAGAGATTGGCTTTATTGTTGATAATATTAGGTCTAAGATGTGATTTCTACTTGTAAAGTAAGGGTTACACTTGCAAAACTTGTAGCATTAAATGCAGGTTATCTATAACCGCAATATTTGCTATTTTTGTGTTTTTAGGGTGAAATTGATTACTTTAGTTCACATGCAAACAGCACCTTGGTATTTAAGAATGATGGATATGAAAAGATATGCACTGCTTGCAAGCTTAATTTTATTTTCACTGGCCGGTTCGGCTCAGACCAACTTCAGGTCTAACGGCACAGGCGGTGGGCTTTGGTCCGCAACCACAACCTGGCAGGTAGAAACACCCAATGGATCAGGTACGTGGGTGGCTGCTTCGAGTACACCAACTTCAGCGAGCAACACAATTGAGATTAGGGCAAATGATGTAGTTACTGTTTCTGCAAACGTAACAATTGACCAAACAACTGTTGATGTAGGAGGTACGCTAGTAGTCTCCGATGCCATTACGCTTACACTCAGGGGTGTAATAAATGCCCTTGTTGTGAATGGAACGTTAAATATGTTAGCAGAATCTATATTAAGAGGTGGTGGTGGAACACTCGCCCCTAGTGGATCCTTCGTTGTTAACGGAACGTTGCAAAATGGATCGCTTAATACTACGGGAGCCTTGGTAGCGAATACAAGCCGGGGCAATATTAGGACAACAGTGGCCAACAGAATCTACAACTCAGGTGCTACCATAGTTTATGCAGGTGCAGGTGCACAATTTATTGGCAATGGACAACCTACAATCTCTGGAGTAATAACTGAAATAAATAACAATAGTGGAGTTTCATCAAGCGGTACAGTCACTATTCCAGGCGATCTAATTTTAACAAATGGAGATTTAAACATTGTGGGCACATCATCGCTTACACTTAACGGTAATATTACCTCTAACTTAAATCACATAAATTTTTCAGGAACAAGTAATAGCCTCACGGTAAATGGAACAGGGGCACTTGGAACATTCCCCTTTCCAAGCGGTAGCCAGACTATGAGAAACCTTACGTTTAATAGAACGTCAGGGTCTATCACTTTCAATAATGACCTTTCAATTACCGGCACTGCAACGGTAAATTCAGGCACCGTAACATTTGGCGGAACTACTTCTATTACAGGAGCTGTGTCGATAAATGCAGGAACGGTAATAGTTGGGGCAGCGACTTCTATCACAGGTGCTGTGTCAATGGCTTCGGGCACGGTACTCGCTTTTGATGGACAATCGCTTTCCATGGCGAATAATTTTACTTCGAGTGGCCTTCTCTCTGCAAGTGGTGCATCCTCCCTTACGTTAACAGGCTCAACACCGTTGACATCGCCCATTAATTTTGTTGGTTCCAACAATACGTTGCAGAGCCTTACCATCAATAAAACAAATACCGGAACTTCGGTGCAGGTTGGGGCATCGGGCTTGAATGTAACCAATACCCTAACTCTGACGGATGGTTTATTTGATATCAGTTCCGGCTTAAATTTGTCTTCGGGATCTGTTTTTAATTTTAATTCAACAGCTGCTGCTTCTCCAACCACCATATCACAATCCCCTACAGGCGGCCCCTGGACTTTAAATTATTCCGGCACTACTTCGAAAACAACAGGCCCGGAGATACCCGCCTCAGGTATATTAAATGGATTGACTACATCAAACACCGGTACTATTACACTGAATCAAGCCCTTACTATTGGTAGTGGAGGTTTAACTGAAACCGCTGGGAGGTTTACCTGTGGAGCCAATGCCGTTTCAACTTCCAGCCTGTCCATTTCGAGTGGCATTTTTACCGCTCCAAGCTCAACGCTTACACTAACAGGCGATATTTCGGTGAGCGGTACATATACCCACAACTCCGGTCAATTGATATTCGCTGGGAGCACCGCACAATCAATTCTGGGTACGAATGCTTCGACCACTAATTTTAATACGATTATCATCAATTCAGGAGCTACTTTAGTTTCACCAGCTACCCTTAATGTTTACGGTGATTTTACAAACAATGGCACTTTTACAGCAGGTACAAACACGGTTAGTTTTGAGAATAGTGCAAACCAAACTGTTTCGGGTTCGTCAAATACACAATTCTATGATTTGACAGTTGCCAAAACTGCTGCTGCAAACACGGTAACAATCAGTTCGGCACAAACCATTACCAATAACTTTACGCTAACTCAGGGTACGTGCAACGTAAATGCAGCAGTCTCTATGACCAACCCCTCCGGTGTGGCTTTGTTAACTGCTGGCACGTTGGCAATCACAAGCAATTTACTATCACTCACCAGTGGTGTAACCGTAAATGTTGTCAGAGGTTTGGTAACTACTTCCAGCCCCACAGGTGCGTGGAATTTAACGTACACAGGCACTACTGCAGCTTACACCACCGGATTGGAAATACCAACATCGGGAGGCGGTAGCCTGCTTGGGGTTACGGTTGTTACCAATACCCGCACCGTCACCCTCAGTAGTGCTATGACCGTAGGTACTGCGGGGTTTACCTTAACAAGTGGAAATTTTAGTTGCGGGGCTAATGCCGTTTCAACGCCAACAGTAACCATAACCTCGGGTACATTCACGGCACCAAACACAACGTTGACTTTGACAGGGGATATATCGATTAACGGTATATACACCCACAACTCAGGTCAATTAATATTTGCCGGGAGCTCACCTCAAAATATTTTAGGATCAAATGCATCTACAACAACTTTTCGCACAGTTGTAATTAATTCGGGGGCAACCCTTGTTTCTCCTTCAACCCTTAATCTAACCGGAGATTTTACCAATAATGGATCGTTTACAGCGGGCAGTAATACAGTATCTTTTGGAAGTAATACAACGGAGACAGTGTCGGGAACATCAAATACTCAGTTTTACAATCTCACGCTAAATAAAAGCGTTAATGGTAATACGGTTACCATTAGCTCTGCACAAACAGTCACTAATAATATAACTCTCACTCGCGGAACACTGTCAATCACGGGTAACTTGTTAAACATGAACAGTGGCGCATCAATTGATGTAGTGGCCGGAAGAATAACCACATCAAGCCCATCCGGTTCTTGGGATTTGACCTATTCAAATACTGCTAATTATAACACAGGCTTTGAAGTTCCTACTTCCGGAGGAGTGCTTTTAAATGTAACTGTTGCTGCCACAAGTGGGGCTACGGTTACCCTCACCGATCCAATGAACGTTACAGGCACATCCGGGTTTACACAAACAAGCGGTAATTTTTCTTCTGGAGCCAATGCAATATCTGCTCTACAGATGAACCTTAATGGTGGCGTATTCACTGAGCCAAGCAGTACGCTCACTCTTACATCGGGGAATTTGACTGTAACCGGGGGAACGTTCACGGCTAATAATGGTGAAATAATATTTGCCGGAACGTCTGCTCAAACAATTACAGGTGCTGGAGCTACTAATTTTAGCTCAATCACAGTTAATAGCGGTGCAACATTCAGCGCGCCTTCAAGCCTGAACCTGATAGGAACGCTACAAAATGACGGTACATTTACACACAATTCCGGCATCGTTACATTCGCACCGAACAATGCAACGGCTCAAATAGCAGGTAGTTCAAAATTCACTTTTTACAATATATCAGTCACCGATGGAGTACCTGCTACTGACTTAAGACTGGAAAACTCGTCAGGAGCTGATTTAATAAATATACTGGATGTTGGGGCTGCCACGTTTGATGCAGACGGTTCAGCCGGCAACAGGGTATTTAGACTCATATCGTCTGCCGAAAAACCAGTGACCGATGCAAGCATTGCCCCTATACAAACAGGGGGCGCAGTTACCGGAAATGTAACGGTTCAACGCTACATGGCTAGGATAGGTGACCCGGCCTACAACTATCAGGTGTGGCGCGATATTTCTGCACCCGTTACTTCTGATGTAGCCGACCTACAAAGTTCTTTGCCTGTTACCGGCCCGTTTACCGGAGCGAGCTCTGTGTCGGGTGCTTCCAATACATCGTCTTCGATGCAGCAATACACGGAAACAACTACTACTGATACAAACGGAGACAGCCAAGTTACCTTAGATGACGGCTGGGCTGATTTCCCTGTTTCAACAAATACCGAAAGCTTTACAACGGGGCAGGGGTACTCAATTTTTATCTTTGGTGCCGATTCAGAAACCAATGGTGCCGATCTTTGGTCGTTGAGAGGGCCGATTCACAGTGGAAATATTAGCCTGCCGGTTACTTACACCGACAAAGGCAGTGGTGTTGCAAATAATGGCTGGAACCTGGTGGGAAACCCATATCCATCTACAATAGATTGGACTACGGCTACCTTAACCAACGTTGACGATGCCATTTACTTCGATGATTACTCAACAGCAACCCCTGTTTTTGTATCTTATGTGGCCGGAGTTTCTACAAACAACTTCAACAGCATTCCCGCAAACTATATTGCGGCTGGTCAGGGATTTTGGGTGAAGGCAAATGCTGCCAGCCCCTCCATTCAGTTAACCGAGTCTTCAAAAGTAAACACGGTTCTAGTGCCGGGTCTGCAATCTGCCTTTTACCGTCAAGCCGCGCCCACCAATTTGATTCGGGTTACACTCAATTCAGATAATCAAAAAGACGAAACGGTAATCTATTTTTCAGATTCAACCACAGCCGATTTTGACAAAAAATACGATGCGTTGAAAAGAAGAAATCAATATTGGTATTTGAATCTTTCTTCCGTGTCGGCTAAAAACGAAAATTATGCGATCAATGGTTTGCCCTTCCACGATTGCGCTATGAACATGGCATTGGATGTGAGTGACGTAGCCACCGGAACGTATAGTTTATCGTTTAGCGATTATGCCGGGCTACCTTCTTCCATGACAATTCAACTGAAAGATAACTATACGAACTCTACTACTGATATTAGAACCAATCAAACCTATTCCTTTTCTGTAGATCAAAATACAGCCGCAACATTTGGAGCAAGTAGGTTTAGCCTTATGTTTTCTTATCAGGGAGGTGTTGTGCCAATCACGACTCAAAATAGTTCCGTGTGCGATTCCACCCAGGCAAAAATTACAATACAAAACAGCTCGACCGATTTCAGTTATTCTTTAGCGTCTGCTTCTGATCAATCGGTGATTATACCTTCAGTAGCAGGTACCGGAGGCGATTTGAGCTTTGCTATCCCATCTAATAAGATTGTGGCCGGTTCGAATAAATTTATCATTTTAGAAAAAGGCAGGTATTGCTATTCTTTGACTGCCGCAGACAGTGTTTCGGTTTCGTATGTGGCTGCACCCGGTACTCCTGCAACGGTTTCTTCATCGTTGTCGTGCGGGTCTGGCCCAGTAACCCTTACGGCATCCGGTGCTCCGAATGGTGGACATTACAATTGGTATGATTCGCTGAACGCGACATCAAGCTATGCAACCCAAACAGCTGAATTTACTACCAATACATTGAGTAAGAGCAAGGATTTTTATGTTTCAATTTCTAATAGTCTGGGATGTGAAGGCAACCGGATACCGGTAATGGCCAACGTTGTTTCTTTAACTCCTGTATCTATTTCAGTAGTTGATCTCCAAACACTTCAATCAAGCTACAACAAAGGGAATCAGTGGTATTTGAATGATCAACCCATTCCCGGGGCAACGGATCAGGTTTTGAAAGTTGAAGAGTCTGGTATTTACAAGGTTGAAGTTACATCTCAGGGGTGCTCGGTATCTACAGAGAAAGAAATGGTTATCACAAGTATTGCCGGATCAGAAAACGGTATAAATGTTTACCCTAACCCGGTAAGAGAAATGATGAAAGTAGAAGTATCGGGTGCATCAGAAACCAAAGGAGACGTATATAATTCTGTTGGGCAACATATCTCACCCATTAATTTCAGTTTTAATGGTCAAAATAATTCAGCCAATTACTTTTTTGGGAATCAGAGTAGCGGTATTTATTACGCAAGAATAAATCAAGGAGGCAGGGTTTGGGTGGTTCGTATTGTTAAAGAATAATTAAAGATGAAAAAATACTCAGCCAGTCTTCTATTTGCTTTTTTCTTGTTTTTTGGTTTATCTGCCCAGCCTGGCGGTGGGGGAGGAAAACCATGCCCCAGGCCTCCTTGCCCTCCGCCTGTTCCAATTTCAGGTATTGAGGTATTGCTTGGTGTTGGTGCATTTTTAGGGGCTCGCAAGTTGATGAAGGCTTCTGCTAAGAAGACACAATAACTTAAAACGTGGTTCGCTTTTTTATTAAGTTTATTCGCAATCTGAAAATATTACCCCCTTGGGTGATTATTTTTATTGATGTAGCCATTATAGCATTTTCGGTCTTCCTAGGATATATTTTACGACTCAACTTTTCTGTTAGTGAATTAACTCACTATAATTTTAAAACGGGAATCCTGGTCTATACTTTTTGTGGACTCATTTCCATTTTAATTACCAACAGCCATCGGGGCATCATCCGCTATACAGGGATACAGGATAGTGCCAGAATATTTTACATGAATCTGGTCAATGTGGCGTTAGTCTCTGCAGCGAACATAGCTTTCAAGCTAAATGGTCAGGCCAATCTTGTGCCGTACTCGGTTGTTTTGATAAGTCTGCTTTCTGCTTTTCTTCTCCTGTTAAATTATCGGTTGCTTGTTAAGTATATATTTTCGTATTACAAAAATTCGGTGATCAATCAGGCGCGTGTGTTCATCTTCGGTGCCGGACAGACGGGGATAATCACGCGCCACGTACTTGAATCGACTCCGCGTATGATGGTGGTAGGTTTTATTGAAGACGCGCCAGATAAGGCCGGCAAGGTGATAGACGGAATTCCTATTTTTGATGGAAATACTTCTCAACTTTCTCAACTGCTCTCCGAATACTCGATTGACGAATTGATATTTACTGCAAAAGAGATTTCGTTGGAGAGGAAAAATGAAGTTGTTGATGCTTGCATTCATTGTCAAGTTAGAGTTCGAACCGTACCTCCGGTAGAAAAATGGGTGAAGGGAGAACTTAGCCTCAATCAAATTAAAGAAATTAACATCGAAGAGTTGCTCGGTAGGGAGACTATCAAAATTAAAAACAAAAACATTGAGTCTGACCTTAGAGGGAAACGCGTGCTAATAACAGGAGCGGCCGGCTCAATTGGCTCGGAAATTTTCAGGCAAGTTTCTCTCGCTAATCCAAACTCCATTACACTTATCGATCAGGCAGAATCTGCTTTGTATGAATTGGAATGCGAGTCTCGATCTATGGAAACCGGTGCTCATCTAAATTGGTATTTAGCAGATGTAAATAACAAAGATAGAATGCGCTCTATCTTTGAAGAGCACCGTCCGTCTATAGTTTACCACGCTGCGGCCTATAAACACGTGCCTGTGATGGAGGCCAATCCATCCGAAGCGATCACCTGCAACATATTAGGCACAAAGGTAATGGCCGACCTGTCTGTGGAATATGGCGTTGCCAAGTTTGTAATGATTTCTACCGACAAAGCCGTTAACCCCACCAATGTGATGGGATGCTCTAAACGGATAGCGGAAATTTATGTACAATCGTACAATGACTATATTGAGAAGAACGGAAAAAATCGCACCGCATTTGTAACCACACGTTTTGGCAATGTGTTGGGTTCCAACGGTTCAGTAATTCCTTTGTTTAAAAAGCAGATTGAAGAAGGCGGCCCTATTACGGTAACCCACCCGGAGATCACGCGCTATTTTATGACGATTCCGGAAGCCTGTCAACTTGTTTTAGAGGCTGGCACAATGGGCAAAGGAGGCGAGATTTTTATTTTCGATATGGGGAAGTCGGTTAAAATACTTGACCTCGCAGAGAAAATGATTTGGCTTTCGGGGCTGGAACCCAGAAAAGATATAGACATTGTTTTTACCGGACTTCGTGAAGGAGAGAAACTGTATGAAGAATTGCTAAACACAGAAGAAAACGCTGTGCAAACACATCATAAAAAGATCATGATTGCCAAAGTTTCGCATTACGAGTATGAGGAAATCAACCGGTATGTGGAGCTTTTCGAAGATTTAATATATGATAAAAATGAGTTGAAAAGTGTTGCGCTCATGAAAGAGTTAGTGCCGGAATACAAAAGCAACTATTCTCGGTATGAAGTTCTAGATAAGGGGTAATTGTATTATCTTCTCTTTACTCCACCCCGTTTGTTGTAGCGGAACATTGATCCTTTCTTTTTCATTCTAGATCCAGGGCGCTTCGAGTAAAGTGAATTTAGAGGCAAGTAGTATTCGATTTTAGCATTTAAAAGGAAATAAGCGTCCTTATAGTCAGGGCTACCTCTTTTTGATCCAGGCTTAAAATTATTTACCGCACTATTGGGGTTTTGAAAATGTGCTACAATAGGGTCTGAGCTCGTTGCAACATATCTGTTGCTCACATCATCTAAATAATCGGTAAAGGTTTTTCGTAAGCCGCCCTCGATAGCGAGGTTTAAGTTGGGGGTCATTTTTAGTCGTACACCAAGACCGAATGGGATAACCGGCACAACACGGCTATAGCTAACGCCCTCAGTATGCATCGGTTCTAATGAATAGCTCTGGCCGTTGTAGTCGGCTTTTGGATTAAAATAAAGAACGCCAACACCTGCAAAGCCATATACATTGAAAGTTGGCCTTCGATAGTACCGATTTCCGTTGGCGAATAAGTTTACTTCTCCAGTAGCGCTTATCTCAAAGCAGCTGGAATGAAACGATAAACCTCTCAATTTTCTGCTGGCTTCGCTGGCAATATTATCCGAGCCCTGCATTACAAACCAATTCAACTCTGTTCGTACGCTTACCCTCGGAGAAACAAATAATTGTAGGCCTACATTAAAGTTAGGCTGAAGTTTAATGATAGTACCCGGGTTGGTTAAATCGCCAAGATAGGTACAAGTACCCGTGCCAGCGGTAAGAATCAAGGACCGGTCTTGCCGCACGGAAAAAAAACTTTGGCCTTGCAACAAGCTTGGTATTGTAAATAAAAACACAGAAATAATCCTGCTCATATAAACAGATATGATGCAATTTAATATAAATAACACCCAAAAGGAAACCTGTTAGGCAAGCACTTCTTTGATGCGCTCTGCGGCTTCTTTTAACAGGATGGCCGAGAATACTTTTAGCCCGGATTCCTTAATGATTTTTGCTCCTTCTTCCGCGTTCGTGCCTTGCAGGCGTACTATAATTGGAACCGGAATATTCCCAACTTTTTTGTACGCTTCCACAACACCATTTGCAACCCTGTCGCATCGCACAATGCCACCGAAAATATTAATAAGAATTGCTTTTACATTCGGATCTTTTAAGATTATCCTAAATCCCGCTTCAACCGTTTCTGCGTTGGCGCCACCGCCTACATCAAGAAAGTTAGCAGGTTCGCCACCCGACAATTTAATGATGTCCATGGTTGCCATGGCAAGCCCTGCTCCATTCACCATACACCCCACGTTGCCATCAAGTTTTACATAATTCAATCCTGATTTGCCGGCCTCCACTTCGAGGGGGTCTTCTTCGGTTATGTCGCGAAGTTCTTCAAGGTCTTTGTGGCGGAAGAGCGCGTTGTCGTCTAAATTGACCTTTCCATCAACGGCCATAATTTTGTTGTCCGATGTTTTTAATACCGGATTTATCTCAAACATAGACGCATCTAAGCCAACATAAGCTGCATAGAGTGCGTTTACAAATTTCACCATTTCTTTAAAGGCATTTCCTTCCAACCCCAAAGAAAAAGCTATTTTACGAGCTTGAAAGGGTAGCAAGCCAATGGCAGGGTCAATCCATTCTTTTACAATTTTATCCGGGTGCGTTGCAGCTACCTCTTCAATGTTCATACCGCCTTCTGTGCTGGCCATAATAACAGGCTTGCTGGTCGCACGGTCCAGCAAAATGCTCATATAATATTCTTTGGGCTCGCTTTCGCCCGGGTAGTAAACATCTTCCGCAATTAGTACTTTGTTTACTTTTTTTCCGGCCGCTCCGGTTTGCAGAGTAACTAGCGTGCCACCTAAAATTGCTTTGGATTTTTCGTAAACTTCGTCTATGCTTTTAGCGAGAACAACTCCTTTAGACCCGGTTTCTTTTATGGTACCTTTTCCGCGGCCTCCGGCATGAATCTGAGATTTAACCACAAACCATTTTGAACCTGTTTCTGAGTTGATTCCTTTTGCGGCAGCAACTGCTTTGTCGGGCGTATCGGCAACGATACCGCGTTGCACAGCTACTCCGTATTTTTTCAAAAGCTCTTTGGCCTGGTATTCGTGGATGTTCATCTGAATTTAATTTTGGAAGCAAGCTACTTTTTTTAAATCTTTATTTCAAATTAAATAACATGCTTAAAGCTGCGGGTATAAAAAAGTCGTATCGCTCCCTTCCGGTGTTGCGTGGTGTCGATATTGAGATTCAGAAAGGAGAGGTGGTGGCAATAGTCGGAGCGTCTGGGGCGGGCAAAAGTACCTTATTACATATTCTTGGCTCGCTTGATTCGCCAGACGAAGGCGAGGTGAAGATTAATGGCACGGATCTATTCTCTCAATCACCCCGAGCGTTGGCAAATTTCAGAAGCAGCAACATCGGCTTTGTGTTTCAGTTTCATAATTTGTTGCCGGAGTTTACAGCTTTGGAAAATGTGATGCTACCGGGGCTCATTGCTAAACAAGAATTTTCAAAAGTGAAATCTTTAGCATCGGATACTCTAAAATCACTTGGACTGGAGCATCGGGTTTTTCACAAGCCATCCGAACTTTCGGGGGGCGAGCAGCAACGCGTGGCGGTGGCACGAGCGTTGATAAATTCACCCTCTGTAATTTTTGCCGATGAGCCCAGCGGCAACCTCGACTCTAAGAATGCAACCGAATTGCATGGGCTATTTTTTCAGCTCAGAAAGGATTTCGAACAGACCTTTGTAATCGTTACCCACAATCAAGAATTTGCCTCGATGGCCGATCGAAAACTCGAAATAAAAGATGGTGTTATTGTCTAATGAATCAAGATTGGGGTCTCAACCTCACTTACACTTACCGTTCCATCTTCCGTTATGGACTGTAATTTGGTATTTTTTAATTCATTGATCAGCACGGGATCGTACTTGGCCGAAACACGAATGTAGTTTTCAGTAAATCCATACATCAGGCCATCTCTAACATCATTTTCGAACAATACATTAAATTCTTGCCCAAGATTTGCTTCGTAAAATGCCCTTCGTTTTTTATCCGACAGAATGTGAAGCATGCGCGAGCGTTCATTCCGGTCTTTTATCGGAACAGAATCTGGCATATCGGCAGCCACGGTGTTCTCGCGCTCCGAGTAGGTAAACACATGCAGGTATGAAATATTTAGTTCGTTAAGAAATTGGTAGGTTTCTAAAAAGTCATCCTGCGTTTCTCCTGGGAACCCCACAATCACATCCACTCCAATGCACGCGTGCGGCATCAACGATTTAATTTTTTCCACTCGTGCGGTATACAGTTCGCGCAAATATCGTCTGCGCATCAGTTTAAGGATTTTATTAGAACCCGATTGCAAAGGGATATGAAAGTGAGGAACAAACCTTTTTGAGGTGGCTATAAATTCAAGAATCTCATCGTTTAAAAGATTAGGCTCGATAGATGAAACCCTGAATCTTTCAATGCCACTCACTTCGTCCAGGGCTTTAATGAGATCGATGAAACGCTCCTTGCGAACACCGTCTTGCAGACCGAAATCTCCGGTGTTTACCCCGGTGAGCACTATTTCTTTAACTTCGGTAAGTGCAATTTCTTGTGCCGTCTTTACAATGTTTTCTACACGGTCACTTCTGCTGTTGCCACGGGCCAATGGTATGGTACAGAATGTACAGGAGTAATCGCAGCCGTCTTGTACTTTAAGGAAAGTACGTGTACGATCAAACAACGAATAGGAGGTGTTGAAGGTGCTTGCTTTTTCTATTTCAGAATTAAAAACTTGGGCTTGCTCCGGGCGAACAAAACCATCGAGCAATTCCATGAGCCTGAATTTCTCCGATGCCCCCAGCACAGCGTCCACACCGGGGATTTCAGAAATCTCTTTAGGTTTTAGCTGGGCGTAACATCCGATGATGGCCACATAGGCATTTGGAGAAATAGCCCGTGCCTCTCGCACTATTTTATGACATTTTTTGTCGGCATTTTCAGTAACCGAACACGTATTAATTATGAAAATATCCGGACTGTCGGTGAACTCTACTTTCCGGTATCCGCTTTCTTCAAATTTTCGGGCAATGGTAGAGGTCTCGGAATAATTAAGCTTACAACCTAGTGTATAAAATGCAACTTTTTTCATGGCCAAGCTGCAAAGATAATAGATTCAAAACGAACATCTGGTACATCGGTTACTTTGTATTTATGTAGTTTAAAAACTCGCGTTTGATATTTTCGTCTTTGAATTTTCCCGAAAAATAAGCCGTGCCTGTTTTGCTGCTGGTATCCACAACACCACGAGAAGCAACACACAAGTGGTTTGCATCGATCACTACGGCAACATCGGACGTATTGAGTACCCTTTCGAGTTCTTTTCCAATTTGTACCGTCAACCGTTCTTGTACTTGTGGGCGTTTAGCGAAATACTGAACAAAACGATTGATCTTACTTAAACCAATTACTTTACCCGATGAGAAATAGGCTACGTGTGCCTTGCCATAAATAGGGACGAAGTGATGCTCGCAATGCGAATAGAAAGTGATCTCTTTCTCAACCAGCATTTGATCGTACTTGTATTTGTTTTCAAACAGCCTTACGTGCGGGCGGTTCGCGGGGTTAAGTCCGCTAAATGCTTCCTTCACAAACATTTTAGCTACGCGATGCGGTGTGCCGTTGAGGCTATCGTCATTCAAGTCGAGGCCTAATGTGTTCATAATTTCGCGGAAGTGTGTTTCGATCTTGTCAATCTTTTGCTCATCCGAAAGCACAAAGGCGTCATCGCGCAACGGGGTGTCGTACGAACTCACCGGGTGCTCATCGTCCTCATCCGCGTGTCTAATGGGCCGGATATTCAACGAAATTTCTTTCTGTCTCATATAACTTGACTTTTAATTCAAACTCATTTTCAATTTTTTGCCTTAGTATACGCCAAACAACCAGTGCAATATTTTCGGCAGTAGGGTTAAGGTTTTTAAAATAAACCGTATCTAAGTTAAGGTTTTTATGGTCAAAAAGACTGATGATATTTTCTTTAATAATATCACTAAGCAGTTTCATATCATATACGTATCCGGTTTCGTGGTTGGGTTCTCCAATCAATGTTACAATCAATTCATAATTATGGCCATGGAAGTGGGGGTTGCTACATTTACCAAATACCTGAAAATTTTTTTCATCGTTCCAATCCGGATTGTAGAGCCGATGAGCCGCATTGAAATGTTCTTTCCTTGAAACAGCAATTTTCATAAAGACTTAAAGCACGAAAGTAGAGGAAAAGTTCAGACTTGAATAAAAAGCTTGCTCAAGCGCCCACGCGATAAGTCATCGAGAAATCGTTTAGCGCCTCTTTTTATGATTTTGTTTTCGAGCTTGACAGCCTCCGATCGTGAAGGCAGTTCAGTTTTCCAGGCGAGTTCCCACGGCATTCCGTTTTTTATGGAACGGGTCTCGCCCGCATTGTGCTCGGCCAATCTGTTTTGAAAATTATTATTTGTTTGGCCGGTGTAATACTTGCCAATGTTTTTGCTGAAAAGGATGTAAACGGTGTGGGGCATTTTCAATAAAAAAGCCTCACCAAAAATGATGAGGCTTTGTCGGGGTGGCCATCCCGCCAAAGGGCGGGAGAACTGACGATCTTGGCGCTCAAGCGCCACGCGATAAGTCATCGAGAAATCGTTTAGCGCCTCTTTTTTTGATTTTTGTTTTCGAGCTTGACAGCCTCAGATCGTGAAGGTAGTTCAGTTTCCCAGGTGAGTTCCCACGGCATTCCGTTTTTTATGGAACGGGTCTCGCCCGCATTGTGCTCGGCCAATCTGTTTTGAAAATTATTGGTTTGGCCGGTGTAATACTTGCCAATGGTTTTGCTGAAAAGGATGTAAGCGGTGTAGGGCTTTGTCAATAAAAAAAGCCTCACCAAGAATGATGAGGCTTTTGTCGGGGTGGCCAGATTCGAACTGACGATCTTGGCGCTCAAGCGCCACGCGATAAGTCATCGAGAAATCGTTTAGCGCCTCTTTTTTTGATTTTATTTTCTAGTTTGACAGCCTCCGATCGTGAAGGCAGTTCAGTTTTCCAGGCGAGTTCCCAAGGCGTTCCGTTTTTTATGGAACGGGTCTCGCCCGCATTGTGCTCGGCCAATCTGTTTTGAAAATTATTAGTTTGGCCGGTGTAATACTTGCCAATTTTTTTGCTGAAAAGGATGTAAACGGTGTGGGGCATTTTCAATAAAAAAGCCTCACCAAGAATGATGAGGCTTTGTCGGGGTGGCCAGATTCGAACTGACGATCTCTTGGTCCCAAACCAAGCGCGATACCGGGCTACGCTACAC
>JAFDYU010000019.1 GCA_018267285.1 Bacteroidota bacterium | reverse complement strand
TGTCAAAATTATCAGCCATTTACCTTATGAAAGAACATTCGATAACAAATTGGTTGAGACAAGCAAGCCCACTGAGCTTTACCCTATATGCTTCTGTTGTTTCTTTTTGTTTGTACACTTGTATCTTTTCGCTTCGCAAAACATTTGGTGTTGCGTTGTACGAAGGTATCTCTTACGGGGGACTCGACTTCAAGGCGTGGATGGTTATATCACAAGTTATCGGCTACCTGATTTCTAAAGTAATCGGGATAAAAGTAGCTTCGGAGCTGCAATTGAGAAAAAGGTCGAGCGGCATTCTGATTCTGGTAAGCGTAGCCTCAGTATCGTGGTTGCTGTTTGCACTCACACCGGCACCTTACAACTTGTTGTTTCTATTTCTTAACGGGTTGCCGTTGGGTATGGTATGGAGTTTAGTTTTTAGTTACTTGGAAGGACGGAGAAATACCGAAGTGTTGGGCGCCAGTTTATCGGTAAGTTTTATTTTCGCTGCAGGTTTTGGCAAAACCGTTGGCGGATGGCTGATGAGCGATTGGCACGTGAATGAATACTGGATGCCGTTTGTTGCTTCGTGTCTTTTTTTTATACCGTTGCTTCTTTTTTTATGGCTTCTCGACAAAGTGCCTCCGCCTTCTGCCCAAGACGAAGCGTTTCGCACCAAGCGCAGACCGATGACGGGCGTTGAACGGTTAACGTTTATTAAAACATTCTGGCCAGGGTTAGTGTTGCTGATTTTTTCTTATGCGTTGCTCACTACATTCCGCGATTTTCGAGATAATTTTTCTGCCGAGTTGTGGAAATCGTTGTCGCTCGGAAACGATCCGTCAATTTTTACGCGAACCGAAACCCCCATATCCATTATTGTACTCATTGCCATCGCTGCGTTGATGTTAATAAAAAATAACCGTAAGGCTCTTTTCATCAATCACCTCATGATCATTTTTGGGATGCTGCTGGTGGGCATCGGTACATTTTTATATGAGCAAGAAATTATTTCTCCGGTATTCTGGATGACAACGGTAGGGATGGGTTTGTACTTTGGTTATATTCAATTCAACAGTATTTTTTTTGATCGGTTACTGGCAGCATTTGCGTATGCCGGCACCGTAGCCTTTCTGATCAACCTGGCTGATTCGTTTGGGTATTTGGGAAGTGTTAGCGTGTTGCTCTATAAATACTTTGGACAAAAAGAATTAAGCTGGAATTCGTTCTTCGTAGGCAGTGGCTATTTTATCTCCGTTGCGGGTAGTGTTATGATGATGTTATCGTATTACTATTTTAAGAAAAAGAAACACGATAAATAAAAAGGCCCAGATTTAACTGAGCCTTTTTAGAAACTTATTTGTTATCCGGTTCAATCCCAACAGGATTAAAAAGCCAGCAGTCATCAAACTTAAGATTCCCACTTCCCCCTGCAACCAAATAGCCATACGTGCCCAGTGAGGAGGTGAGCGCAAAAGCACACGCACTGCTTCTGGCACTTCCGCTAATCGGAGTGTTGGTTGAGAAATTGTAATATTGAATCCAAGTATCCGTTGAGGGGTCATATTGCCAGGTGTCGTTCAGTGGGCCACCCAAACTTCCGCAAACCAGATAGCCGAAATTCCCAAGGGAGAATGTAGATGCTAACTCACGTGGTTTGGGCTGCACGATTGGATTTCCGTTTGCATCCTTTCCGGTTAAACCATTCAGAGCCGTCCATGGGCTTCCGGAATCAACCTGATCTACATCAAATTTATAAAAGTCACGAACATATTGCCCGTTATCTGTTCCACCACCCACATAGGCTATATCGTTGATCACCATAACAAAGCCATTTTGTCTTTTCGATCCGCCTGTGCTACCCCTTGAAATCCACACATTATTGGTCGGGTCGTATTCCCATAGATCTTTTAAGTCGCTTATGTAATGCCCGGCCCCAACAAATGCCCTGTTCTTCACCGTGAATGCAACGCAACCATACCTTGCCGAGACTGTTGTGTCTTGCTGGTCGGCAGAATATCCAAAATCTGCAATCCGTGTCCACTTGCCTCTAGCTCCAACAGTAGGGTCGAACTCATAAAAATCTGAATAAGCATTCGTGCCATCAAACCCTGTACCTACATAACCCTTGCCGTTGAGTGTGAACGAGGCCGCGTTGCTGCGTGCCGTGCCGGGGAAATTTGCCATCTGAGTCCATGTATCGCTCACCGGGTCGTATTTCCAGAAATCATTTAGTCTGCCCGTAGGAGTGCCCGGTTGCCCCACCGCATCGTAGTTAAAGCCTCCTCCGATGTATGCATATCCGCCTATAACGAACGATACAGCACCACTTCGGGGTACACCATTAAAATCACCGATCTTATCCCAAGATCCGGGCAGCGTGGTGGTGGGAGTTGTATTGTTGCACGATGAAATGCCTAAGCAAAAAAGGAAGAGCAAACCTAAGCTTATAGTTGAAACAACGTATTTCATAATTTCTATTTAAGTGAATAAGAGTAGTAAATTTTTAGTTTTATTTTGTTTTGTCCATGGAAACGATCTCCAAAATATAATCGTTTTACACTACTTCCTTGAATACCAGGGCTTAAAGGTGGACCAAGGATCAAAGGTGTAATATAATTTTGATTATTGTGTATCTGGCTGAATATAAAAGAAAACAGATCAAACCTATAAAATGTGTTTATACCATATTCATAATCATACGTGATTCCGGCCGACCCACCAGGTACAGAAGCTAATGGGATATTAGAATTGTCAGTTGTGTACAACTGAACTGATTTTGGAGGTTGTGAATAGTAGGGGTATGAGCCACTAACAGGATAGACTTCTAGGTACGCAGCGTTAAGAGTAACGCCATTATTGATTGAAAAAAAATTTTTAATTGATGGGAAATATAGTTGAGCAACCAATCCAGTGCCAGACTGGACATATGCTGTATTGTTCGTCACTAATGTTGACACGGCTTGAAATTTTTGCGAAGCGGCTAATGCGGTTTCGCTACCTGTTGATCGATCGAACTCTATGTGATTAAATTGAAAAAACGGATTTTGTACTATAAAATCAACAAATTTATTTATCAAAAAATCACCGTTGTATAGTTTATAATACATCCTCAATTTAATTTTATTAACATTAAAGTCAGCAACACAAGAGCTTTGTCCAGGGTCAACATTGATGTGAAATCCATTGAAATAATTGGTGAAATTCACGGAATTAGAGAATATCTGTGCTGAGTCAAATTGAGCTAACCTAAACCAATTAGCACCAAAAGAATAAGGTAAAGTAATATTAAGTGAATCGGTATGAGGGCTCAGTTTAGTGGTAACTGATACAATTGGGTTCGGATAATAATTCTGTTTACTGGAGTTAAAAAAACCATAAGTACTATTATACACCGAAAGTTTAAGATCCGCTGTGGGTGGAAGCAGCCTCACTCTCATCGGTTCACTCAATTGATGTACATTTATTTTTAATGGTACTGTGGTATCCCCTACATAATTGTGGCTGTATGGAAGTATTAAAACAGCAGAGTCAAAAATGAATTGCTTATCTGGCAAAAATGTGCTTTTATAATTAAGTTGAAAATAAGTAGATGAAGACACATCCCCCAATCTATCATCGTGATATTTTCCCAATAGCATAGTACCAGAACCATTTGTTAGTACCGTATCCAGTTGAACCGTAGAAGTAATTACAGAGAATGTGTCAATGTATGCCGTTTGCAGCCTGTTATTATTAAAAATATTGCTAACGGGCAAGGTGGTTGGGTCTTCGCACGACCAAATCAGCAAGACAACCATCATCAGTAAAAAAATCCTACTACGCATTCCGGTGCTTTAACTAAGCTAATGATGTATTATTGTCTATAAAAAGTTTTAAAAGTGGGCCCGTAGGGATTCAAACCCCAAACCTTCTGATCCGTAGTCAGATGCTCTATTCAGTTGAGCTACGAGCCCAATAATTTTTACAAAGCGGCAAATTTAAGAGAATTAATCCTATCGCCAAATCTTCTTTTTGGCTACAACACACAAAAATGTATTTTTGCCGCACTAAAGAAATACCATGGCGAAGAGAAGGTTGTTTGTGATTTTGATGTCAGTAGTTGCATTGGGTACTTTGTATGCACAGGAGAAACCTAAGAAAATCTATCGCCCCGACCTTCCGGGTTCATTCCTACTCGACTTTGGGGTAAACCGAGGCTTAGCTCTACCGCAAAACTTTAACACGAGTGTGTTGGGATCGCGCACGTTCAATTTCTATTACCACTATCCGGTTCAAATTTCAAAATCCAGGTTTTCGTACAACCCGGGCGGTGGGTTTTCTTTTGAGCGGTTTAAGTTCAGCAATAACTATTCGTTGATGCCGCAACCCTCAAGTGACGGATCCTATATTCTTGGAAACCCTGCAGACCTTGCTAGCCCAATAACTTTTTTGCAAGGTGGTGGTATAAAGAAAAGCGTGCTTGTAGCCAATTATTTTGATTTGATGCCGTTGGAATTCCGTTATGACTCAAGACCCAAAGACCTGTCGAGGAGTTTTAATGTAAGCATAGGTGCCCGGGTGGGCATATTGATAGAATCTCATACCAAAATTAAATATTCTGCAAACGGAGTGAGTGGTACTCTAAAAGACAAACAACCTCATGGCCTCAACCCGTTTCGATATGGTTTGTATGGCAGAGTGGGTATCGGTAATTTCAATTGGTTTTTCTTCTACAATGTGTCTCCCTATTTCGCCACCGGAAAAGGGCCACACAATACTTCGGTTGATCTGAGCACCACCAACATGAACACCATGACAATGGGTATTTCGTTAAACGGTTTTTAAGGATCAAACCCCCTTAAACTCAGGTTTTCTTTTTTCGAGAAATGCCTCCACCCCTTCTTTGTGGTCATGTGTTTGGCCTGCAATTTCCTGGCAATAGGCTTCGTACTCGAGCATTTCTTCGAGTGAGGATGTGGCCGATTTAGTAAGCATCTTTTTGATAAGTCCAATAGCACGGGTTGGGGCGTTTGCAAAGTAATCGGTGTAGGTTTTTACGGCTGCGTCAAGTTGGTTAGAGGCAACCACTTTATTTACCAAACCAAGCGCAAGCGCTTCACTCGCTTTCACCCTACTGCCCATGCTGCACAACTCAAACGCTTTGGCCATGCCCGTGAGTCTTGGAAGAAAATAAGACGAACCGGAATCGGGAACCAGTCCGATATTAATAAACACTTCGATGAGTGTTGCTTCTTCCGAGGCAACAATAATATCGCTTGCCAACGCCAGCGAGCAGCCTGCGCCTGCTGCAACTCCATTAAGTCTGCATATAATTGGCTTGGGCAAATTGCGCATAGCGAGAATCAATGGGTTGTATCTCTTGTGTAAAGAATCTAAAAACGAACGCTTAGCCTGACCGGAGCTGGCTTTAAGATCTTGACCTGAGCAGAAGGCTTTCCCCTCCCCTGTCAGTACCACAACACGCACAGCCTGATCCTTCCCCACTGTTTTAATTGCATCTTGAAGCTCAAAAGTAATGTCATCGTTCAATGCGTTGTAAACTTCAGGGCGGTTGAGTGTAATTGTTGCCACACCAGCAGTAACCTCGTATTTCAAAAATTTATACGGCATGTTATTCTTATCAAAAAAATGAAGGATGTATTAATAGTTCAATGCTGAGTGCTTCGGTCAATTGTAAGGCATCGGATCATTTCACCGCTGAGTGAGTTTGCATACGTGCCATACGCATCGAGCAGAACGCCCTTAACACCATGTTTTGAATTGATTGCATAAATCACGGCACTGTCAGCAGGATCTGTCGCACCTTCAAAGCGGTACACTTCATCCACATGAAATTCATTGGGCTTGAGCTTGACGTTCATAGGAACACATTCAATCCATTCGGGATGCAAATTAAAATCGTTGACATAGCCCCGAAGTTTTAATTCGGCCAAGGCTTCTGAAATCGTCTCAAAATTTTTCATGTCTAAAGTTAAAAACTTGCAAGTTGAAATAAAAAGTTATTTTAGGGGTTTGCAAGCCCAACTCATGCGCTTATTGGTTTTTATTTTGATGCTGCTCTTTATGTTCTCGTGCAAGTCCACGCGTAGCACTAAAGTGGTGAAACCAAAAACTCATAAAATCTGGGCCAAAGGAAACAAGTACTTAATCGACATACCCGTTGGTGTACGGCACATTCATCTTTTTAAGCGCAGAAGAATCAAAACGGTGCGGATGAATTAGTTACTCAAGTCCTCGCAACAATATCTCTAAATTCTTTCTAAAGAAAATCTTCAAGGGCGAGAGTTGATTGATGTGAGCCGTAACGAGTGAGCCATAAAAAACAGAAAGCAATAAATTGGTGATATCTCTTGTGGAGGTGTTTTTGGTAATTTCTTTTTTAAAAATTGCTTCCAGGGCGAACTTCTCGATCATCTGATCTACCGACTGAATTTCAATCGAGAGAATTTCTTTCTCATCGGGAAAGAGCAGCTTTTTTTCTTCTGCTTTTACGGGGAAAGGTTTAAGTGCCCGTTTTAAATCTGCGAGGTAGGCAAACAGGCTTAGGATAATTCCGGGGTTCAGATCGCTGTCTTCACTCAGTTTATCAAATAAAAAAGAAATTCCGTTCAGCCCTTCTTTTGGTTTTGTGCGCAACTCAACGGCACGCCTCAAGCACCATATTCTAAAGTAGTAGAGCAAAATATCTTCTTTTTTAGGAAAATACTTAAAGAGGGTGACCTTTGAAATCTTTACACGGGCACAGATCTCTTCTACATGTAAATCGTCAAACGGCTTCTTACCGATCAGTTTTAGAGTATTATCCAAAACCGAAAGTTTTAATAAAGCTGCTTTCTCTTTTCTTAGTCCCATATGCTTAATCAACCTTCCATTGAAAAAGAAGTGTGATTTTTAGTAAAACTACTCTTTGTTTGCAGAGTAAGTAATATTTTTATCGCGTAAAACAAAAACGTATTTCCATGAAGCGCGTCTGTATTCTTTTGTTGGCATTGGTTGCTCTGGCTTGTGGGTCGGAAAATACCAAAAAGGTTGTTGGGCTTGTAGCTGATTCGGCTCTCGTAGTTTCAGCTCATCCGCTGGCATCAAAAATTGGTGTTGACATTCTAAAAAAAGGAGGCAATGCGGTGGATGCAGCCGTAGCCGTACAATTTGCGCTTGCCGTAGTATTTCCGGCAGCCGGAAACATTGGTGGGGGCGGCTATCTCGTTGCACGTATGGATAACGGAACAATTGCAGCTCTCGATTATCGGGAGAAAGCGCCCGCAAAAGCCACCACCAACATGTACCTCGATAAAAATGGAGATGTCATTCCTAATCTAAGTCTTGAAGGGCATCTTGCCTCGGGTGTACCGGGCTCGGTTGATGGCATGGTTGAAGCTCATAAAAAATTTGGTTCCTTGCCGTGGAAGGATCTCATCCAACCCGCTATTGATTTAGCCCTTGGAGGATTTCCGCTCACTGCGCGCGAAGCCAAATGGTTTAACGGAATGCGCGAAGACTTACTCAAATACAATACCGTAAAACCAGAAAATGTATTGAAAGACAACTGGAAGGAAGGTGACCTCATCAAATTTGTTGACTTAGGCCATACGCTGGAACTGATCCGCGACAATGGCCGTGCGGGCTTTTACGAAGGAAAGACAGCAGAAAATTTAGTGGCCGAAATGAAACGTGGAAACGGGTTAATCTCCTTGGAGGATTTGAAAAATTACAAATCCGACTGGCGCGAGCCGATTACAGGCAATTACAAAGAATATAAAATTATCTCCATGCCACCATCATCAAGCGGAGGAGTATGCCTGATTCAATTATTGAAAAGTGTCGAACCCTACCCCATTAAGTCTTGGAGACACAATTCATCAAAAAATATCCATTTGATGGTAGAGGCCGAACGAAGGGTTTATGCAGACCGCACAAAATATTTGGGCGATCCTGATTTTTTTAATGTTCCTGTAAAGCGGTTGCTCGATGATCAATATAATGACGAACGGATGAGCAATTTCAATCCGGATCGGGCCACACCAAGCAGTGAAATCAAGGAAGGGAAAATTGAAGGCTACGAATCGGAAGAGACCACGCATTTCTCGATTGTAGACGCAAAAGGAAATGCGGTTGCCGTAACTACCACACTTAACGGTTGGTTTGGCTCGCACGTTGTTGTGGCCGGATCGGGTTTTTTCCTCAACAATGAAATGGACGATTTCAGTGCGAAGCCCGGAGTGCCCAATCAATTTGGTGTGCTCGGTGCTGAGGCCAACAAAATAGAACCCAACAAGCGGATGCTTAGTGCCATGACACCAACCATCGTTGAAAAAAACAAAGAACTTTTTATGGTTGTAGGAACCCCAGGTGGCTCTACCATAATCACCTCTATATTTCAGGTTATTCTAAATGTGGTGGATCACAAAATGGGCATGCAAGAAGCCGTAGATGCCAAACGTATACACAGTCAGTGGCTGCCCGATGTGGTTGCCATTGAGGGTGGTGCGCTAAAAAAGGAAGACAGTATCTCGCTAACAAAGATGGGGCATGTCTTTACAACACGCAGGGCAATAGGGCGTGTTGATGCCATTTTGGTATTGCCCAATGGAAAACTTGAGGCAGGTGCCGACCACCTGCGGGGTGATGATCGTGCAGAGGGTTATTGATCAATCTTTCAAAATTACAAACTCCACTCTACGATTAAGCTTATGCGCCTCTTCGGTATCGTCTGTTGAAACGGGACGAGTACCACCAAAGCCTTTGCCTTTTATTCTTTTGGATCTCACACCCCTTGATACCAGATAGTTTTTAATTGCATCCACACGTTGCTGTGATAATATGAGATTTTTCTTGGGGTCGCCACGATTATCGGTATGGCCTTCTAATTCAATTTCAATTTTAGGGTTAGCCTTTAAAAAAGAAACGATGCTGTTTAACTCGGGGTACGAATCTTCCAATAAGCTGGTAGTACCTATGTAGAATAAGATATTCTTCAGGTTCACAACCGTTCCAATTTCAATAGGTTGAATTTTAAAATCCATCGAGAGGGATGTTAATTTAAAATTCTCAAGGCTTGCTTGTTCCGTTAGATTAACAAACCCCTTAGCGCTCACCTCAATGTTAAACTTGTAGTTGGCTGGCACATCAATTACATAATTTCCGTCTGACGAAGTCTGAGTTCGATATAAAGAATCGGATTGAAATACAATTTCTGCAGCAACGGTAGCTCCTGATTTTGAATTGGTGATTTTTCCGGTAATGTGGACTTTACCTTTTCTAAGAACAACCATAGGTTCATTAATTTTTTTTTGAAGCGTATCCACCCAGGCACGAATGTCGCCATAACCATCGCTGTTTTGAGTGGTTGTAAAAAGAGCCATACCTTTTGCTGATGTGCGGTAGAAAAGCTCGCGAGCTTCGGTGTTGGGTGGCGAGTCAATCGGTTTGGGTGCTGACCATAATTTCCAAGTACTGTCAAGCTTATCGGCTTGGTACACATCAAAGCCTCCTTCCCCGTTTAGCCCGTTGGAAGAAAAGTATATTGTCTTTCCATCGTAGCTTAACGAAGGAGTATATTCTTGAAAGCGTGTGTTAATGGTTGCCCCGAGGTTGATCGGCTCACCCCACTTCCCGGCCTGCTTAACACTTACATAAATATCTTCCGCACCAATAGTGCCGTACGATTCGGCAGAGAATAATAAAACATTGCCGGCCGGGTTCATCGACCCTGAAAAATGTTGAGACCGATTCATAAAATAAGGAATCGAAATGTTTTCAGGTGAAGACCATCCGTCATCAATTCTTTTTGAAACCGAGATGCCTTGCGTGGAAGCAAGGTTTCCTTTTTTTCCATAGTGGCCCAACAAAAAAAGTTGGTTGCCATCGGGGCTAAAGCCTGCTACGGCATTGTAGTTTGCATCATTTAACGTATAGCCTCCGTGTACAGGCGTGTTCCACCTTCCATCTACCCATAACGAAATCCAGATGTCGCCCGGGTCTTTTTTACCTCCTACATTTTGCGGATGGTTTGCAACGGTTAGAAACAAAGCCCCAGGCCCTACAACCGGGTTTTGTTCATCGTATTTTGAATTAACCAAATGAAATGGCGCACTTACCAGTTGTTGCGATAGCACTTCTGTGCAGCCAAAAAAGATACTAAGAACTAAAATTTTATTTACCATAGAACGGTGCAAATTACAACTTGATAATCAAATTATAGTTGATTTCTGTTTCGGCTCTTTTAAGTAGAATCTCCATGGAAGCTTTGCATCTTCTCCGGCATAATCTATGCCAATGCGTGGGCCACATACAATGTCTTTTGTGTGTATTGCAATTCCACGGTCTTCAATCCAAAGTTCATTGTTGCTTAACGACATCCCATTAAACGATCGGTCTATGTTCAGTGCTTTGGTCAGTTTGCCCGGCCCTGAAGTTATTCTTTTTAACGAATCGGTGTTCATTCGTTGCATCATCGTGGCTGTTCCATCTAAAGGTGAAAGCGCACGAATTAAAACAGCTTCTGCCTTATCTTTTACGTTCGTAACAACATTAAACATTTCATGAATTCCGTAGCACAGATAAACATAAGCAATACCTCCGTTCTCGTACATCACTTCGTTTCGTTTTGTTTTACCTCGAAACGCGTGAGAGCCACGTTCTCTGCACGAATACGCTTCGGTTTCAATAATCATTCCAGAGGTAGTTGCATTTTTTATCCGTGTACAAAGAATTTTTCCGAGTAGATCTTTAGCAATGGTGGTTACATTCTTTCGCAGATAAAATTCAAGCGGTAATTTCATGGATGTTAAAGCTATGTTAAATAGTGCATTTCATGCGAAAGTATTTTAAATTTGTAACTATGTTCAAACAACAAAAATATTTTATGAAAACCATTTTATCTATAGTATTATCAGCTGCCTGCCTTATCGCAGAAGCGCAGATAAAAGCACCCTCTGCCAGCCCGGCAGGTGTGGTATCTACCGTAGTAGGCCTAACCGATGTAAAAATTGAATACTCACGCCCTCGTGTGAGGGGCAGAAAAATATTTGGTGAAGGATCAGCCTATCTGCAGTCGTACGGATCGCTTTGGCGTGCTGGCGCCAACAACGGAAGTAAGATCACATTTTCTGATGATGTTACCGTTGAAGGAACAAAAGTGGTTGCAGGGCAGTATCTGATCTATGCCTGGCCCGGTGCAAACGAGTGGACTATCTCTTTGTATAAAGATTTAGAGTTGGGCGGAGACTATGAGCACTACGACAAAACCAAAGAAGCAGCCAACTTCAAAGTAAAGCCTACTAAACTTTCCGAAAAAGTGGAAACACTCACCTACGAGATTGGGGATATTTCTGACGACAGCAAAACCGCTAAAGTGCAACTCGCCTGGGAAAACACATCGGTAAAATTTACAATCGCTGTAGATTTTGATTCTAAAGTAATGGAGTCGATCAAAAAAAATACAGGCACCAATAATTTCTACACAGCAGCCAACTATTACTTTGAAAATGGTAAAGACCTGAAGCAAGCTCTGGAATGGGCAACGATTGCAGCTTCTGCTAATAAAGATGCGTATTGGATATGGTTGTTAAAAGCAAAAATCCAGAAATCGCTTGGCGATAAGAAAGCCGCGCTTGAATCTTCAACAGCAAGCAAAGCCGCTGCAGAAAAAGCAAAAAATATGGATTATGTTAAGATGAATGACGAACTTCAAAAATCATTGAAGTAAAGATTATATTTTCAGTGTAAAGGAGGCTGTTCAAATTTTTTGACAGCCTCTTTTTTTTACTTAACTAATGGTGATTAGTTCGGAACACTTCTCTTGTTAAAAATAAATTGCAACAGAAAAGAAGCAACAACTACGATTACACACCCAATAATGTTGTAATACAAAAATCCGATTTCTTCATACTTATAGAAGTAGCAGGCAAGCACGGAAAGTTCGGCCACCACAGCTGCCCAGAAAACTGCATTGCTTCCAATATTTTTTATGTAAAACGCAACTAAGAAAATCCCCAGGATAGTTCCGTAAAAAAGAGAACCGACAATATTTACATATTGAATCAAGTTTTCAGAAAAATTGGCGAGCGAAGCAAAAGCCATTGCAATAAGTGCCCACAAAACGGTAAAAGTTTTTGAAGAAATTAAATAGTGCCCGGCTGATGCATTTGGCTGAAAAATACGCTGGTAAATATCTACTGTGGTAGTAGATGCCAAAGCATTGAGCTCCGATGCCATTGACGACATCGCTGCCGAAAACATTACCGCCAACAACAGACCAATGACCCCATGCGGTAAATACGATAACACGAAATTGAGAAAAACATAGTCTGTGTCTTTCACATTCTTCAAGGCAATATTTTTTTCATGAGCAATCACGCTGCGGGTGGCCAGTTTCAGGCTATCTTCTATATTTCTAATTCTTTTCAATTTAGTTTTAACCGCAATTAGCTCATCGCTGTTTTCTTCATGGAAACTGTTTGTCATTTTTTGAAGCAACTCTTCTTTCGCTGAAAAAACTTTCAATGATTGATTTTCTATATCCTTAATCAACGGTGCACTCTTGGACTCCTTCACCTCGTTCAGCACAACTTGGTTATGAAAAACAGGTGCCGGATTAAATTGATAGAAAACAAACACCGTCACGCCAATAAAAAGAATAACAAACTGCATCGGGATTTTCAGTAGCCCGTTAAAAATTAATCCCATCCGGCTTTCGGTCAACGATTTACCTCCGAGATAACGGGCCACCTGCGATTGGTCCGTGCCGAAGTAGGCAAGAAAAAGAAAAGTAGATGCCAGCAACCCCGACCAAATATTAAAGCGGTCGCCCCAACTGAATTGAGTGGTGATGATATTTAATTTTCCCATCTCGCCCGCAACTCGAATGGAATCAACAAACGAAATATTTTTAGGCAAAAGTGAAATAGCAATGATTCCGGCCAACAACATGCCGCTCATTATCAATGTCATTTGAAGACGCTGTGTTAAACTCACAGCATTGTTCCCGCCCGATACACTATACACAATTACCAGAGCCCCTATCAATATTGTTGTAAAAAAAATATTCCATCCCAAAATTGTTGACAGCACCAGCGAAGGCGCAAAAAGTGTGATGCCAACCGAGAGGCCGCGCAGCAGAAGAAACAAAATCGCAGCAAGTGTTCGGGTCTTCAGGTCGAAGCGCGATTCAAGATATTCGTAGGCGGTGTACACTTTAAGTCGGTAATAGATGGGGAGCATCGTCACGGAAATGATAACCATCGCCAACGGCAGCCCAAAATAAAATTGGATAAACCGCATGCCGTCTTGAGCGGCCTGCCCGGGAGTAGAAAGAAACGTGATGGCACTGGCCTGAGTGGCCATGATGGAGACGCCTATCATCCACCATTTTTGCTGCTGATCGCCTTTTAAAAAAGATTCAACGTTTTTTGCTCCCCGTGTTTTCCAGGTTCCGTACAACACAATAAACGCAAGGGTACCACCGAGCACAAGCCAGTCGAGGGCATTCATGAAAATAAATGTGTGATGAATGAATATACAATCAACTGCACCAGCATAATACCGATTACAAGCTTATACCAGGCACTCCACGACTGAAAGACGGGGGGTTTCTCTTCCATCATTTTGATTTGGTTTTCAATTTTACTTCATCCGGTTTTTTAGTTCTTGTGTTAGAGACAAGGTTAGCAAAAAGTTTATACGCTCCGGCCACTCCTTCGGGCAGCTCTCTGAAAAAGGAAAGCGAAGTGTAGATGTATTGGCCTTTACCATAGCCTGCCACGAGCAAACTACCGTCCTTTGGCAATTCGCCCGGGTCGTTCATAGATAGTAACGCTTCGTATTCCGATGACCAAGCTGATGGAAAATACAATCCGCGCTCTTGCACCCAACCATCAAAATCTTTTTGATCAATTTTGTTAGGATAGTTAAGTAAGGGATGGTTGGGTTTTAAAATTCTAACTTCACTGTTTTCTTGGGTGACCCGGTCGCGCGACATCGTGATGGGAAACGGAGAAAATTTCTTTGCATCAATTTCTAATCTAAAATTATTGTTGTATTGCACCACCATAGTGCCGCCTTCTTTAACAAAATCTAAAAGAGCCGGCATGGCGCGATCAATGTTCTCGTTTGTATTTAACGCACGAACACCCAAAACTACCGCATCAACCTTTTTTAAATTAGGTGCTGTAATTTCCTCATCTTTCATTTCCCAAACTTCAAAGCCCATATTGCGCAGGCTTACGGGTATTTCATCACCGGCCCCTTTAATATAACCAATTACACTACCTTCTTTTTTAATATTTATTCTCAATGCTTTTGACGCAGCCTTCGGCAAAAGTGTTTGTGTTGGGATGTGGTCGTATTGAATGGTTTGCAGAGAATAATCATAAATCTTGCCATCAATAGTTGCTTGCGCACCAATAACCGAAGTTTTTTCAACTTTACCGGGCAACACTCGGAATGAAAACGATTGCCCATCTTCCGGTTTTTTCAATTCAAATTGAAACGATGCCGGCTCAGACTTCCACCCTTCCGGTAATTTCAATTCTACTTTGCCGTTACAATTTTCTTTGGATGAAGTAACAACTACTTTCACCTCATGCCCGGATGAATTGTTGAACAGGTAAACCGATTTATCCAGATTAATAAACACGGGCGGTACAATTTCAAACGGACGGGTTACTTCGCCTTTAACCGGATCGGTTCGTTTGTACATAAGTTGAGAATGAACTTCTAATGACTCGCCATTGATCTCAAAAGTAAAATTAAAAAGTATGGCCGGGTCGTTTTCAGCTTTTCCAATCATTCTATTGTCGGCAACCGTAAACAGCCCAAGCGAATGCGGTTGTTTCAGCCAATACGGATCCGAATAAGTTAAATCACCGTTCAATTTTCTTGTCGACTTAAATTCAATGGGCACATTTTTATTCAGTGGAGCATTCAACGCACTGTCGAACGACAACTTGGAGGCCGTAATCTGTTTAAGCGTAACCGATGAGCCCGCCCTGTTGATGATTTCGGAATTGACCGTTATTTTCTCGGAGGGAGATGCCCAAAACGTGTTGGCCGATACCTCCACAAAAAGCCCGAGGCAATCTTGAATCAGCAAATTGGTTTCTATTAATTTTCTGTTTCTCCAAACAGAAGGAGGTAATGCAGTTATAGCATTTCTTATTTTCAAAAGTTGCGAAACACTGGCAGCAGGATCTTCGTCTTTAAAATCGGTGATCGCCTCATTGACGAGATCTGTAATTTTTTCTGCACCCGATAAACGTGACCAGGTTGTGTTTACACCATCAAAAATATTTTTATCTGCTTTATCACCTTTTGTAAGTTCAAAAAACTCCAGAGCATCCCCCCTTCTTCCCGCTGAGCCAAATCCCTGACTTTTGTGTTGTGTGCGGCTCTCGGCTGCAATTTCAGAATATGATTTTCCCAGCAAGCTATTGTAGGTGCCCACATTTACAGAAATTATGCCGGGTGTTTTTTCGTTGATAGTTTGATTCCACCATCTGCCTGTGTTGATAAACAGGCGCTTCGGTTGCCACGCGCTCCAATCTTTTATTTGATAGGGAAAACTATTGATGTTATTGCTTATATCAAAAGCTTCAATAGCGAGCATGGCCGAAGCCGTATGGTGGCCGTGCCCCGCACGTTCATCGGGTGGGAAACGGGTGAGAACAACATCGGGTTGAAACTGTCGGTATATACGAACAACGTCAGAAAGAACTTCATCTTTGTTCCAAATTTCGAAGGTCTCGTTTGAGTTTTTGGAATAACCAAAGTCATTGGCTCGCGTAAAAAATTGTTGGCCACCATCAATTCTGCGTGCTGCCAAGAGCTCTTGGGTGCGGATCAATCCTAGCTGATCTCGAATCTCCGGTCCGATTAAGTTTTGGCCGCCATCTCCGCGGGTCATCGACAGGTACGCAGTTGCTGCAAGCCGATCGCTGACAAAAAAAGAAATGGCACGGGTATTTTCATCATCGGGATGTGCCGCTACATATAAAACCGAACCAAGAAAATTCAATTTCTTAAGCCTCAGTAAGATTTCGGATGAACCGGGCTGTCGGTGGCTCTGGGCTGCCAACATCCATGCGTTGAAGAAAAAAAGAAATAAAAATAAAAATCTCATGACAAGAATATTTAGGAACGAAGTAAAAAAATAAAAGCGGCTCTTAGTCAGCCGCTCAGCATATTTCAATAGAAATTAACAATTCATTTAAAATTTACCGTGCCATTTACCATTAACCAGAAAATTTCCATCGGGCTCAACGGTGAGAACTATCTTTCTTAGTTTATCTTTCTTATGTGATAAGAAGTACACCGTAAATTCATTGGCTGTAGTCTTTGTTTTCATGTCATCTGCAAAGCCTAGTTCAAGTTTTATTTCAGGTATAGGTGAAGTTTTTTTCTTAAGCAGCGCAATACCGTTGGAGTTTTTTACTACTATCTTTGATTCATCTGGTTGGATTTTAAGATTTACAATGTTAACGACAATAAAAGCACCTAATCCACCAGTTGGCGTATCTATTTGTTGTCCACCCTTATCAAAGGTATTTGGTTTGTATTCTGCGGGTTTATTTTTGAACTTCACCTCAACATGAACCTGAAACTCTTCTGCGGGTTTGAACGGAATATCGCCTTGTACCCACAGTAGAATGTAAAGTAACAATAACCTCATTCAAGTTGAATTAATCAATTAATTCTTGGCATCGCGTTTGGCGCGTTTTTCCGCCCGCTTCTCTTTCAGGGTCTTAGTGGCTTTCTTCTTGTCTTCTTTTTTCTTATCCATTCCTTTTGACATAATTGTAGGGTTTTAAAGTTTATCAAATTTAATAGAAAGTGTTCAGGCAAACAACCCCGCCTCTTTCGGTAAAAACATTTTGCTATTTTTGCCGCACATAATTACTACATCGAATTCATGGGACGAATTTTTGAAAAACGAAAGCATAAAATGTTTGCGCGCTTCGACAAGATGGCGAAAACATTTACCCGGATAGGAAAAGACATTGCCATTGCAGTAAAGCAGGCAGGGCCCAACCCCGATAACAACCCAAAACTGCGTATGGCTATCCAAAATGCCAAAGGAGCCAACATGCCCAAAGACCGGGTTGAATCGGCAATCAAACGCGCTTCTTCCAAAGAAGAAAAAGATTTTCAAGAAGTTGTTTACGAGGGCTATGCACCCCACGGGGTTCCGGTTATGGTAGAATGCGCCACCGACAACCCCACCCGCACCGTGGCAAACGTGCGACTTCACTTTTCAAAAAATGGCGGCAGCATGGGCAACTCGGGATCTGTTGCATTTATGTTCGAACGTAAAGGCGTTTTTAAATTTGATCCTTCTAAATTAAATCTTGACGAACTGGAGTTGGATCTGATTGATGGCGGAGCAGAAGATATTCAAAAAGATGAAGAAGAGATTATGGTCTATACCAAGTTTGCCGACTTCGGCCATTTTCAAAAATTTTTAGAAACAAAAAAATTAGAAGCAAAAAGTTCAGCCTTGCAATACCTGCCCACCACTACAAAAGAATTAGCCGAAGCAGAGCAAGATGAAGTATTAAAATGCATTGAGGCTATTGAAGAAGACGATGACGTGCAAAACGTTTATCATAACCTGGCATAAACAAAAAAACCGCCCCATGAGCGGTTTTTTTAATTCCTGTTCGCGTTTTAATTATTTTCCCCATAGTTTATAGCCTACCACAATCTGGAATGAATGGTTTTTATCCGTTGTGCCGGCATTCTTCGACATATTTGAAAAACCATTGTAATACCGTATTCCAAAATTAAATTTTTCATAGTCATAACCTACCCCAATAGCTCCACCAAAATCTGAACCGCTTGTTTGATCCTTCACGTCAACCGTTGTGTTTCCGCTTTTAACTTTTGCGGAAGCTAAAATTCCAAGCTGAGGACCAACAAGTAAGTGAAATTGTTCATTAAAATTATATCTAAAGAAAACTGGCAAACTGATATAATTAAATTTTAAAGTGGATGAACTATAGTTGGCTCCACTACCAAAATAAAAAAGCTCAGGTTGAATGCCCATATTTTTTTGAAACATAATTGTAGCATAACCGCCAAGCAAAATGCTTGTGCGTGTGCTGTATGTAGTTGTAGCGCCCCCTCCAGATTCAGAAACATTTGCAAAGTTCAAACCAAAGCGCGCGCCAAGCGAAATATCTTGAGCTGAAGTATTGCTTGTAGATAATGAGATCAACGCCACTAAAACTGAACTAACTAAAATTTTTCTTTTCATATTTTTTTGTTTTAAGTATTGTTTGTCAAACCTAATGAAAATATTTTGAGCTTTTAAAAAAACTATATCAGATGTTCATCTGATATTTAGAACTCTATTGTTGTATTATACAATTTAATAAAAATCAAACACACTATTTTGAAACTACTCCTATTTAATTTTATCCTTTACCCATTCGTGCGCGTTTGCGAAAGCCTCCATCCACGGCCCTACTTCATCTTTTGTTTTATCGCGTGTGTAGTGTGGCCAGTTCCACGGAAACAAGGTGCGCTCAATGTGTGGCATGATGGCCAAATGCCTCCCGTCTTTAGAACAAAGTGCAGCAGCCGAAAGGTCAGAATTGTTTGGGTTACCCGGATATTCGGAATGCGAATACGTTGCAGCCACTTTGTAGAGAGATGTGTCGGCCGGGAGTTTAAATTTACCTTCGCCATGTGCCAGCCACACACCCAGTCTTGTACCTGCGAAGCTTGAAAGCATTACCGAATTATTTTCAGGGATGGTAACAGAAATAAATCCACATTCAAATTTTCCCGAGTCATTGTGGTGCATTTTTTCCTGCCACTCCGGATACAGCAGCCCCAACTCCATCATGAGTTGGCAACCGTTACACACACCCAGGCTCAGCGTGTCCTTGCGTTTGTAAAAATTATCAAGAGCAGTTTTAGCTTTTGCGTTGTATAAAAATGCTCCTGCCCAGCCTTTGGCGGCACCCAATACATCGCTGTTTGAAAATCCACCAACAAAAACAATCAGGTTTACATCACTCAAATCTTCGCGGCCTGTCACCAGATCGGTCATGTGAACGTCTTTTACATCAAAGCCGGCAAGGAAAAGTGCGTACGCCATTTCGCGGTCGCTGTTCACACCTTTCTCCCGAATAATCGCAGCCCGTATCCCCGATTTATTTTTTCGTTTTGGATCGAGACCATAGGTGGAAAATTTACCATCAAATCGTTTGGGGAATTGATATTCCAGCTGTTGACTGAAAATATTTTCCTTACGTTTTTCGGCATGTCCTTTTGGCCTTTGAATGCGATCGAATTGATACGAAGTTTCAAACCACTTTACCCTCAACCAATCAATATCCAACGATTGTTGGTTTATTGTGAACGATCTTTGGTTGTTTACGTGTCCGATTACTTTGAAATCAATTCCTTCTTTCTGTAAATAATCTGTCGCAGTAGAATTATTCTCCACTTGAATCGCTACGCCCGGGTTTTCAGTGAACAAAGATTTGATCAAATCGTTTCCAAGTAAAACTGTATTTAGTTCCATCCCTGCATTGGGAACAGGGAAACACATTTCTAACAACGTAGTGATCAATCCGCCCGATGAAATATCGTGGCCGGCCAAAATCAAATTCTTTTTGATCAGATATTGAATCGCTTCAAAGCATTTACTGAAATATTTTTCGTCTTGAACGGTGGGTGCATGTTGCCCCAATTTGTTAACGATCTGTCCGAAGGCACTGCCTCCAAGTTTGGGAGCATCTTTTGAAAAATCTACATAAACAATTTTCGAACCGGGTATATTTTTTAAATCGGGTGAAATGGTTTTGCTAATGTCATTCACTTCGGCCACGGCAGAAATAATCACGGTACCGGGCGATAAAACTTTAGTTCCATCGGGGTATTTCTGTGCCATGGAAAGCGAATCTTTTCCGGTAGGGATATTAATCCCAAGCTTGCAGGCAAAATCGCTAACTGCTTCTACCGCTTGGTAGAGTTTTGCATTCTCTCCTGCATTTTTTGCAGGCCACATCCAGTTGGCACTGAGCGAAACTCCCTTCAAGCCGTGGGTAAGTTGCGCCCATACAATGTTGGTCAGTGCCTTGGCAATCGCCAGTTTACTTCCGGCAGCCGGATCAACTAATGCGGCAGCCGGGGCATGGCCAATAGCTGTTGCCACGCCATTGTGGCTCGAAAAGTCCAGCGCCATTACACCTACGTTGTTTAAGGGCAGTTGAATAGCTCCGCAGGTTTGCTGGGTGGCTACCTTGCCCGACACGCAACGATCTACTTTGTTGGTTAACCAATCTTTACAAGCCACAGCTTCGAGCTGCAAAACTTGTTCGAGATATTCTTGAAATTTTTCTTGACGATAGGGTATATCGGCAAATTCATACTTAACAGAAGCGTCTGTAAGAATTGTTTTGGGCGATGAACCAAAAAGATTTTCCAATTTCAGATCAACGGGTTTCAGCCCATTTTTCGAATTCGAAAAAATTAATTTCTTATCGCCTGTGGCAGTACCCACAATGTACATCGGTGCACGTTCGCGTTCGGCTATTTTTTTTAACCATTCTATATTTTTCTCACCAATGGCCAGCCCCATCCGCTCTTGCGATTCGTTACTGATAATTTCCTTATCGGATAACGTGGGGTCTCCAACCGGCAGTTTGTTAATATCTATGATGCCTCCGGTTTCTTCCAGTAATTCCGAAAGACAATTTAGATGCCCTCCTGCTCCGTGGTCGTGAATGGAAACGATTGGGTTTTCGTCTGCTTCCACCATAGCCCGGATGGCGTTCATCACACGTTTTTGCATTTCGGGGTTTGAGCGCTGAATGGCATTGAGTTCGATTTCATTGCTCATCTCTCCGGTGGTTACCGAAGAAACCGCACCGCCTCCCATGCCAATCCGGTAGTTGTCGCCCCCGAGCAACACAATCTTATCGCCCGTTTCAAGATGTTCTTTTTGGCTGTCTTTAGCTTTTCCAAAACCTATGCCGCCCGCCAGCATAATCACTTTATCAAAACCAAATTTTTTATCGTCTTCAAAATGTTCGAACGTAAGTACACTGCCGCAGATGAGAGGCTGCCCGAATTTGTTTCCAAAATCGCTGGCTCCGTCTGAGGCTTTGATCAGGATTTCGAGCGGGGTTTGGTACAGCCATTTTCGTTCAGAAAAATTTTTCTCCCACGATCTGCCGTGTTCAATTCTGGGGTACGATGTCATATAAACGGCAGTACCGGCCAAGGGCAGAGAACCTTTTCCGCCCGCAAGCCGATCTCGAATCTCTCCGCCCGAACCGGTGGCCGCACCGTTGAAGGGCTCAACTGTTGTGGGAAAATTATGAGTCTCTGCTTTAAGCGAGATAACCGAATCAATTTCTTTCGTTTCGAAAAAATCGGGAACATCCTGGCGGGCGGGTGCAAACTGTTCAATGGTTGGTCCTTGAATGAACGCAACGTTGTCTTTATAGGCCGATACCAAAAAGTTTGGATTCTCTTTTGAAGTTTTCTTGATCAACTGAAAAAGCGTTGACTCTTTTTCTTTTCCATCAATAACAAAAGTACCATTGAAAATTTTGTGCCTGCAGTGCTCACTGTTTACCTGCGAGAAACCAAACACTTCGCTGTCGGTAAGCTTGCGGCCTAATTTCAGGCTCACTTCGCCCAGGTACGCTACTTCTTCGGCACTAAGGGCAAGCCCTTCTTTTTCGCTGTAGGCAGCCAGGTCATCCACTTCAAGAATCGGTTGCGGAGTGTGGAGCAACTTAAACAAATCTTGATCAAGAGTAGTATAGATGCGCTGAAGCATTCGGTCATGCATAGCGTGTTCATCGTTCACTTCAAAAAACTCTTCCATCCGCTCGATGCCTGCAATGCCCATGGTCTGCGTTATTTCAACCGCATTGGTACTCCAGGGTGTAACCATTTCCCTTCGAGGGCCAAGGAAAACCCCCTTCAATTCCTTTTCAGGGATGGGTTTTGCGCCTCCCAAAAGCCATGTTAATTTTTGATAATCGTGGGTTTCAAGCGGTTGATAGGTGCCGACCGCGTAGGTATTCGAGCCGTTGGCACGAAAGAAAAAGATCATGGGCGAAGATGTAAGCCCAAAATTAACATGAATTTTATGGATAAGGAATTTTTATATTTACGAAATTTCGTAACCTACAAGCATCCCCATTATGAAATCAGTTGTTGCCATTTTATTTATTTTTATTTCAGGGCAGGCCTGCTTCGCACAATACAACAGAGTGCATTATTACAGGCACAAGGGCAAGGCTTCGGTTCAGGATGAAAGCAAATCGAATGTTGGCTTTGGGTATGGGTATGATTACGGTGGGCTTGGTGCCCGGTACACGTTCTTGCCCACCCCAACTGTTGGGGCGTTTGTATGTGGCGGATTTGCAGTAGCCGGTTTTGGATGGAATGTAGGTGTGCAAGGGAGATTGAATCCTAATAATAAAATTGTGCCCACACTCGGTGCAATGTACGGTGTAAACGGAGCTATTTATGTGGAGGGAGTAAACGGATATTCAAAGCTTTATTATGGGCCTTCGGTTTCGCTGGGCGTGATGTGGCGATCTACGGTAAACGAAGGTAATTTCTGGAATTTTGAAGTAGTTGTTCCCATTCGCCCTAGTAATTACAATTCAGATATTGACGCTGTTAAAAAGAACCCACAAGTGAAATTATACACCGATATGTACAAACTAAGCCTGCCAATATCAATTAGCGTAGGCTACCACTTTGGCTCTTGAAATTGATGCGCTCACTTTCGTTTGTTCGAAAACATCCAGCTTAGAAAATCGGGCTCTGCAAAAGTGTTGTTCCAACTGTTGTGGCCTACGCCCGGGTATTCCGAATACCTGACTTTCGCACCGATCGTCTTTAATTTTTCTACCATCTCGCGCGAACAGTTCACATCCACAGTTTTATCGGCACCGCCATGAAAAACCCAGAACGGAATTTTCTTCACTCGCTTGTCGTATCTTTTCGCATCGCCACCACCACAAATAGGCAGCGCAGCAGCAAACAATTTTGGATAACGGTAAACCGCCTCGAACGTGCCCATCCCCCCCATCGAAAGGCCTGTAACATAAATTCTTTTTTTATCCACACCCTCTTTATCCGTAATTGTTTTTACCAATTCAATAGCCGCTTTAAGCGGGGGCATAATTGATCGGGTGTAATCAAAATCCAGCCCAAGTGGCACTTTTGTGCGATCAACATTCACACTGCTCCAATAACTTTCTTCCGGGCACTGCGGAAAAATCACGATGCAGGGGAAATTCTTTCTGGCTTGGTCGGTTAAGAAAAGTTTTTTGCCATGCGTCAACTGTTTTTCATTGTTGTTGCCTCGCTCTCCAGCGCCATGCAAAAAAAGTATTAGAGGATATTTTTTTGTCTTGTCGTAATTTTCCGGGTAAAGAATTCGGTAAGGAAGTGTTGTGCCGGCTTCAGCTTTATATTCCTTTTTCAAATACAAATTCAAATCTTGAGCTTTCAATACAGAAAGGGTACTGATCAGAATAAGAGTGAATACTGTTTTCATAATAATTCGGTTGACTTAAAAATCATTTCATTGTGGCCGGCATCTAAAATACAAACCTGTTTTTGATGAATCAATTCTGTAAAGGTGTTCATTATTTTTGGAGGAATCACTTTATCGTATTTACCCGTAATTACAATCACCTTACAACCCGTACCGTTTAACATTGAAGCGATGATACTCCCATCAAATTTTAAATACCTAAAATTAACCCACGAATCGTAAACTCGTTTTCTTTTTATCTCCGTATCCATTTGCGAGTAGGCAAAACGAAGCAGGCCTTTGTCAACCAGCCGAAGCGAACGTAAGGTTTTCAACAACACAAAAAAGAAATGGGGTTTCACCACAATGCGCCTAAACAGAGACCTTATTAATATTGGGTAGGTGGCCAAGCTGTACCAAAAATTAGTTTTGATTCCATCGGCTGCAACAAGAACCAGCCTTTCCACGCGTTCATAAAACAACTCTACGGTGGCGAGCGCAAATTTGCCACCTAAGCTAAATGCACCGAGAGCAAATTTTTCGATCCGTTCTTTTTCCAAAATCAATAGAATAATATTTTTCCAATCCTCTTTCTTCAAGGCTCCTTTATCGACCCAAGTGCTGGCACCATGAAAAAACAAATCGAAAGAGATAATAGAATACTCCGTTTTCAATTTTTCTACCCACGGTTCGAATGCCCGGTGGTCTTGTCCAAAGCCATGAAACAACAACATAAATTTCCTTCCGTCTCCATATTTGTAATAGAATAGCCGGCTGCCTCTGAATAAAACACAATTTTCTGACATTAAACTTTTATCAGGTATAAACGTATTATTTCCAACTTTACAGAAATTTTAAAACTTTTTAAAATAAAACTCCACCTGCCGCGTCTCTATCCTCAAAATGTTGCAGGCGATGGACCTGGCCATGTCTCAGATACAACAAAATACATTTCTAAAAGAGAAAGACAAACTGCTCGGGTTTATACGCAGCCGTGTGTCTTCCACCGAAGAAGCCGAAGATATCCTTCAGGATGTTTTCTACCAGTTTGTATTGGGCTTCGAAGCCATTGAATCGATAGACCGAGCTACTTCCTGGCTCTACAGCGTGGCGAGAAATAAAATTATTGACCGTTACCGCAGGGATGCCGTTCGCCCACAACGTACCGATTTTGAATTGCGCTCGGGTAAGGATGACGAAACACCACTCACCCTCCAGGAGATTCTGCCCGACCTCGGCAGCAGCCCCGAATCTACCCTGTTGCGCGAAGCGATTTGGGATGAGATTACCGAAGCCTTGGCCGAGCTGCCCGATGATCAGCGGGAAATTTTTGTTCTAAATGAAATTGAAGAAAAAGGATTTCGTGAAATATCCGAAGAAACCGGGGTGTCTATAAACACCTTGCTCTCGCGAAAGCGATACGCCATCCTTTCGCTTAGAAAAAGATTACAAGCGTTTTACAATGACGTAACCGGAAGTTAGAAGTGGAGCCTTGAAGTTTAAAGATAAAATAGAAGATATGAAAAGAGGAACCTGGATTGTGAAGATTGTAGCCTTTGTGCTGCTCGCCATTGTGGCGTTGAGTTGGATAACCATGTGGTTGTGGAATTGGCTTGTTCCCGATTTGTTTCATGGCCCACAGATTAATTATTGGCAAACCATGGGGCTGCTGCTCCTGAGTAAAATACTCTTCTCTGGTTTTACCAAAGGGCACAGGCATGGTGGTGGCCCGTGGCGCCCGTATTGGAAAGAAAAGTGGAACACCATGAGCCCCGAAGAACGGGAACGGTTTAAACAAAAGCTTAAAGACAAATGGTGTGGTTGGAACGAACACGCAGCACCAACCGAAAAACCTAACACCTGATAGCCAAAAAAATATTCACCTTTTTTTGTTAAAAAAGTAACCATTCAAGTCCAAAAGCGTTGAAGGAAACCGTGGAAACTTTCAATTTAAAAAAAGTTTCCATAGTTTTGCGCCCATAATAGGAGCAACACAAACGTTTAAACATGGAAGAACACGACATTAAAGAAAGGATATTGAAAGGTGCCGAAAGCTTATTTATGAAGTACGGAATCCGCAGCATTTCAATGGACGACATAGCCCGACACCTGGCCGTATCAAAAAAAACGCTGTACCAGCATTTTGTTGACAAAGACGAACTGGTAACCACGGTTACGCAAGCCCACATGGCCTGCAACAAAAAACTGTATGACGACATCCGTAAACAGGCCGAAAACTCGATAGACGAATTGCACAAAATAGGGATGCACGTGCGCAGGCACCTCGAAGAGCAAAACCCTTCGCTGTTGTTCGACATTCAAAAATTTCACCCCAAAGCCTGGAATGTGTGGGTGGAATACCGCAACAGCTACATCCACAGTTCGATTGTGCGCAATATTAAAAACGGAATCAAAGACGGACTCATACGCCCCGAAGTAAATGCCGAGATTTTTGCACAACTGCGGCTGGCCACCATTCAAATCTGTTGCGATGACCAATATTTCCCGCACGGAAAATTTAATATGGGCGAAGTGCAGGCGCAGGTATTCGAGCAATTTGTGTACGGCCTCTGCACCGAAAAAGGGAAAAAACTATATCAGAAATACAAAGAAAACCACAAACCACAACTAACTACTGCATTATGAAGTACAAGTACAAACTAATTTTAGTTATACCGATCTGGCTGATGGCCAATCGTATCTTAGCGCAAGAAACTCCCAAGTTTACTCTGGAACAATGTATCGAATATGCTCTGCAAAATTCAGTAAACGTGCAGAACATTTTGCTCGATGAGCAAATAGCAAGCTCTAAAGTAAAAGAGACTATTGGAATTGGGTTACCGCAAATCACTGCAAATGCAAATGCCACCTCAAACCCACAGTTACCAAGATTCTTTGGTACAAAACAAAGAATGTTTGGATTCTCAGGACTAACGCCATCGGACTATCCAAACTTTTTTCCAAACTTGAAAGACAATGACGTTATGGCTGCTCAAAATTTCTTTCAGCTTAAGAACAGCCTCAATACAACTGTAACCGTAAATCAATTAATATTTAACGGCTCTTACTTAGTTGGACTAAAAGCCTCGTCTACTTTTAAAGAATTAGCTACAAAATCCACTCTGCAAACCAAAGAGCAAACCATAGAACTGGTAACGAAAGCATTCTACACGGCATTGATAAACAATGAAAGGATAAAATTGTTTGAGAATAATATCTCACGAGTAGATTCTTTGTTAAAGAACACAACTGCTTTGAATGTAAATGGTTTTGCCGAAAGCATTGATGTGGATCGCATTCAAGTTTCACTAAACAACCTTGTTACCGAAAAATCAAATTTTGAGCGTTTGCAAGTGGTGAGTATTGAAGCTCTGAAGTTTCAGATGAATTATCCAATGGATCAGTCCATGGAAATCAGCGGAAACATATCAGATATTAGCATTGATATATTGCTTGATAATTATACCAAAGATTGGAACTACAAAAACCGGCCCGATTATCAGGTGCTTGAAACCAATAAGAAACTTCAAGAGTTGAATGTTAAAAATAAGTACGCTGCGGGCATGCCTGTATTGAGCGCAAGTGCTACTCTTGGCTACAGCAAACAGGCAAACTCATACAGTAACTTGTTTGCTCCGGTACCTACTTTTACAGAAGTAAATGGCATTGGCCCCGGTAAAATGTATCCCTATAGTTCGATCGGAGTTAACCTGAGTATTCCTATTTTCAGTGGATTGCAACGCAGCAATCAATTGCAGCAAGAAAAACTTAAACTCGAAAAAATCAACAATAGCTTTAAGTCATTGAAATCCGGAATTGATTTACAAATCAAGCAAGCCGTAACTAACTATCTGAATAGTATGCAATCGCTTGAGTCTCAAAAAAAGAATATGAAACTCGCAGATAAAGTGGCCCGCGTAACTAAAATAAAATATCAACAAGGGATAGGTTCTAATATAGAAGTGGTTGATGCAGAATCAAGTCTGAAAGAATCGCAAGTTAATTATTACAACGCCTTGTATAATGCTTTGATTGCAAAAACAGATCTCGATAAAGCATTTGGAAAATTATTACCTGCAAACACAACACAAAACTAAAAACACAATATTTTAAAACTACGATATGAAATCCTTACTCAACCTCCGCAATACAAGTGCACTTACATTAATTGTACTGATGGCCGCCTGCAGCAGCCAACCCGAAAACAAAACCGAGCAATTAGAATCGTTAAAGAAACAACAAGCCGAGCTGGCTCAGAAAATTGATGCACTCGAAAAAGAAATCTCCAAAGAAAACCCCGATGCCATCAAAGTGAAAATGAAAGAGGTAAATGTGGTGGAGGTTTCGCCCCGTTCCTTCGATCATTTTGTGCAAACGCAAGGCAGTGTGTTGGCCGTTGACAACATCCAGATGAGCTCAAAATCAGTTGGTGTGGTAACTCACGTTTATGCCCGCGAGGGTGAGGCGGTGGCACAAGGCCAGGTTATGGCTCAGGTGGATAACACCATGATCTTGCGTGGCATTGATGAACTGAAAGCCAACCTGGAGTTAGCAAGGACCGTGTACGACCGCCAGAAAAACCTGTGGGACCAAAAGATCGGCACGGAAGTTCAGTACTTGCAGGCCAAGTCGAATAAAGAAAGCCTGGAGCGCAGACTCTCTACGCTCAACGAGCAAAACGAAATGACCAAAATCAAAGCTCCGATTAACGGTACGGTTGAAGTAGTGAATATTAAAGTGGGTGAAAACGTAGCGCCCGGCATGCCTGTATTTCGCGTTATCAACACCAGCGATTTAAAAGCGTACGCCAAAGTTTCGGAGGCTTTCATCACCGACATTCAAAAAGGAAACAAAGCGGTAGTGTCGCTACCGGATCTGGATAAGAGTATCACGGCAAACGTAACTTTTGTGGGCCGCAATATCGATGCACTCACGCGCTCGTTTCCGCTGGAAGTAAAACTGCCCTCCGCTCCTTTCTTGCGCCCCAACATGACGGCCGTTTTACGAATTGTTTTCCACACCGAACCTTCTGCTCTTTGTGTGCCCGTAAATGTAGTGCAAGACATAAACGGTGAGAAAATTGTTTACATCGCAGAGAACGATGGAAAAAACCTGGTTGCCCGCAGAAAAGTAGTTGAAGTAACGGGGGTTTACGATAACCTGGCCGAAGTAAAAACCGGATTGAAAGCAGGTGATAAAATTATTACCGTGGGCTACCAGGGATTGAATGACGGTGAACTGATCAAATTATAAAAAGACAAGAGACACAATTTGTCGCACGTCTAACTACTAACGTCATAAAAATATGAAAGACCTCGAAAAAGAATTTAAGCCCACCAGTTGGGCCGTAGAAAATAAAGTTGCCATTTATGTGGCCACCGCCATCATCTGCTTGGCCGGGATGATGACCTTCAACAGCCTGCCAAAAGAAAATTTCCCCGAAATTGTTTTACCACAAGTGTTTGTGGCTACGGCATTTCCGGGAGCTTCTCCCGAAGACGTAGAGAACCTGGTAACCAAACAAATTGAAAAGCAGGTGAAGTCGATTGCCGGCATCAAAAAAATTACGAGCAATTCCGTACAAGACTTCTCCAGCATCGTTATCGAATTTGAAACCGATATAGAAGTAAAAGAAGCCAAGCGCGAAGTGCAAGAAGCGGTTGACAAAGCCAAAACGGATTTGCCTCCGGTGCCCACCAGCTTACCCACCGAACCGCAGGTGAAAGAAATTGACTTCTCCGAATTCCCGATTATGAACATCAATCTGTCGGGCGATTACGATTTGAAAACGTTGAAGAAGTATGCCGATCAAATGCAAGATCGCATTGAAACGTTAACCGAAATACGAAGAGTGGATATTGTTGGTGCGTTGGACCGGGAAATCCAGATCAATGTAGATATGTACAAAGCAGCGTTGGCCGGAGTAAGCTTAGACGATATTTCGGGAGCCATCAATCTTGAAAATAAAATAATTTCAGGAGGCCAGCTTTCGGTAGATGGCATGAAGCGTTCGCTCAGCGTGAACGGAGAATACATCAACGCAGAGCAAATCGGCAACACGGTGATCGGCTCCATTAAAGGAGGAAAAATTTACCTGAAAGACGTAGCCGAAGTTACCGATTCGCACAAGGAGCAAGAAAGTTTTGCGCGCCTTGACGGAAAAAATGTAATTACCCTAAACATTGTAAAGCGTGGTGGCGAAAACCTGATCAACGCCTCCGATAAAATCAATGAAATTGTAAAAGAGTTTGAAGAAAACATTCTGCCCCCTGGTGTAAAAATTACGATCACTGCCGACCAAAGCGTGAACACGCGCACCACCGTGCACGACCTGATCAATACCATCATCATCGGTTTTATTCTGGTTACGATTGTGCTTATGTTTTTCATGGGTGCAACCAACGCCATTTTTGTTGGCCTTTCGGTACCGATCTCCAGTTTTATTGCGTTCTTGGTTTTTCCTACCATCAATTTCACATTGAATTTGATGACACTATTTTCGTTCCTGCTTGCTTTGGGTATTGTAGTGGATGACGCCATCGTTGTGATTGAAAACACGCACCGTATTTTCGATAACGGCAAAGTGCCCATACGCAAGGCAGCGAAAATTGCAGCGGGCGAAGTGTTTTTACCGGTGCTTTCGGGTACACTGGTGGTGCTTGCACCCTTTGTGCCGCTGGCGTTTTGGCCCGGCACCATTGGCGAGTTTATGAAGTTTCTGCCCATCACATTGATTATTGCTTTACTGGCATCGTTGGTAGTGGCTTACATTATGAATCCGGTGTTTGCTGCCGACTTCATGGGCACACACGACCACGATCACAGTCGTAAAAAATTTACCAAAGGCTACAAAATATCCGGTGTAATTTTCATAGCCGTAGCACTTTTGTTTTACATTACCGGGTCGCTGGGAATGGGTAATTTCACCATTTTTATTTTCGGCTTGTACTCGTTGCACCGTTTTGTTTTAGAACAAGTGATCTCCAATTTTCAAACAAACTGGTGGCCACGTGTGCAGAACAGTTACAAAAACATTATACGTTGGTGCCTGCAGGGTTATCGCCCCATTGGCATCTTGGTCTCGGTGTTCGTACTTTTCATTTTTTCGTTCGTCTTCACCGCCATACGCAAACCTCCGGTAGTGTTTTTCCCTAACGGAGATCCAAATTTCATTTTCACGTACATACAAATGCCTATAGGCACCGATCAACGTGTAACCGACTCGGTCACGTCTGTAGTTGAGAAAAAAGTAACTGCGGTGGTGGGCAAAGACAATAAAATTGTAGAGTCTATCATTTCCAATGTGGCAATCGGTGCAAGCGAAAATCAGATGGACGTTGGCGGCAACGCAAGCCCCCACTTGGGTAAGGTAACCGTAGCTTTTGCAACATATGCCAAACGTGATGGACAATCTACCGTAGAATACCTAGATAAAATACGCGAGGCTGTAAAAGGTATCAAAGGAGCCGAAGTTTCTGTAGATCAGGAAAAAGGTGGCCCTCCTACCGGCAAGCCGATCAGCATTGAAATATCATCTGAAAATTTTGACTTGCTGACTTCCACAGCAAACCGTGCCAAAAAATATTTAGACTCTTTGCAGGTTCCCGGTGTTGAAGAATTGAAATCAGATTTTCAAAGCGACAAACCGGAAATTGTAGTAAGCATAGACCGGGAGAAGGCCAACCGCGAAGGTATCTCTACGGCTCAGATCGGAGGTGCATTGCGCACGGCCATCTACGGGTTGGAAATTTCAAAATTCCGCGATGATAACGATGACTACCCCATTCAGTTGCGCATCAAACAAAGCCAGCGCAACGACATCAACACGTTGATGAATTTGCCCATCACCTTCCGAGACATGACCATGGGCGGCCAGGTGCGGCAAGTGCCCCTTTCTTCGTTTGCCAAAATAGAATACTCCAACAGTTACGCAGGCATTCGCAGGATTGATCAGAAGCGTACCATTACGCTGGGTTCCAATGTGCTGACCGGATATACTCCCAACGAAGTGGTGGCGCAAATCAAAAAAGCGATGGATGCATTCACCTTGCCCGATGGTGTAACCGTAAATATGACCGGTGAACAAGAAAAACAAGCAGAAACTATGGCATTTCTAGGTGCTGCCGGCATGATAGCGCTTGGACTTATCTTTATGATCCTTGTGTTGCAGTTCAACTCCGTGCTGAAACCCGTAATCATCACTTCTGAAATTTTCTTAAGCTTGATCGGGGTGCTCATCGGTTTCTCACTTTTCAAAATGGAAATTTCTATCGTAATGACGGGCGTGGGCTTGCTTGCCTTCTCGGGTATTGTTGTGCGCAACGGAATTTTATTGGTAGAATTTACTGACTTACTGATTTCGCAAGGTATGGAAGTGAAAGAAGCAATTATTGAAGCCAGTAAAACGCGGATGACTCCGGTGTTGCTCACCGCCATGGCCGCAACGTTAGGCTTAGTGCCGTTGGCCGTGGGTCTAAACATTGACTTCGCAACACTCTTCACCGAGTTTAACCCACATATTTTCTTTGGTGGCGATAACGTAGCTTTCTGGAAGCCCATGTCGTGGACGATGATCTTCGGCATCATCTTCGGCACATTCTTAACTTTAATATTTGTACCCGCCATGTATTTGATGCGGTTGAAATTTAAAGAACGACTTGCACGGTTGATCGCCTGGGTGCGCAAGAGCTCCTCGGAAGAAACACCGGCTCCCGAATCGGTAGCTTAAAATAAATTTCTAAAATGATCGTCTTGACACAAACAAGGCGATCATTTTTTTTATGAATAGAATCATGGCTGTTTTTATTTTTATTTTGATTTTTCTGGTAATCGACTTTTACGTTTTTCAGGCCGTGCTCACGGTTAGTAAAAATTGGTCACCGTTATGGAAACAGGTTTTTAGGTACGGCTATTGGCTGCCTACCCTTATCTCTGTTAGTGGGTTAGTATGGTGGAGTTTCAGCGATCCGTATAAAGGAACGGATTATGTACGCATTTATGTTATTGTAGGCTCAGCCATCCTTTACCTCTCAAAAATATTCGCAGTCTTGTTTTTATTTGTGGATGATCTGCAGCGCGGCACACGCTGGTTGGTTCAATATTTTAGCAAAAGCAAAGATAGTTTGCCCGGAGCTCCAATTAATCGGGCTGAGTTTCTTTCGCAAGCAGCGCTTATCGCTTCAGCCGTTCCGCTTGGCCTTTCGGTTTACGGGGTAATTTCAGGAGCTCATGATTATCGCGTAAAGCGTATAACCCTGAAGCTGCCCAACCTTCCAAAATCATTTGACGGGATCCGGATCGGTCAAGTTTCTGATATCCATTCGGGAAGTTTCTGGAACAAGAAAGCAGTGAAAGGCGGAGTGGAAATGATGATGGCCGAAAAACCCGATCTTATTTTTTTTACGGGCGATCTGGTGAATAATGAAACCTCGGAAGTGAAAGACTACATCCCTGTATTTGAAAAACTGAAAGCCCCGCTCGGTGTATTTTCCACTACGGGTAATCACGATTATGGCGACTATCGTCCGTGGAAAACCCAGGAAGCGAAACAACAAAATTTTAAAGACCTGATTGAAGCACACCGATTGCTGGGATACGATCTGTTGATGAATGAGAACCGAATCATTACACAAAATGGGGAAAAGCTTGCCATTATTGGCATTGAAAACTGGGGCGCAGGAAGATTTTCGAAATACGGAAAATTAGACCAAGCTTACCGAGGTGTTGATGAGGCTGCTGCGAAAATACTATTGTCGCACGACCCCACCAGTTGGGATGCCATTGTTCGCCCGGCACACAAAGACATTGATCTCACTTTATCGGGGCACACACATGGTTTTCAGTTTGGTGTAGAGATTGGAAACATAAAATGGAGCCCCTGTCAGTACGTTTACAAGCAATGGGCCGGGCTGTATCAGGAAGGAGAACAATATCTGTATGTAAACCGCGGCTTTGGCTACCTGGGCTACCCGGGAAGAATCGGCATGCCGCCTGAGTTAACGATTTTTGAATTGAAAAAAAGTTGATCGTTATCCGTTAATTCTCGATCACGAATAACGATCAACAAAGTGCAGGCTATCGTTTTGCTTTTCTTTCTTCAATAATATAAGCCAGGCCTAAGCCAAGCCCGCCAAAGACAAAGAGCATTGAGAAATAGGCCACTTCCTCCATATCCCAGGTACGATCGAGGAAATACCCGAGAAGCAGCCCAACCCCCGCGCCTATCAACAACAACGCAAGCCTCAACGTTGGGGCCGAAGTGCTTTCTTTTTTGAAAAGCCCCGGGTCAAGCCCTTTATCAATAATGGCCATCCGTTCGAGGTTTTGAAATTTGCGGAGGTAAACAATGGTGATGAATGCTCCGATCGATAAGATGATGGGGATCATCACCCCAATAATTTCCGGTCCCATAATTTTATTATTTTAGTTTTGCCGCTTTGACGCAGCCTCTGCCCGATCGGTTACATTCAAAAATATACTTTTTTACGTGTAACTTAATTTTAAAATCAAGCGTCAAAGGGCTGTGATCACAACAACGCAAGAATATTCGCTGATCGACCGGGTTATTGCGGGCGAAGAAGCCCAATATGCCGTATTGGTAGATAAGTATAAGAGTTATGCGTTTACCATTGCGCTAAAAGTTGTTGGGAACAGAGCCGAGGCCGAAGAAATAGCCCAAGATGGCTTTATCAAGGCGTTTCATTATTTAAAAAAATTTAACCGCGAAGCGAAGTTCAGCACTTGGTTGTATAGGATTGTATTTAATACAGCCATCAGTTACAAACGGAAAAATAAAATTCAATTTCAGAGTATCGAAAACCATATTGAGTACGCAGGCAAATCCGATGATGAAATAGAAAAAGAAGAAAAGAAAAAGTTTGTAACCAAAGCTATCGAAAAATTAACGGAAGCAGACCGGGTAGCTGTGCAACTGTATTATATTAAAGAGTTTTCGTTGGAAGAAACTGCCGAAATGCTGGGGCAAAATATAAACACGCTCAAGGTGCGGGTACATCGCGCAAGGCAGCGGTTGGCCGATGAACTGAAAAAAATATTAAAAGAAGAAGCACTAACTTTATAGTTATGGAATCAATTAAAATATCGGATGAACAATTATTAAGTTATCTCGATGGTAACGGAACCGATGCAGAGCGTAAGGCACTAATTGAAAAAATTGCAAACAACCAAACTCATTTAAACCGATTGAAAGAGTTGGAGGCCGTCCACCTAATTTTAAAAAATCAAGCAGGCGTTGAACAGCTCTCAAAAGTCTTTACAAATAAAGTGATGGCCGGCCTGCACCGGCAGGTTTCATCTAATTTGCTTTCGCCAAAAAACGGATTGCTTCTTTTAATTGGGTTGGTCATCGCTTCCGCTTTAGCGCTATTGCTCGCCTCGACTGGTGTTTTCGACCAATGGCACACACTTATTAATTTCAATAACGGCATTTTAAAAACGGATTGGGTGAAAACACCAACTGTCAGTTACGACATAAAATTTGTAGTTAAAATCATCGTGATGATTAATGCTTTGTTAGCATTGATATTGCTTGACCGCACTATTCTACGTCCACTTTTTCAAAAAAGAGCCGATCGATTAGGGCTTTGATCTTGCGCTAAGTCAAGCCTGTAAGGGCTCACAATTTCAATTTCAACAGCCAATCGGTTTGCGGGTCTTCGCCCATGTGAAAAATGTGTTCACTGAATTTTTCAAAACCCCACCGGGCATAGAATTTTTGAGCTCTGAAATTTTTTTCCCATACGCCAAGCCAAAGCCACTCAAAATTTCTTTGCTTCGCATAGTTCAACGCTTCCTCCATCAAAAGCCGGGAGGCTTCACCACCCTGATAATCGCGATGGATGTAAAGCCGCTGCAATTCAATATGGTTTTTTCCTAACTGCCCGTCTACCTCGTTGTGTCTGCGCAAACGCAGGAAGCCTATTATTTTCAGGTCGTCAACGGCTACATATAAAACCGAATCGGGTTCGTTAAATTCTGAGTTAAATTTTTCGATGCTGTACGATTCGGTAAAAAAGGCATCCATGTTTGCCTTTGTATTTTGAGTGGCAAAGGTGTCGGTGTACACTTCAATTGCCAACTGACGAACAGCAAGCACTTCTTCAAATTTAGCTTTACGGATACGGATCATAAGAAACGAAAGTACGAAAAACAATCCCTTTTACGTTTGTGGAAATCAAAAAAAATACCCCGCGGTTGCGGGGCACTTTTAAAAATCAGTTGCTTAAAGATTATTTTTTTGTTGACGTAGAATCGGTTTTAGTTGAGCTTTGCTTTTCAATTTTATACTCATCGTTCAAGCCTTTAATCACATCTTGCGAAATATCAATGCCGGGGCCACCAAACAATACATCGCTGGTCTGATCGTACTTCATCACCACCTGCAAGTCACTGCCTTCGGCATATTTTTTTAAGAAAGCGGTAATCTTTCCGTAAAGTTGTTCGGTAAGTTTATTCTGGTCATTGATAACTTCCTGCTCAACACTTTGGCGGAACAATTGAAAGTTTTGCTGTTTCTTTCCCAGATCTTCTTCCACGGCCTTTGCTTGCCCAATGGTAAGATTACCTACGTTGCGTTGGTAGGCTTCGATGTCGGTTTGCAAACTCTGAGCCCGGTTTTGCAAATCTTTGTCGAGTCTTTTGTTTTTTGCCTCATAGATTGTCTTCATATCTTTGAAGAAATCATAGTACTTCAATACAGAATCCGATTTAATATAGGCGAATTTCAAATCAGCCGGAGCAGAAACCGAACTCGAGCTGCTGCTTTTTGATCCTGTGAAATGCAAATAGTATAATACGCCAACGGCTACAATAAGAATCCCATTCAGGATGAGAGAAATGTTTTTCATTTTAATTTAATTAAGGCGCAAATATAAGCTAATTTAAAAAGGGCACAATTTTGAAGAATAGGTAATGGAGATTTTACTTCTTATACCACTCGGCATACATGGGGTAATTTCTAGCCGTGCGCGCTATTACCTCGGTCATTTCCGCTCCAACCGATTTCACCTTCTTCGCGGGAGTACCAGCAAATACGCTGCCCGGCTCTACCTTAGTTCCCGGTAGCACCACGGCACCGGCAGCAATCACTGAGCCTGTACCGATAACTGCATCATCCATGATAATGGCTCCCATTCCTATCAGCACGTTATCTTCAATAGTGCAACCGTGAACAATCGCACTGTGTGCAATGGACACGTTATTGCCAATCACCACGTTAGCCTTTTGGTAGGTGCAATGAATGATAGCCCCATCTTGAATATTAGTATTGTTTCCAATTGTGATGGAGTGCACATCGCCACGCACCACCGCATTAAACCACACCGTGCACGAGTCGCCCATTTTTACTTCGCCCACAACCGTAGCATTATCGGCTAAGAAACAATTAGCACCAAATTTCGGAGTGTACCCGCGTACGGATTTAATGAGTGCCATAATCTTGCAGTTTTACGAACAGTAAAGTAAGTTGACGAGACACTGCTTTAAAAGATTTTCTCAATTACAGTCTTATGAAAATAGATTTACGAGACTGCATATTTTAAACTCATTGCAGTACTTCCAACTCAACGCGTGCATTTTTCCGGGCGTTCGTACCCTTCTTATCGTACACGGGTTTAGACCCGCCCCAGCCCACGGCTTCAACACGATCTGCAGCCACTCCTTGCTCCACAAGCCAATCTTTAATTACCTGTGCACGTGCCAACGACAATTCTTTTGAAGATCCGTTTTCTTCTTTCCGATCCGGTGTCAGCCCAAAAAAATTCTTGCTGGGTCCCATGTAAATTACTTTGCCCCTGCCGTTACTTGCCGTATGCCCATTTAAACGAATTCGCATCGAAGGGTTTTCGGTAAGCATATCGAGCAAATTCATCAACTGATCTTTGCTGGCGGGGGTCATAATCGCGGCATCGTTAAAGAAAGAGACTTTAGATAAGACAACCTCTTGTCCAACATTCATCTTGGTGAGAGGGAACATCAACTGGAAATAGCTGCCAAACAAAACAACATTTTTTTGCAATGTATCTTGTTCCGTAGTGTAATAGCCTATTTCCAATTTAGAATCGCTGTAACCAAAGGCAGTGGCAGTCAACCCAAGTTTGCCCGACTTAGATTTTGGGTCCGGAAGATTCAAGTAGGCGTTGCTTTTTGCGGTGGTAATCAATTTGTCTTTTTCAACATCGTAAACTTTTACGTCTGCCTGAACTTCTTTTCCATCTTTATCGCGATATACTCCGAGGAAAACTGGTGTATTGCCCAAATGTTGCGGGCTTGGAATGGGTGTCATCGGTGGGTTGTCAATGTATTCTGTAACAATATTTGCAACCGTATCTTCGGGCGTTTCCACTTTCTTTTCCTCAACTATGGGCTCATCTTCTTTAATCTCCCTTCCGTCTTTAATCTTTACCACCCAAGCTGTGGCAAACTCAGGCTTCTTCCGCGCCTCAAGCATAGCATTTACGGCTTCATCATAATGGCCAAATTCAAACGACTGAAGAAACACATAGATAAACTGTTTCCCTTTTTCTAACCCATAACCCGAGTGGTAACCTTGTTTGTTAAGTTTCTGCGAAAAATGACGAGCTTCCTTTTCTTGCTTCTCACTAAAGGTGGCAACCACTACATGGTAACCGTTTGCAATGGGTGTAACTTCTGCCCAAACATTGTTTGTACTACATAGAATAATTGCCAACAAGGCAACGACAACCGATATTTTTTTCATTGTTAAATTCAATTAAAGCCGCGCCAAGATAGGAAGATTTGACTATAAAATAATGAGCCTCTCCTTCTGCCAATCTGTCATTCAAAATTCAATTTTTTATTAAATTTGCAGTCCGAAATACGAGAATGTGATGCCGAACCTGATTGAAGACATTGATATCATTAACCCAAGCAAGGAACCGAACCAAGAAGTAAAGACTACGGGAGATTACAACTCGGGCAACAAACGAAAACTCTATATAGAGAGCTATGGCTGCCAGATGAATTTTTCGGACAGTGAAATCGTGGCCTCGATTTTACACAAAGAGGGGTTCGATACTACTTCCGACATCGATCAGGCCGACCTGATATTCTTAAATACTTGTTCCATACGCGAAAAGGCGGAGCAGACCGTGCGCAACAGGCTCAACCACATCAATGGGTTGAAAAAGAAAAAACCCGAAATGATGGTGGGCGTGCTCGGTTGTATGGCCGAGCGCCTGAAAACAAAATTACTGGAAGAAGAAAAGATTGTTGACCTCGTGGCCGGCCCCGATGCCTACCGCGATTTGCCTCAACTGATTTTACAAGTAGACGATGGGGCAAAGGCTGTAAATACTTTTTTGTCGCGCGAAGAAACCTATGCCGACATCAGCCCCGTGCGGCTGAACTCCAATGGGGTAACTGCCTTCATTTCCATCATGCGCGGGTGCGACAACATGTGTTCGTTTTGCGTAGTGCCTCTCACCCGTGGCCGCGAGCGCAGCCGCGACCCACACTCCATCCTTGCCGAAGCCAAAGATTTATTTGCTCGCGGATATCGCGAAGTGACTCTGCTTGGCCAAAATGTGGATTCGTACAAGTGGAGTGAAGAAGAAAACAACAAAGCCCGGCTCGAAAAGAAAGAAGTAAACCAGGTTGTAAACTTTGCAAACCTGCTGGAAAGGGTTGCTCTTATCCACCCCGACCTGCGTGTGCGTTTTTCTACCTCGCACCCCAAAGACATTACCGATGAAGTGCTCTACACCATGGCCAAGCATGAAAACATTTGCAAGAATATCCATTTACCCGTGCAAAGCGGAAGCAGCCGTGTGCTTGAACTGATGAACCGCGGCTACTCACGCGAGTGGTACTTAAATAGGGTAGCAAGCATCAGGGCTATTTTGGGTGAAGATTGCGGGATCACTTCCGATATGATTGCCGGCTTTTGCACGGAAACGGAAGAAGAACATCGCGAAACCATTTCGCTGATGGATGTAGTAAAATACGATTACGCGTTTATGTTTTTCTATTCGGAAAGACCCGGAACTCTCGCTGCCAAAAAATTTGCAGACGATATACCCGTTGAAACAAAAAAACAACGGCTGGACGAGATCATTCAAAAACAATCACAGCTTTCTCTGGAAAGAAACCAGCGTGACGTAAACAAAATACACAAGGTATTGATTGAGGGTGTTTCGAAAAGGTCGGAAGAATTTTTACAGGGGAGAAACACCGCCAACAAAGTAATTGTTTTCCCGAAAGGAAATAGAAGTAAGGGCGAATACGTCAATGTTTTTGTAGAGAGTTGTACAACGGCAACCTTAACAGGTAGAATTGTTGATTAATTATGGCAATTGTTGAAGCAGAAATACTGAGCATCAAACAGAAATTTGGCATCATCGGCAATGCCCCGATGCTCAACCATGCCGTGCGTGTGGCCATGCAGGTTGCCCCTACGGATATGTCGGTACTCATTACCGGTGAAAGCGGCAGCGGCAAAGAATCTTTTTCAAAAATCATCCACAGCCTTAGCCATCGTAAACATGGGCAATTCATCGCCATCAACTGTGGGTCTATCCCGGAAGGTACAATCGATTCGGAATTGTTTGGCCATGAAAAAGGATCTTTTACCGGAGCACACGAAGCGCGCAAAGGGTATTTTGAAGTAACCAATGGCGGAACCATTTTTCTCGATGAAATCGGTGAAATGCCGCTCGGCACTCAAGCCCGGTTGCTTCGGGTGCTGGAATACGGTGAGTTCATTAAAGTAGGCTCGTCCAAAGTCCAGAAGACAGACGTACGTGTAGTGGCTGCCACCAATGTAAATCTGATAAACAGAGTTTCCGAGGGGCGCTTTCGCGAAGATTTATATTATCGATTAAACTCCGTCCCCATTTTTGTACCGCCCTTGCGCGAACGCGAAAAAGATGTGGAACTGCTGTTCCGGAAATTTGCGACCGACTTTGCCGAAAAGTATAAAGTAAAACCGATTTCGCTTGCGGAAGATGCCAAGGCTATTTTGTTGAAATATCGTTTTCCCGGAAACATTCGCCAATTGAAAAACCTGGTCGAACAAATTTCAGTGCTCTCCTCCGATCACAAAGAAATTGATGGCGCAACGTTATCGGGCTTTTTGCCCAAAGACCAAACATTGCCCTCCATCGTCAACAGTAAAAACGGTAGCGATATTTCCGAACGAGAGATTCTGTACAAGGTGCTTTTCGATTTAAAAAAAGATGTAACCGATGTAAAAAGAATGGTGCTCGAAATTTTTGCCGACCCCACACAGGCGCACCAGATTTTAAAAAACAATACCCATCTTTTTGAGGGGATGCAAGAACCCAAACTACAAGACCAACCGGTGGTTATTTCGCAAAGTGCCATGCCGGTAGAGGCCGAAGAAGAAATACAGGACATCGCCCACGAAGCCGAAGATGAGTCGCTCTCGATTCAGAAAAAAGAAAAAGAACTTATAGTCCGGGCTTTAACTAAAAATAAAAACCGCAGAAAAAATGCGGCACGCGATCTGGGCATCTCAGAAAGAACCCTTTATCGGAAAATAAAAGAATACGATTTAGAAAGCTGATAATGAGTAGATTATCAAAAATATCAATAGTACTACTTTTACTTTTGCTTAGCGAATCGGGTTGCATTAAATACTCCTTGTCGGGGGCATCTACCAATGCCAAATCCATACAGGTAGATCAGTTTTACAACAATACAGAACTAAGCTCTGCCAACCTGGGGCAAACGCTCACCAACCGCGTAAAAGATTATTACCAGCAAAACTCTAGTCTGCGCGTTGTGCCTACGGCCGGAGAACTACAGATTGAGGGCACGATCGTTACCTACGGAACTGCTCCCATTTCTCCACAGGCAAGTACGGGAAGTGGCGTTAACGCAACACCAAACTACGGCAACCAGACCCGGCTTACCATAGCAGTCAAAGTAAATTATACCGACAACCTGGAGCCAAAAAACAGTTTTAAAGACAAAACATTTAGTTTCTACGCTGACTTTGATAACTCTCAAGATTTTTTCTCGGTTCAAGAAGGCCTTGAAAAAAAAATCTTCGACCAGATACTGATCGATATTTTTAACGCAACCATTGCCAACTGGTAAATTGTTGCTACTCCCCTGTTTTTCTTTTACATTTACTTTCACCCGAACTCATAACCCTTGGAAAAAGAGTCGTTTAGCAATTTACTTTCAAACTATACTTCATTGACGGCCCTTGAAGCAGACCAGCTTGTGGCTCTTTCTAAAAGTTTTCCCTACAGCCAGGTAATTCACAATCTGGCAGCGAGATCGGCTCAAGATAATAACCTTTCTTCGAAAGAAACCCTGCTTCACCTCAGTGCCATTTACAGCACAGATCGCTCAGCCTTAAAATCAATGATGACTGCTCCGCGCAATGCCCGAATTGAAATCAATTCCAAACAGGGCGAGCCCGTAACTCCTTCCGATGAGCCTTCGCTCGATGCCCTCCACGAACGGCTGATGAACGACATGGCTGCCCTTAGAGAATCCAAGCGCTTTTTTGAGCAAGTGATCGAATCGTTGGAAACAGGCAAGTCGGTTCCGTTGAAGATGGAGAAGAAGATAACCGATGAAAATTCAAATAAAGAAAAGCCTGCACAAAAGGATAAGTTGCCTGCCACCGAAGGGTTAATCGAAGAGATTAAAATCACTAAAAAGAAAATAAAGCCAACCGACTCCAAACAAATCGAACAGATTGAAATTATCGATCAATTCATAAAAACTCAGCCTTCCATAACCCGCACCAAACCTACTCCGGCTCCTGCTACCGACCTGGCAGCGAACAGCAGCCAGTTTGGTGAGAATATTGTCTCCGAGACACTGGTTGAAATACTGCTTAAACAAGGCAAGAAAGAAAAAGCCATTGAAGCTTTGAAAAAGCTGATTTGGAAGTTTCCGCAGAAAAAGGCTTACTTTGCAGCCCAAATCGAAGAATTAAGAAAATAATCGTTTCATGTACACTTTATTTATCAGTCTGGCTATTGTAAGCTCAATTCTCTTGGTGTTAGTTGTGTTAGCCCAAAATTCAAAAGGCGGTGGTTTAACCAGCCAATTTGGTGGCTCCGGTGCGAGTAATCTGATTGGTGTTAAGAAAACCGGGGATATTCTTGAGCGCCTTACCTGGGGTTTTGCCGTTGCCATTATTGTGTTTTCTATGGCCACCAACCTCACCAGCCCAGGTATTGCGACAAGCGCGCCAGACGAGATTATGGAAAAGGCTAACCAACAAAGTGCCCCCGTAACCACCAAGCCGTTGAATATCCCTACGGATACCACTAAGAAATAAAAATTAGGCTGCTTTAGTCACCTCCCTCACCAGCATACGTTTGGCCACAGGCATCAACGTTTGCATGTATGGGAATTGTATGGTTGAGTACACCAAGTAAGCAGCGGGATTGGGCAAGTCGGTATATCTTCTAATCAGGTTCAGCTTTATTGTTTCGTAGGAAGAGGCCAGATTTTTTTCTCTTTTTTCAAGAAATGTGGTTTCAATGCCACGCATAGACTCGTTGCTGCTCTCAAAAAAAGTTACCTGATAGCGGTAAATGTTGGTTTCGCGTTCTGGCGGTTGAGTTACAAATAAATATCCTTCGTTGGCATACAACGAGGTGAGCCCAACGGGTGAAATCTCGCAGTTCGATTCTACATACTCATACAGAAAAGAGCCTTCGTCAAGCGATGTTTTAAATTGAGGTAAAGCAAACTCCATGATCGATTCAATTTCGTTCATCACGGCATCGTCTTCAATCATTTTGCGGTAACTGACCTTCAATTTTTTCAGGCTTTCGTGCGACAGCTCTCTCGGAAAAGAATCGCCAAGCAGCATTTTGTTTTCGCGCAGAGAAATTAGGTTGCGGTAATGAAACACTAAATCCGAGAGGTGCGGATACAATTCAACACGTAAAAAAGAATCTTTTACTTTTTTTAAATAACCCAGCAACTGATATTTTTTGAATTCAAAATCAATCAGTCCGTCTGTAAGCCAATTATCTTTTAAGCTCATTCCTACGAGTATACGAAAAAAATCGAATACGTTGGCTAACGTGCTTCCTCAATTACTTCAAAAAGTAAAAACTGAGTTCTTTGAAATGGATTAAAATTATTGTCGGAAACAAAAATCAATGTTCGATGTCCATTGGGTAAACGCGGGCCAAACGTAACACCTTCAATATTGTCAATATAAATACCGAGGTCATTCAAGTTAAGTAATAATCTTTTTGCAACCGGGTGAACCGGTGGGTGTTGGGTTAATGAATTAATTCCTTTTACATCGCGGGCTCTGCCGAGATCGGCCTCAAAAATTTTGATGGTGCAGGATACTCGTCCTGTGGAATAAGAACGCTCCACCACAAGTAATTTATTTTTTGACGTGTACAGCATTTCTGAAATACCGTTGACCTTAAATGCATCAATGGGTGATGCCGGGTAAGCCACCGGTTCCAACGCATACGCATACTGAGCCGTGTTTTCTTTCCGCTTAACATCAAATTTAAAAATACGCGACCATGATTTTGTTGGAGCAACCTCGGCACGAGGGCCATCTTCGTACAAAGGCTCTTCGTTTGCTGTAAACAATGCTCTGAAGTCGCTCGAAAAAGTTATAGACTCTAAGGAGCCATTTTGGCGAAGCCCTTTTTCCGAAGCGGTCATCTCCAAATTTTTGGGAAGTGGATATGATCCGGTAAGCTTGCCTTCTGTAGTGATAATATTAACTGAGGGTTGGTTCAATGTAGTTCGTTCGCCTTCGCTCGTCCAAACCAAGCAGTGGGCTGCTCGGTGGTAGCGCATAGACTCGGGGTCGGGGTTGTGTGCCTTATCTTGTTTAGCCGAGGGGTATTTCTGTCCATTGGCTTGTTGCAAAAAATTCTTTTCTATAAATCGTACACTGTCGATACCTGTTTTATCAAGAATTATTTTGGCTTTGTAAAACCGGGCAGGGTTAATAGCAGAACGGTCATCGGAAATCAGGTAGTAAACATCATCGATCGGATCGTAATCAATGCCCGATAAGCCCCCAACCCGGGTGCTGTCAAATATTAAATTATTGGGAAGTATGTATTCATTTATAAACCGGAGCGATACAATGGAGGTATCGGTTTCGACTGGTCGTATGAAACCAAAACAGTACGCTGGTAGAAAGGAAATGAAAAATAGAAGTCGCATCATCATCCCAAGTAGCAAAACTATTCCGGTAGGTGCAAATGTTTTTTGATGATCAAAATTCTTTCTTTAAGCGTTCGACCATGGCGAGCACCGCAGGGCAAACCAGCGTATTTTTGTAGGTTAACTCCGTAATCTGAACCATCTTTTTGCGGTCGGTGTGTGGGTATTCGCGACAGGCTTTAGGGCGTGCCGAATAGACCGTGCAATAATTTTCTGAATCGAGAAATGGACACGGTGAGGTTTTAAGAACATAGTCTTTATCTTCGTCTACACGCAAATATTCCGTTACAAAATCGCCCGGCTTTATTTTCAGAAATTTAGCTATACGCTCAATATCGGTCTGGTAAAAAATGGGGCTAGTTGTTTTGCAACAGTTGGCACAGGTGAGGCAATCGATTTCCTCGAAAACTTCTTGATGAGCCTGATGAAAGGCCCTGTCTACTTTTCGTGAATCTGTTTTTTTTAGGCGTTTGAAAAAATCTTTGTTCTCAGCAGCTTTGTTCTGAGTAGAAATTCGAAATTTTTGTAAATCGATCATGCCGAATTACGGGCTGCGTTGATAATTCCAAACATACAGCGGATAATCAGTTTTCGGTACAAGGCCTCATCTTGATCTCCATCAGCCGGGTGGCGTAAGTTCATCATTGCATATTGCTGAATGGCGATCAAGGGAAGGACAATTTTTTCGCGCAACTTCACCGAGTCACGTATCTTCGGGTTGCCCGCCATTAATTCATCCAACCCGGAAATAGCGAGTACCATATCTCTAGAAAGCAAAAATTCATCGTGCAACTTCAGCCAAAAAGAACGGTACTCCTCGTCTTCTTTAAGATAGGCTGTGGCCTGCATGTTCGACTTAGTTAACGACATCATGCTATTGCCCAATAGTGTGCGGAAGTAAAGTGAATTTTGGTAAAGTTCTTTCAGCTTATTTTCATGTCCGCGGCTTGTCATTCTTTGTAAAGCCGTGCCTACCCCATGATAGCCCGGGATATTTTGCTTCATCATAGCCCAGGACCCTACAAACGGAATTGCCCGTAGGTCTTCAAATTTTAATCCTCCGCCAGAGCTTCTTTTTACGGGTCGTGAGCCAATATTCGTGTCGCCAAAGAAAGAAAGCGGAGTAACTTTTTCGAGGTAGTCTATAAATTTCGTGTCATTTTTTAAATCGAGGTAAGCGTGAAATGCCTCATCGGCAAGCTCATCTATTAATTTTTTATTCTCTTCGGTCAACTGATTTTTAGAATGGCTTATTGCACTCTCAAGTCCGGACGATAATAGCTGTTCTAAATTATATCGACAAGAAGAAAGCTTACCAAAATTCGAGCTGATCGTCTGCCCCTGAATGGTAATCTGAACTTCTTCGCTTTCAATTGTATCGCCCAAGGATGCATAAAAGTCGTGTGTGTTGCCCCCTCCGCGTGCTGGCGGCCCGCCCCGGCCGTCAAAAAAGATTGCTTTCAACGAATACTTTCGAGAAACTGAAGTTAGATTTTCTTTCGCCCTGAAAATGGACCAATTGGCTCGAAGGTAACCGCCATCTTTAGTGCCGTCTGAAAACCCAAGCATAATCGTCTGCCGGTCGTTCCTTTTTTTAAGATGCTTACGGTACACGTCAATCGAATACAGTTCATCCATAATAGCAGGGGCTCGTGCAAGATCGTCTATGGTTTCAAACAGTGGAACAATATCGAGTGCTATGTCGGCATCGCCCAACAGCAGGCGAGCCAGCACAAAAACCTCCATTACGTGCAAAGCACTTTGGCAATTGCTGATGATGTACCGATGGCAACCGTTTTCTCCGTTTTCTTTTTGTATTGATTTGATGGCAAGAATACTGTTCAGTGTTTCGCGGGTAAGTTCATCATCTGTACTTTCACCGGATAAGTCGCACCGGAGGTTAAGCAAATAATCTATTTTTTCTTTTGCCGATTTAGATTCGTAATCGTTCAAAGACACCGTAACCTTCTTTTGCGAAAGAGCCTGAAGGATCGTATCCCAAACGGCATCGTGTTTGCGGCTGTCCTGACGGATGTCCAGGCTTGCAAAATGAAACCCGAACATTTTTACTTTCAGGATAAAATCATCAAGCAATTCGAGAAACAAGCCGTTGTGTTCATCTATAAGACTTTGGCGCGCCTGTTGCAGTTCAGAAATCAATTCGTTTGCATCGTGGTAATTTTTTGTTTTGTTGGTGAGTTGACTAAGTATCTTTTGCTCAACTGAAAAAATAATTTTATAGACCGTATGAAACGTAAGCCTGCGCCTAAGCAAGCGAAGATCGCGATAATAACACCGGAGAATTGTTTCATTTAAACGGGCAGCTACTCTTAGTGTGATCTCGCTCGTTACAAACGGATTCCCATCCCGATCGCCACCGGGCCAAAAGCCAACCATGATCAGTTTATCGTTTTTCCACTCGGGCAAAGCAATGCCCGCTCCTACTGCAAGCGATTTTACAATTTCAGGGATGGTTGCGTAAAAAACATTTTCCAAATACCAACACAAGCTAACCGCTTCATCGTAAGGCGAGGGCTTCGTCTCGTTGATGAATGCTGTTTTACCCAGTTGTTGCAACAATAAATTGATCTGAGTCAAATCGTTTTCACGAATCGATTTTTCAAGGTCTGTTAAAATACCCAACACACTTCCCGGATAAAACTGCGTAGGGTGTGCGGTGAGCACCACCCTCAGGCCAAAATTGTGCAGCTTATGTTGAAGTTCTTGCTGTTGCTGGTCGTACGCAGCCCGCATCAACAAGGCCGACACCGTACCCTTACCGTTCAAATTATTGTCGTGTTCGAAGGCCGCATCTTCAACCGAATCGAACAGAGCTACCTGCCGCTCCACATATTGAATGAAGTTAAAAAGCATATCATACCGTTCCTTACGGGATAGCTGGGGAGCATACTCTTTAAAAAAAGCATTGATTATATCCTTGGGCGATGTTCCTCGCTCAAATTGGGTTTCGCATAACTGCTGAAGCAAGGGCAGGAACGTGCCGGTGCGCAATACATTTTGAAACGGAAGATTTAAAAATAAACTGTTGTAGACATGAAACCGAGCACCCACTAATTGATCGTACATATAAAAAAAATATAAGACATTTATTATTCGTTTGAATCACGCAAATAAAATATTAACTTTCATTCTGATCCGTAAGTTATGAAAAAACTATTCTTCATCTTGTTTTTGGCACTGACTTCTTGCCTTGGCTACAAGGAATTGCCGGTAGAGTACGATTACAGCTACAAAGGGAATTTTAAAAGATACCGAACTTATGATATGCTCAAACCCATTGGCATTGCAGACAGTTCGATGATGAACGCATCGATTGAGAAGTCGATAGTCTCAAGAATGAAGTTTTTGGGCTACCGTAAAACAGGCACTCGCCCGCATCTGATCATCAGCTACAAAATGTACAACGACAGCCTGAAATTTAATGGATACATGCAGCCGGCCATTGAAAATTGGATCAAAAGCAGAAAAGAAAACCTAACCTACGATAAGAAAAAATATAATTTGAAGACGGGGACCTTGCTTATCCAGTTTTACGACCGCAGGCTCAATCGGTCGATATGGCAAGGCTATGCCACTGCGCTTTATGGCGATATTGATTTTGCCAATCAAAGACACCTGCGCAATGCCGTGATTTCAATTCTCGATAAATACCGTTTTTGGGCAGATGGCTTTATCGAACAGCAAGCTAAGGCTGCCGAAGAAGAGGAAGAAAGCAACCCTTGATTCAATAGTACATTAAGTCTTGTCGTTTCATTAAGACTGGGTACTTTGCGGTCTGATGAAATATAATGCTGTCTAAAGAACAACGGGTCATCCACCACCTTAGTCAATACGTTACCGAGCACAAGAAAGCTTTCATAGAAAAAGTATTGGCCGTACGTACCCGGCACATTACCCTTGTGCTTGAAAACATCTACCAATCGCAAAATGCCAGCGCTACGTTGCGCACGTGCGAATGCCTCGGCCTGCAAGACGTACACATCATTGAAGACACCAGCAATTATGGCACCAACAAAAAAGTGCTAAAAGGTGCGAACAAGTGGCTTGACCTACATCGCCACAAAATGAAAGGTTTCAACAATACCGAGATATGCTTTCGCAACCTTAGGCAATCGGGTTACAAAATCCTGGTGACAGACCCCTCGCCCGATGGCATTTCGGTTAACGAAGTCGCAATCGATCAAAAAATTGCAATTGTTATGGGCAACGAGTTGCAGGGTACTTCGAAATATGCAATCGAACACGCAGATCAGAAAATAGTTGTGCCCATGTTTGGCTTCACCGAAAGCTTCAATATTTCCGTATGTGCTGCGCTCTGTTTAAATACTTTTCTCACGAAGCTGAGGCTTTCAGAAATAAACTGGCAGCTTACGGAGCCTGAAAAAGAAATGTTGCGCTTGCAGTGGTTTCGAAAAATCGTGCGTAGATCTGATTTGATCGAGCAAGAATTTCTCCGTTCGATTGCCTAACTTTGTCTAACGCTTTAATCAAAAATTGATCATGTTTTCCTGGCGGAAGTTGAAAATAGTGGGTGTTGTTTTGTCTGGCCTGACATTGCTCTTAATTATTTGCTCGAACCTTTGGGTGGTGATTAGTACGGAAGATCAAGTTGTACGCGATATTAATTTATTGAATGGCCACCGCGTGGCATTGGTACTCGGCACCAGCAGCAAATTAAGCAATGGAGATGCAAACCCCTTTTTCGAAAACCGCATCAAAGCAGCCGCAGAACTTTATCGCGAAGGAAAAATCAATCATATCATAGTAAGTGGCGACAACCGTACCGTTTATTACAACGAGCCGATTGAAATGAAAAAAGCATTGGGGCAACTTGGCGTGCCCGACAGTGCCATTACCCTTGATTACGCGGGGCTTCGAACGCTCGACTCGATTGTGCGAAGCAAAGAAATTTTTGGCCAGGAAAAAATTACTATCATAACCCAGTCTTTTCACAGCTACCGTGCTTTATTCATCAGCAGGTACTACAACATTGATGCCGTTGCGCTGGTAACTCAGGAATCGGAAGATGAAACCCCCCTTAGAGTTTTTGTTCGCGAATACTTTGCGCGGACCAAAGCTGTGTTAGACCTCTACATACTCAATACCGCTCCTCACCATCTTGGGGCTAAAGAACCACTTCATATCTAAATCAATCCAACAAGTTGGTTGCCTGTTTGCAAAATTTGTTAAACTGAATTAGTAATTTGTAATTCAAATTCACTCGTCATGGCGTTTTTTATTGATTCCGATATCTCTATCGCAAAAACTCTCGATACTAATTTCTATCTGAACGAAGATCTTTTTCATAAATCGAAAGAAAAGATTTTCGGCCGCAGCTGGCAATTTATTGGCGATACCGATTCGGTGAAAGAAAATGGTTGGGTAACGCCCGTCAACCTGTTGGAGAATTTCATCGGTGAGCCGATCCTTATTTCAAAAGACCAAAACAGCAACTTGCACTGCCTTTCTAATGTATGTACGCATCGCGGTAATCTTATTGTAGAAAAGCCTTGCCAACTTAAAGATCTCCGGTGCAAATACCACGGCCGCAGGTTTCAATTAGATGGAAAGTTTCTTTCCATGCCAGAGTTTAAAGAAGTGAAGAATTTCCCGACCGAGACAGATCATTTACACAAACTGCCGCTTCACACCTGGGGCAAATGGCTGTTTACTTCGCTCCATTCCAAATTGAATGCCGAAGCTTTCTTAAAACCTATGGCAGATCGGGTTGGCTGGATGCCGTTACAGGATTATATCTTTCATCCGGAACTTTCGAAAGAGTATCATATAAACGCACACTGGGCTCTGTATTGCGAAAATTACCTCGAAGGTTTTCATATTCCGTTTGTTCATGCCGATTTGAACTCCGTTATTGATTACAGTAATTATACCGTAGAACTTTCTCGCTATTCGAGCTTACAACTTGGCATTGCCAAAGAAGATGAAATTGCGTTCGACCTGCCCCGCACTTCCCCGGATTACGGTAAGCACGTGGCCAGTTATTATTTTTGGGTTTTCCCGAACATGATGTTCAATTTTTATCCGTGGGGCCTATCCATAAACCTAGTTTGCCCCATTGATATTGACAAAACCAAAGTATCTTTTCTATCGTTTGTACGAGATGAAAATAAACTTCGGCAAGGTGCCGGGGCCGACCTTCACAAAGTAGAATTAGAAGATGAAGATGTAGTTCAAAACGTGCAGCGCGGAATACGCTCTCGTTTTTATCAACATGGTCGGTATTCCGTTACGCGCGAAACCGGCACACATCATTTTCATCGTTTGATTGCTGAATTTATGAATGCAGAATGAAAATAGACAGTTCAATAAAATTTTCCGCAACCGACTGGAATCAAATTGACCCTGAACGACACAAGGGCACAACCGGTTTTGCCAACTGGAAAATTCAGCACCACGGTGAGGTGCGCTTGCGAATGGTGGAATATTCAGCCAACTATCTGGCCGACCATTGGTGCAACAAAGGCCATTTTATATTTTGCATCGAAGGCTCTATGATTACCGAGCTATCCGATGGACGGAAGTTCGAACTGAAAAAAGGAATGACCTACCAAGTGGGCGACCATGCCGAAAGCCACCGCACGTATAGCGAAAGCGGGGTGAAATTATTTGTTGTGGACTGATCTCTTATTTTACTTTTGTAAACGCCTTTGTCTCGCAGTCTTTCATTGCATCGTGAATTTTAAGGGAAGATTCTGAAAGTTCGTCTATCACAAAACGCTGTGTAGCCATTCCTGATTTCTTATCTATAAATAGTAGCATATTGTCGTTGATTTTGTATTGAAAGGCGTTCATGTCGTCACCTTTTTTCTTGCCCACAGAAAAAATACCTTCTTTACCCGACCCGTCTTTTTTGAAAATAATAATCTTAGCAACCGAATTAGACGAGTTCGCGCCCATCATACCCTCTAATTCTTTTTCCGTATCGCTTTCTTTCATCTCAGATTGAAAGCAAGTTCTGCTATCCGTCATCTGCCACGTGCCCTCAATTGTTTGGGCAAAAACCGGCACTGTAATTAACCCCAAAATGCAGGCTACCATGTTTTTCATTTTGCTTTTTTGATTTAAGAATACTAAAATACAAATAACATCATTGTTAAAGAAGCACAAGAATTTTAGCTTTGTTTAAATAACCACTGCATGGACCTCACCCTATTTTTCTCTCCCATCGATGAATCTATTTACAATGCCGATTACCCAAGCAATTCCTTTTTTAAAAACATCAGAGCCTACACTGAAAAGATACCGGATTACAAGCAGGCACAAATTGCATTGATTGGCATTTGCGAAGAGCGAGGCACTCCAAATAATCAGGGTGCGATGCAAGGCGCCAATGAAATCAGAAAAAAACTATATCACCTCAAAAAAGGAACGGGGGCTTACAATATTGTTGACCTCGGCAACCTGAATGTGGGGGTCGATCTGGATGAAACCTACACACGTATCAGTGAAGTGTGCCGAATGCTGTTGGAAGTAAATGTGATGCCCATACTTTTGGGAGGCACACACGATCTGGACTACGGGCAATACCGAGGCTACGAAGACATGCAAAAGCTGGTTAGTTTTCTAAACATCGATGCCTTTCTTGATTTGAACGACAGCAAAACAGCCCCGGCTTCGCAACAGCACCTGCACAAAGTATTGCTGCACGAGCCCAATTATTTGTTTAGTTACACACACCTTGCGCATCAAACCTACCTTACCGATCCGTTTTCGGTTGCCGTTCTTGAAAAACTGAATTTTGAAGCACACCGGATTGGCCAGATGCGTGCCAACCTTGCCGAGATGGAACCGGCCATCCGCTATGCCGATATGCTTTCGTTTGATATTACGGCCATTAAATCAACGGACGCACCGGGCAACGCTAACGCCCAACCTTTTGGGTTGACCGGAGAAGAAGCTTGCCAGATTTGCTGGTATGCAGGGCTGAATGAAAAACTGAGTTCGGCAGGGTTTTACGAATACAATCCGCAGTATGACGATGTCCATAAAAAAACTGCTTCGGTGGTAGCCACCATGATTTGGTATTTTATAGAAGGGTTTTATCAGCGAAAGCAAGAGACCAATTTCAAATCAAACGACTTTCTAAAGTTTGTGGTATCTATGCCCGTAGAACCGGAAACCATTGTTTTCTATAAAAGTAAACTCACCGAAAAATGGTGGATGGAAGTGAGCCACGCACGGCTGGGTGCAAAATATGCGCGCAACTCGGTTGTGCCCTGCAGCTATGCCGACTATCAAATGGCTACGAAAGGCGAACTGCCCGAGCGATACATCAACGCGCTTTCGAAGATGAGCTAATCAAAACGAATTGTTTACTCCCCTTCAACACTCCATTTTTCGGGAGATCGCCACAGGCTTGACAGCAGCAGCTCACGCATAAAAATAAATTCTTTTGGAAGGCGATCGTACATGCGTTCGAAAAGTTCTGCATGAGAGTGGAGTTCCGTTTTCCATTGCTCTCGGTCAATCACCATGATTTCATCAAACTGCTGTTTAGAAAAATCGAGGCCGGTCCAGTCGATATCTTCGTAATGTGGCATCCAGCCAATCGGGCTTTCGACTGCGTTTGATTTACCTCTTACTTTTTCAACAATCCATTTTAACACCCGCATATTATCGCCAAAACCGGGCCATGAGAAATTTCCTTTGTCGTCTTTGCGAAACCAGTTCACCCCAAAGATGCGGGGCGGATTCGGAATGTCGCGGCCAAACTGCAGCCAGTGATTAAAATAATCGCCCATGTGGTAGCCACAGAACGGAAGCATGGCAAACGGATCGCGCCTTACTTTACCTACTTCACCAAAGGCTGCGGCTGTCATTTCCGATCCCATGGTAGCGGCCAGGTAAACGCCATAATTCCAATTATGAGCCTGATAGATCAGAGGAATGGTGTTGCTTCTCCGGCCACCAAAAATAAAAGCACTGATTGGCACACCGTTGTGATTCTCCCAGTCGCTGTCGATGCTGGGGCATTGCGAGGCCGGAGCGGTGAACCGCGCGTTGGGGTGAGCGGCCGGTTTGCCTGAAGCGGGATCCCATTTTTGCCCCCGCCAATCCGTAAGGTTTTTTGGAGCTTCTTTCGTCATTCCCTCCCACCACACGTCGCCATCATCCGTAACGGCAACATTGGTGAAGATGGTGTTCTTAGAAATGGTGAGCATGGCGTTGGGGTTGCTCTTGGTATTGGTGCCCGGTGCCACACCAAAGTACCCGGCCTCCGGGTTTATGGCGTGCAGCCTTCCATCTTTTCCGGGTTTAATCCAGGCAATGTCATCGCCAACGGTTGTAACCTTCCAACCTGCAAATTCTTTAGGTGGAATAAGCATAGCAAAGTTTGTTTTTCCGCACGCACTGGGAAAAGCAGCCGCTACGTATGTCTTTTCTTTGTCGGGGCTTTCAACTCCAAGTATAAGCATGTGCTCGGCCAGCCATCCTTCTTCTTCTGCCATCGATGATGCAATGCGTAAGGCAAAACATTTTTTACCGAGCAGCGCATTGCCTCCATAACCCGATCCATAAGAAACGATAGAACGTTCTTCGGGATAATGAACAATATATTTTGTTGTGGGATTGCACGGCCACTTCACATCTTTTTGGCCAAGGGAAAGTGGGGCTCCAAGGGTATGCAACGCCTTTACAAATTCACCATCAGAACCCAACGTATCAACAACTTTTTTTCCAACTCTCGTCATCAGGTGCATGTTTACCACTACATATTCAGAATCGGTAATTTCTATTCCGATGTGAGAGATGTTAGAACCGACTGGCCCCATGCTGAACGGTATCACGTACATGGTTCGCCCCTTCATACACCCCTCAAGCAGTTTGCTCAAAGTATTTTTCATCTCCTTGGGGTCGACCCAGTTGTTGGTTGGGCCTGCGTCTTCTTTTTTTCTGCTGCAAATAAAGGTTCTGTCTTCTACGCGGGCCACATCGCTCGGATCCGAAAAACACGCATAACTATTAGGTCTTTTTTCAGTATTGAGTTTTATGAATGTTCCTTTCTCAACCAATTCTTTGCACAAAACATCATACTCTTCTTTTGAGCCATCGCACCAATGCACTCGTTCGGGCTGGCATTGCTCAACTATTTGCTGAACCCATTTTTTTAATTCGGTGTGGTTGACCTTGTAGGTGGAAGTGTGCTTTTCTATGCCTACCATAAGATGATGGATTTAAGGCTTAAAGATAAAAAAAAGCGAGCAAAAACCGAGTTCAAACGGTTGCAATAAAACTCAATAAAATTTCTTTACATTGTCTGCACAGACTTTAGCGCTTTCCATTGACGATGACGGGTACGTTTCTTGTTCAATGTAGAAATGCTTAAGCCCCGCCAGATTGGCTTTTGCAAAAATAGCTTTAAAGTCTATCGTGCCTGTGCCCAGGTCTGCATTACGCTTTCGATCTGTTTTGCTCATATCCTTAACATGCCACTGCTGAAACCGACCCGAGTAGTTTTCAAACCACTTCAAAGGATTTTGCCCGGCATACGTAACCCAGTAAATATCCATCTCCATAGAAACCAGCTTGGGATCAAGCAAAGAAAGCATCCATTCATAAACTGTTTTACCCTCAATCACAGCAAATTCATCGGCATGATTGTGGTAGCCAAATTGAATTTCATATTTTTTGCACACCTCGGCTTGACGATTCATTTGCTCGCAGGTTTTTTTTATGCTGTCTAAATTTTGCCTATTGGCTTGAGGTAAAGATGGAACCACCATGTTTGAGCAGCCAATCTCTTTAGCATCGTTGGCCGCACGCTCCCAGTCTGTAAAAAGATCAATGCCATAGTGCCCACTCGTGATTTTCATTCCCAAATCCGATGTCATTGTTGCCACCTCTTTTATTGGGAGGCCAAATAATTTTCCATCGGTATAACCATACGACTCTAATTCCTGATAACCAAACGAAGCAATTTGTTGCAGTGTACCCAAAACATCTTTATTAATAACATCACGCAACGTATAAAGTTGCAGCCCTATTTTCATTTTATTTTCTGTGGCAAAAACAGATGGAAGTATCAAGGTGGTTGCCGCTAAAGCAGACAGTTCAATAAACGATCTTCGGTTCATAGTTACAATTTATTGAATCAAATATAATTAAGAAACGAATTGAATCAAGACCTCAATTTTTCATTAAGGGGATATAGATATAGAATAATTCCACAACAGAATTATTTTTAATTTTAGATCGATGAGGATCGGATTAATTTCAGATACGCACGGTTTCCTGGACTCCAAGGTTTTTGAATATTTCAAAAACGCGGATGAGATCTGGCACGCGGGCGATATTGGTGATGCCTCTGTTGCAGATAACCTTGAAAAATTTAAGCCGCTCCGGGCCGTGCATGGAAATATCGATAACCAACCGCTTCAAATCCGTTTTCCGGAAGACCTTTGGCTTGATGTGGAAGGCCTATCCATTTGGATAACGCATATTGGTGGCGCACCGCCAAACTACAACCCACGTATTAAAAAGCTATTGAAAGACAGAACTCCAGATGTTTTTATTTGTGGCCATTCGCACATCCTGCGCATCAAGAGAGATCCAAGCTATAACAATATGCTGTACATCAATCCGGGTGCAGCGGGCAATCACGGGTTTCACCACATGAAAACACTGGTTCGTTTTGAAATCGTTACTAACGAAATCAAAAACATGGAAGTGATTGAATTGGGCAAGCGCGGGGCAATGAATTGATTATTTTTTTAAGAGTATATAACTCTGTGGTTTTAGAAATATTCCATTTTTTGAAAGGAGTGGTTTGTCATTCCCCCACCAATTAAAGATCAACGCAAATTCTTCAAAGCTCGTGTTAAGTTTGAGTCTCAGACTCTTTCCATTGTTTATCCAGCCATCTTTTATTTCTACCCAATTATTTTTACCTGTTTGATTGCTGTTTTTGAATTCAACCAATTGAACCTTAAAGGGAGTACCTGTATTCATTGGTTCGGAGAATTGAACTACAAGATTTGACAGATCCGTTTTTACGAAAATTTCTTTGTCAATATTTTGTAATGAAGGTTGCGATACTATGCGTTCTACTTCCTTACACCATTTAAGCAATGGAACATAAATGGGCTCAAGTTTCTTATCTCCCTTTTGGCTGAAGTAAAGTTCTGAAACCTTACGGGCAAAAATATTTTGTGCTATAAACCCACGCGAAGCATTCTGATATTGCCATTGTAACGATATCGAATCTGCCATTTTTGGGAATTTTTCTTTTATGAATAAATCGTAGGCAGCCCAGGTCATGTACTCATTGAAACAATTTATACCCGGATAGCCCGATTCGTTATCCCATTTGTTCAGATCGAAGTTAGCTGCGATCAGGTTTTCGTACTTTTCAGAAATCGGGTTGATGTAGCCGTGGTCCATTTCTGTGAACAACGAATGGTTCTCCACCACCCTTGTAGTTAGATCAGAGTTTAAGTTTCCCTGGATAAGGTCTTTGCTAATATTTGGAAAATCTACAGTGGTTAAACTATCAACGTCACGATGGCAATTTTGCCCACCCACTAACGGGGAAATAGCAACTATATATTTTTTACGATTATCGGCTTTTGGCTTCCCGGCAATTTTATCTAAAAATTTTTTTGATTGATCTACGAAATAATATCCTTCGTAGTTCTCTACAATTTTTTGGTAAAAGCTTTTATGATTGTTATAGAATTGTCTGTAATTCGATTTTGCCACAAAGTCGTTAATCAAATCAATGTGCTTATCCACTTCAACGGGGCCGAACGAATTAAAAGGATAATCCCTTTTTAATCTTCCGTTAGAATCAAATGAAAAGGCGTACATGTCGGTTCTAAAGCCAAGAAACTTTTCCCATTTAGGCCGCGAGTAATTAATGCTGTCTAAAAGAGGATGATCTTTAACGGGTTCAAAATAGTTTAAAACCTCATCGTAATAAGGTGGTATTTTCTGCACGTCCCACTTATCGGTTCTCCCATACTTTGTTAACGCAAGCAAAATGTTTGACAGTTCATAACCTTCTGTCATTTCAATTTTAATATTTCGTTGACTAAAACCTACTATTGAAAGAATCGAGAAAGCGCTAATCAGTAATTTTTTCATCGGGCAAGAGTATTTTGGCATAGACGCAATATTTACCCGAAGGTTGCACGGGTTGCAAGCGGTATCGTAATACCGATGTTATCAAATAAAAAAAGCCAACGATTGTTTTTTCGTTGGCTTTTGAAGCTTGTATGGAAGATTTACTTCTTCGCCTTAAATTCTTCTTTGATTTTCTCAATATCTACGGCTTTGGCAACAGGTTTGAAGTTTTGCACTTTCAAATCGGTTCTTCTGCGCGAAGCCTTGGCTTTATCTTTGCGGTTTTTTCGTTTCAAGCGGGTAACTGACATAACTTTTGTTTTTAAAAGAACGCAAAAGTAATCAGTATTTTCCTTATTACAATACGTTAGAATTTAAATGCTACCCCAAGGCGCACATTCGTGGAACCCAGCGCCCCCAGTTCGAAAAAACCTCCAACTTTAGGGCTAAAATAATAGCGCGCCCCGGCATGCACCCCCAGAAAAAGACCTGTGCCATAAGCCCCGTTGCTGTACTTAAAGTTATTGTCGTTCCAGTTAACCGACCTAAGGCCAAGGCTGAGCCCTGCGTAAATATCCCACTCTTTATCATTGATGTTCAACACTTTGTTGAAGTGGTAAGAGCCTCGAGCTCCAATGAAAAACGCGTTAAAATTGTAGTTAGAGCCGATGTAACCGTAATGGTACGACAGGTAATCGATGATACCCCCCACGCTTATCTCGTTGGTAACGCCATGCTCCAGCGAAACACTGAGCGGTATGCCCCCATTGTAATACGAATTAAGCCCCAAACCCAAGTTCAGCAGGTTGTCCCCTTTTTTAAATTGCCCAAAGGCTGTGGAGCTCACTAACGTTAAGGCCACGACTAAACCAACAGCAAAAAAGTTTTTCATAACAGATGTTTAATTTTTTGACGCGAGCTACAAATTTTTAAGCACGCAAACAAACTCAAATCAACAAACTGTCATCATCTGCGAATAACAATTAGTTTTGTAGCATGGAAAAAATAGCATTGCCCAAAGGTACACGTGACTTCGGCCCCGAGCAGATGGCCAAACGGCAATTTATCATCGACTCTATTAAAAAAGTATTTCAGAAGTATGGCTTTCAACCGCTGGAAACTCCGGCCATGGAAAACCTTTCTACCCTTACGGGTAAATATGGAGAAGAAGGCGATCAGTTATTGTTCAAGATTCTTAACTCAGGCGATTTCCTTAAAGATGCAAGCCAACCAAATCTCGAAGCTCGCAACTCAAAACTTTTAACACCCGATATTTCCGAAAAAGGTTTGCGGTACGATCTCACCGTTCCGTTTGCACGCTATGTGGTTATGAACCGGCACGAAATCGTGTTTCCGTTCAGGCGGTATCAAATCCAACCGGTATGGCGGGCCGATCGGCCACAGAAAGGCAGGTACCGCGAGTTTTATCAATGCGATGCCGATGTGGTGGGCACCGACTCGCTGGTGTGCGAAGCCGAAATCATTTTAATGATTAAAGATTCTTTTAAATCGCTCGGCATAAACGATTACACAATTAAAATCAATCACCGCGATATCCTCTCCGGCCTGGCAGAAATGATTGGCGCAACCGGAAACGAGAGTTCTCTCTTTGTGGCTATCGATAAGCTTGATAAAATCGGGGAAGAAAAAGTGAAGGAAGAACTGAAAGCCAGAGGCTTTAACGAAAGCAGCTTGCCCGTGCTTTTTGAAACATTGAATTTTCAAGGAAACATCCAACAAAAAGTTGAATGGCTTTCCAAAAAAATGACCTCATCAGAAAAAGGAAAAAAAGGACTCAACGACCTAACTACTGTGTTTTCACTGCTGCAAACTTTCGGTTCTACCGATGAACATGTTGAATTGGATCTGGCTCTTGCCCGTGGCCTGAGTTATTACACTGGCTGTATTTTCGAAGTAAAGATTAACCACGTTGCCATTGGAAGTGTGAGCGGTGGTGGCCGTTACGATAATCTCACCGCAGTGTTCGATGCAAAAGAGAAAAGCTCGGGTGTTGGCTTTTCTTTTGGCATTGATCGGTTGTACGATGCCCTGGAAGAACTGAACGCATTTCCAAAAAATACAACTACATCTACCACCGTACTGATTACACACCTCGATGAGGGAAGCTTTCCGTTTGCACTGAAAATCGGTCAGGCTTTTCGGGAAAAAGAAATCTGTTGCGAAATCTACCCCGACCGATTAAAAATAAAAAAACAGATGGAATATGCCGATCGCAAAAAAATTCCATTTGTGGTGGTGGTTGGCCCCGAAGAAGTGCAGTCGGGTTTGTTGACTGTAAAGAATATGGAAACAGGCAATCAATCGAAGCTTTCGCTGGATGAAGTTGTCGCCATGATTTTAGATTTTAATAGCAAAATTTTTAAACACAAGTGAGCTACATTCATACCATCCGTTCAGCCAAACTTTCGCTTGCCGATGTACAGAGCGTACTATCGAAAGATTCTCAGCTTGTACTCTCCAGCGAAGCTGTTGAGCTTATCCAAAAATGCCGCCAATACCTGGACGATAAAATGACTGCCTCGTCAGACCCCATTTATGGCATCAACACCGGCTTTGGCTCGCTGTACAACAAAAACATTCCCAAAGATCAACTGGAAAAACTTCAGGAAAATTTGGTTCTATCGCACGCGTGCGGTACAGGCGCTGAAGTACCTCATGAAATGGTTAGGCTCATGATGTTTTTAAAGATCCAGTCGCTCGCCTACGGGTACTCGGGTGTGCAAGTAGAAACTGTGCAACGAATGGCCGACATGTTCAACCAACATGTCTTGCCCCGTATTTATGAAATGGGCTCGTTGGGCGCATCCGGTGACCTCGCACCCATGGCACATTTGTCGCTGCCGCTGATCGGCATGGGCGAAGTTTTTTATCAGGGGAAAAACCTGGAGAGCTCGCTCCTACTGAAACAACTCGGCTGGGACAAAATCCGCCTCAAATCAAAAGAAGGATTATCGCTGCTGAATGGCACACAGTTTATGAGTTCTTATGGAATATGGTGCGTGCTCCAGGCACAGCGCATATTAAAATTAGCGAATATCATCAGTGCGCTATCACTCGATGCGTTTGACGGCCGAATAGATCCTTTTAGTGTTGAAGTGCACCGCATACGGCCGCACGCTGGGCAATTAAAAGTTGCTGCAGAAATAAAAAATTTATTGACCGGAAGTGAGCTGATCGCAAAAAGTAAAAAACACGTTCAAGATCCGTATTCGTTTCGCTGCATCCCGCAGGTGCACGGGGCAAGCGATGATGCCGTTCAATTTGTAACTCAGACTTTCTTAACCGAAATCAACAGTGTTACCGATAACCCCAATGTTTTTCCGGATGAAGACAAGATAATCTCAGCCGGAAATTTTCACGGCCAACCGTTGGCTCTGGCATTAGATTTTTTATCTATTGCACTTGCCGAGATTGGAAATATCTCCGAACGTAGAACCTATCAACTGATCTCCGGTTCGCGCGACTTGCCCAATTACCTCGTTGCCAATCCGGGCATTAATTCGGGTCTGATGATCCCACAATATACTGCGGCCTCCTTGGTAAGCCAAAATAAACAGCTTTGTTCTCCGGCTTCAACCGATTCCATTGTATCGAGCAATGGGCAGGAAGATCACGTGAGTATGGGCGCCAATGCGGCCACCAAAGCGTACCGTGTGGTTAACAATGTATATTCCATTCTTGGCATCGAGTTAATTACGGCCACACAGGCTTTGCATTTCCGGAAACCGGCAAAATCATCGCCCGTTTTAGAAAAATTTGTAGATACTTTTCGTTCGCTTGTGCCGTTTATAGAAAGTGATCGCTTTTTGCACCGAGATATGAAAGAGGCCGAGAAATTTGTTAAAGAAATTAATTTAGAGGCGTGAGGAATTCGCTCTTTGTTGGTTTGTCAATGATTGTGTGCATAGCACAAGCACAAGTAATAACCCCATACACCAGTAGGTTGGGCAGATTTAGTGTAGATCAGGTTAGAGGCTGTGCGCCCTTAACCGTTAATATCTCGCCAGTGGCAGCGTGTAATCCTTGCACCATGGTATCGGATGGCACGAGTTGCCTGGCCACCACCAACCCTCCGTGTTCCAATGTTTTCACGTTGGTTTATACCACACCCGGCACCTATACACTTAATGTTATCCATCAAGGATCGGGAAGCGATGACATCACCATAACCGTTGATCCGAACATCCAACCCGATTTTGATATTTATACCTGCGCAGGTGCTAAGGTGGACGTGAACATCACCGACAAAAATTACGATAAATACTTTATCGACTTCAACAACGATGGCTCCGTTGATACCGCCATACCTTCGGGCAACACACAAACCGCTTCCCATGCCTATGGAGTTGTGGGCAACTACAACATCAGTATTCATGGGCAAAAATTAAATGCTGCCGATAATTGTGCGGCCAAGGTACAGGGGTTTACGGCACTTAACAATTTACCAATACCTTCTGTTAAATCGTTGACTGCCGTTGATGCCGGCACGTTGCAGCTTGATTATACACCGCAAACCAATATCGAATACCACAGTGAGATAGGCTACAACAACTCAACCAATTTTCAACTTTTTCAAGTTTTGTACGACACCACTTCCATGGTTGCCAAGGGGCTTTTGGTTGACGACAATTATTATTGTTTCCGGCTCGGTTCGTTCGATCCGTGTGCCAACACCAATGTTTATGCTCCGCCCATCTGTAGCCATAATTTTAAATTGAATTTGGTGAGCGGTACGGATGAATTGAGTTGGCAAACAGCAAGCACGGGTATATCAACGATTGATATTGAGCGCAACAACGCCAAACTGACTTCGGTCAGTGCCACCGCTACCACCTACAACGACAATGCCATCATCTGCAAAACCGATTATACCTATCAATTGATAAGCAATTATGCATCGGGGGCAAAAAGTTATTCGCTCGAAAAAACCGGAACAGCCTTTTTAACACAAACACCTGCTGGCATCAATAATACAAGCGCAGTGGTGGGGAGTGCTCAAGTGGATTTGAGTTGGCTTACCGATCCGGCATACACCATCTCCGGTTACGATATTTTCCGCAAACCAACAGGAGGTGCCTATTCACTTCAAGGAAAATCAAACATCCAAAAATTTACCGACTCAACGTATAATGAAACCGGTTTGTGCTACCAAATCAATTATACAGACAACTGTGGTAATGCCAGCGCAACGGGTATGCCAGCCTGCCCTATAATTTTGAATGGCGCAGTAGGTCAGTTAAATGAAATTAATTTACAGTGGTCGGCCTACATCGGTTGGGACCAAGGGGTAAAATATTATTCCGTGCAAAAATATTTTCAGCCGGGGCAAGCCGGCACTACCATTTATACCGGACTCGATTCCACGTTTGTCGATTCGCTGTCCGATCCGGTTAATCAAATTGTCTATTACAAAATTATAGCGCAGGCAATGGAGGCGGGTGTTCCGGTTTCCATATCTAATGAAATAAAAGTAGAGCGGCACGTTAATCTGTATTACCCAACGGCATTTAATCCGGATAGCAAATCTGCATTGAACCGCACGTTTAGTGTGAAGGGATTTTACATAGCCAAGATGGAATTGCAGGTATTCGACCGCTGGGGTTCATTGGTTTTCTTTACCGATAATAACACCGCCTGGGACGGCAGGCGCGATGGAACCCAAATGCCCGATGCCACCTATGTGTGGACGGCCGAAATAACCGATTTAGTCGGCAATACCTTTAAGAAAGCGGGAACCGTTGTACTAATTCATAAATAAATCATTCTCTACCTATACGAGTCCGTTACGAGTGCTAACTTCGCGTTCGTTTAATTACATACACCATGTTTGATCTCATGAATATGATGGGCAAAATGAAAGAGGTGCAGGCCCGGCTCAAAACAGCACAAGAAAATTTAGTGAATCTAAAAATCGATGGCGAGTCAGGTGGAGGCATGGTAAAAGCCACGGTAAACGGTAAACGGCAACTCGTTGCACTTGATATTGATGCGGCCATTCTAAAAGCTGACGACAAAATATTGATACAGGACTTGGTTATCGCTGCTGTGAACAAGGCCAGTGAGGGAGCCGAAGCACAGGCAAAAGAGCAACTGAAAAAATCAACCGAAGGCCTATTGCCCAACATACCCGGCATGGACTTAAGCAGCTTCATGGGATGACCAAAGTTGCAGTAGTAATTCTTAACTACAACGGGAAACATTTCCTTAAACAATTTCTGCCTTCGGTAATCGAATACAGCAAAGAAGCAAAAATTGTTGTAGCCGATAATGGCTCTACCGATGGGTCTGCGGATTTGGTCGTAAACGATTTTCCCGGAGTTGACTTAATCAGGCTTTCTGAAAACAAAGGCTTTTGTGGCGGCTACAATGAAGTGTTAAGAAAAATAGACTCCACTTATTTTATTTTACTAAACTCGGATGTTGAAGTTACCCGAGATTGGCTGAAGCCGGTTATAGAACTGATGGACACCAATCCGCATATTGCAGCTGCCCAGCCAAAGATTTTGGCTCATCGCCAAAAACACAAATTTGAATATGCCGGTGCAGCGGGCGGGCAGATCGATATATTGGGTTATCCGTTTTGCCGAGGACGGCTTTTCGACTCTATTGAAGAAGATCGCGGGCAATACAACGACACAACGCAAATTTTTTGGGCCTCGGGGGCATGCTTATTTGTAAGGGCAAACTGCTACCATGAAATGGGCGGATTGGATGAAGACTTCTTTGCGCACATGGAAGAAATTGATCTATGCTGGAGGTTGCAACGCAAAGGCTACAAAATATTTTATGAGGGCAAAAGCACGGTGTACCACGTTGGCGGTGGAACGCTTTCCGCCTCAAGCCCTCGCAAAACTTATTTTAACTTTCGCAATGGCCTAAGTTTACTAGTAAAGCATCAACGTATTTCCGTATTGCTTTGGAAATTTCCGCTACGAGTATTTTTAGATTGGGCAGCAGCTTTTCGCTTTCTAATTGGGGGCGATGGCATACACGCTAAGGCAATCGTTGTAGCTCACCTGAGTTTTGTCAGGCGATTGTATCATGAATTAAAAAAGCGGAACAACACGTATCATCAGGTGGGCACCTTCAACGTTGAAAATATCTACCAAGGGTTAATTGTTTTTAAGTATTTCCTGTTTGGGAAAAAGAACTACGAAGACCTTAATCGTTAAAAATCCCAGATGGTGTTTCGCTTGCGCAGATGCCCTCGGATATTTAGAATAAATGCCAGAGCCATATAGAGTACCACCGGAGAGCCCAGTGTGAGGAAGGAGGCATAGATAAAAAACAACCGGATTGAAGACGTGGCAATGCCCAGCTTTTCGCCCAGATAGGTACAAACCCCAAATGCATGGCCCTCAAAAAACAATTGTATCCGCTTCACCATACCCTTAACGTTCTAATCCTGTTTTAAAACCTTCCATTTACCTTTGTAAACGGCAATTCATCGCCATTTTTTTCAAGTTGCAAATATAACATGCACCGATAACATATTCCATTCTTATTTTTTTGCCTATCATTGCAACCAATTAGCCTTTAAACCTTACATTTACGACTTCAAAAACTATGTATTTAAACCAAATTCCATGAGAAAACTAGTTTACTCCCTCACCATCATCGGAGCCATGACCATGGCCGGATGTACCCTCCCTCAGATGATTAAAATGGTCAAAGACCAAAAAGTAGATGTAAAACCTAACCCGCTCGAAGTTCACAAAGACACGGTTAATTTCGACATGTCGGGTAACATCCCTGCCAAAGTTCTGAAGAAAGGTACGGTATTGACACTCAATACATTCTACAAATATGGAGATAATGAGTTGGCGTTGCCTCCGGTTCCATTTAAAGCCGAAGATTACCCCAACAACAAAACCGAGCAAACACCTGTAACTAAAAATTTCTCATTCCCGTACAAAGACACCTACAAAAACGGAACGGTCGAAATCCAGTTTGCTGCCTCAAAGGGTACCAAGTCTAAGACTACACCGCGTTTAGCCGTTGCTACGGGTATTATTACAACATCAAAGCTGGTTCAAAACTCATACTACGCTGCCTTTGCAGATCACGGATACAACAATCAAGAAGAGCTTATCCCGGTAACGATTCCCGATTTCAACTTCGAACGCGGAAGATCGGTACTTCGCAAGTCAGAGATCAAAGCAGAGAAAGGAAAGCAATTGGATGCTTTCATTGCAGCTAAAAACATTACGAAAACCGTAACGATCACCGGTACCCACTCACCCGAAGGTTTGGAACGCATCAACAGCAAACTTTCTGAAGAACGTGCTGCCGTAATCGAAAAATACTATCGCGACCAGATGAAGAAATACGATTATCAGGGTGTAGCCGCTGAGATCAAATTTATATTGAAACCTATCGTTGACGATTGGGCTGGTTTCTCAACAGCTTTAGCTTCTTATGAAGGCATTTCAGCCGATGAAAAATCAGAATACACCAACATCATCAACAATGGTGGTTCTTTTGAAGACAAGGAGAAGTCCATGAAAAAATTAAAGACCTACAATAAAGTTTTCAAAGATGTTTATCCGGGTCTTCGTGCAGCCAAAACTGAAATCTTAACGGTAAAAGCAAAAAAGACAGATGCCGAAATCTCTGTACTTGCTAAACAAATTACCAAAGGCGAAGTAAAAGCTGATACGCTTTCTTTTGAAGAGTTGATGTATTCGGCTACTCTCACTCCTTCATTGGATGAGAAAGCTGCGATCTATGAGGCCGCAACTAAAAAAGGAAACAACTGGAATGCCAACAACAACTTGGCTGCCGTTTACATTCAAATGATGATCGAAAACCCTGCCAAACAAGCAGAGCTTTCCGACAAGGCAGCTACCCAACTCGACATTGCTTCCAAACTGAAGCAAGCGCCTGAAGTTTTGGCTAACCTTGCCTCTATAGCCTTGATGAAAGGCAACGCTTACAAATCGTATAGCTATGCAGCGCAGGCACTTAGCGGTGCAAGCAATGATGTTGCTCGTGGCATAAACGGTGTGAAAGGAGCTTGCGAAATCTACAAGGCAAGCTACAGCGATGCCGTACGCTCTACTTCATCATCAGTTGATACCGATGTAAATTTATTTAATAAGGGCTTGGCTCAACTGCTCTCTAAAGACAACAGCAATGCCGCTTCGTCTTTTGCAGAAGCCACCAAGAAGAACCCGAACATGGCAATTGCCTTTTACGGTGCGGCTATTGCAGCAGCTCACAACGGCAATGGCGATCAAGTGGTAAGCAACCTCTCAAGCGCAGTTAAACTCAATCCCAGCTTGAAAGACAAGGCTTTAAGTGACCTTGAATTTTCGAAGTTTAATACCACCGATGCATTCCGCAATGCATTAAAATAATCTTGGAAAAAGGAATTTGGAAAAGCCCTGACTCACTCGTCAGGGCTTTTTTATTGCCAATAAATTCTTGAATACTGTTCGTCCTGTTGCTATTTTTACGGACTTTGTAAACAAACAGAAATATGAGGGAAATTCAATTCAGAGAAGCGTTGCGCGAGGCTATGAGCGAAGAAATGCGCAGAGACAAAAGCGTATTGTTGATGGGTGAAGAAGTAGCCGAATACAACGGAGCCTACAAAGTTAGCCAGGGTATGTTGGATGAGTTTGGGGCCGACCGCGTAATCGATACCCCCATTTCAGAATTGGGTTTTGCCGGAGTTGGCGTTGGTGCTGCCATGAACGGAATACGCCCCATCGTAGAATTCATGACCTTCAATTTTTCGTTGGTTGCCATTGATCAGGTGATCAACTCAGCCGCAAAAATGTTATCCATGTCGGGTGGGCAGTTTAATGTGCCTATTGTGTTCAGAGGGCCAACCGGGAATGCCGGTATGCTCAGTTCACAACACTCTCAGAATTTTGAAAATTGGTATGCCAACACACCGGGCTTAAAGGTGGTTGTTCCGTTTACACCTTACGATGCCAAAGGTCTATTAAAATCTGCTATACGCGATAACGACCCGGTCATCTTCATGGAGAGTGAGTTGATGTATGGCGACAAAGGCGAAGTGCCTACCGAAGAATATTTGATCCCCATCGGGTCAGCTGATATTAAAAGATCGGGAACTGATGTAACCCTTGTGTCGTTTGGCAAAATCATGAAAGTGGTGCTTGCCGCTGCTGCCGAACTGGAGAAAGAAGGTATTTCGGCAGAGGTGATCGATCTTCGCTCGGTAAGACCAATAGATTATGCAACAGTGGTAGAGTCTGTAAAGAAGACCAATCGGTTGGTGATTATTGAAGAAGCATGGCCTCTCGCTGCCATCTCCTCAGAGATTACCTACCATGTTCAAAAGTATGCTTTCGATTACCTGGATGCGCCCGTACACCGTATTAATAGCCTGGATGTACCCCTTCCCTACGCACCCACGCTGATCGATGCAATTCTTCCAAGCGTGGAGCGCACGGTAAAAGCCGTTAAGGCAGTTTTGTACCGCAATTAGGGAGATATAATATCAATCCTATTTTGATGAAATAAGGTCTTCGTCCACCATCAAGGTAAAGCCTTTTCCCTTAGCAAAACCTTGCCACCTAAATCACTTATTTAGAAAGCAGCACGCGCCAGGCGTCATCTACCTTTCCCTTAGAAAGTAATTGCTTGGCTTGCTGATGTCGCTCATTTTGGTTTAGCCTGCCTGCCATAAGATCTGTTGCCTCGGGCAATTTTTCGATGTTGGCCAACCTCCCAAGATCGTTTCCTGATAATATTTTGCTGCTGCGAACGTCATCCGGAAGTTGGTCGAAGCCAATACCCAGTTTTGTATTTGGTTTGGGTACCGTAAAAACATTTTCTCCGTGAGCCCGGCAATAAAAATCTCCGCCCATGCGGGCCACGGCATCTAACTTCTGCGGGTCAATGTGGTTTTGGCCGTCCATGATTTCAGTTTTAAAATGTGCAAGCACTATTTCACAAACAATTAAGTTGCCTGCCCCTCCCTCGCTACCGAGAGAAATCACCTGGTTCACTTTACATTCAAACGATGCGGGCGATTCGGCCACGCGGGGTGGCTTTACCTTAACCGACTTAAGCTCGGTAAATCCGGCTTTTACAAATTCATTTTCGTTTTTTGGATATTCGCAACTTGCCAAAGAGGCTTGTTCTACCATGGCATAATTTACAATATTGATTACCACTTCAGGCACTTCCAAAATATTTTCCAGCGTGTGTTTTGTAGTATTATCGCGTACCCTACGAGAAGGAGAAAAAATAACAATAGGCGGGTTGGTGCTGAACATGTTAAAAAAGCTGAACGGGCTCAGGTTGATGTTTCCCTGTGCATCAACGGTGCTCGCAAATGCAATAGGCCGTGGTGCTATAGCACCCTGCATGTAGCCGTGCAATTTTGCAGTGGGTATTTGTGTAGGGTCTATGGTGAGGTAACTCAAGGCGCAGTGATTTATTTAATACGGGTTCAGCTTATTTTTATTCTTGCCTTTGTACTTTATCGGCTGGTAGTTTTCTCCATACCCTGGGTTTTGTTTTTTAAAGATCGCATGCCTGCGACTTCGGTACTCTTTGTTTCCGTGTGCGTGGTTAATCTGGGCATGGCACCCATTCAAAAAACAGCGCGGAAGCTCGGGGATAGCGTAGGTAAAACCAACCGTTACGTACAGGGCATTTATATTGTAACGTATGGGTTGGCCGCCTGATGGCGTAAGACTGTAGTTCTTAATTTCATAATAAGGCCGGGCAAAGACTTTGAAATATTCGGAAAGGTTTCTTTCTATAGTTACACCCAAGTTAAAAAAAGTACTGGTGGTAACCTGTGCCGTGTTGTAGTTGGTCTTCAACTTGTAACTTCCTACCTGCACATCGCCAATAAATAAAAAATCATTCCACCGATAAAAGGCAACGCCTGCCATGCCCCAGTATTTTCGTACAAAGCCCGTTGCCGAGCTTGCTTTCATGCTCCCGATTTTGTCGCCCATGGTTACGGATTGCAACGTACCGATACTCATCAACTCATAAGAATATCCCCCGCCAATTCGGTAACGATCAAATTCATAATGCACCGAACCGCCTATAGGGATATTAAAGGCACTTCCCTTAAACCGAAGATTTGATGAACCCGGTGCAACCAAGATATAAGAGTTGTTGGGAGCACTTGTGTCGGTTCCGGCATTGTTAATCCAATTGGTAAAACGCGTGCCTGAGTTGGTAAAAATTTCGGGGGGAGAGCCCGGGGTTTGATAGACGCCATAACCGGAAAGGCTGCCGTTAAAAAACGTTTTTCCTAATCCCGTATAGGCCCCGAAATGAAAGTTTTTGAGTACCCTGCGTATTGCGTTGGTGCCGTGCCTTGGCTTGACATAAAAGTGATCTAACGGAATAGCAGACTTGCCTTCATCTTGCGAAAATAAGGAGTTGGGCCACATGAGCAGCAAGGCAACTATAGTTAAAAACGGTCTCAGGTCTATATTTTGTGGATAAAGATAGAGAATTAGCTACGATTAGCGGCTATGGCCAATTCATTTCAATAGTTTCTCGAATACCCATAGTTTGGAAAGCTGGTTTCCAATGATGAGAACGTATGAAATAACGTCTGTCCCTTTTTTATATTGTAGGTAAAGGTATGATCTACCGATTTGCCGGTTGAATTCTTTACGGTAAATGTTAAGGTAGTTTGTCCCTCTTTAAGCGGAACCCGGCAATACGAAATATCGTGAGGCAGTGTTTGCCAATTGCGGGTATCGGCCCTTTCGGTGAGGGCATTGAATACCCCTACCAACGACCCCAGCGTGCGGTCTTGTTTGCGTATTTCATACTCTTCCAACTTTTTCAATGCTACCCGCAACAGGGCTTTGCTAAACTCAAGCCCCATACGTTCTTGCAGGCATTTAAAGGCTATCTTATTTACATCTTCAAGCAATTGAAGCGGTAGGTTATTTCCATCTGCTGTTATCGATGCTTGCGAATAATAGTCCGGACGTTCTATGTATTTCGGAAATGCCACCCTAAATACTTCAAGCCTTGCCAGCCCGTTTCGCTGTTGAGCACTATGACCAGCCATATCAAAAGGAAAATTCAAACCCAACTGAGGGTTGGAAAAATAAACCCAGTTGCCGCTGTGGGTGATCGTAAAATTAACGCCCCATTCAGCTTTCACGGGGCTGAGCCCATTATGCCAAAAAAATATTAATTCACCACCCTCCGTTGGTTGATAAACATAGTCGGGCATTTTCAATGAATCTTTATAGGCTTCAAACTCGTCTTTCAAGCCACTGAGCCAGGCCGTGCGCAACAGGTCTGTTTTAAGTTGTTTTGGTGCAGCAACATCAAACATCAACTGGTAATCATCTTTGTAAATACGAAGCGCATTGCGATACGCAATAAAAGCGTTGTTGTAATCTTTATCAACTTCGTACGTTAATCCCATCAGTACATGAATAAAGGCATCTTCTTCGTATTTGTTTTTTGATTTGTACCGATCCGTTAACTGCTGTAACCGTATGTTCAGCCTGCGGCACTCCACCAGAGCATCGTCAATGTTGTTCATCTTCAGATAGTTCATGGCTTTGTAATACAATAGCAACAAATGCTCGTGGTCTTCGCCTTTGTACGAAGTGAAATTAGGATTGGTAAGATACGAGGCTGCTTCGTTCAAATAGTTGATGCGATAGTCTTCGCCAAATAAAAATGCTTTTTCAAAAAACGTGTTGCTGTCTTCGTAGCGCCCCATCATAGACAACACAAGGCCGTTGTTAACGAGGTAAAGAAATTCTTTTTTACCGTTTGCCTGAGCCGAATGCTTTTGAAGCGTTTCGAATGCCTTATCGATCTGGCCGCTTTCAAACTCTTGATTAAACGTAAAGTTAGATTGATAATACGTAGCACAAGACGAAGTAACAAGTAGAACGAATAGGCTAAGTACCTTTTTCAAGTTTCCGTTTTGTCTTTGATCACTGCCAGACATCTGGCTTAGTCTTTAATAAACTTCTTGATCTCCTCCTGCCCATACCACACTCGTTTGTTCGTTTCGATATCTGTTAGGAAAAGCGTTGTGACATAATTTACCACCCGTTTTTTATTGTACACATCCGTTTCAGAGGTCATTTCACCAAAGAGCATCAGGTTGGCACCTTCTTCTTTGCCCCACTTCGAAGCAGTTCCGGAACTGGCAAAATCTTGTTGCTCGGCCCGCTCTTGGCGTAGTTTGTCTCTAAAACTATCCGATTCTACCAAGTCAGCAATATTTGAATTGTAGATGGCCATCTCGATTTTTTTTATGTAATTGTCGGCATCGATATGCTCGCTGGTTTTGTTTCGGACGAGCCCAACAATAATGGCGGGTTTTTTATTGAGCGCTTTTGCATAGTCTTTAAATTTATCGCTACTAAGCAACTCGGTTATCATTTTTTGAGCCACCGTACGCGAGTCGCTGTCGTTCCACCTGCCACTCAGATCAATTTGTTGATCGGGGTTCACGCGGGTAACCGATCGTGCACACGAAATCAACAGGATTGAAATAAATATATTTCTAACTACGGCCATCCATCAGTTTTTAAAATTGTAAATCAATTTTGTTTCAACTGCCTGATTACATCACTTGGAGTAGGTGAAGAAAACACAAAGTTTCCAGCTACCAAAACATCAGCGCCCGCTTCAAGCAACGGTTTTGCATTTTTTTGGTTTACACCGCCATCAATTTCAATTAACGCATTCGAACTCTTTTCGGTTATCAACGTTTTTAATTCTTGTACTTTGTTGTACGTGTTTTCAATAAATTTTTGCCCGCCAAAACCCGGGTTTACGGACATCAGGCAAACCAAGTCAATGTCCTGAATCACTTCAGATAAAGATGCTATTGGTGTGTGTGGACTTACAGCTACCCCCGCTTTGCAACCCAATAATTTTATTTGCTGAATGTTGCGATGAAGGTGAGCGCACGCTTCGATGTGCACCGATATGGTCTCTGCTCCTGCTTTTTGAAATGCCTCAACATATTTTTCGGGCTGAACGATCATCAGGTGCACGTCTAACGGTTTTTTGGCATGGCGTTTAATTGCCTCAACCACGGGTACGCCCATGGAAATGTTGGGCACGAACACACCATCCATCACGTCTACATGGATCCAGTCGGCCAGGCTGTTGTTGATCATTTCTACCTCACGCTGAAGGTTGGCAAAATCGGCTGCAAGTATGGATGGGGCTAAAATCATTTTATCAAAGGATTCAAAAGCCAAAGATAAGTTGTTCTTTCTAACATTTTTAACCTCGCACATCGGCATAGAACAATTACCTTTGCGGCCTCATTCTTTAATTTCGTTTTAACGTGAACTATTTATCGGCAGAAAACTTATCTAAATCGTACCACGACCGGTGGCTCTTTCAAGATTTGAGCATTGGCATATCGCAAGGCAATAAAATTGCATTGGTTGGCGAAAATGGCGTAGGCAAATCTACCTTACTTAAAATCCTTGTAGGCCAAGTTCAATCGGACAGCGGTAAAATCAGCGTACGCGATGGCATAACCATTGGCGATCTTGTGCAACAGCCTAATGCGCCCGGCCACTTGACCATTGAAGACATCTTGTTTGATGAGAAAAATAAAATTGCTGCCGTAGTTAAAGAGTACGAACACTGCCTGCACGACCCTGAGGTATCGGCCGAACGGATGCAACGGGCACTTGAACAAATGGAAGAATTTAACGCCTGGGAGTACGACTCGCGCGTGCATGAGATTACCAGTAAACTGGGCATCACCAACCTCAACCAAAAATTTGAAGAGCTCTCCGGTGGGCAACGTAAACGCACGTTTCTTGCGCAAATGTTGCTAACCTCGCCCGATTTACTGATTCTCGATGAGCCCACCAATCACCTGGACCTTGAAGCGATCGAGTGGCTTGAAAATTATTTGTCGGGGCAAAACATCACGCTGCTAATGGTTACCCACGATCGCTATTTTCTGGATAACGTGGCCAACCTGATTTTAGAGATTGATCGCGGCAAGCTTTATACCTACAAAGGCAACTATGCCTATTTCCTCGAAAAAAAATCGGAACGCGAAGAAATGCTGAAGACAGAGGTTGCCAAGGCCCGCAACCTGATGAAAAAAGAATTAGAATGGATGCGGAAGCAACCCAAAGCCCGAGGTACAAAAGCCAAGTACCGGGTAGATGCTTTCTACGAACTGCAAGAAAAAGCTTCCACCAATTTAAAACGCGACAAACTCGAGCTCGACATTGCCGAGCGCAGACAGGGTGGCAAAATTCTTGAACTTCACCACGTGACCAAAAGTTACGATGGCCGAAAACTGGTCGACAATTTTTCGTACATCTTTAAAAAGAAAGATCGCATCGGTATCGTTGGAAAAAATGGAGTTGGAAAATCTACGTTCCTCAATCTGATCAACCAAACTACCCAACCGGATGCTGGCGAAATCATTCCGGGCGTAACTACCAAAATCGGCTATTTCACACAAGAGACCGAAAGCCTAAACCCATCTCACCGCGTAATTGAAGAAGTAAAAGAAATTGCTGAATTTATCACATTGGCCGATGGCTCTCAGGTTTCAGCATCTAAATTCCTCGACTTGTTTTTATTTCCTCCCGAAAAACAATATACATTCATCGAAAAATTAAGCGGGGGTGAAAAAAAGCGTTTGCAGTTGTTAAAAATATTGGTGACCAACCCAAATTTTTTAGTGCTTGACGAACCCACCAACGATTTTGACATCGACACGCTTAATGTTCTGGAAGATTTCCTTGAAAAATTTAACGGCTGTCTTCTGCTGGTTTCACACGACCGGTATTTTATGGATCACTTAGTCGATCAGCTTTTTGTTTTCGAAGGTGATGGGAATATTAAGCTCTTAAATGGGAATTATTCCGATTACCGAAGTTCAGGCGATGAGCCGGAATCTCTACAAGTTCGGGCAAATCAGGAGCCAACGGAAATCAAAAAAGAAAAGACGAAGCTTTCTTTCAAAGAAAAGCAAGAATACGAATTGCTTCAACGGGAAATTGATGAGCTTGAAAATCAAAAAAAGGTTCTTACCGACCAGCTATCAACCGGCCATGATCATCAGAAACTTTCTGAGCTTTCGCAGAAGATAGAATCCGTTTCGCAAACGATTGAAATTAAAACAAACCGTTGGTTACGGCTTTCAGAATTAGATCAGTAAAACATTCCCTATACTATTAAACTAAAAGGGCATCTTTTACGTCTAACAGGGAAATCGAATTGGAATATGGTCAATTTTACTGTAAAAAAGATTCAGCCTTATGTGCCTAAAGCAGATGCCAACTTTTACCAACGAAGTTTTGCTTTGGCCTTGATTAATTGGGAGATCAATCGTCAGGAAGATCGGTTGAACGTACCGAAAGTTGCTCGCAGAAAAAACAGTTAGTTTGATTTTTTAACTGATCCACCACTACTTGAGTTGGTGTTGGTGCGCACCGGGTTGCCGCGATAGCGAATATCACCGCCACTGCTGGCGTGCGCATCGAGATCTTTAGAAACGGAAACCTTGGCATCGCCACCACTGCTCGAACGCACAACCACAGTTTCGCACTCCAACCGATAAGCATCTACCTCACCTCCAGAGCTCACCTCAACCTCTAATTTAGGCGCTTTGCCTTCAAGCACCACATCGCCAGCACTGGATACATCCACCATCATAGATGTTGCATCTACTGAAATTTCTACGCTTGCCGCACTCGAAGCTCCGATATCAAGATTATTTGCTTTTATAGCTCCATCGGAAAAAACACTGGAGGCTGAACCGGCCGATATTTTCTCAAGCGATACGTAGGTTACATAAACTTTGGCATCAAGTCTTGAAAAAAAACCATGAGAATCGCGTGCTTTTACACGCAACGTATTTTCAGTAACCTCTGTCACTACATCTTTTACATCTCCCCCAGTCACTTCAACACGGGCGCTTTCTTTATCCCCTTTTTTCAAATAAACGTCTATTGCATGAGACACCTTTATACTATGAAATGATTTCAATGCACGTGTTTCGCTATTCTGAGATAGGACAGTGAACGAAACAAAACCCAACACCAATAACAAAATACTTTTCATATTCATGATTTTTGTCTTAAAGACGGACGGCCAACTCGAGGGTTGCATAGTAGGGTGTTTAAGGGTTAAAAATATTTTTTCAAAGTGTAAGAAATAACCGGATTTTAGCTAAATTTAATTTTGTTAAACCCCATATTTTCGCACAAATATTAAAACATCATGATTAAAGAGCAACTGAATGTACTTATCAATCTGGCTGCAAGCGACAGCACTGTTGCTGAAAAAGAGGCAAAGACTATTCGCGTTATTGCCAAAGCCAATGGTATTACCAATGAAGAATTTGATGAAATGTTGAAACGTCCGAAACCTATTGGCGACCTTTCTTCTTTCACCGAGGATCAGAAATTCGAAAACCTCTACCACCTGATCCAGCTCATGAAGAGCGATGGCCAGGTATTCAAGAGTGAAATCCACTTTTGCGAAAAAATAGCCGAAAAACTGGGCTATAAAAAAGGAGTGGTGGCCGAGTTGTCTTCCCGTATTTACAGCGACCCCACCATCACAGCCGATCGAAAAATGTTGATCGACAGAGCCCACAAATTTCTGAAATAACCCACCCCAATAATCTATAATAAAGAGCTGCCTTGCGCAGCTTTTATTTTTTTAATATCTTTTTTAACTGGCTGCCCTCCATGGTTAAGTTATTATCAACCATGCGGTTGTTATACTGTTGAATGAACGCCTTTAAATGAATATCCCGGTCTCTCACCGTATCGGCCAACTGATTCATCAAATTATTTTTTAAATATTTATCCTTTTTAAAATGATACAAACCGATCGGCTTCGAACCATCAGACTGATATAAATAATCTCCTTGAAATAGCTGATAGGTATTATCTAAATAATTGAAAGCAAAAGGCTTAGTCCCGTTGTGAAAAATATCGCGGCCAAAAGCAATGTAAGGTTTTTTATAGTTCAGATAGCCCAACACCGATGGCATTATATCAATCTGTTGTACGATCTCTGGCTTAAGGCCTCCGCCATTAATGCCCGGATGATAAAAGAAAACCGGAATAGAAAAATAGCCCCATGCCGAATTGTATTGTGGAACTGTAATTTCAGCCGAAGCATGGTCGGCAGTAATAACAAATAATGTGTTTTCAAACCAAGGCATACTACTTGCCGTCTTAAAAAATTTTCTCAACGCCATATCGGTATACTCAATAGTTCGGTGCACAGGCCTTGGGCCGCCTTTAAATGTATGTTCGTATTGATCCGGAAGATTGTACGGATGATGGGAAGAAACTGTAAACAAGGTGGTGTAAAAAGGCTGCTTAAACGTATTCATTTTATAAGCAAAAAACTGAAGAAAGGGTTCGTCCCATATCCCCCAGATGCCATCGAAATCATCATCGTTATTGTATTCAGTCTTGCCAAAATAGTTATCGAAACCAGAAAGGTTGGCAAATGCATCAAAGCCCATGGAACCATTTGGCGCACCATGAAAAAAAGCAGTATAATAGTTCTCTTGCTTCAGCAGGCTTGCCAAGCTGTTAACTTTATTCCCGGAAAAATGAGAAAGCACAAAAGGCACTTCAATAGAAGGAATGCTGCAAATAACCGAAGGCATGGCATCAATGGATTTTCTGCCATTAGCCATTGAAAATTGATACGCATAACTCACACCGATTAGTGAATCGAGAAACGGGGTATAACCTTTATAGTTTTCGTCATAAATCTCTTTATTGTAGGCACCTACAAATTCTTTTGAAAAGCTTTCAAGAATTATGATTACGACATTTTGCCGATTAAAAGCTGTGGTGTCAATCGGTTGTTTCAAAGGTGAATAGATTTTTTCAAGTTCTTGTTCCGACCCAAAATAATTCACTTTTTCAATCACGTTCGCTTTTGCAGTCCTCATCAAAGCAAAGGGGGTGTTCAAAACAAGGTTAATATCATTGGGCACTTGTGCATAGGCAGCAGCGTTGCTCAAAGTAATTGGCCGAGTGCTGCTGCGAAATCCACCACGTGCTCCACCTACAAAAAGGTAAATACAAAGCAACAGGGCAAGCACACCGTATCCATAAAAAGAAATTTTACTTGAAAGTTGTGGGCCCGAAAATTTTATTCGTTTGGCTATAAAATAAAAAACAACTACAATAAAAATCCAGAAAAGAACAGCATACCAATAGTCCCACAAAAACCGTAATAGTAAAAGCCCGAGGTTTTCTTCATTCTTAAACTGACTAAACACACTCACCGTAGTTCTGCGCAATGTAAACCGATAGTATATAAAATCGGCCGTATTAATTGCAAAGGCTAAGGGATTAACAACAATGAATATCCAAAACAGAATCTTTTTGTAATAGGCATTGAAACGATACGTAAGCGGAAGGATCATTAATAAAATAAAGAGCGAATTAGAATATAGTGTTGCAGACAAATCAAACCGCAACCCTCCGCCCATAATGCGCAGCAAACGGGCAACGGTCATATCGGGAAAATAAGAAGTATTGAAAACATAAAAACCTAATCGGCTGACCGAATAAACCACCATCACCAGCAACAGGCTCAGTACAAGGGCCACGTAAATATTTCCTCTCCACTTCAAGCCTGGAAACAATTTATTGCTCATACTATTTTTTGAATCAAATGTCAGTTTCATAAAGGAGGCGCAAAATAAAAAATCCCGACCTAAAAAGATCGGGATTTAATTTTAGTTCTTTCAAAAATTAGTTGCCACCATTTTTTTGTGCTGCCATTTTATCCATCTCTTTATTGAAGGTGTCTTTGAATTTTTCATAATCATAATCCACTTTCAGCTTATCATCGGCAGAAAGACGGCTGTTGTACTGCTTCACCAGATCATCGGCAGAAAGTTCTATGGCTATGTATGTTTTGTAATTACCATCTTTGGTTTGAACCAATTTCTCACAAATCGTGCGAATTCCTTGCAATGTTTGATCAACTACCTCCCTATTAAGGCTTTCAAATTTTTGTTCTAAATCTTCTTTTTTATCCTTTGTGGTAGAATTCGTGTAGTTGTCGGTCACCGTCTTCACCGTAGTTTGAATGGCCTGAGCAAGGTCATTACGTGCATTGGTTAATGCCTTCTTTTTGGAAGTCACTTGGTCCATGCTTTCGCCAATCGAGTTTGCACGGAACACTTTGTTATCGGTAAAGTAACCAGGGCCGGAACATGGAACGGTAATTTCCGTTTCCCCTGCAGGAGTCTTATCTTTTTTGCTGCCTTTGCAGCCCGCAACTAACGCTGCAGCGATTGTCACTGCAACCATCGTATAACTTCCTATTTTTTTCATATTCATTGGGTATTTATGGTTATGCAATTTACAACAAAGCAACTTTAAGGCCACTTTATTTCGAAATTTAATCTTAGATAAATATTCATTCAAACGGTTTAATTACTGTAAAATAGCATTGAGCATTTCCGGCAATGTCTGGCTGTCGAGGTTATCGAGCAGTTTATTGTAGGCATCCTGGCTGCTGCGTTCGTAGTCCAAACTAAATCCTTTCACACGGTCCAAGGTGGTGGCATAAATTTCAGTACCATCTTTAACGGATGAAACCCGAATTATGGATGTGGCATACGTAATGAAAATACTTCCCGACTTCGCTCCTTTTTCGGAGTTTGAGTTAACATCAAGTGCCAGTTCGGCTTTACTTTTATCGGTAGTAAATTCAAAACCTGAAGTAGCAAGGTAATTTTTAATCTTGTTGGCCACTTGCGGATTGGCTTTATCGGCACCGAGGTTCTTTTCAACAGACGTCATGTAAACCAATGGGCGCTTCACATTCATAACAACGATTGCTTTGGGGACAACCAGTTTTTGCGAAACCAAACTGTAAATATCGGATGGGTTATCTCCTGCAAACTTTAATACGTTCACTTTTACAGCTAATGTTTGTTCGATATCTCGAGAGCCGATTTTGGATAATAATATTTTTGCCAAGCCGTCATCTCCGGTTTTGTAATCGGGAAAAACATCGCCCGCTCCTTTTTCGAAGGCAGCAATTAACGGCAAGCCTGAAATAGCTTTTTGAGTTGATTTATCTACTACTTTAGCTGTGATGGTCTGCCCGGTTTGAGCTACAATGCGATTTACATTAAACTGAGCCGGGTTTACAGATAATTGCATCTTATCCATCAGCAACTGCATATCTGCAATAATTTCATTAGTGAGCAAAATGTCTTGCCCCTTAAACTGAATTTGAAGTGGCTCGGCCAAATATTTTTCAACAGCCCGAAATCCCTGGTAATAAAAACCAAGTGCAGTAACCGGGTCGTTGGCGGTTTGAGCCTGACGTGCTTTGGTGAAAAAATCAAGCCCCAGTGTAATTGCATTTTGTTTTTGTTGGTCTTTGATCTCCTTGTACCGTTGTTTCGACAAACGATAATAAACCCAATAGTTCCGGTCATCCTGCCAAACATCAACTTGCTCAAATTCCTCTATTTCGTCTGCGGCCGTAGTTTGTATCATTTGCTGATACTTCTCAGAAAAGCCTTTACCATCATCGAGTTGGTTCAACACTGATGTTGACGAAACATTTACCTTAATTTCGGAAACCAAATCTTCAAGTGCACTTTTCTTTGCTTCCTGTATGTAATTGTTCTGGCCATCTTTGGTGGCATGGCCTATGCCGATGTAGTAGATGCTCTCATCGGGCTTTGCACTGAGCCACGCAGGCTGTGGGTTTTCATTTTTTTTGCCTTTCTTTTTTTTAGCTGATTTAGTCTGCGTGGAAGCTGGCGAGCAACTGATTAGAATAACTAAAGCAAAGAATAAAAACTTTTTCACGTTGGGTCTGATTATTGGAATTCAAAGATAGCGATAACTATGCCGAAAATTAGAGGGTATATAAACTAGTGATTTAAAGGACTCAAAACAAAAAGGCTGCCATTTTAAATGACAGCCTTTCTACACAAAGTGCTTTTTGATTACTTCAGTTTTTTTACCACAGCCTCGAAGGCTTGCGGGTGGTTAGCCGCCAGATCGGCAAGAGCTTTGCGGTTTAATTCAATTCCTGCTGTTTTAATTTTGCCCATAAATTCGGAATACGACATTCCGAATTGGCGAGCCCCGGCATTGATACGGGTGATCCAAAGTGAGCGGAAGTCGCGTTTCTTCGCCTTCCGGTCGCGGTAGGCATAACCCATACCTTTTTCGACCTTATTCTTGGCGACTGTCCAAACGTTTTTACCGCGGCCAAAATAACCTTTGGCCTGCTCTAACACTCTTTTGCGCCTTTTGCGCGATGCAACATTGTTTACTGAACGTGGCATATTACTTTACATTTTTGGCCGTAGGCGCTCTCGTTTTTTTTTAGAGAATCTTTGTGCCATCGGCCGGGTTGAACATAAAACCAGGCTTTGCTCAAGGCAAAAGCCTATACTAAACTAAATAAGGCAGCATCGGCTTGATGTTGCTCTCATCTACTTTCTTTACAGTGACCTTCTTGCCAAGGTTTCGCTTCTGTTTGGTTTCTTTTTTTGTCAGAATGTGCCGGGCATAAGCTTTCTTGCGTTTGATTTTACCGGTGCCGGTAACTTTAAAACGCTTTTTGGCACCTGACTTGGTTTTTAACTTAGGCATGGTATAACTTATTAAAATCTATTTTCCTTTTCCTTTGGGAGCCATCATCAAATACATACGCTTCCCTTCTAACTGCGGCATCTGCTCTACTTTTCCCAGTTCTTCAAGCGACTGAGCAAACTTCAACAGCAAAATCTCTCCTCTTTCTTTGTACACAATCGAACGTCCGGCAAAGTGCACGTAGGCCTTTACCTTTGCGCCTTCTTTCAGAAAGTTCTCCGCGTGTTTCACTTTAAAATTGAAATCGTGGTCATCGGTATTTGGCCCAAACCGGATTTCTTTCAAAATCGACTTCTGGGCGTTGGCCTTGATTTCTTTCTGTTTCTTTTTTTGTTCGTACTTAAACTTTGAGTAGTCAACCACTTTGCAAACCGGGGGTTCCGCCTTAGGCGAAATCTCCACCAAGTCCAACCCTTGTTCTTGCGCCAGCTTAATAGCTGTAGCTATCGGGTAAACATCAACTTTGATGTTTTCGCCCACCACCCTCACGCGCTGGGCGGTTATTCTTTCATTAATGCGGTAGGGTTCTTCTACTACGCGCGGCCGAAATCCTCTATTAAAAGGCCGGTTGTTCGTTGGTCTTAATGCCACTCGTTGGGTTTAAATTCTTACTTTTTTAAAAACAGGCTGCAAATATCGCTAATTTTTTGGTTTATCAAAATTAGCCGGGCATACTAAAATCTGACTTAAACTGCTCAACAAATTCATTCAGCCCCATCGCACCTTTGTCGCCTTCGCCATGTTTGCGTACAGCTACTTTGCTATCGGTAGCCTCTTTTTCGCCTACAATGAGCATGAACGGCACTTTCTTCACTTCTGCATCACGAATCTTACGGCCTATCTTTTCATCGCGGTCATCCAAAAATCCGCGGATGTCGGATTCTTTCAACTTATCTACAACCTTTTGGGCGTAGTCGTTAAACTTTTCAGAAATCGGCAATACTGCAAATTGTTCGGGCGCAAGCCAAAGCGGGAAGTTACCCGCACAATGTTCGATCAGCACAGCCACAAATCGCTCCAGCGAACCAAACGGTGCACGGTGGATCATCACGGGTGTGTGCTTCTGATTATCAGAACCAACGTATTCAAGTTCAAAACGCTGCGGCAACTGGTAATCTACTTGAATAGTACCTAACTGCCAGCTTCTGCCAAGTGCATCGCGCACCATGAAGTCGAGCTTAGGGCCGTAGAAGGCAGCCTCGCCCTTTACGGCAATGGTCTTCAGCCCGCGCTCGTCTGCCGCTTCCTGGATTTCGCGCTCGGCACGGTTCCACAGTTCGTCATCGCCAATGTATTTTTGTTTGTTCTCCGGATCGCGCAACGAAACCTGGGCGGTATAATTTTCGAACCCCAGCGACTGAAATACGTGCAGCACCAGGTCAATCACTTTTACAAACTCAGCTTTTACCTGATCGGGCCGACAAAAAATGTGCGCATCGTCTTGGGTGAAGCCCCGCACCCGGGTGAGCCCATGAAGTTCCCCGCTTTGTTCGTAACGATATACCGTTCCAAATTCAGCCAACCGAATGGGCAGTTCCTTGTACGAACGGGGTTTCACTTTGTATATCTCGCAATGGTGCGGGCAGTTCATCGGTTTGAGTAAGAATTCTTCATTCTCGTCAGGGGTCTTGATGGGTTTGAAGGAGTCTTTTCCATATTTTTCATAATGCCCCGAAGTGACATACAAATCTTTGCTGCCGATGTGCGGAGTAACAACCGGATCGTAGCCCGCTTTGATCTGCGCCCTGCGCATGAATTGCTCCAGCCGCTCACGAAGGATGGTTCCCTTAGGCAACCACAGCGGTAAGCCTTGGCCAACTTTTTCAGAAAACGCAAACAGTTCGAGTTCTTTCCCAAGCTTACGATGATCGCGTTTTTTTGCTTCTTCGAGCAAATGAAGATATTCGTCTAATTCCTTTTGCTTAGGAAACGTGATGCCATAAATGCGTGTGAGCATTTTGTTCTTTTCATCGCCACGCCAATACGCGCCCGCTATGTTCAAAAGTTTTATTGCTTTGATCGGCCCTGTTGAAGGGATGTGTGGCCCCCGGCATAGGTCTACGAAATTTCCCTGCTGGTAAAAGGTGATCGATCCGTCTTGCAACCCATCGATCAATTCTAATTTATATTGATCGCCTTTCTTGGTAAAATACTCAATGGCTTCTGCCTTGGAAACATCTTTGCGAACAAAGACGCTGTTCACTTTAGCAAGCTCGCTCATCTTCTTTTCTACCGCAGCTAGTTCTTCATCTCCAAATGTTCTGCCTTCCAAATCCACATCGTAGTAAAAGCCATTTTCGATTGGGGGCCCAATGCCAAATTTTACTCCGGGGTAAAGAGCTTCCAATGCTTCGGCAAACAAGTGAGCAGACGAATGCCAGAAGGCATACTTGCCGCCTTTATCATTCCAGGTAAAAATTTTTATAGATGAATCTTTTGTTATTGAACGCGACAGGTCCCAAATTTCTCCGTTTACCTCAATCGCCAGTGCGTTGCGCATCAACCCTTCACTGATGCTTTGTGCAATTTCAATTCCTTTCACTTCCTGTGGAAACTCACGAATGCTTCCATCAGGCAACGTTATCTTAATGTTCATTAGTTAATTTTTAGAAATGCAAATATAACTTCTGTTGGCTATTAGCTAACTTTTGATCCGGGTGCTACAACTTCACTCGGCTGCAACAATCTCAACTTCCCATCTTTATCCGAAGCCATCAAAATCATGCCTTGCGACTCCACCCCCATTATTTTTCTTGGCGCAAGATTAACCAAAATAGTTATTTGTTTTCCGGTGATTTCTTCAGGAGAAAAATGTTCGGCAATACCGCTCATTACGGTGCGCACATCAATGCCGGTATCCACTTGAAGTTTCAATAGTTTTTTTGATTTCTCTACCGGTTCAGCTTTTAAAATTTTGCCTATTCGGATATCCATTTTTGAAAATTCTTCAAATGATATTTCCGGTTTGGCGGCCTCGGCCGGCAATGAAGCTAATTCCATAGCGTTCTTTTTATCGTTCAGTTTCTTTATTTGATTCTCTATAACCTGATCTTCGATTTTTTCAAAAAGCAGACTGGCATTACCCAATGGATGCCCGGCTTTCATCAAATCTATACTTCCGGTTTTTGTCCAATCTGTTCCATCGAAGGCAAGCATTTCTTTCAGCTTCTTAGAAGAAGACGGCAAAAACGGCTCACAGACTACTGCGAGGTTTGCCACAATCTGCAACGCAAGATTCAAGATGGTGCCTACTCTCGGCAGATCGTTTTTTGCCAACTTCCACGGTTCTGTTTCTGCCAAATATTTATTTCCGAGTCGCGCCAAATCCATCAACGATGCGGTTGCTTCGCGGAAACGATAGCTCTCAAGAGAAAAGGCAATCTGAGACGGAAAATTTTTTAATTCCGAAATTATGTTTTTGTCAACATCGATCAACGCTCCAAGTGCGGGTATTTTGTTGTCGAAATATTTTTGGGTGAGCACCAACGCACGGTTCACAAAATTTCCAAAAATGGCAACAAGCTCGTTGTTGTTCTTCGCTTGAAAATCTTTCCAAGTGAACTCACTATCTTTTGTTTCGGGCAAGTTGGTGAGCAATACATAACGCAGCACATCGGGCTTGTCGGGAAAATCTTCGAGGTATTCGTGCATCTCAATAGACCAGCCTCTGCTTGTGCTCATCTTATCTCCCTCCAAGTTCATAAATTCATTGGCAGGTACATTATCGGGTAAAATATATTCACCTGAAGCATGAAGCATAATGGGAAAAATTATGCAATGAAACACGATGTTGTCCTTGCCAATGAAATGAACCAGTTTCGTTTCTTCATTGTGCCAATACTTCTTCCAATCGTCTTTCTGTATTTTTCCAAAATCGCGTTGAGGTGTAGCAAATTTTTTCTTTTTCTCTGCAATCTCCTCAAACAGCGCCCGAGTTGCAGAGATGTAACCGATGGGTGCATCAAACCAAACATAGAGCACTTTTCCTTCTGCATCGGGGAGCGGCACTTTTATACCCCAATTTAAGTCGCGAGTCATTGCGCGCGGTTGAAGCCCCGCATCAATCCACGATTTGCATTGGCCATAAACACTGGCTCGCCAATCTTCTTTGTGCGATTCAAGGATCCATTCTCGCAACCAACTTTCGTAATTCTGCAACGGCAAATACCAGTGCTTGGTGGGCCGCAACACCGGTGATTTCCCCGAAAGGGTTGATCGGGGGTTGATCAGTTCGCTTGGGCTTAATGAAGATCCGCACTTCTCGCATTGGTCTCCGTAAGCATTGGCATAGCCACATTTGGGGCAGGTTCCAACAATATATCGGTCGGCCAAAAAAACTTTTGCTTCTTCATCGTAGTACTGCTCCGATACCTCTTCGGTGAGCAACCCTTTTTGGTGCAGTGTTAAAAAAAAATCTTGTGAGGTTTGGTGATGAATCGGCTCGCTGGTTCGATGGTAAATATCGAACGACATTCCGAGTTTATAGAAACAATCGCGGATGAGTGAATCGTATTTGTCGATGATTGCCTGCGGGGTAGTTTTTTCCTTTAAGGCCTGATTGGGAATGGCCGTGCCATGTTCATCGCTGCCACAAACAAAAATCACATCTTTTCCACTTAGGCGCAGGTAACGCACATAAACATCGGCCGGAATGTATGCCCCGGCAAGGTGACCTATGTGTTTAGGGCCGTTGGCATAAGGTAGTGCCGCAGTGACTGTGTATCGCTGGTAATTCTTATTCATCGACTAAAAATGAAAAGGCAAAGATGCGAAATGAAAATCAGATAATCGGTGAAATAATGCCTTTATGGTCTGACTGCTCTAGGAACTCGATCAATTTTTTTTCTTGTTCGTTTCGTTTTTGCAACACCGGGTGTAAATCTGGAATAAGCACTTGAAATTTAGAGCCTTGCGATGACGAGTGGATCAATCTAATTTGACCTCCGATTTTTTCTACGGCCTGGCGGATAAGGTAAAGGCCTACCCCACCGGTTTCAGACCGCTCTGAGGCACGGTTGAACATTAAGAAAATATGATTTTGCTCGTTGGTTCCTATACCAATGCCGTTGTCTTCAATTTCAATTTTACCGAAAGCACCCTCCATGCTCACGGTAACTTTTACGTAGGGTTTTACTTCTTTAGTGGTGTTGTAATATTTAATGGCGTTGTCAATCAGATTTTCTAAAATCAGGTACACAATAAATTCATCCGACTCGAATTTCAAATTTTTATCGATCGATCGTTGAAACTCGAAATCCTGAGGGAGGCCCTTTTGTTTCTCGGATGAAATCAAGTCATCTAATATTGTATCAAAGTCAACTTTTGAGGGCTTCAACTGGTGATCCGTAATTTTATTTACTGTGCTGAGGCGCGAGAGCACTAAATGGAATTTGTTTACTATCTCATCTAATTTTTTTAAATAGAAGGTGGCGTGTTCATCTTTCACTTCCATCAAAGCCAAGTTGCTCAAGCCTTTCATGGAGGCCAACGGACCCGACAAATCGTGCGAGGTTTTGTATATTAAATTGTCGAGGTCATCGTTCACGCGGTGTAGTTCTTCCATGGAGTGGAACAAGTCGCTGGTGCGTTCGCGCACGTTTTCTTCAAGCTCGCGGTTGTGGACCTCCAGCAAGATATTTTGCTCTTCAATTTTTTGCTTGGCTCTCTGTTGCCGTCTGTGAAAATAAAACAAAGCATAGGCAAGCGCAGCGATAAGACAGGCAATGGTAACAATAAAAAAATATTGACGTTGCTGACGTTTGATTATTTCTTTCTGCAAAAGCAACACTTGATCTTTTTCGGCAATGGTCTTAATGTTTTCGCGCTCCTGATAATCTGTTCTTAACTGAGAAAGGTTGCTGATGACTTTTTCACTCAGAATGCTGTCTTTAAGTTTTATGTATTTGGATTGATACACCGACTGATTTTTGTAATCTGCTGTTTTTTCATAAAGCTCGGAGAAAAGTTTATAGGTTGTTTCCAATAAAAAGCGGTAACCCTTATCTCTGGCTATTGATTCCGTTTCTTTCAGATATTTTTTAACATTTTCAAAATTTTTCTTTTTTAAATACACTTTGGCAATAGCAATCAAATTCTCAGCCTGGAATCTATAATTATTTATTTTCTTTGCTACGTTAAGTGAGGCGATGAAATGTTCTATTGACTCCTCCTCTCTTCCGCTTTCAGATAGAGAAGTCCCTAACGCAAGTTCACCTTCAAGAATGATTTGGTCAGAACATTTTCCCTCACAAGAATTCAATCCATTCTCGATAAATTCTTTTGCTACGGCATGCTCCTCTAAAAGATTGTAGCATTCTCCCATATTAATATAAAGCCGATCAAGATCGTACTTATCTTTCATTTCTTTTTTTAGATCGAGTGCCTTATTGTAATATTCCAAAGCACTTCTTACATCATGAAGTTTGTAGTAGATCACTCCGATGTTATTTAAGACTATGCTCATGCCTTTCTTGTCACCTTCATTTTCCCTAACAACCAATGCCTCAAAATCATATTTAAGTGCCTTATCGTATTCGGCCTTATTAGTATATGAAACAGCTATTGAGGTAAGGAGGAGTTTCAAATCAAACATTCTTCCATTCCTTTTAGCAATCGGCAAAAGGTATTTCGCAAGCTGAATTGATGCATCAAGCTTTTCGGTTCTTCTAAGCTCACCTGCCTTGATCCTCCCTCCCTTTACAATCCTGGCCGTATCGTTTAGTTCCAGTGCCAAATCATAGGCGAGCGTTGAGTACACTAGCGAAACAGAGTCAATTTCTCCCGAATATTCGTATGCTAACTCATATAGAATATCGAACCGCGAAGTGTCTTTTTTTAAATTTAATTCCAAGTTTTTTTTCAGCGAATCAACTCGTTTCGCTTGCGCATATAACAGTGAAGGAAAAATAGTTATTAAAAATATAATCGACTTGTGGAACACGAGGTTAAAAAATTATTGGTTTAAAAAAGTAGTTGTTACTTTTGCACCGCAATTTAAAATAATCAATCTTAAACCAAAACCAACATGAAAAAAGTACTTTACACCCTCGCACTCGTAGCCACACTTGCTGTTTCATTCTCAGCCTGTACCGAAGAGGTAGTTAATCCTAAAGAAACCTCTGGTGGATCAGGTGGCGTAGCCAACTGCGACAAAGGTTGCTAATCAAAAATTAAAAATCTAAACACATCAATTATGAAAACCAAAATTCTAGGCTTGATTGCCATATCAGCTATCGTTGCTTTGTCTTTTGCTTTCACTTCTTCCACCAAGGCAGCTAAAAAAGCGACCAAGGAAGTTGTAAAAATGAACTCCGATAGCGAGCCTATCGGTGGGCTCATTTCTGAAGACAAGTACTGATTTTGCTTGTTTTTCGCACAAAAATCCACATTTTGGTCATCGTTTTAGATAACCTGGGTGTGGGTTTTTGTGCTTTTCTTTTCTGAGTCTTTGAAAGACTTTCTGGGCTTAAGGTTCAGAATTTGAAACATCTCTTGGTCTTGCACAACGCCCGGGTTAGGTGTAGTAAGTAGTTTGTCTCCCGCAAAAATACTGTTGGCTCCGGCCAAAAAACATAGGGCTTGTTCTTCCACCGTCATACGCACGCGGCCAGCCGATAACCTCACCATAGCTTTGGGCATAATAATACGTGCGGTGGCAACCATGCGGACCATCTCCCAAACAGAGACTTTTTCCTGATCTTCGAGTGGAGTTCCGGCAACGGGAATCAGGGCATTGACCGGTACCGACTCCGGATGCTCTGGTAAAGTGGCTAAAGTGAGCAACATGCCTATCCGTTCATCATCGTTTTCGCCCATTCCTATAATTCCTCCCGAGCACACCGATATTTTGGCGGTGCGCACATTTTCGAGCGTTTCCAGCCTATCCTTGTAGGTACGCGTTGTAATTATTTCCGAGTAAAATTCTTCGCTGGTATCGAGGTTGTGGTTGTAGGCGTAAAGCCCGGCATCCTTTAGTTTTTCGGCTTGTTCATGGGTAAGCATTCCGAGGGTGCAGCAAACCTCCATCCCCAGTGTGCTTACACCTTTCACCATGGAAAGCACTTTATCAAAATCTTTGTTATCCCTTACCTCGCGCCAGGCAGCGCCCATGCAAAAGCGGGTACTCCCGGCTTCTTTGGCCTCGAGTGCTTTCTGCATTACCTCATCTACTTCCATCAACTTATGCACTTTCACATCGGTGTGATAGCGTGCGGCTTGCGGGCAATACGAACAGTCTTCGGGGCAACCTCCGGTTTTAACGGAGAGAAGCGTGCAAACCTGTACCTCTTGGGCATCGTGAAATTGACGGTGCATTGTTGCTGCTCGATAGATCAAATCCAATATGGGGGTATTGTAGATTTCGGTTATCTCTGCACGAGTCCAGTTGTTTCGAATCATGGTAATTTAATTGATGATTGATAACAGAATTATTTCCATTGAAACTCAAAAGGTAAGCGCGTCTGGGCACCCTGCAACTGCTGAGCTTTCTTCAGTTGTCGGAATGTTTCATAGCCTTCACCCAGTTCGTTTTTTAAAATGCTTGTCTTTGAATTTTCTTCTAAGTCTTCGAGCCATTGTGCCAGGAAATTTTTCTGTTTCGGGTAGAACCGCAGTTTGTAATCGTTTGCTACACCAGCTTTCTCTGCGGCAATCTTCACGGCATCGTCAAAGCCACCCAACACATCTACCAATCCTTTTTCTTTGGCTTGTGTGCCTGTCCATACACGGCCCGAAGCCACTGAACGAAGTTGTTCCACCTCCATACCACGGCCATCGGCTGCTTTCGTGGTGAATCCTTCATAAATTTTGTTGGTCTTCTTCTGCCAAATGGATTTTTCGGCAGTCGTGAGTGGTCTGGTAAATGTGGCGATATCGCTGAACTCTCCGGTCTTCACTTCATCGAATGTAATGCCCAGTTTGTTTCCGAGGAAACCGCTCAGATCGAACAGCACGCTAAACACACCAATTGAACCCGTGATGGTTGTAGGCTCGGCCACAATGGTATCGCAACCCATAGCCAAATAATAACCACCCGATGCCGCATAGGTTGACATGGAAGCAATAACCGGTTTTTCTTTTGTGGCGAGCACCACTTCGCGCCACATTACATCCGAAGCCAGCGCGCTCCCTCCCGGTGAATTGATGCGCAGCACAATTGCCTTCACGCGGTCGTTTGTTCTTGCTTTCCGCAATTCTTCGGCAAAGGTTTCTGATCCGATGCTGCTCTCACCGGCTTTACCGGGTATTATCTCACCTTCGGCAACTATCACGGCTATTTCATTCTTGGAAGTTGATACGTTGGTAAAACTCTTCTTGTATTTGCTGTACTTCACAAGGTTGATCTTCCCGTTTTTGCCCAGCCCCAACCTATTTCTAAGCTCTGCTTGAACCTGATCGAAATAAAACAATGAATCAACCAATCGATACTTAGCCGCATCTTCCGGAGCTGTCACCAGCATTTGATCGGTTATCTTTTTTAATTCGGTATTATCGATTTTTCTAGCCTCCGCTATTTCGAGATTTGTAGAATTATTAATATCATCAATCAATGCCCGTAATTGTAAGCGGTTGGCATCACTCATTTTATCGAGGAAGAAAGGTTCAACAGCACTTTTAAAATCGCCCACGCGGAAAATTTCAGGCTTGATCTCTAATTTATCGAACAGTTTTTTATAGAAGCTGACTTCAACGGCCAGCCCGTTAAGTTCAAGTTCGCCTTCGGGGTTTAAATATATTTTATCTGCGACCGAAGCGATGTAATAAGAATTTTCGGTGAAAAATTCTGAGTACGCCACAATCCATTTTCCCGATTTCTTAAAATTTATTAAAGCTTCGCGAATTTCTTTTGCTTGCGCATAGCCGCCCTGAAATAAGCTTACCTCAAGATAAATTCCTTTAATAGAAGGATCGGTAGCGGCATGCTCTATAGTTTGTTTTAAAGGTAATAAGCCTACCGCAACTTCGTCTATCCCGGGAAACGGCAATCCTTCAAACGGGTTTTCAATATCCATTTCGGTTATGGGCACATTGAGTTTCAAGTTCAATACAGAATTGTCGTTGATGGTTACGATTTTATCGCCCCCCGAAAGTCCGGAAATTGCTGCAGAGAAGATACCGATGATTAAAAAAACCAGCAGCACAAGTGCAATTAACGAACCGAGGCACGAGGCCAGAAATGTTTTAAAGAAATTCATTTTCTTAAATTTTAGGGGTCAAAAGTAAACAAACCTAAACGGTTAATAAAGGAGGTTGGTTACCTTTCGGAAATAATTGTGGTGAATCGAACTGTTTTTATTTCCATCGGCAGTAATCTTGGCAACCGAAAGGCACATCTAAACCAATGTAGAAAATTAATCGATCAATACGTTTGTAGAATCATCAAGACCTCTTCTATATACGAAACCAGAGCTTGGGGCAAAACAGATCAGCCGGATTTTCTTAATCAAGTGATTCAAGTTGAGTGTAGTGTTCCTGCCGTTGATTTGTTAGAAAAAATTCTATCCATTGAAATGGACATGGGTAGACTACGAAAAGAAAAGTGGGGAGCACGTGTTATCGATATAGACATTATCTATTTTGGTGATGAAATCATCGCATCCAATCAACTCATTATCCCGCACCCGCGAATGCACGAACGAAATTTTGTTTTAATTCCGTTGGCCGAAATAAGCCCCGATTTTGTACATCCGTTACTGAAGAAATCTAATGAACAACTGGCATGCGAAAGTAGCGATAGGCTGAGCGTAAAGATTTTTAAAGACTGACGGCCTCGGCCGTAGGAGCAATTTTCTTTACCAAGCCCTGCAATACTTTGCCCGGCCCACATTCAACAAACGATGTTGTACCGGCCGTAGCCATATTTTGCACGGTTTGTGTCCACCGAACGGGTGCCGTGAGTTGAGCGATCAAATTATTTTTAATCGCAGACACATCGGTTGCGGCAAGTGCATTTACGTTTTGATACACCGGGCAAAATGGGTCATTGAATTTTGTTGCATTTATAGCGGTGGCCAATTCTTCGCGGGCGGGTTCCATCAGCGGAGAGTGAAATGCCCCACCCACCTGCAACGGCAATGCGCGTTTTGCACCGGCAGCTTTCATCTTTTCGCAGGCAATTTCTATACCTTTGTTCGAGCCCGATATCACCAACTGCCCGGGACAATTGTAATTAGCGGCCACTACAATTTCATCTGAAATAGAGGCACAGATTTCCTCTACAACTTTATCGTCCAGCCCCAAGATAGCAGCCATAGTAGATGGATTTTTCTCACATGCCTTTTGCATAGCACTTGCTCGTTGGCTCACCAGTTTGAGTCCATCTTCAAATGAAAGTGCACCATTGGCTACCAAGGCAGAAAACTCACCCAACGAGTGCCCCGCCACCAAAGCAGGTCGTTGCCCCTCTTGACAAATGGCCACCAAGACTGAGTGAATAAAAACAGCAGGTTGTGTTACCTTGGTTTGTTTTAATTCTTCGGCAGTTCCACCAAACATAACCTCGGTAATGTTGAACCCTAGAATTTTATTAGCTGTATCAAAAAGGGTTTTTGCTTTAGTGTTGGTATCAAAAAGGTCTTTACCCATGCCTGTAAACTGAGCGCCTTGTCCAGGAAAAATGAATGCTTTCATGCGATTATCGAAATTTAGAATTCAAAGTAGAAGATAAAACTCATTGCTGCAAATCGTTACAGGAAACGATCTTTCAAATCGGGTGTGGGCAATCTGCACTCGGGCAACTTACCAAACCACTTGTACCTGTGTGTTGCAACTTTATCGTAAATATAATCTCTAAAAAACCGGGGGATCACTTTTAAAACAAAAAACAACGGCCACAGCCCACGTAACTCTCTCGCAATTTCTAAAACTGCGTCACTTTTAAAAAATAATTTTCCTTTCTTAAAATAAATTATTGTTTGCACATTAGTTTCAACCTGAACTTGTTGCAGAAGATTTTTTGAATAATCCGACTGAAGCGGAGTAAAGAACAGTGATTTTTTTTTGTTTCGATGAATCACAAACTGCACCCAGGCATTGCACAGGCCGCAAACTCCATCAAAAAAAATAAGTTTCTCTACCTCATGAGTTGCACCCATCCTTTAACGGTTTGGCTTTTCCGTTTGGGGTCTACCACATTAAATACTACGTTGGCCACGTAGTAGTAGGTACCGGCATCTAAGTCGCGGCCGGCATTGTCTTTTCCGTTCCAATCAATGAACACACCGCTGCCTTGATCGCCATCGTTACCGTTCCCCTGATAGTTGTACACTTCCCTACCCCATCGGTTGTAAACGGTAAAGTTAACGCTGAGCACAAAGCGGGCACACCATGTTTTTATATTGTTGATTTGATCTGTGCTGGTATTGCACGGAGGGTAATCTCCCGAATCGGGATCTCCGTACCTTCTGATGCTGTACGCGCTGAACAAATCATTACAGCCATCTCCGTTTGGAGTAAACACATTGGGCAGCGCATAATACGGGCAATTATCAAAGCAGAATTGATCCGTTAAATCGCTCTCTTTGCCAGCCCGGTTTACCGAAGATATTTTATAGCAACGTGCGGATGAGTTTAACCCGGCATCTACATAGAAAGTATCGACAACACTTGCAACGATATTAAAATTCTGGCCATCGGACGAGGCATAAACGTTGTATTTTCTGATGTCGGCTCGGCAATCTGTATCAGCCGGCCTTTTCCAGCGCACTACATTGCTGTAGGGAATAGCTCCGGTGTTGCCATCACCGGGGCAAAAGGTATTGTTGCTCGAGCACCCGCCTCCCGTAGCCACCACCAAAGGCTTACAGGGCTTGAGGGTGTCTCCGGGTATGGCGCAAGTTATTTCTGAAAAATTAATAAGTGGAGCTTTAATTTTTGGATTGCCGTACGAGCCGCGCGTCATCACTGCGTAACAATAGTTTTGTTTTTGATCTAACGGCACACCGTTGTACTGACCCGAATCTACATACATCAACACAGGCCGCTGCGTTACATTCACACTATCGATCAGGGTAAGCTCGCTTATGGTTTCTGCTAAAGAATTAGGGGTGCGGTAAATTAAATGAATAGGATATTGAGGCGTGTTGTTGGACCAGGGCACATCAGCGCCCCAGGTAAGCTGAACTTGTTTGAATTGGGGTTTTAAATCCAGCCGCACTGAGGAAGCAGCAGCAGAGGTATCTACCCTATTGCCGTTGCTTGCAAAAGCAATTATCCGATAGTTGTAAACGAGATCGCGGGTATTCAAGCCGTCATCCGAAAACGTGCTGTCCGACTGCTGGCCTTTGCTTACCGTGATTAAATTGATGTTGCCGTTAAATCCTTCGGCACGCATCACAACAAAGGTGTACGGTTTGGGAAACTGCCCTTGGTCAGCCTCGAACGGTGACCTCCATTTGATAGTAATCTTCCCGGTCGATAGATCGGTGCTGTCGATCGTTACATTGGTAATTACTGGGGCATCGGCTAATATAGGAGGTATACAATATTCAGTCGATACGTAGCTTAAACTCCCGTCAGAAAAAGTGGCCACTAACCGATAACAATATTCAGCACCTGCTGCAAGTTTTTGATCTAAGAAGCCCGAACTGCCGATGGGTACTTCACCAATCATGGTGTAGCCGAGTGAGTCGGGAATTCCGGTTATGCACGTAGAAGGTGTAAATGGCGAACTGTCGACCCTGCGCCATACTTGCATAGTTGCAGCGTTGGTTGCAGACTTGCATGCATACGGCTGCCACGAGAGCTGTGATGATCGTTGCCCGGGGTTTAACGTTATTGTATTCCAAATCGGTGCAGGAGCCACCACCATGATCTTCCAGGCATCGAAAGTAGATAAGGGAGGGCTACCGTTGTCGGTGGCTTTAAAGACCACTTCGTAGGGCTGTTCTTTAACATGCTCGCAGGCCGTTTGCCATTTTAATTGAATGTGTGCTTGTTGCACCGGGCTTAGGGTAGGTTGCCACACGCCCGAATCGGGTGAAATTTTTGCCTTGTTAGGATTAATGCTGAAGATTTGTGAGAACGCCTCAATTTTTACACTGTCGCCTTTGCCGGCTCCACCGCCCAAGGTGCTGCCATCCGGGTCTGTGGCATAAATATCTTCGGTAATTAAAGTTCCAGCCGTTACACAAATATCTGCAGGCACTTGAAGTTGCGGACGTTGGTTCGTACAGTTTTGGATAACAATCTGCATATCGCGCTCCACGTAGCCTAAACACACCCATTGGCCAAATACCTTTCGCCATTCGCGTATTAGGAAAGCCACATTGTATTCGCCTGCCTCACCGGGGGCATCCCAGGTAAGTGTGCCCGTCAACGGATCTATTGAAAACGTAGCGGGCCCAACACCGGGTGGTTCTTTTTGGGCTGAGCCGGTGTAAAATTCATTGTTATTGGGCTGACGATAGCCCCCTACATCAAGGCTTGAAATTAACACCCCGTTGTCATCGTAAACAGCACCCTGCTTGGGCACAAACAACTCGTACGAAAGGCTGTCGCCATCGGGATCGTAAGCCCCAGGATTATGAAACCATTTAACCCCAGTACAGCCACGGTCGATGGGCGGCACCAACAACTCCGGTGAATTATTGCAGCCCACACCATCGTCTATCAAAATCTGGGTCTGCATAAAAAAAGGTGTATTGACGGAATTATCAATATTCAATATTCCCTCGTTGCGATTCTGTTCAGAATAGGTAATGGTGTACAGCCCGTTGCTGCCGTAAGTGTGCGTTACCGTGAACGTAACCTCTCCAATGGGGCCGTTATCCGATTGGCCAATGATTGGGGGAAAATCTATTTCGGGCGGATGAAAGATAGCACTGCCGTCTCCAAAATTTAAGCTACCCGCACCGCCCATACTGAATTTTGTAACTACACTGGTTCGGGTATAGACGTGCAGGGTAATTTGAAACGTGTTGCTGTTGCAGCTTAGTCTCTTTATGGTAATATCGCCTGCACGCAAGTGCGTAGCATCCGCTTTAAAAAAGCCGAACAAAAAAAACGCCACCAACAACAAACCGCTCAACTGCCGAATGAACATCATATACAAAGCAAAATACGTTCAAAAATACAAGTATTGAAGGAGAGTTGTAATGAAATTAGCTTTTAATTCTAAGGCTTGCTTACTGATAACGATTATTGGGTGAGGACTGCAATAGTAAGTTTACATAAAATTCGTCCTTACCTTCGGCAATAAAAACGCCATGCGCATCGTTGCCGAAATTCCAAACCCAGAAATCAAGATTACGGTTTTTCATTGGAACAACCGCTACCTCATCAAGTTGGAGGCAGGTTTTTTTGAACAGACTTTCAAACTCCAGGAATACGATGTGGCCACTGAAGAAGATGTAAAAAAAATGGTTACCGATCAATTTATTTCAGATGCTCTACTTCGGTTCAATCAAATGGCCGAAAGCCTTAACCGATCGCTAAGCGAATTACAATAGCAGATTACCTTCATTTTGTGATTGCCTGTCTGTCGTTTAACTTTGACATCCCTTTGTCTTAAAAAATAGTTGATGGAAATCATCGAAGAAAAGAAAAACAAGAGCAAGAAATACAAACCGATACTGGATCGCATACCGGACTGGCCTGTGTACCAACTCAGTAAAAACCGAAAAGAATTTATTGAAGAAGTAACGCGCAAATCGGTAGAGCGCATCCACGAGCTTCGCCCTTCTACCAAGCAATTGATTGAAGACTTGCAGGCCACGGCCTATCGTGAGCAAAACCGCATTAAGAGAAATCGCTGGCGCGTTGATCCCAAAGACGATTCGCGTTTTTGGTCGTGTATTAAAAACGAGTTGGCCGATTTAAGTGCCAAAGATGCCGAAGAAGCCAAACCCAAAGTTGATGATGTGCTCCTGCGGATTGTTCACCGGTATTCCTCCGAGATTGCCGGGAATTTCAAAGCCAATTCCTATAGGTTTGCGCGGGAGGCCGTGAAGTTTTGGTTTGCCCGTCTGCTTAACGGAGCCCGAGTGAAAAAATTTGGAGCCTATTTTCGCAATCAATACACCCTGCGCGATAAAATTCACATCGTGGGTAAAGTAAAGATGCTCCGCAACCTTGCCCGCCAGGGAACGGTAGTTATGGTGCCTACGCATTTTAGTAACCTCGACTCCATTTTAATTGGCTGGGTTATCCACGCTATGGGGCTGCCGGCTTTTATTTACGGAGCCGGGTTGAATCTTTTCAACATCCGCATCATTGCTTACTTCATGAACAGCTTGGGTGCGTATAAAGTAGATCGTAGAAAAAAGAATTTGCCGTACCTCGAAACACTGAAAATGTATTCGAGCCTCGCCATACAAAAGGGTGCACATAGTATATTTTTTCCGGGCGGCACGCGTTCGCGCTCCGGCATGATCGAAAAGCAATTGAAATTGGGGTTGCTCAGCACCGCTATCGAAGCTCAACGTGCACTGTACAACTCCGGTGAAACCCGAAAAATATTTGTTGTGCCCGTGTCTCTCAATTATCATTTTGTGTTGGAGGCCCCCGATCTGATCGAAGATTATTTAAGTGTGAAAGGTCAAGACCGGTATTTTGTTGAAGACGATAAGTACGGAAGTTTTCAGTTGATCCGTTTTCTTATCAAATTTTTTGGCAACCGATCGAATATTTCTGTTTCCATTGGCCGGGGGCTGGATGTGATGGGCAATTTTGTGAACGATGAGGGCAATAGCCTCGACTCGCATGGGCGAATCATCAATACCAAAGATTATTTCATCAGCAGTGGCGAACTTACCATAGATCGCCAGCGCGAAGACGAATACACGCGCATGCTCAGCCAGCGAATTGTATCGGAGTACCACAAAATAAACCGCGTATTTGCAAGCCATCTGGTTTCATTCATCGCTTTTGAAATGTGGCAGAAAAAATTCAGTCAGTTGGATTTGTTCAACTTGCTTCGGTTGCCCGAAGAAGATTTGGAAATTGATTACCAAGAATTCCGTGCTACATTTAAACGCGTGCGCAAACAGATTTATTTATTGAAAGAACAAGATAAAATCAAAATTGCCTCGCATCTGAAAGGAAAATCGGATCTTGCCATTATGCGCGGCATAGATAATGCCGGGGTGTTTCACTTAAATCGGCCGGTATTGAAAAACAAAAAAGGCAACATCGTTACCAAAGATTTGAGCCTGCTCTATTATTATCACAACCGCCTGGTGGGTTATGGCCTTGAGCAATACATCTGAAAAACCCGTTGGCGTAATCGGTGCCGGTAACTTTGGCACCGTTATTTCGAATTTGCTGGCGCAAAACCGCAAAGTGCTGCTGTATGCCCGCAATGAAAATGATGTGATGCGAATCAACGCAACACATCTAAACCGAGGTTACGAAGTTCATCCGCAGGTAGAAGCCGTAAACGATCTTTCGGTGATTGCCAACGAGTGCGAAATACTTTTCCCGATGGTGCCGGCCGCGCACTTCCGCGAAATGATGCGCAGGTTATCTCCACATCTGCATCCGTACCACATGCTCATTCACGGCACAAAAGGATTTGATATTGCTTTGCCAAAAGGTGAAACGATTGAGTCGGTAAAAAAATTAGACCGCAGCATGGTAAAGACCATGAGCGAAGTAATACGCGAAGAAAGTGTGGCCGTACGAATCGGTTGCTTGGCGGGTCCGAACTTGAGCAAAGAACTTGCGCTTCGCCAACCCGCAGCTACGGTGGTGGCCAGTAGTTTTAATGAAGTGATACAAACGGGAAAAAAATTATTGAAGAGCGATCGTTTTCAGGTATATGAAAACAATGACATCGTGGGTGTAGAGATTGCCGGGGTTTTAAAAAATATTATTGCGATTGCTTCGGGCGCGCTGAACGGGCTTGGCTTTGGCGATAACGCCAAAGGTTTGCTCATCAGCCGGGGTGCGGTGGAGATGGTTTACCTCGGGCGCGCACTGGGTGGCGATACCAAAGCATTTCTGGGCGTGGCCGGCATTGGCGACTTGGTTACAACCTGCAACAGCCCAATGAGCCGAAATTTTACGGTGGGCTACCGCCTGGCAAAAGGGGAAAAGCTTAAAGATATTATTGAAGACATGAAGGAAGTGGCCGAAGGTATAAACACCGTGCGTATTGCTAAGAAATGTGCCGATCATTACAAAGTACGCGCACTCATCACCGACAGGCTGTACAAAGTTTTGTTTGAAGGGCTGACCGTAGAAGAAGCGCTTGATTTTTTGATGCGCTACCCGCTGAACGTGGATATTGATTTTATTTAATTAACAGAATACTAAGTTTATTTGCCACCTCAGCAAACTCTTCCTTAGATAATTTCAATTTTGGGTTGGCAAAATTAATGTCGTTCATGCCGTTCATGGGCACGAGGTGCAGGTGTGCGTGCGGCACTTCAAAGCCAAGTACAGCCATACCCACCCGCTCGCAGTTGGTTGTTTTTTTTATGGCGGCTGCCACGTTCTTTGAAAACACCATCATCGCAGCCAGCGAGTCGGCATCCACATCGAAAAAATAGTCCACTTCTTTTTTAGGGATAACCAGCGTGTGCCCTACGGTTAACGGGTTGATGTCGAGAAACGCAAGGAAACTTTCGTCTTCGGCTACGATATAGGCCGGAATCTCGCGGTTAATTATTTTGGAGAAGATGGAAGGCATTTTTAGATATTAGAGGTTAGACTTGAGATGAGATTGACATTTCAATCTACTCAAAAATAATCTCAAATCTAATATCTCAAACCTCAAGTCCTTACTACGCTCCAATATTTACAATCTCAAATTCCATTTCGCCTGCCGGTGTTTTTACTTTGGCTGTTTCTCCTTTCTTCTTGCCCAGCAATCCTTTTCCAATAGGCGATTGTGTAGAAATTTTTCCGGCTTTCAAGTCGGCTTCTTCTTCGCTCACCAAGGTGTACGTAACCGAAGCTCCGTTCTTTTTATTTTTGATCGTAACTTTTGAGAGGATAGAAACGGAAGATGTATCGATTTTTGTTTCGTCTATCAGTCGTGCGTTGCCAACCAGATCTTCGAGTTTGGCAATCTTAGCTTCAAGGTGGCCTTGAGCATCTTTGGCGGCATCGTACTCGGCATTTTCGCTCAAGTCGCCTTTGTCGCGGGCTTCGGCAATCTGGCGAGCAATGTCGGCCCTTCCTTTGGATTTTAATGTATTGAGTTCGTTAGTTAATTTATCCAACCCCTCTTTTGTATAATATGAAATTTTTTTGCTCATAACCATTCTCCATTAATAAATTTTTCTACCCTTCGTTAAAAAAACAAACAACGGCTTCGTAGAAGCCGTTGTTTGTTGCACAAAGGTAATTCTTTATACCACGCAAACAAAATTTAGCTGCCTACCAGCTCAGGAATAATTGCTTTAACTTGTTCAAACAGTTCATCGTCAAACTTAGCGAGGTATAATGTTTTTGCGTGGGTAAGTTGTTCGAGCGTAAGCCCTTTGGCACCGCGCAAATCGGCTTTGTACAAACTGGCATTTTCAAAGTCTGCGCCCATCAAATAACTGTTCTGCAAATTGGCCTCCATCAGGTACGCATTTTTGAAATTGGTTTTAATCAAAAAAGCATTTTCGAAATTCGCTTTTATTAAATACGCGTCTTTAAAATTTGCACCACTGGCATAAGCTCCTTTCAGGTTGGCCTGGTTGAGGTTTGAATTTTCTAAATTGGTTTGGTTGAGCCGTGTGTTCTCCAGGTTGGTTTCGATTAACGAGGAGTTCGTGAGGTTTGCCGAGTTAAGGTTAGATGCTTTCAGGTTAACGTGGCTCAAGTTGGTGCGCGAGAGGTGACAGTTCACCAGGTTGATTTCATAAATTTTATGTCGGTTCAGCCTTTTGATATTACCCACCGTTCGGAATGCCGCTTCTTCCGATTCCCAAAGGCGAAAGTCATCGATTTCGTCTTTGTACATTCTGATCTGCTGTCGGGTTTGGCCGTTTTGGTTAAGCCAAAAAAGTAAAATACCAATCACGGCAATATCAAAAATCATTCCGTGTGCTTCGGCTAGTACTTGCCCCCAGAAGTTGTGAAATTCGGATACGTAGTAGCTTAAACTCAGGCTCAACACAATAATAGCAACGCAGACCAACACAATTACACTGGTGAGCAATGGCTTCTCAACGATCTCATCGAATTTATCCTTAACACGTTGCTTCCAATCTTTCTCCGCCATTGTTTAAAATTAACTTACTGAAATTATGAATTTTTTTTCAAGAAAGAAAAATCAAAATAATAATCAAACATGCAACGTAATTTCCATCTATGGAATGGCTCTCAATCTGTTTTAAATTAAAATCTGCACCGTTAAAAAATAAATAGTGAGGCCAAGCAAATCGCTGGTTGTGGTGATGAATGGCCCCGAGGCGAGCGCGGGGTTAAACCCAAGTTTATTGATAATCAACGGGGTGATGGTTCCAACAAACGATGAAAATAGCACCACGCAAAAAAGAGCGAAGGAAACGATGATGGAAAGCATATTATTATCAAAAAACAACAATGTGGAACCCAGTACAATAAGCGAAAGCACCAACCCGTTGAGAAAGGCAACGCTAAAGCCTTTCAGCAGTCGATTCATCAATCCTTCGTCTACATAGTTGGGGTTTACCAAACTTTGCACCACCAAACCCGAAGACTGGATGCCCACATTTCCGCCCGTAGCCTGAATAAGCGGAACGAAGAAAGCTATGGCTGTAACTTTCGCGAGTTCTTGCGCAAAAAAACCCATGAACCGTGCGCTGAGCATACCCCCAAAAATACCAATGAGCAGCCAGGGCAAGCGGGCACGCACATTGCGCCACAGGCTGTCGTCTTCTTCTACGTCTTCGGTGATACCGCTCATCAACTGGCGTTCTTCTTCTGCTTGTTCGGTAATTACATCTACTACATCATCAATGGTAATTCGGCCCACCAGTTGGTGTTGAACATTAACCACAGGTATCGATTCAAGGTCGTACTTTTTCATGATCTCCACCACTTCGCTGTCTTCTATGTAAGTCTCAACCGAAACAATGTCATCGTCATAAATATCTTTCACTCTTGTATTGGGATCGGTGAGAATTAGTTTCTGAAGCGGAAGGCTGCCAAGCAACCGATCGTTTTCATCCACTACCCAAACCGAATAAAATTTCATGCCGCTTTCGGCCTGCTTTCTGATCTCATCAATACACTCGACCATAGTCCAACTGGCTTGGGCTTTTAGTAATTCTTTAGCCATGAGGCCACCCGCCACGTTTTCATCGTACCGCAAAAGGTCGATCACCTGCGATTTCAAATCAGAATCCAGCAAAGCAATAATTTCTTCGCTGGTTTTTATCGGAAGTTCATTCAGTATATCGGCCGCATCATCCGAATCGAGCAGGTTAACGATGGGGGTTAGTTCATCTACCGAATAAACGGAGAGAAAATTTTTGCGGGTATCCGGATCCAGGTCTTTGATGATCCGCGACCGCACCTGCAAAGAGAGCAGATCAACTACAAATTTCGATTCGTTGCTGTCAAACTCGGATAAAAGCGAAGTGATGTCAGCAGGATTTACATCTTCGAGAGATGAATAGATAAATGCTTTGTCGCGTTCGTTCAGTGCCTGCTGAAAACGATCGCGAAATTCCTTGGTCAACTCAAACGCTGCGAACTCCACCGGCTTCCTCAATTTGTACGGTAAGGGAAATAAACTCTTCTACACTCAGTTGTTCTGCTCGCCTATCCATAAGCGCAAGAGACAAAATCTGTGTGGGTAAATTTAAGGGTTTGAGTGCGTTTCGCAAGGTCTTCCTCCGGTTTTGAAACGATTGTTTTACCACCTTTTTAAACAAGGCTTCGCTGCACGGAAGGTTGTTGCGCATATTCCGCTTCAAGCGTATAACCGCAGACATTACTTTGGGTGGTGGAAAGAAAACTCCGGGAGGAACTTTAAAAAGATATTCGATATCGTAAAATGTTTGTAAGAGTACGCTGAGTATTCCATACGTTTTACTGCCTTCTTTCTCTGCAATGCGGTCGGCCACTTCTTTTTGCACCATGCCCACTACCTGTTGTACCTGTTGCCGGCAATCCAATACTTTAAAAAAAATCTGAGAAGATATGTTGTAGGGAAAATTGCCGATGATGTGAATATTTTTATTGGTTAGTGAAGTTATATCCAACTCCAGAAAATCTCCTTCAATCAGTTTATCCGAATGGTTAGGAAATTTTCCTTTCAAGTAGGCTATGGACTCGCGGTCGATCTCTGCCAAATGCAAATCGACATTAGCTTTTTGAACCAAAAACTGAGTGAGAACTCCTGTGCCGGGGCCAACTTCAAGAACAAAATTTTTATCATCGGATAATACCAGCGAGTCCACAATCCGCTGGGCTATGTTTTGATCCTTAAGGAAGTGCTGACCAAGAAATTTTTTGGGGCGAACGTGCATTTTAAACTGAAAAAATCAAAATTCAAGATTCGTCTTTGAATAAACTAAAACTTGCAAGGATAAATTTGAATTTCGAATATTGAATTTTCGAATTGAATATGAACCCACAAACTCACGATAAACCACGCATCGGCATCACGTTGGGCGACATCAACGGCATTGGTGCAGAGGTGGTGATTAAAGCACTTGCCGATACCCGGCTGCTCAATATTCTAACCCCCGTAATCTACGGCTCTACGCGCGTATTATCTTACTATCGTAAATTGATGAATACCGAAGACTTCAATTACAGTCAGGTTAAAACAAAAGGGCAGCTGTTTGCCAAATCCATCAACGTGGTGAATTGCTGGGAAGAAGTAATTGAAATAACACCCGGACAACCTTCCAAACAAGGCGGGAGAGCCGCACTTCTAAGTCTGAAGAAATCGGTGGAAGAATTGAAGGAAGGGCTGATCGATGCACTCGTTACCGCACCCATTGATAAAAACACCATTCATGGCGAGGAGTTTCCGCATCGTGGCCACACCGAATATTTAACCCAAGAGTTTAATGCCGGAGAAAGTTTGATGTTGTTGGCCGGAAATAATCTAAAAGTAGGGTTGGTTACCGAGCATATACCTGTTCATGAAATTACAAAACACCTAACGCGCGATCGGGTCGAGCTAAAAATCAGGCTTCTTGAAATGTCACTCAAAAAAGATTTCAATATTTCTAAACCAAAAATTGCCGTGCTCGGCCTCAACCCGCACGCGGGCGATAACGGCCTGCTTGGAACCGAGGAAAATGAAATTATTAAACCCGTCATTGCCGATTTAAAGTCTAAAGGGAAACTGATTGTAGGGCCGCTTGCAGCCGATGGTTTCTTCGGGTCGAATCAATACAAAGCTTACGATGCCGTACTTGCCATGTACCACGACCAGGGCCTCATCGGTTTCAAAACCATAGACTTTAGCACCGGGGTAAACTTTACGGCAGGGTTACCGGTTGTGCGCACATCACCCGATCATGGCACAGCTTATGCCATTGCTGGAAAAAACCAGGCAGACGAGAGTTCCTTGCGCCAGGCTATTTATCTTGCGTGCGATATCGTGAAAACTCGATTAGAGGCAACCCAACCGCAGCAACAACCGTAAGCGTTTCAAAATATTGTACCTTTGAACGACCTATATGACGATGGACATAATAACTGAAAAGCAACTTAACATACTGATTCAGCTTGCCGAAGCAGACAAGCATTTTGCACAGGCCGAGCGTGAAATGATTTTGAGGATAGCCAAAGATCGTAACTTTCCGGAAGATGCCGTAAACCGGCTGATTCGCACTCCGCAGCCTATCGATTCGCTGGGCGCGCTCTCGAACGATCAGAAATTTGAATATTTAATTTCCTGCGTAGAATTGATCTATGCCGACCACAAAATATTTGAAAGTGAGCTCATTTTTGTAAAAAGCATTGCCATCAAGCTCGGTTTTAAAAAAAGCGTAGTCGAGTATCTCTTTGAAAACTTAAGTAAAACATCAAAAACTGAGTTGAAATCGACAGTTTTAGCGGAATACCTCTGACTTTAGAGTATTTTCTACTTCTTTTTTCAAAAAACGGCAGGCAATTCGCAAAATCCGCCAAAACGTAATAAATTTGCCGTCTTATTTAAAAAAACGGGGATGGCAAACAGCTACAGCGTAAACATTCTCGGCCTTTCAAAAAGCGTTCATCCGTTCGACTTCAAATTGAGCGAGGAGTTTTTTAAAAAGTATGGCCAAGAAGTGATTACCGGTGGAACGTTTGCAGCCCATGTAAATCTCGACAAACGAGAAACGTTCATTGAAGCTGATTTCGAAATTAAAGGCCATGCCAATTTGGTTTGCGACCGCAGTCTGGAAGAATTTGAGTTCCCCCTATCAATTCGCAAGCAGGTGGTATTTAAGTATGGCGAAGAAGCCCAGGAAGTCAGCGAAGAAATATACATCATCCCCAGCCATCAAGACAAACTTGAATTGGGGCAACTGATGTACGAGTTTATTGCACTTGAAATACCGATGAAAAAACTTCATCCGCGTTTCCGCAATGACGAAAATAGCGATACATTGGTCTATTCTTCAGCCAACAACTCAGAAGAAAAACCGATTGATCCGCGTTGGGAAGTGTTGAAAAAACTAAAGTAGAATATAAATTAATAGGTTATGCCAAATCCGAAACGAAAGACCTCGAAAACTCGCAGAGACAAGAGAAGAACTCACTACAAAGCAGTTGCTAAAGCATCGGCAGTTTGCCCAACCACCGGTGAACATCATTTGCCTCACCGCGCTTTCTGGCACGAAGGCAAATTGTATTTCAAAGGAAATGTAGTAATGGAAAAAGAAGTATTGGCTTAATTGCCATGACTGATTTTTTGCATCACGCATGTTTTAATGCCAACAAGTATTGTAGCTTTAAGCTGCAGTTAAATTAGTATATCTTTTTTTGCCCGATTCCATAAACCGAATCGGGCGTTTTTATTTTTAAGGCCTTATCATTTTTATGAATAAACTCAGGGCAGCAATTACAGGGGTAGGCGGATATGTGCCCGACTACGTACTTACCAACAAAGAATTAGAAACGATGGTAGAAACCACCGATGAGTGGATCACCACCCGAACCGGCATTAAAGAGCGAAGGATACTGAAGGGCGACAATGTGGGTGTATCGGTAATGGGCATCAAGGCCGTGGAAGATATGTTGGCCAAAACCAAAATCGATCCTAAAGAAATTGATTGTATCATTTTTGCCACCATCACACCCGATCTTACGTTTCCGGCATCCGCAAATATTGTGGCAACAGCCGTGGGAGCCACAAATGCATTCAGTTACGATCTGGGCGCTGCTTGCTCCGGTTTCATTTATGGTTTAAGTACAGGCGCAAGCTTCATTCAATCGGGCATGTATAAAAAGGTTGTGGTTATTGGAGGCGATAAGATGTCTGCCATTCTCGACTACACCGACCGTACAACCTGCATTATCTTTGGCGATGGTGCCGGCTGTGTGTTGTTGGAACCTGCTACAGAAAATAATGGTGTAATAGATTCCGTGCTGAGAAGCGATGGCGCAGGCGAAGCCTATTTGCACATGAAGGCGGGAGGCAGCCGACTGCGGCCTTCGCACGAAACGGTGGATAAGCGGTTGCACTATGTATACCAAGAAGGTTCTGCAGTTTTTAAATTTGCCGTAACCAATATGGCCGATGTGGCCGCACAAATTGCCGAACGAAATAATCTTACAGCCGAAACAATTACCTGGCTTGTTCCGCATCAAGCCAACAAGCGCATTATCGATGCCACCGCTAACCGTGTGGGCATTAGTAGCGATAAGGTAATGATGAACATCGAACGCTACGGCAACACCACGGGCGGCACCATACCTTTGCTGCTGTGGGATTATGAAAAGCAACTTAAAAAAGGTGACAACCTTATTATCGCAGCATTTGGCGGTGGCTTTACCTGGGGCGGCATTTATGTGAAATGGGCCTATGACGGAAATCGCCCCAAACACTAAACACCTTGGAGAACTGAAAATATTTTCGAATCTTAACCTTTATTTTTTTGTAATTACTTATGGCAACTGTATCTGATCTGAACAAAGGAAGTTTTATTCGCTACAATGGTGAAGTGGTGCAGGTAGAAGAAATGCAGCACCGCACACCCGGAAACCTCAGGGCTTTCTACCAACTGAAAATGCGCAACGTACGCAATGGCAAAATTGTAGAAAACCGTTTCCGTCCGGGCGATGCAGTAGAACAACTCCGGGTGGAAACAAAAGAATACCAATACCTCTACCAAGATGGCGAAAGCCTGGTGTGTATGGACAACCAAACGTTCGAGCAAATCTATCTCGACAAAGTTTTATTGGGCGATTCGGTAAATTATATTAAGGAAGGCGTTACACTCCTGATCGCTTTTGAAAACGGAGTACAACCCATTACCGCAGAACCACCGGCCCACGTAGTTGTTAACGTAACGTACACCGAACCCGGGCTTCAGGGCGATACGGCCACGCGCACGCTAAAGGCAGCAACGATTGAAACGGGTGCAGAAATCCGTGTACCTTTATTTGTAAACACGGGCGATAACATTAAGATAAAGACTGTCAATGGCGAATATGTTGAACGTGTAAAATAAAATTTCATGGCATCAAATAAAAACGGTGGAGCCAAGTCAAAAAAAACCTCCACTTCTTCCGAACCTCAAAACAAAAACGAAATGAAAACTACCGAAATCAGAGATCTTATCGACTTCATTGCACAATCTGGTTTGAACGAAGTAGACATTGAGACCAAAGAGTTGAAACTTCACGTAAAACGCGAACCCGACCAAAAAGTATTAAAATCTACTCCGATGATGGCCGCTCCGATGGCCATGTCGGCACCCGCGCCCGTAGCAACTGCGGCTTCCGCACCTGCGCCAAAAGCCGAAAAGCCTGCCGCGCCAGGAAAAAAGACGGTAGATATAAAATCGCCTATGATTGGCACATTTTATCGTTCGTCAAACCCTGACTCTCCCCCATTTATTTCAGTGGGCGACAAAGTTTCTAAAGGGCAAGTTGTTTGCATCATTGAAGCCATGAAGTTGTTCAATGAAATTGAATCAGAGGTTTCCGGTACCGTAGTGAAGGCAATGGTCGAAAACTCATCACCTGTAGAATACGATCAGGTGTTGTTTGTTGTTGAACCCGATTAATTTGAATTAGTTAAGAGTTAATAGCTAAACGTAGTTTCGAATACTATATAACTACAACGATCAACCCATAACGAAATTTATGTTTAAAAAAATATTGATAGCCAACCGGGGAGAGATTGCACTGCGCATCATTCGCACCTGCAAAGAGATGGACATAAAAACGGTTGCTGTATATTCAACAGCCGATCGTGAAAGTCTGCACGTTCGTTTTGCCGATGAGGCCGTTTGTATTGGAGATGCTCCCAGCAAAGATTCGTACTTGAATATCCCCCGCATTATTTCAGCCGCAGAGATAACCAATGCCGATGCCATTCATCCGGGCTATGGATTCTTATCCGAACGTGCGGAATTCTCAGCAGTTTGTCATGAATACGGAATTAAGTTTATCGGGCCAAGCCCCGCCATGATCAACGCCATGGGCGATAAATCGACCGCGAAAGATACCATGAAGAAAGCCGGTGTGCCCACCATTCCGGGATCTGATGGCTTGTTGAGTTCGATTGAGGAAGGAATGGAGATCGCAAAAAAAATCAAGTATCCGGTTATCGTTAAAGCAACTGCGGGTGGTGGTGGCAAGGGGATGCGCATCATCAATAACGAAGGCGAGTTTAAGAAAGCCTGGGATGATGCCAAGCGCGAAGCGGGGGCTTCTTTTGGAAACGATGGCCTCTACCTCGAAAAATTTGTTGAAGAACCCCGCCACATCGAAATTCAAGTGGTGGGCGATCAATATGGAAAAGTATGCCATTTGTCGGAACGCGATTGTTCGGTTCAACGCAGGCATCAAAAGCTGGTAGAAGAAACCCCTTCTCCTGTTGTAAGCCAAGAATTGCGTGAGCGTATGGGCGAAGCCGCCATAAAAGGTGCTAAAGCAATAAATTATGAAGGAGCCGGCACCATCGAATTTCTGGTAGATAAACACGGGGATTTTTATTTCATGGAAATGAACACCCGTATTCAAGTGGAGCACCCCATTACCGAAGAGGTGACCAACTACGATCTGATTAAAGAGCAAATCAAAGTGGCTGCCGGAGTGCCCATCTCAGGCAAAAATTATTTCCCTACTCTTTACGCTATGGAGTGCCGCATCAACGCGGAAGATCCGGCCAATGGGTTCCGCCCATCGCCCGGAAAAATAACCAACATGCACAAACCGGGTGGGCATGGCGTGCGAGTAGACAGCCACGTATATACGGGCTACACCATTCCCTCCAATTATGACTCAATGATCGGTAAGCTGATTGTAGCCGGGCAATCTAGGGAGGAAGTAATAACCCGAATGAAGCGCGCCTTAAGTGAATTTATCATTGAAGGCGTGAAGACAACCATTCCTTTTCATTTGGCCTTGATGGATAACCCCACGTTCCGATCGGGGAAGTTCACCACCAAGTTTCTTGAAACCTCCTTCGACTTTTCTCAATTAAAATAATCTTTTAAAAATACACTGGTCAAAAGCCCTCGCATCAGGTGAGGGCTTTTTTATTATCTTCGCGGCTCATCAAAATTTAATCGAATGAAAACCGTAAACGACATTAACTTCAAAGGGAAGCGTGCACTAATCCGTGTTGATTTTAATGTTCCCCTCGATAAAAATTTTAATGTATCGGATGATAACCGCATTCGGGCAACCATTCCAACATTGAAGAAAATACTGGCGGATGGAGGAAGTTGTGTGCTGATGTCGCACCTGGGGCGGCCAAAGGAAGGGCCGGAAGAAAAATATTCGCTCAAGCATACCCTTCCTACAACCGAAAAACTGCTTGGATCAAAAATAAAATTTGCAAACGATTGCATTGGCGAGGATGCCTTTTCATTATCGTCTGGTTTAAAACCGGGTGAAATCCTTGTATTAGAAAACCTACGATTCTATAAACAAGAAGAGAAAGGCGATTTGGCTTTTGCCGAAAAACTTTCGAAGCACGGAGATATTTATGTCAACGATGCTTTTGGCACGGCACACCGTGCTCATGCCAGTACAACGATTGTAGCCAGGTATTTCAAAGAAAAATGTGCCGGATTTGTGATGGCCGCAGAGGTCGATAATGCAAAACGAGTATTGGAGAATGCCACCAAGCCGTTTACCGCCATTATGGGCGGGGCAAAAATATCCGATAAAATATTAATCATTGAAAAATTGTTGGATAAAGTTGACCACCTGCTAATAGGCGGGGGAATGACTTATACGTTCTTCAAAGCAATGGGTGGAAGCATCGGCAAATCGTTGGTGGAAGACGACAAACTTGAACTTGCCAAAGAACTTATACAAAAAGCAAAATCAAAAGGAGTTGAATTGCACCTGCCGATCGATTCAATTATTGCCGACAAATTTGATGCTCAGGCAAACACAGATACCGCTCTAAACAATTCTATTAAGCCCGAATGGATGGGGCTAGATATCGGCCCTCAGGCGCAAGAAGTTTTTTCTAAAGTGATTGAAACTTCAAAAACTATTTTATGGAACGGGCCCATGGGGGTTTTTGAAATGGCAAAATTTGAAAATGGAACAAAGAAAGTTGCTGAGGCCGTTGTGCATGCTACGTCTAACGGTGCATTCTCACTCATCGGGGGTGGAGACTCTGCCGCAGCGGTTGCCAAATTTGGATATGATAATAAAGTAAGTTATGTATCTACCGGTGGCGGTGCGCTCCTAGAATTCTTTGAAGGAAAAATATTGCCGGGTGTAAAAGCCCTGGAAGAATAAGTGTGCCTTCAGCAATTAAATATCTCCAAGTTGTGGGCGGATAATTACTTCCTCAACAACACTTCGGTCGGAAATTGAATAGGCATTATAGATTACTTCTGCCACATCTTCGGGTTTCATAAAACGGGAGTCGGGTAGATTTGACCCGGCCCAACTCAAGGTCTTTGTAGCCCCCGGCAAAACAGCAGTAACTCTGATGTTAAAAGGTTTCATTTCTTCGCGGAGTACTTTTGTAAACCCAAGCAATGCAAATTTAGAAATAGCATACGATCCTCCGTTGGGATAAGCCTTAATACTTGCAATAGAACACATATTAAAAATGTGCCCGGCCTTATTTTCTTTCATTGATTCAACTACTCCACGTGTGGTATAGTATGCGCTGTAAAGATTGGAAGCAATCATGCTTTCCAAGACACCGTCTTCCTCTTGCATGGATTCACCTGGTATAAAATGGCCTGTGTTGTTAACCAGCACCTGAATCGGTCTTTTACGTTGCAAAACAAACGAAGCAAAACTATTAGCTCCTGCTCTATTCGAAACATCTGCCGGATGGGTGAACACATTGTTTTGAAATTCAGCTTCAATGTCGTGTTTGGTTTGGTGAAGGTCTTTGTCGTTTCTCGCACAAAGCGCAAGATCGAATCCGGCCTTTGCAAAACGTTGTGCAATGGCCCTTCCAATTCCCTTGGTGCCCCCGGTAATTACCATTAATGGGTTCATGAAAAATATTTTATCTTTGAGCAATATAGCATTTCATGTTTTTTTAATGAAAGGTTTTGGCAAGTACGTAATTTTTCTGGGGTCGCTTTTTGTGCGAAGAGAATCCTTCTCAACATACTATAAATTAGTATTGGAAGAATGTATGCAAATCGGAGTAAAGTCTGCCTTTCTATTCATCCTGGTCTCCACATTTATCGGAGCTGTTACCACCGTTCAGACCGCATTCAATATGGTAAATCCGCTTATTCCTCGGTTCGTGATTTCTCAAGTTGTGCGGGAGATGACCATACTTGAGCTCGCCCCTACCGTAATGGCACTTATTTATGCCGGCAAAATCGGTTCGAGTATGGCAGGCGGCCTGGGCACTATGCGCATCACTGAACAAATCGATGCCTTAGAGGTTATGGGGGTTAACTCTTCATCGTACCTCGTGCTTCCCAAAATAATTGCTTCTATGATGATGTACCCCATGCTGGTAATCATATCTGGAGTTTGTTCAATGGTTGGTGGTTATCTTGTTGGCACGTTTGCACAACTACTAACACCAACTGAGTTTATTTCCGGGATTCGCTTTGAATTTAACCCAACAGAAATTTCTGTGGCTTTGGTGAAATCATTTGTGTTTGCTTTTTTGATTTCTTCCATTTCTTCTTTCAAAGGTTATTTTACAAAAGGCGGAGCATTGGAAGTTGGTATTGCCACTACTGAAGCTGTAACCACCAGTGTAATTGCTATTCTGCTTGCCGACTACTTCATCGTTGACCTTATTTTGTAATGATTAAGATTAACCACATTTCAAAAAGATTTGGCGACAAAGTGGTGCTTGAAAACATCAGTGCCGAGTTTGAAAAAGGCAAGACAAATCTGATCATTGGATCGAGTGGTACAGGTAAAAGCGTATTGCTGAAGTGTATTGTCGGGTTAATCCACCCTGATACCGGAAATGTATTCTATAACCTGCGAAACTTTACAGATGCGGATAAAGAAGTTAAATCGGAAATACGGAGAGAAATTGGAATGCTTTTTCAGGGTGGTGCACTTTTCGACTCGAAAAATGTAGAAGAAAATGTGATGTTCCCGCTCGAAGTTCTTACCCAAATGCACGCAGACGAAAAACGCGAACGAGCTAACCTTTGTTTGAAACGTGTAGGACTTGAGAATGCCAACAAAAAAGCAGTGTCTGAAATCAGTGGTGGCATGAAAAAAAGGGTGGGTATTGCGCGTGCCATTGTCAACAACCCAAATTACCTTTTTTGCGATGAGCCCAACTCGGGGCTTGATCCTCAAACCTCCATCTTGATAGACGAACTCATTCATGAAATAACCCACGAGCTTGACATCACCACACTGGTAGTTACCCACGATATGAACTCCGTGATGGGTATTGGCGAAAATATTATCTTCTTATACCAAGGACATAAACTGTGGGAAGGAAATCACTCGGAAATTACTGATTCCGGAATTGAAGAGTTAGATGATTTTGTATTTGCCAACAAAGTGATGAGTAAAATGAGGAAAACTAATTCGTAGCTACTCGTAGTTAAATCATTTTTAATTTCACGTAAAAACAGCTTCCCTGTTTGCTGGTTTCAAACCATATCTCTCCTCCCATTTGCTCGATGCCCTGTTTGGCAATAGCCAAGCCAAGTCCTGATCCTGTCTTTTTTGTACTAAAATGAGGTAGGAAAATTTTATCTTTTAATTCAGGAGATATACCCTTTCCATTATCTCTAATAGAAACAACACAGGTATCATCTTCTGGTTGCACCGCGATATCAACCTTTATATGGGTGTCGTTCGTTCCAGATTGAAGGCCATTCAAAATAATATTGGAGAAAATCCTTCCGAGTAGCTTTGGGTCGCCCAGAACATACCAATTTTCAGTAGTTGAATAACTGATGTTTCCTTGTGTATGGTGCGCAAATAAAGTAACTGTTTTTCTTAATAAATCAGAAAGGTTAATTTTCAAAATTTCAGGAGTAGGCAAAGTAGCAAACGAGCTGAAGGTCGTTGCTATTTCATTCAGCGTTTCGATTTGATGAAGTAGTATCTGTACCGATTGCCTAGTTTTATCTTCGGTGAGTTTATTCCCCGCTTGTAAGTATTCCAATTGTTGAAGTGTAAGTTTCATTGGGGTGATGGGGTTTTTAATCTCGTGCGCAACTTGTTGTGCAATCTCACGCCAAGCATTTTCCTTTTCTCTCTTTAATAGTTCCGATTTACTTTCTTCAAGGTTTCTGAGCATCTTGTTGTATTCTTTAACCAGCCGCCCGATTTCATCGTTGGTTTCCCAGTGGATAGTTTGATTGCTTGAAAGATAGGTAGCGTTCAATCTCTTAGCTATAAACCGAAGTGGCCAAGTTAATTTTTGTAGAGTAATGAGCGAAAGGAAAGAAAAAAGAATAAACACAAAAGCAAACGCAATAATAATATTCGAAAATATAGTTGCCTTTGCAGCGTTTGAAGTTTGTTCAAAAAATGGCAACTCAAGAATTCCTAGTAATTTATTTGTGTTTCTCGATTTAACTGCAAAAAAAGAGCTATTGTAATCAAGTAGCCCAATCCGGCAAGGTTCATTGGCAAAATAATATCCATATTTTACAATCTTTTCCCATGCCGAACGATTAGCCATTCGCATGACCAAATGATTTTTAAAAATGGCCGGCTGGCTAGATGCGGTAAGCTCTCCCGCAGAGTTATACAAGTTCATTTCGGCACCTTGTGTCTGCGATAAGTCATCTAACTTACCACTTAAGTTACTTTGAATATCAGTTCCTCGCTCCTCTAACTGTGCTAACGACTCCGCAATCGCTTGTCCTTTTTTTTGAATTTCATTTTCGTACTGAGTTTCGTTCGACAGGCCAATCATTCTCAGGGCCATTATACTCACCACAATCAGTGGCGCTACAAAAGACAAGTACACGAAAATCTGAATACGCGCTGAATAATTCAGATGTCTTTCTCTAAAACGGTGTTTAAAAAAAAACAAAATTGCAATCAACAAAATCAAAAACACACCTACTGAAAAAAGAAAAGAAAAATTGGCGATTACATTTAATTCAGAGTATAAAGTAGCAGCTAGCACCAAACTATTACCATTGTCGTTTTCTACCCTAATAAACTGATGAGTGTCTTTTGCTATTCCATTCAGAAACAATTCACGGTTATGAAGTAATTTTACATCAAAATCACGTTCAAAATTGTAGTCACCGAAATGATCGATCAGTTTATTTTGGCTAAACGTAGCATAGCTGAAATTCTTATTGCGAATAGACTGTGCGAATCTACTATCGACCAAAAGTGTGGGATACACTTGTTGTTGTGCAATGTGCCTGATCGACAAATCTATCACCACATACCCATTTACTTTATCTACATTGTTAAGTGGCGCAACAACAAGGTAATGTTTCAAAATAGTTGCATTACTGTTTTGAATGAGATAGATCCCCTCATAAGGCGTTTTAAAAGCATCGTCATGAACTTGTTCAATAGCAGACGCAAAATCGACTAAAGATTCTTTATCGGCCGGGCTGCCGTCATTACGGTAAAAGTCAATTTTAATAGTATATCGATTGAAATAATCATTCAGGTATAGCTGTTTAATTTTTTGTCGTGCCTCATTTTTCGATAGCAGTGGGTTGCGCACACTGGCGGCCACAAAAGGATCATGAATTATTTTACTGTACGCTTGCTGCAATAAATATTCGCCCAACACATCTCTATTATAAAGGCTTGTGGCAGAGCTGAGCATCATCTTCACTTTTTTTTCTCCAACAAAGTGTTTAATTCCAACGGCTGCTTGCACTGCGTATAGAATAATAATCACGGCAATAACCGGAAAGGTGCGATAACCAATAGTTGCCACGGCTTTATTGTAACCTGAATAAAATAAGAAAATAAAATATAATGATCCCACCAGAAGCGTGACCGAATAATTGAGTTCGGAAAATAGAAAGTAGATTAAAAACAGAAGTCCTCCTAAAAATAAAGAAACCAAAAAATGATGCGTTGATACGCACAATTTAACAATACGAACAAGAAAATGAACAAAGAAAAATGAACTGAGTACACCAAGAACCAGAGCGGCTAAAACCGTGATTCTTAAATCGTCAAAATAAATACTTTCGGTTATATCGAAAGGAATAACGGAGTCGTGGAAAATTGATTCTACAAAGAGCTGAGGGAATAAAGTAGAAAAATAGGCACCGGCAATAAGTAAGGAAGAAACAGCAATTCTAATCCAGATGCGTGCCTTATAGAGTTTCCTAATCGCCCGCCATTGTGGGTAACTGTAAAACAGATAAGCGCTGCAGATGAAAACAATTAATGAGTTAAACAAAAAATCGCCAGCAGAGGCATTAAACGATGAGGATGCAAAAAAGCGGGCATCGAAAATTTTTGAATATACCCAACGGCCGGGAAACGTCCATTGCACCATAGCAACGCGAAGCAGTGATAAGCTCAGCAACAATACTGCAAAAGAAAATACAAACTCCTTCCGGTTATGTAAGTCGCGAACGAGTACAAAAACAAAGGAAAGGAATAAGAGAGCTGCTATCGATACCAATATAATCGACACATAATTTGAGATAAAATGAGTATCGGATATCGTCACTTTAAATAAACAATGGTTATGATCGTACACTGGGTAACCTTCGGGCTGATCTGGTTCGAGAATTTTTATTCCCTCAACAGGAAATACCTGTCGGTTCCATTGCTCAGTCAAATATTGGTTAGTGAGTTCGTATCCGCGATGCAACGGTATAATACCGACTAAAGATTGATTAGTATTAATTATCTGTTTGACAGCCAGTAACTCAGAACGGGAAACATGAATAAGCTTACGGGTAAAATCTCCGGACAATTCTTGTACGGTGATTGGGAATTCTATTGAACTCCATTTATCAATCTTTCCGTTATTCAATAAAAAAAAAGGGTGAGATAAAGTAGCCCACTGAATTGTCGAATCATTTATTATTAATTCTAACTCTGACTGTAATTTGTTGGTTTCAGCAAACAGGTTTCTACTAATTTGAGAAGACAAAACATCATTCGTCAAATTTTTCTTCTGATAATAATCCCAACCCATGGCAGCCGTCAGGAATAATGCGCTCAGAATTAAGAATAGAAAATACCTTTTCATAGGCTTCTGTCTTAAACCTACGTGAAATATTGGATAGAAAAAACAGGTTTATTCTTTAGCTTGAATATCTCCGAACCAATAGAGGTACAAAATCCTTGAATATCGGAAACTGATAGGCGTAAATAAAAATGCAGAAATAAGAATGGCAACCAGATAAACCCAATCCGATGGTTTAACAAAAAAATAAAGTATCAACGAAACTACGGTAAAAATTACCACCGTAAAAGCATAGCTCACATACATAGCACCAATATAGAAACCCGGCTCCGGCATAAAACTGGCCTCACACTTATCGCATGATTGATTCATCACACTAAACTTATTGAATTGGGTAATTGGGTATTTGAAAATATACCCCTCACCGCATCGCGGACACCTACCCTGCATGATACTTCCCAAGAGATTTCGTGGCATTTCGTTTACTGGTTCGATACCAAAAATAGGCTAAAAGTGCAATGAACAAATACGGAGCAACAAACAGGTATAATATTCCAAAATTGATGCCCGCAGCAATACCAATATTTCCGTTACTGATATTATTCTCCAACGTGGCCTTACACATGGCGCACTGCGCAAACCCAGTAACAGAGAGCAACAACAATACGCACAAAATAATGACGGACTTCATGGGTAATACGGGCTTATCATTAGATAAACAACAACTCCCGTCACCGCAACATATAGCCACAACGGGAGTGTAAATTTAGCCAATCGTTTATGTCTTTCAAAGTTACCCGCAAGCGCTCTCGAAAACGTAAACAGCACAAGAGGTATTACAGCAATAGAGAGAATAATGTGCGTGATTAAAATAAAATAATACACATACTTGATAAAACCTGTTCCACCATAATGAGTTTCAACGCTTGTAGCGTGGTATAGTAGATACATCACTAAAAATATCAATGAGAGCCCAATGCAAATTTTGTTTATAGTTTGATGCACCTCAATTTTTTTATTTCGGATAGAAACATAAGACACAATTAATAATGCAGCCGTAAGTCCATTAATAGACGCATAGATTGGAGGGAGAAATGAAAAATCGTAGCCTGGAATTTTCACCCTGAACAGCGCAGCAATTGTTAACGGAATAGCCACGGAAAGAAAAAGAATCAGTTTTCGATGCGGCTCGTGTTCTGCCATCCTAATAGTTTTTTAATAAAATTTTTACTTCCACTTCAAGGCGGTCCATCTCCTCACGGTCGCCCATTTTGTAATAGCCCCGAATGCGGTTTTGATCATCAATTAATACCGCGCTCCAAGGGTTTTTTAGAAAGAACACGCAATCTTTCAAGAATTTTTCACTATCATTTTTTGTATCGAGCGCAATAAATTTCAGTTTATTTGCATCTGTCATTTTTTGCATCCATCCCGGTTCTTTCTCTTTTGAATAAACGATTAAAATAGCCGTTCCTTTTCGGCTCCATTTTTCCATTACAGAATCCGCAATACAATACTGTCCGTGTGTTTTAATCTTGCAACGGATTGAATCCGTCACCCCATTCTGAAAATAAACCGGGATATCGAATCGATTTTGACCAAAAAAACGTAGAAACAAAAAAATGATTCCGGGGAGCAATAAAGCAAGAAAGAGATAGGTCAGTTTTTTTACCATAAATAAAAAAGGCTAAAGCTTATACTTTAGCCTTTCGTATGTAACGTCTTTCAAATTAATTCAGAAACCTAAGGAAATTGATGTCAGACATTTTCATCCCTTCGTAAACAAACGCCACCAGCATCCAAATAATAAAAACCGTTGGCACTAAGATCGACCAAATCAACACCTTAGCCTCGTGCCGTAGGTGCATAAACTCACCCACAATATAAAATGCTTTGATAATGGTCATACCCACGAAGATGGAAGTCTTCAAAGGGCCGGCATGCATGGTGAAGGCAACGATAAATTCGAAAATGGTTATCACCAAAAGAATACCTGCTACTTTCCACAAGTGAGCAATCTTTTCTTTGTTGGGTGGCAATACCACCACTTGAGGTTCGTGCGAATGATGCGCCATGATTTTATTTTTTAAACGAGGTAATAAAATGTAAATACAAAGACCCAAACCAAATCTACAAAGTGCCAGTACAACCCTACCTTCTCCACCATTTCATAACTTCCCCTGCGTTCGTACATGCCCGTTACCGTTCGGTAATAAATGAGGAAATTCAAACAAACACCGCTAAACACGTGAAATCCATGAAACCCGGTGATGAAGAAAAAGAAATCGGCAAAATCGTGGGGGCCGTATTGATTTTCATGAAGGCTTGCTCCATAAACCGTACGGGTTATCCACTCGCCATTGACAAAATCTTTCACAATAGTTCCTGTTTCTGTTCCAATAATAAAATGAGTCCATTCCCATGCCTGGCAACTTAAAAAAGTGATACCCCCAAGGATAGTCCAAAGCATCCATTTTTCAACCGCTTTGCGATCCATGCGTTGACCTGCTTCAACCGCCAACACCATCGTTACACTTGACATAATGAGAACGAAGGTCATAATACCCACAAACACAAGCGGAAGGTCTACGCCATGAAAAAATGGAACTGCTTCAAAAACTTTCTCGGGTATCGGCCAATAATTATGGGAGAACACAAAAGCACTGTGATCGCCCACGTAGGCAGGATGTTGCGAACGGATAAGGCCGTACGTAATCAGTAAACCGGAGAACGTAAAAGCATCGGAGAGTAAGAAGAACCACATCATGAGTTTGCCGTAGCTTACACCCATGGGCGATACTCCGCCATCCCACTCGCTTCTTCCCGGAATTGTTGTTACTGTTGATTGTGACATGTTGATGAATTTACCTGTACAATAATAAGAAGATGAACAAATATAGCCAAAGGCCACCTAAAAAATGCCAATAAGTTGTGCACATTTCCATTTTTGTCATGTTTTTTGAATCGACTTTCCCGGTGTAGACCGCATTCAACATGATCAATAAAAAGACAATAGCGCTAACGATGTGCAATCCGTGCAGCCCTGTAATTATGTATAGAAAAGAACCCGATGGATTACCTACTAAATAAATGTTGCCCGTAACCAATTGTTTCCACCCAAAAAACTGTCCGATCAAAAACCCAAACCCTAAAAGGGAAGTTATGAGCAGCATTATTTTTGAATAGGAAGTATTATCTTTTTTTGCTGCATTGTAAGACCACTGCATCGAAATGCTACTTAAAATAATGATCACCGATGTTGTGTAAAACAGGGAGGGCAACTCAAAGTACACCCAGTTTCCTTCAGCCTGGCGCACAATATAAGCGGAAGTAAGTGCCATAAAAAGCATCATTACACTGGCCATAAAAAGCCACATCCCAAATTTTTTAGGATGCATGGCCAACGGGCGCTTGGGCTCCTCAACAATTTTCAAATCAACGGTGTTATCTGTACTCATACTTTATCCAACAAATAAGCAATCTGCACTATAGGTAAATACAAAAATGATCCAAACATAATACGCAAAGCCGATTTACGGTTGCCGGTTTTCATTAACGAAAACGTCTGAGCGAAAAATGCAACACCACACACCGTTGCCACGATAGCAGAGTTTAAACCGGTAATTCCAAATTTGGCCGGAAGTAAACCCAGCGGAATCAGGAACATGGTGTAGATCATTATCTGTATGGCCGTGTTCAAATCTTTTCCTCCACCGGAAGGCAGCAGCTTAAAACCGGCCTTCTTGTAATCATCATCCGCCACCCAGGCAATGGCCCAGAAGTGAGGAAATTGCCACACAAACTGAATACCAAAAATAATCATCGCTTCGTGTGAAATTGTCGAAGTGGCCGCCACCCATCCGAGCAATGGTGGCAACGCTCCCGGTATTGCACCTACAAAGACCGCTATAGAGCCAACTCGTTTCAAAGGTGTATAGACAAAACTGTACAATACCATGGATACGATTGAAAGGGATACCGTTAACGGGTTTGTAAAAACAATCAATATAAAAAGGCTCACGATCAGGCAAACGAATGAAAATACTTTAGCCTCTTGAACGGTAATCCGGCCGGTAGGTATCGGGCGGTTCATAGTGCGCGTCATCACTTTATCAAAGTCGCGCTCTATAATCTGGTTGATACAAACCGATGCCCCAGAAAGCAGGAATCCGCCAAGTGTAAGCATTACTAATACCATCCAGTCTATATCTCCTTTTGTGGCCAAGCCATAGCCAAAAGCACAGGAAAAAGCCACCAATAACGAAAGCCTCATTTTCAATAGCTCAACAAAAGCTTTTGATTTAGAAAGCGTCTGAGCAATTCCTGAATATGGTTGGACGCTTATCATTTTAATGCAGGTTTTAATTCGGGGTGCATCCTAAAAATCAGCAACAACTGTAAACCGAAAACGATCGTGGCGATCACTAAATGAACAGGCTGCAATGTGGCGGGCATCTCAAAATAAGCCATTCCTACTCCGGTTATCAAGGAGCACAAAATTAACAGGAACAGGGCAAGTGATAAAGTTTTCAGGCCAATAGTTTTACGCACTTGCAAAAAGAAAATACCGTTAATCAACAGAACAAGCCATGAAAATGATCGGTGAACGATAAACTCGCTCCCGAGAGAATCTACCCACTCCGTACGGGGTAAGGAAAGCGCCAATAAATCTATTGCTTCGCGAACCTCCGTGCCAAAAAATATTTGTATTATTTGCAGTACAAGTGCTGCCATCAACCACCTCCTCGTGGTTGGATGTGAGTTAACATGCATTCCTTTGGTTCTATGCAGTAGCCAAACTAACAAACCAACTATCAGCAATGCTAAAAAGAAGTGAACCGTAATGGTCCACGTGGTCAGGTTCGTTGAAACCACAATGGAGCCAAACCATCCCTGAAAAACTACGCTTACCAATGTGGCTAACGAAACCCAAAACACGATTGACATTTCTTTCCGGAATGACAACGATTTTAAAAACAAAAAAACAATCAACAAGCCTACAGTTACACCTACTAAGCGATTAAAATATTCAATCCGGGTTTTTATAGGGTTAAATTCCGTCTCCGTTAGAATCGACTTGTCGGCCAGAATTTTATCGGCTGTATTGTTCATGCCCATCAGCCGCAAGTAGTTTACAAATTTCTGGTTCTTTTTATCCCGATAGGCTGAATAGTTTTCTTTGTAGTTAGCAGGCAGTTGGTCAACCGATGTGGGTGGTACCCAGGAACCGAAACACTTGGGCCAGTCGGGGCAGCCCATACCCGAGCCCGTGGTGCGCACCACTCCGCCTACAAAAATTAAAATATAAACAGCGACCAATGTTGACAGGCACAGCCTGCGAAATCCATTGGTCGCTGCAGAAATCAATTCTTTTTTAAAATCTTAGTGTTTCTTCTCCTCTACTACAATCGCATTTCCTTCTACGCCTTCCAGTTTAATAAGCTCATTCTCATGTGGCAGGTTCGATTCGGGAGTTTCGGAGAACGGAATATTCTGCGGAATGAAATCTTCTTTTGCACCGGGCTTACTATAGTCGTATGGCCAACGATACACGGTTGGAATTTCACCGGGCCAATTTCCGTGTCCGGGATTACGCGGTGTTGTCCATTCGAGTGTATTCGATTGCCAAGGGTTTGCCGAAGCAATTCTTCCTCTGAACATACTGTAGAAGAAATTAAATAAGAAGATGAATTGAGCACCAAGCGTAACAATAGCAGCTACCGAAACTACAAAGTTGAGGTCGGCAAAACCGCTGAATGTTTCGAAGTTTGTCCAGGTGTAATACCTACGTGGAAACCCAGCTATGCCGATATAGTGCATTGGGAAGAACACCATGTACACACCAATAAAAGTGATCCAAAAGTGAATAGAGCCTAGTTTCTCATTCATCATGCGGCCAAACATCTTAGGAAACCAATGATAGATACCCGCCAACATACCAAAAAACGAAGCACTACCCATCACTAAGTGGAAGTGCGCCACCACAAAATAAGTATCGTGTAGTTGAATATCTACGGCTGAATTTCCAAGGAAGATACCGGTGATACCACCCGTTAAAAAGAACGAAACAAGGCCAAGTGAGAACAACATACCCGGTGTGAACCGGAGATTTCCCCGCCATATCGTAGTTACGTAATTAAATATTTTTACTGCAGAAGGTACCGCAATAATCAGGGTTAGCAAAGTAAATATAGAACCCAGGAACGGATTCATACCTGTTACAAACATGTGGTGCGCCCACACCACAAACGACAAGATTGCGATGAACAAAATTGATCCTACCATCGCTTTATATCCAAAAATAGGTTTACGCGAGTTGGTAGCAATAATCTCTGAAGTGATACCCAATGCAGGTAGCAGTACGATATAAACTTCGGGGTGTCCTAAAAACCAGAATAAGTGTTGAAACAAAATTGGGCTGCCTCCCTGATTGGGTAAAGCTTCGCCTCCAATGTAGATGTCTGACAGATAAAAACTCGTTCCAAAACTTCGATCAAAAATCAAGAGTAAAGCCGCAGCAAATAAAACCGGGAATGAAAGTATGCCAATGATGGCCGTTAAAAAGAACGCCCAGATTGTGAGTGGTAGTTTTGAAAACGACATACCAACGGTGCGTAAGTTGATAACCGTAGTGATGTAGTTAATACTACCGAGCAATGAGCTCACGATAAACAAAGCCATGGAAATTAGCCACAAAGTCATACCCAAACCAGAACCGGATATTGCTTGTGGCAATGCACTCAATGGCGGATAGATGACCCAACCTCCGGCTGCGGGCCCTGTGGAAATGAACAAGGAAGTGAACATGAAACAACTGGAAATAAAGAAAAACCAGTAGGATAACATGTTCATAAATCCGGAGGCCATATCTCTTGCACCGACCTGTAAAGGAATTAAGAAATTGCTGAACGTGCCGCTTAGTCCTGCGGTAAGTACAAAAAACACCATGATGGTGCCGTGCATGGTAACTAATGCAAGATAGAATTCGGGATCGATTTTTCCTTCGGCAGTAAGCCATCCTCCCAAAATCGGTTTGAGCCAGGAGAGGTTGGCATCGGGAAAGCCGAGTTGGAGGCGGAAGATAACCGAAAGAATTCCACCGAGCAGTGCCCAAGCCATGCCGGTGATGAGGAATTGTTTGGCTATAACTTTATGGTCTTCGCTAAAAATATAGGTCGTCCAAAAATTTCCGTGATGTTCGTGGCCGTGGCCTTCATCGTGTGTATGTGTATCGTGTGCCATGATTCTTATTTCAATGTTACAGTATTGGATGTTGAGTTTTCCATAGGCAGGCCTGCCTTAATCATTGCCGCTTCTTTTAAGTTAGCGGGCACATATTTCATGTAATCCGGATTCTGCTTGAGCCAAGGCTCTTGTGCAGCCATCCATTTATCGTATTCTTCCGGCTCTACTACCACCACCGGAAACCTCATTGAAAAATGTCCTTTGCCGCAAACCTCTGCACATGCCATCTCATAATTAAAGTTCGGATTATTTGTTTCTTCACGCATCTCTTCGGTAGTTTTTGTAGGTGTGAATTTGAAATGTGTTTCAACACCGGGCACGGCATCCATCTTAACTCTAAAATGTGGCAAATACACGCTGTGAATAACATCCTTGGCGCGGATTTTCAGCAAAACTTCTTTGCCTTTAGGCAAGTAAAGTGTCAGCGATTTAAAATCGTCAAATGAATTTTTATCGGCCAAGTCAAGGCCAAATTCATTTATGGCATCAATCATCTTGTAATTGTGATGCCCCAGCTCCTGATCTTTCACACCCGGATAGTGTGCAGTCCAGGCAAATTGCTGACCAATCATCTCAATGACGGTTGCATCTTTAGCCGGTGGGCTTGTGATATCGTTCCAAACACTTAAGCCTTTAATGATAAGAAGTGTGAGGATGGCAGCGGGAATTATTGTCCAGGTTAATTCCAATACGTGGCTATCGGCAAAAAAGGCTGCCTTTCTATTTTTATCGTAGCGGTACGCAAACGCAAACCAAAACATCACGATAAACAGAATAGTAAAGGCAACTACCGTGATCCACATGGTAACCCAAAAAAGATTGTCGGTTACTTCACCGTGTACAGATGCTACGGGTGGCTCGTAGGTTCCCCATTTTTCGTACGAATACCAGAAAAATCCAATGAGGCCAAATACCATGAACAGCAAAAACAGTATCGCGTTAATGTTGTTCCACGAGTCTTCTTTCTTTTCTTTGGCAACCTCCATGAGGTTTCCTATCCGGAAGATCATGAAGAGGATGACAACTACTAAAACTACTCCTAAACCAATAATCATGCTCATAGTCGGTACGTTAATGCATTTATCAAATGTGGTGGTTTAAACTCTCTTCCATAAACGGGTGATGCTTGGCTACCAATTGAATCTTTGATAAGGCACTCAACACCACGTACAAGAATACAGCAGCAAAAATCAAGGTCATCCCGATTTCGATAAAGCCAAAGCCTCCATCGTGTTGCATCACACCCGGAGTAATCATGTTAAAGTGATCAAACCAATGACCAACAATTACTATCGGGCAAACCACTTTCAGCATAGACATGTGTCGTTTGGCATCGCGGGTCATCAACAACAGGAAAGGGAAAACAAAGTTCAAAAACAAATTGGTGTAAAATATCCAATTGTATGGAGCAGACTTCATCTGATTAACAAAATAAACAGTCTCTTCAGGTATGTTGGCATAATAGATCAGCAGGAATTGCCCGAACCAGATGTACGTCCAGAAAATACTGAACGCAAAAATAAATTTACCCAAATCGTGAAGATGGTTTGCATTAACCACTTTTAAGTACCCTGCTTCTTTAAGGTAAACGGCAATCAAAGTAATTACAGAAAGCCCGGTAACCCACCAACCCGCAAACAGATACCAACCAAACATGGTGCTGTACCAATGTGTATCGATACTCATCACCCAATCCCAGGCGGCAATTGAAGATGACAATGCAAAGATTACAAGAAAGATGGCTGAAAATTTACGTGCTGAATACCAGTGCTCTGTAGCCCCGTCTAAATCCTCGGCAAGCATTTCTTTTTTTATCCATACAAAGAAAATGTACCATAAGCCAAAGAAGGCTACCATTCTTAAGAAAAAGAAAATAGGGAAACTGCCCGCTGCCAATGGCCAATAGAAATAGCCGGACTTCCCGGTGATAATTTTATCGTATTGATCGCTTGCCGGATCGAAGACCGAACTGTGCGACCAATGGAAGATATCTCCTTTGGTGATAAACCACAATACAATGGTAAGTACACCACCAATGGGAATCCAACTTCCCATGGCTAACGGAATACGTTTTACCCCTGCCGACCAACCTGCTTGTGAAGCATATTGTATGGCTACAAAGAACAACCCGATTATACCGATGCCAACAAAGAAAATATCATTTTGCCAAAGTGAGGTATAAACGCGTTTGAGCCAAACTGCACTACCATGATGCTCAGCTCCCTCGTTGTGTTCGGGAGATTCCTGCACCTCTATACTCGCGGTAAGGCTTTTGGAAATTTCTGCGGCTGCTTTTTTCTCATGATTATTTTCATGCCCTCCACTATTTCTGGACATAAACACACCGAGAACCAAAAGCAAAACGCCCACCGCCCCAAGTATAAAAATTTTACGCTTGGTCTCCGGTTTGAACTCGTATTTTTCGTCAGCTATCATTTGCTTCTTTATTGAGATTTAAAATCAGTTTTTTTGAAGTTCTTTTACATACCTGGCAATTTTCCAACGATCTTCTTCGCTCACCTGAGATCCGTGTGCCCCCATCCGCCCTTTGCCGTAGGTGATCACATGAAAAATATGTCCTTCGGTAATAGATTTAAATGCCTCACCGCGCAAATTAGCCACGCCAGCAAATGCACTATGGTCAACACCATCAATCTTAACTCCTTCTGCTACTTTTCCATTGCCTTCACCTTTAGCACCGTGGCAATGTTTGCAGTACATTTCGAACAGCACTTTACCCTGATCTATAACTGCAGCCGTGGTATCCTTTAAAGGGCTTATCAGCTTGGCAGCATTAACCAATCCGTCTGCATCGTTTGTACCACGATAAGGCAACCAGCCTTGCTTGTTTCTTCTCACCGTGTTTTTGGGTGGTAACCGCAAATTCATCCGGTACGGATTGTACGGATTAGAATTGTAAAACTCGCCACTTCGTGCATCGAGGGCATTGAAATACCAACCCGCATCTTTATTTGTGATCTGAGTAAGCGGTTCGTAGGCCACTGAGTGGTACATGTTGGGCGCGTATTCCAAACCCTGATACTCACCACCTGCCTTACAACCGGCAAGCAACAGGGCGGCAGAAACGGCTATGAAGAAATTTGCAGTCAAACGCATAGGTATGTGTTAAAAATTCTTTTCGTTTACTTCTGAAGCGCCATGATCTTTTAAGATACGGCCTATTTCATCTTTGCTCAACTTATTATTTGCAAGGTCTACGGCCATCACGTGCTTATCATCTGTGCTCCGGATGTCGAACTGGCGAGGCCAACTGTACGGTTTCATGTCGCTGACAATCAAAAATGTAATTACCATTCCGAAAGCAGCCAAAAGCACGGTGAACTCAAATGTAACCGGGATAAAAGGCGGCAACGAAGCATGGTTTTTACCGCCAATGTCCATCGGCCAGTCGTAGCCCAACATCCAGGTTTGCACAAACAAAGCAATGCACGTACCTGTGATGCCAAACATAAATGAAGCAATCGGCAAACGGGTTCTGCGATAGCCGAGCGCTTCATCCAATCCGTGCACCGGAAAGGGAGAATAAACTTCATGGATGTGTATGCCTTTTTCGCGCACGTTTTCTACCGCGCTAACCAGCACATCTTCATCATCAAAAATTCCAACTACAAAATTTTTATTGCTTTCCATAATCAATGTTTCTTTTCTGAAGTGGCTTTAACAATACTTTTTACTTCGGCCATGTTGATCACCGGGAAAAATTTGGCAAACAATAGGAAAGCCGTGAAGAAAAATCCAAAGGTGAATAAATATTGACCCACATCGTACATAGTAGGGTAAAACATAGACCAGCTTGATGGCAGATAATCGCGATGTAAAGAAATCACGATAATCACAAAACGCTCGAACCACATACCGATGTTTACAATAATTGAAATCACAAAAGTAGATACGAGGTTGGTACGTATCTTTTTGAACCAGAATAATTGAGGGGAGATAACGTTGCACGTCATCATGGACCAATACGCCCACCAGTAAGGGCCGGTGGCACGGTTAATGAATTCGTATTGTTCGGCAGGCACCTGACCGTACCACGCGATGAAGAACTCGGTGATATAAGCAATACCTACAATAGATCCGGTAATGATAATGATGATATTCATCAACTCGATATGATAGATAGTGATGTAATCTTCGAGCCTGAATAATTTTCGGGTAATCAATAATAGTGTCAACACCATAGCAAACCCCGAGAAAATTGCACCCGACACAAAGTAAGGCGGGAAGATGGTGGTGTGCCACCCGGGTATAAGCGAAGTAGCAAAGTCCATCGACACAATGGTGTGAACGGAGAGCACAAGTGGGGCCGACAAACCGGCAAGAATCAAGGCTACCGATTCGTAGCGCATCCAGGCACGTGCACCTCCTTGCCAGCCAAAACTCAATGCATTGTATATCATTGCTCTGGTGTTGTGGCCCATACGCACGGCACGGTCGCGAATCACAGCAAAATCCGGAATCAGTCCCATGTACCAGAACACCAACGAAACCGAGAAATATGTTGAGATGGCGAACACGTCCCAAAGCAATGGTGAATTAAAGTTTACCCAAAGGGAGCCGAAAGTATTGGGCCATGGAAGTGCCCAATAAAACCCGAGCCACAAACGGCCCATGTGAAAGGCCGGAAAGGTTGCGGCACATATCACGGCAAAGATTGTCATGGCTTCTGCCGCACGGTTGATCGACATTCTCCAACGCTGGCGGAAAAGCAATAAAATGGCTGAAATAAGTGTACCCGCGTGACCAATACCTACCCACCACACGAAGTTGGTGATATCCCATGCCCAGCCTACCGTTTTGTTCAATCCCCACATGCCAATGCCTTCCCAAAGCAGCATGCACAAGCAGTAAAATCCAAAAAGCAAAAGCACCAGAGAAACACCAAGTGCTGCCCACCACAAGCGCGTGGGCTTACCTTCTACTTGTCTGCTGATATCTTCTGAAACATCTCTGACGGTCTTGCCACCAGTTACCAGCGGTTCGCGAATGGTTGAGGTTACTTGCATAGGTATCGTTAATCGTTTGTCGTTAAGCTTGTTCTTTTGCTTTGTCTTTATTCCTGATTTTCGTGAGATAGAATACATTTGGCTTCACACCAAGATCTTCTAGTGCGCGGTAAGCGCGTGGGTTTCCTATCTTTTTATCGAAACTGTGATTGAATACTTTTTCCGTCTTTCCGTCTTTTGTTACTTCAATGTAATGATCAATCTTCAGCAACTTGCTCAGGCGGCTTTCGGGATCATTCATATCGCCAAACAAAATTGCTCCGGTTGAGCAGGCGGTCTGGCAGGCGGTGGTAACTTCTCCATCTTTTACAGGTCTGCGTTCGCGCTTAGCGGTTAATTTACCGGCCTGAATACGCTGAATACAGAAAGAGCATTTTTCCATCACACCGCGTGAGCGGATGGTTACATCCGGGTTCAATACCATACGGCCAAGGTCGGTGTTCATTGCCGGATTGGATTGATAGAACTGCTGATTATCGTGGTATTTGAACCAGTTAAACCTGCGCACTTTATACGGACAGTTGTTTGCACAATAACGTGTGCCAATACAACGATTGTACACCATTTGATTCAACCCTTCGGTGCTGTGAGTGGTTGCAACCACGGGGCATACCGTTTCGCACGAAGCGTTGTTGCAATGCTGGCACAACATAGGTTGGAAAGTTACTTCAGGGTTTTCTGCAGCTTTTTCCAATCCTTTATAGTCATTTGAAAGCGTTCCTTCCGGGCTGCTGAAATATCGGTCTATACGCAGCCAGTGCATCTCGCGTCTGTTTATCACTTCTTGTTTACCCACCAGCGAAATATTATTTTCCACGTTGCAGGCTACTACGCAAGAACCACAACCGGTACAGGTATTCATGTCGATGGCCATGCCCCAATGGTGGTTGGGGTATGAGTGCCCTTTCCACATGCTGATTTCGGAAGCATCTACTTTTTTATCCCACTTTGTAACCTTGGGGTATTCTCTTCCGGCAGCTGGGTTTTCTTTAAACTCGGTAAGGGTAGCTTCCTGGATTACGTTCTCGCGCCCCATGTACGTTTGATGTATTTGGGTTTGAGCAAGTTGGAAGTCTTCGTCTGTACGTTCAATATTTACACCGGAGGAAACCGCATAATTCAATGTGCCATTAAGTGTAGCCACCATCGGGTAAATGTTTATTCCGAGGTTTTTAGCTACGTCTCCTACTTTGGTACGCCCGTATCCGAGGGCAATGCCCAATGTGCCCGGTGCCTGACCCGGTTGAACAAGTGCGGGTAAGGTCATTGCTTTACCGTTGATCGTTACTTTCACTAATTGAGTACGGCCTTCGGCATCGGTATCGATTTCCTTTTTGGCAGCATCTGCTTGCGAGATCGTAACATAATGATCCCAAACCGCTTTTGTAATCGGATCGGGTAATTCCTGAAGCAACGGGTTATTGGCTTGGGTTCCATTACCCACGCCATAGCTTTCATAAATGCAAAGTTCAAGCCCATCGCTGGAAGGTTTGTAATTCGAGGCAACCGCAGCAGCAGCCACTTCTATATTGCCAGCAAACGATACGGGTTTTGATTCTGCTGTTGAGCCTTGATAAACCCCATCGTACAAACTTTTATCCCAGAAATTCTGGAAATCGGTTTTATCTCCGGCTCTTTTCTTCCAGTTCTTCTGCAATAGATTGTAATAGTCTGTTTCGCTTTCTCCGGCCCAAGTGAGGAAGCTCTCTTGCGCTTGACGCGATTTGAAAATCGGTGTAATGGCAGGTTGAGATAAGCTAAATGAATTGTTCTTTGGCTCGAAATCATTCCACGACTCCAGGTAATGATGGTCGGGTGCCATGTACCCACACGATGATGCTGTTTCATCCGGAGTGTACGAGGTGGAAACACTTAATGCGATGTTCTTTAAAGATTCTCCGAGTTCTGCACCCATCGGGTGATCATAAACCGGGTTGCAATTGTAAAAAATAACTGCTCCTATTTTCCCCTCTTTGGCATCCGCAACAAAGGAGGCCATCTTCTCGTCATTTCCTTTACGGAAATTTACCGGTGATCCTACGTTAATTGTAGAACCGTAACTGCCAAGCATATCGTTGATTCCGTTGACAATTACTTGAACCGCCTTGTCGTTTGATCCACAGACCACCAGAGCATTTCCTTTGTTGCTCCAAAGTTCTTCTGCGGCTTGTTCCAATGTTTTATTTTCAAAACTTACCGATAAAATTGCCTTTCCTGCTTTTGCTGCGAGTAAATTATACAACTGGGCAGCCACCAAGCCAACTTGCGAAGGCTTAATCATCGAACGATAGTCGGCATTCGCACCCGTTAGCGACAGCATGGATTCAAACTGGAAATGACGCGACATATCACGCTTATCTTCATTCACTTCACGCGTTAAGGCATATTGCTTCGTAAATTCAATGGGCGAAATCCAAGTGCCCAGAAAATCTGCATCTAGGCTAACAATAGTCTTTGCCTTGCTGAAATCGTAGGAGGGTATAACGGCTGCACCGAAAGACTCTTCATTAGCTTTTTGTATTCCGTAAGCCGACACCTGATCGTACACAACATGTTCTGTTGTGGGGTACTTTGCTTTAAACTTGTCGAGCACATCGAACGTACTCGGGCTAAGGATGGTATTGCTTACGATGCGAATAGCGCCACCGCTTGCGGCCACTTCATCCAGCTTGGATTTTATTTCTTTATCGAGGGTTTCCCAATCGGACTTGTTGCCGCCTTTCATTGGCCCACGAAGCCTGTAATTATCGTACAATGAAAGTACCGAGGCTTCAACTTGCGCGCTCGTTCCCCCCATCGTTACCGATGACAACGTGTTGCCGTCAACTTTTATCGGGCGTCCATCGCGCACTTTCACCACTACGCTGCAATAATCACCGCCATTTACGTAGGTAGAAGCATAATAATTAGGGATGCCCGCATCGGCATCCACAGGCTTCATAATGTATGGAATTGCTTTGCGTACCGGGGCTTCGCAAGCAGCCAACGATGCTGCCGCTACACTAAAACCCATCATGCGCAGAAAGTCTCTGCGTGAGTGGCCCGGGTTTTCTTCTACACCCAAGTCGACAAACTCTTTGTCGGCATGTTTAACGTAGTTGGAATCGTTTTTAAGTTGGGCTAACCCTTTCCAATATGTCTTTTTTGTTTCGCTCATAAATCTATATCAGATCGATTGAATTTGAATTCAAAATTTAATAGTGGCACTTAGAACATTCGAGACCACCGATATCTTCTACTTTCATCTTGGTTCCTTTCTTAGTTTCGTTGTGAAGTTCCGTCAGTTTATCGTAGTACGCATTGCCCGCGTTGTTCACATCTGTTTTGCGGTGGCAATCAACACACCAGCCCATGGTAAGGATAGCGTATTGCTTCACTACATCCATTTGTTCAATAGGACCATGGCATGTTTGGCATGCTATGCCCCCAACATTGTAGTGTTGAGAGTGGTTGAAGTAAGCTAAATCGGGGAGGTTGTGAATTCTAACCCACTCAATAGGCTTTTGTTTGCCTGTGTAGGAGGCTGTCTGAACATCGTAGCCAATGGCGGCATAAATTTTTTGTATCTCAGGCGATTCTTGTTTTACCTGCGAGTGGCAGTTCATACAGATATTGGGAGAAGGAATGTTGGCCTGTTTGCCCTTCATTACCCCGGTATGGCAATACACACAGTTTATTTCATAAGCGCCTGCGTGAAGTTTGTGCGAAAAGGCAATGGGTTGTTTAGGCTGATATCCTTGTTGAATGCCTATTGAATAAAGACCATCAATAACTGTCTTGAAAGTAATTGAACCTACTACAAAGATTACCAGGAAAATAAATCCCGGGCTCCGCACAAACGAAGACATGGTGTACGGGTTATTGACCACATCACTTTCTTCCTCGTTAAGTTTCTTATCGTTGAGGTATTTTTTTAGTGCGTTGGTGATGAGACCAAGAATTGCCACCATTAATATAAGTATGATGATCATCCCCACCATGATTGCATCAAGGTAACCTGAAGGGGCACCGGGTTGAGCTGCACCATTACCCGCAACTTGCTGGCCTGGAGGAGGGGCATCGGGTTTATCGGCTTCCGCCTTTACATAAGCCAGAATGCTCATGATCTGATCGTCTGTAAAACTGGTGAAGGCCGTCATCTGGCTCTTCTTATATTTATCGAACAACGCTACCGCATATTTGTCGCCACTGGCAACAACCTTAGCAGAGTTGCGCACCCAGTCTTTAATCCAGGCTATGGACGGAGCTCGATCGGTGACGCCCGCCAAGGCAGGGCCTACCAATTCTTGCTTTACACGGTGGCACGACTTACAGTTGCCGTTAAATAAACCTTCGCCTGCTTTTATCACAGCGGCATCTTGAGAGATGTCTTGTGCTTGAATGGTAAAGCTGAAGAGTGTGAGCAGCGCGAAAAGGTTAAACTTGAGGAGACCAGATATTTTCTCGTTCATCATGGTACGTTTAGGTGACCGCTTTTTTATGCGGAATGGCACAAATCTACACCTCGAACGCATTTTTTCAAATATTTTTTTATCCACATTAATTGTAAGGGCTGCTGTTACGAGCCGAATGCCGTGCAACCTATCTGTGGAAGCCCTGATAACTCAAGCACTTTTACAAAATCACCGCTTCTTTGTTATGCTTTTTAGAGTGAATCTAAATACTCGAAAAAAAGTGATTGTGAACCAACCAAAATATTTTTACTCATTCGGTCTTACATGAGTATTAATTCATTTCTAATTTGGATGGACAAAAGATACAGTTCGTCCTCATCAAAGTCGGCAAAAAAAAGAGAGCGGACTCCCGCTCTCCCCTACTTAACTTTAAACTTACCTATCGCAAAAACAACATCTCTCTGTATTTTACCAACGGCCAGTCTTCATCATCTACCAACAATTCCAATTCGTCTACTGCCTCACGGATTACATCAAAATATTTTTCTTTGATGTCATCGCAATAGGCAACGGCCCGTTTGTGTGCTTCGGCAATTTTGTTCACACGTTTACGCTCTTCAACCATGGCACGTACACCGTTTTTAATTGTATCGATATGCCCGGAAATCTCCTTGATGGTTTGCAGTACGGATTTGGTATCGGCAAAGCCAAGTTCCTTCAACCCTCTGGCATTTTCTATAAGTTTGCTCTGGTAGGCGATGGCCGTAGGCACAATGTGGTTCATGGCAAGGTCGCCCATCACCCGTGCTTCGATCTGCACCCGTTTAATGTAAGATTCAAGACGGATCTCATTGCGCGCCTCCACTTCTTTGTGTGTAAGCACTTCGTGTTTTTCAAAAAGATCCAGCGACTTCTTAGACAAATAGGCATCGAGGGCGCGGGGCATATTCTTTACGTTGCCCAATTTTCTTTTTTCTGCCTCCTTCACCCACTCATCCGAATAGCCGTCTCCTTCGAAGCGGATGTCTTTAGATTCTTTGATGTACTTGCGCAGTACGGTTACAATGGCCAACCGTTTTTCTTCTCCCTTATCAATCAGCTTACTTACTTCTGCGAAAAACTTATCGAGTTGGTCGGCTACAATTAAATTTAAAACCGTCATGGCGGTGGCGCAGTTGTCGCTGCTGCCAACGGCACGGAATTCGAATTTATTTCCAGTAAAGGCGAACGGTGAAGTACGGTTGCGATCGGTAGCATCAAGTATTATTTCCGGAATCTGGTCGATGCCCAGTTTCATGTACATGTTATCGCCTTTTTCTATTTTCAGGTTTCCGTTTTTCTCCAGTTCATCGAGCACGGAGGTCATCTGTGAACCAATAAATGCAGACATGATTGCCGGGGGTGCTTCGTTTGCGCCAAGCCGGAAGTCGTTGCCCGGTGTTGCTATGCTTGCCCTGAGCAAATCGGCATGCTCGTGCACGGCTTTGATGGTGGTGACAAAAAATGTGAGGAAGAGTAAGTTGTCGCGGGCAGAACTGGAGGGTGCGTATAAATTTACTCCGGTGTCGGTAATTAATGACCAGTTGTTGTGCTTGCCGCTTCCATTAACACCTGCAAACGGTTTTTCGTGAAACAGGATTTTCAATTCGTGTTTCTCTCCCACGCGGTTCATGATGTCCATCATTAACTGATTGTGGTCGTTGGCCACGTTTACTTCTTCAAACAGCGGGGCTACTTCAAACTGACTTGGTGCAACCTCGTTGTGGCGTGTGCGCACAGGGATACCCAGTTTCCAGCATTCGATTTCAAAGTCGCGCATGAAGTCATAAATGCGCGAAGGGATGGCACCGAAATAGTGGTCTTCTAATTGTTGGCCGCGTGCGGGTGCATGGCCAAATACTGAGCGGCCGGCCATCACCAGATCGGGGCGTGCGTTGAACAACGCTTTATCAACCACAAAATATTCTTGTTCTGAGCCAAGCGAAGCTACTACGTGCTGAATGTCTTTATCGAACAACTGGCACACACTGGTAGCGGCAAGGTCAACGGCTTTTAAGGCTTTAAGTAAGGGCGACTTTGTATCCAAAGTCTCACCGGTGTAGGAAACAAACACCGTTGGGATGCTCAAGGTGCGCCCGTACAAAAACATGGGTGAGGTTGGGTCCCAAGCTGTATATCCGCGCGCCTCAAATGTGCTTCGGATCCCTCCGCTGGGGAACGATGATGCGTCCGGTTCTTGCTGCACCAGTTCGCTTCCTTTAAATTTTTCTATTCCTGCCAAGGCATCAAAAAAAGAATCGTGCTTCTCGGCCGTGCCGCCCGTCATAGGTTGAAACCAGTGAGTAAAGTGTGTGGCACCTTTGGCTATGGCCCAACTTTTGGCTGCTGAAGCAACGGCATCGGCTGTGGCTTCATCAATTTTTTCATGGTTCTTAATGGCACTACTTACTTTTTTAAAAACTGCCGGAGCAAGAGTGGCTCGCATTTGTTCCATACCAAACACATTCTCGCCAAAAAACTGTGAGATGTGTGGAGTTGACAACTCGGAGTGTACTTTGCCTCGCTCGTTTAGTTTTTTAAGGGCTTCAAATCTCAATTTTGCCATAGTGGTTGTTATTATGGGTTAATGTTGCACAAAAATATATTTTTTTGATACAGTAGGGTTATTTTTAAACCTATTTTTGATAAAATATTTTATTTATATTATTTTACCATATAAAAAATGATCTAATTAGGTGCTAAACTGAAAAAAACTAATGTTTTGGTGTGGGGTTATATTTGCCTTTTAAATGAAAACAAGCCCACTTTCCCCCTATCAAAATAGAGTGATCATTATTTACCTGGTTGCCTTAATCGGTTGTATGGTTTTCGCTCAGTCTATACACCAGCTTGATTTTATAGCAGCCTGGCAAAATCCTGATGAGAAACTTACGGTAGGCATATTTCAGTTTTTCTCGGATTCGGTAAGCTATTTCAGTTTTGGTATTCCGGTTTTAATCACAGCGTGGTTAGAATATCAGCCGGATACAAACAAAAGGGAAAACCGGATGTCGTTTCTGTATATAGTGTTGGCCATAGCCATAGCCGGGCTGATTTCGTATCTCGTTAAAAAGACCTTTACAGAGCCTCGCCCCTACGAAGTTGATTCCCGGATTATTCAGTTGAGTGTGGGCGGAGGTTACTCGCTTCCTTCGGGGCACACAACGGAGGCCTTCGCCTCAACTATGGCCGTAACTCTATTAACGAGAGCCTGGAAAATTTCTGCGGCCATGTTTTGCTGGGCTTCGTTGGTGGCTATCTCCAGAATTTACCTTGGCGTACATTATCCGTTCGATATTTTCGTTGGGATGTTCATCGGGTCGAGTGTTGCTTTTCTGTTTTATAGATATGTTTTTCTAAACTATTTCGTCAGTCGTTCCGAAGTGAAGTAGCCGGATTGGTATGCGCTGCCCTCAGTGCCTGAGTGCTCACAATCAACAGTGCAAACGCCAACGCAATCACGCCCGTTGCCGGAAAAACCCACCAGGTTATTTCCGTACGCACGGGATACCGCTCAAGATACTTGCTTAGCAACCACCAAGCTACCGGAGCAGACAATATAAACGACAGCATTACCAACAACGAAAAATCTTTCGAGATCAACCCCACCAGGTTGGGCACAGAAGCACCCATCACTTTTCGGATACCGATTTCTTTGGTTCTTTGCTCGGCTGTAAAAGCCGCCAACCCAAATAATCCCAAGCCGGTAATAAAGATTGCCAGCACGGCAAATAAGTTTGCCAATTTGCTGGTAAGGTTTATGGTGGTGAATTTTTTCTGAAATTCCACATCGGCAAAACGATACGTAAAAGGATAGGCCGGTGAGTATTTTTCGAATACTTTTTTTACAGCCTCCACAGAACCCTGAATGTCTTTCGTCTTTCTTAAACGAATCGATACCGAATTTGCCCACTGGGGATCAAGAATTACAAACATGGGCTTTACGGGTTCGTGAGGCGAACCCATAAGCACATTATCCACAATGCCGATCAGTTTTTTCTTTCCGTTCCAAAGATCCAGTTCTGTACCAATGGGCTCTTTCAAGTTCATCAACTCTGCCGCTGCCTGGTTAACAAGAATTGCCGCGGTATCGCTTTTAAACTCCTCAGAAAAATCACGGCCTTCCACTACTTTTATTCCCATGGTTTTTGTGTAATCGAATTCGGTGGCGATTGTAGTAAAGATTACCCGCAACTGCTCAGGTTTGCCAGGCCACCCCAGAAAATTATTTGAAGTTATGTTGGTAATGTCGCTGTTGGATTTGGTTACGGCCTCTACCACACCGGTGGCAAGCAAATCTAATTTTATAGCCCGATAGTTTTTATCTACTTCCGTGGTATAGTCTACCGCCATGAGGTTTTCCTGATCGTACCCCAGTGCTCTTCCTTTCACCAATTGAATTTGTTGGTAGATCACAAGCGTACCGATAATTAAAAAGATGGCAAACCCAAATTGTAGGGTCACCAAAATTTTTCGCGGAGTACTGGCGTTTTTCCCCACCTGAATTTTCCCTTTGAGCACTTTCACGGGCTGAAACGAAGACAGATAAAGTGCCGGATAACTGCCGGAAACAATTCCGGTAAATAAAATAAGGGCGGATGCAAAGATCCAGAACTCGGGCTGTAGGTAGTTTATGTGAAGTTTCTTTTCAACCAAATTATTGTAGTAGGGAAGTATTAATTCGGTTAGCAGAATACCAACCGTAAACGCAATTAAAGCGATGAGTATCGATTCGCCTATAAACTGAGCCACTAGTTCAAGTCGTTTTGATCCTACTGTTTTTCTAATGCCCACTTCGCGTGCTCTGCGTTCTGAGCGGGCCGTAGCGAGGTTCATAAAATTGATGCACGCCATCACCAGAATAAAAATGGCGATCACGGTGAACAACTGTACGTAGTCGTTCATACCACCTGTTTCAATTCCGTTTTCGAAGTTGGAGTGCAGCCGCCAATGCAGTAGTGGGTAAATGAACAACTCGTGTTTAAAATCGGTTTCGCCATGTTTGGTAAGCATATCGCGCACCGAGTTTTCAACAGCATCTTTATCTGCAGAGCTGTTGAGTTCGACAAAAACCTGAAAGGAATAATTGCCCCAGTTGGTCGTATTTTTTCTTACCCACTCGCTGGTCTGTTCATAAAATTTCCAAGGCATTAAAAAATCAAACTGAAAAGTGGAATTGTTGGGGATATCTTTTAACACTCCGGTTATTTTCAAGTCTTGATCGTTGTCTACCCGAATGATTTTATTAATGGGGTCGGCATCTCCAAAAAGAGCTTTGGCGGTAGATTGAGTAATTACAATAGAACGGGGGTCATCCAATACCTGTGCCGATGTTCCCTGGAGTAACTCAAACTCAAACATCTCCAAAAATTCTTCGCTTACATAATACCCTCTTTTAATCAACCGGTTTTCATTGGCGGCAATCAGGTGATCGCCTCCCCAATCGGTAACGAGCGCGTGCTTGATGTGACTGTCGGCTGTTTTCATTGCCTCGTAGGTTGGCAGCGGCACACTTCGCCAAGAGTTGATCTTCCCATCGTAATGGCCATTGCTCCAAACCTGATAAAGACGATCGGCTTTCGGAAAAAATTTGTCGAACGACAGCTCGTCAAAAACCCAGAGTAAAATCAATACACTGCACGTAATTCCCAGCGCAAGACCGGAGATATTGATGAAAGAATAGATGCCGTTCTTTTTCAGGCTACGAAGCGTAACCCACAAATAATTTTTGAGCATAAGCTGTGTTTGGTTGAATACTTTTGTTTTTTAAAAAGGTTACTCTTTAGAAAAACATTTTATAGACACCAAAACAACAGTTGGGTTGCATATTAAATCTTGTTATTTCAATTCAAGGTTAGCGGCAACTCGACAATAAAATTCGAGCCCTTCCCTACCTCACTCTCGCACCATACCTTCCCTCCAAGAGCCAAAACGTATTTTTTCACGATGGATAACCCCAACCCGGTGGAGTCTTCACCCGCAGTTGGCCTTGCAGAAAGTTTATGGTATTTGCCAAACAGATTCTTCATGTCTTTTTCACTGATGCCCTGACCTCGATCCATAAATTCAACTTTGAGAAATTGGTTACACCTGCCAAGCCTTACGGTAATCTCTTTCCCAAGGGGTGAATATTTCACAGCGTTCGACATAAGATTCTCCAGCACTTCAGAAACATAGCTCCTGTCGCTGTTGATCTTAGGCAAATTTTCTTCAAAATTCTTAATTACTCTAATCTGCTTTTTTTCTGCCATCAGCAAAAATCGATTAACCATTTCATCGAGTAAGCGGGTAAGATCAATCGACTCCGGTGTTATGTTCAGCGTTTTCGATTCAATGGCGCTTACATCCAATATTTTGGTAACCATGTTTTTCAATCTTGTGGTAGATTGCTCAATCCTACTCACATAACCTTGTTGTTCTTCGGACTGTTTGGCCGTAAGTTTCATGATCTCCAGCATTCCGCTGATTTGGTTGAGCGGGCTCTTCAGGTCGTGAGCTACAATACCGATTAAGTCATTCTTTTCTTCGTTCAATTCAATCAACGATTTGTTGATGACCTCAATCTCTTCTTTTTGTTTATTGATTTCATGGAATTGAACTTCCAGTCTTTTATTGTCTCTCCGTTTTACAAAATAGGCTATGGCTCCAAAAAGAATCAGCATTAAAAATAAAACGGAAACATAAATTAAATTCTGTTGCCGAATATCCGCTCGCTCCAATTGATATTGTTGCAGCTCCAGCCGGGTATTTTTGTAGGCGAGCTCTTTGAGCCTTTCTTTTTCTTGAGATTCCTTCCTTTCTATTTCGGCATTTTGAAGAACGCGTTTTTGTTCCAACAGCACTATTTCTTGTTCTTGTTTTTCTTTTTCAATTTTACCTTGTTGCAACTGAAGCTGCTGTACGGCCCGTGCTTGTTCCGATTGGTCTTTCTGCAACGACACATTCTGCAATTCTTTTTCTTTGAGCAGTAACATCATCTCCTGTCTTTCTCGCTCGGCTGTTTCTTTTTCGTTTCGCAATTTCAGGGATTGTACTTCCTGGTCGATCAAACTCAGTTTTGCTTCTTTCTCGGTAGTTTCAATCAGGTATTGTTTTAATTTTTCTTTTTCCAATACGAGTTGTTCCTGATACAGCAGGCTATCGTTTAACAACGAATACGATTTATAGCTCATCAATGCTTTTTCGTAATTGCCTTGTTGTGCATAAATGCTTGAAAGTCTTTTGTGGTTGGTTGCCAACATGCGTCTGTTTTCCGTACCCGTCAGTAACGAAATGGCTTCGCGTGTGTACTGTTCGGCTTCTGCAAAATCGCTTTGCGAGAGATACAGCGAAGCAAGATAATTGTACATAACCGCCTGCTCTACCGGTGTTCCGTTTTCAATTTTAACGGCCAATGCTTCTTTAAATGTTTTGATTGAATTGCGCGTGTCGCCTCGCTCCTGGTAAATGGTTCCAATATTAATCAGGTTAGTAACCAATCGGTTGTCTCGTTCATTGCTTGCACTTAGCTGACGGTTGATTTCAAGCGCAGCCTGATAATACTCTATTGCCTTGCCGGGGTTTTTTAAATCTTTATAATAATTGCCCACCGAGTTTAAGGTAGAGGCCGTACCCACCTTATCGTTTTGTTGTTGGTAGAGTTCGAGTATTTGAAGATTGTACTTTAATGAATTGTCAATATCACCAGCTCCATAATAGATTGAAACTATCTTTTGAAGTGCGCTGATGCTCAGGGCAGGATCATTGTTCTTTTTTGTCAGATCAAGTAGCTGAAAATACATTTTGAGTGACATATCTTTTTGATGAAGGCTGTTGTGTACTTCGGCTGTTCGTTCTATCAAAACCAATGTTTGTCGATTGTCTTTTCCATCATGAATCTGCAATGCACTTTGATAATACAAAAGAGCTTTTTCGGGTACCCCCCACTCTTGAAAAAGTTCACCAATCAGCGTATTGGTGCGAACGAGCAGCGCGTTGTTGTTTTGTTTTTTTACTTCGGGCAATGCCTGCAAAAAATAATTTAGACTCGATGTATAATTCAGCCGGTGCTTTTGTGCCTGCGCCAGGAGCAGCAAACTATTGACCATTCCTTCTTTATAATTTAAACGAGTTGATTGATCTAATGCAACCTGGGCTGAGGTTATGGCTTCTCCGTATTGATGGTTGTTTAAGTATTGTTGTGATTGGCTGATGATTTCCAGTACCTTTTTATTTCCTTGACCATCCTGTGCAGATAGGCTAGCTGAAATTAAAATACAAGCCAAAAAAAACAAACTCCGAACGTGTAATATCGTGCCATACAGATAAATCATTATGGTGTTGAGGGCATCCACTGACAAACAACTTACAAAAGTTAAGGATAAAGTTTTGATTAACCGACTGTAGATACTATAGATTTGTAACTTTATCACGTGAAGCACACCGTTCAACGCACCTTTCTTTTCATTGGATACGGCTTGATTTTTTCTTTGTGCAGTGCTCAATCAGTTCCGTATCATTTTGAAACAATAAGTGTTGACGAGGGCCTTTCGCAAAGCAGCGTCTATTCGCTCTACCAAGACAAGAGAGGCTTCTTGTGGATTGGCACTGCCGATGGCTTGAATCGTTACGATGGTACCGAATTAAAATTATACAAGGCACCGCTTGATGTAGCCGAACCTTACAACGCCAACTTTATCCGCGGCCGTATTGCCGAAGACAAAAAAGAAAACCTTTGGTATTATACCGAAAATGGTTTGTACACGTACGATCGCAGCGAAGACCGGATTCTAAAAAAACATACTCCTTCCAAGCTAGAGCTAACCCGTACCAATTTTAAGGTTGTAACGATTGACTCGAACCAGCGTGTATGGCTCTTCAACCCAAGGGTTGGTTTTGCCTTTTATGAAATTCCATCGGGCCAATTTGTGGTTGCACCATTCGATAACAACTACCAGTCTTCTTTTAATTACCACGGAAACATTACCGTTCAAAACGAACGTAACTTTTGGTTTGTTGTTAAACCCCGTGATGGAATTTACAAATTCAACATTGATACGTATACTTTCGAACATTACTTCGACAAGGCAGACTTATCGTCCATCCATTTTACCAAAGCCGGACATTACCTTATTGGCTATAATACAGTACACTATTACGATTCTGCTTCTAAAAAAACAGAGCAATTACCAATAGGCTTAACGAAAAGCACTTTGTCGATAACAATGACTGCAGAAGACAGCCGGCATAGATTCTGGATTGCAACCACTCAAGATGGATTGTGGGTTTACGATCCGGCTATAAAAAAAACAAAGCAGTACAAGAAACAGTCTAATACCATTTATTCTTTACCCACGGACCAACTTACTTGTCTCTTATTAGACCGCAACGAAAATTTATGGATAGGAACAGAGGGCGGTGGTATTACAAAGCTGAAAACGAAACCACCGATTTTTAATACTTCGGTTACGAGCCAACAGTTATCCCTTCAAAAAGATTTGTTTGTGAAATCCATTTTTGAAATAAACAAAAATACTTTTTGGATTGGTTCATTGAATAATCCCATCTACATTCTCGATAAATCTACCGGTGCAATTACGCTCGATTCTAAAATCAATCAACTTGGCATAACTGGGATCTCTGCCATCATTGCAGATGATGAAAAAAATTATTGGATCGGACACGAGGTGTTTATCACAAAAATAAATTCTCAAAAAAAAATAATTGCTTCCGGGAAGTTCACATCTTCATCCGGCTATTCAATTAATAAGCTTTTAAAATTGAAAGATGGGCGTGTAGCGGCCTGCACACCAAATGGTTTAGCCATTGTTAAGCAGCAAGGGGATCAACTCATTAAAGATTTAACCATTTCAAGCTTATTTGTAACCGATGCCGTAGAAACTAAAGATGAGCATATTTATGTAAGTTCGAAAAACACAGGCCTTCATCTTTTCAAGAAAGAAAATAAAAATTATGAAAGCGAAAGCGATTTTTTTGAAAATCTTGATGTAAAAGCTATTCATATCGACAAAGATTCATCCGATGTTTTTTGGCTTGCAACAGACCGGGGGCTTCTGCGTTTTAACCAGAATTCAAAAAAATATAGTCTTTACTCTGAACGTGATGGCATGGGCAGCAGTTATGTGTATGGCATCTTAGAAGATGATAAAAAAAGAATCTGGTGCAGTACCAACGGAGGTCTTAGTTTCTTTGACAAGACGCAACAAACCTTTACAAACTATACTAGCAAAGACGGATTGCAAAGCAATGAGTTTAATACCGGAGCCTATCATTACGGGGCATCGGGCACTATGTATTTTGGTGGCATAAAAGGGGTAAATTGGTTCTGCCCTGCTGATATTGTCAACTTCGGCACTCCTCCTTCCGTAGCTATAACCGGGTTAACTGTCAATCAGAAAGCAATAAGCGATTCCATTTTAAGTACTCGAAATATTGAGTTGCCCTATCATAAAAACGACTTCACAATTCAGTTTTCAATTTTCGATTACGGCCTACCGGAAGGAAACAAAATAAAATATCAACTGGATGGCATTGACGAAAAGCCGATGGTCAGTAATCGTACAGAAATCCGTTACCCTAATTTGCCACCCGGCCAATATACACTGACCTACTGTGCGCGTACGCCCACCAGTATGTGGAGCAGTCAACAATTTTTCTTTATTGTTATCCACCCACCCTTTTGGCAACGGTGGTGGTTTTATAGTTTGGCCTTTATGCTCTTAGTGATATTTATTTCAGTTGTAGTTTGGTTCACTGCCAGACAACGCTATAAACTTCGGATAGTTGAGCTCGAAAAACAAAATGCACTCGAACGCGAACGAAGGCGCATCAGTATGGAAATGCACGATGATATTGGCGCTAACCTTACACGCATAGCGCTGATCAGCGAGGCCACCAAACATAAAATCAACAAGGAAAATTCTTTGGATCAGATTGCACAAACCAGCCGCCAAGTGGTTCAGTCTATGAGCGAAATAATCTGGAGCTTAAACCCGGATAACAAAACGTTTGAGCAACTGATGAGCTATTTGCGCGATCAATTACACAACTTGCTCGAGCCTTCAGAAACCGATTATCAAATCAACTTGCCAACACAAGGTCATTTTTTGATGGATAGCCCATTGAAACGAAACATCATTCTATTAGTGAAGGAATCGGTGAACAATGCCTTAAAGCATTCTTGTGCAACGGAGATCAACGTAAATGGAGAAATAAAAAATAACTTTCTTGAAGTGTGTGTGCGTGATAACGGTAAAGGGTTTAACCCAAACAACGGACACTCGGGCAACGGAATAAGGAACATAAAAGCTCGCGCAACTGAAATAAATGCCGGTCTTAAAATCACTTCCAATGAAAGAGGCACTACGGTAACGATCTTAATTCCGATGAAAGACGAAAACAGCTACCACTAAAATCACATTGTTATTACAAGTCGTTACGGCCATATTGCAAGTAGATGAAAATTGATTCCATAGCCATCGTAGAAGATGATGACAAAGTACGGCAATACCTTGCCGAAGAAATTCACCGGAGTATTGAAGTAAACGATCTGCGCTCCTTCAAAGATGCGGAAACAGCGCTCGAAGAACTTACTGCAAACCCGGTACAAATTGGGTTGTTCGACATTAACTTGCCGGGCATGAATGGCATCGACTGCATCCAGCGTTTAAAAATAGTGCATCCTAAAATGCAAATGATGGTGCTCACCGTTTACGATAACCCCGATGTAATTTTCGATGCCCTGAAAGCGGGGGCCACCAGTTACCTTTTGAAAAGCACGCCTCCTCATAAAATTGTAGAAGCCATTGAAGAAGTAAATCAGGGGGGCTCGCCCATCAGCAGCCAGATTGCCCGTAAGGTAATAGAAGCTTTTGCCAGCCGGAACAAAACAAATAAATATTTTCAGGAACTCAGCCGCAGGGAGCAAGAGATTCTAGATTTGCTGAGCAAGGGATTTCGTTATAAAGAAATTGCAGACAAATTATTTTTGAGCCTTGACACGGTGCGCACCCACACGCGCAACATTTATGAAAAGCTGCATGTGAACAGCCGTGTGGAGGCTTTGAAAAAAACAGGGTTTATGTGAGATTCAAAAATCGAGGATAACAAACTCGGTTCTGCGGTTTGCTTTTCTCCCGTCTTCGGTATCGTTAGTGGCTACCGGGTTCAATTCACCATACCCCTTGGCCTGAATGTGGTCCGGGTTTACACCTCGGTTAACAAGATATTCCCTTACCGCTTTTGCCCGATCGTGCGAAAGCTTCCTATTAAAATCTTCATCGCCCACGTTGTCGGTATGGCCGCCCACCTCCACCACCATGGTGGGGTTGGCCTTGAGCAGATCAAAAATTTTTTCCAATTCAAGATTACTTTGCGGAGTAAGAACTGCTTTCCCGCTTTCGAAAAAAATATTATTAAAAACAACCTTAGTGCCCTTTTCGATAGGCTTTAGCTGCAAGTCTTTTTTAATTTCTTTATACTCTGTTTTGAGTGGAACATCAAAAAGTTGCGAATAAAAAAAGAAGCCTTCTTTGTTGGCCGACACACTATACGTTTTACCGGCCGGCAGAACGATAATATATTTTCCGTCTGCACTGCTTTTATTTACCGCTATCATTTCGTTGCTGTTCATATCCTCTATCATAATATAGGCGCTTATGGTGGCATTGGTCTTTGCATCCGTTACGGTGCCGATAACAACAATGGTGGGTTGCGGACGCATTTCTTCGGGTATCTCAATTTCATAAATATCAAGCCCTTTGCCATCGCGGTCAGAAGCAAAATATCCGGTTTCACCCGAGCCTCCAATCGTAAAATACTTGTCGTCTGCTGAAGTATTTAACGGTTTGCCGAGGTTAAGCGGAGTTGACCATTTACCGTTTTCGAGCACCGACTTAAAAATATCAAGGCCACCAAAGCCGGGGTGTCCATCGGAAGAGAAGTACAATGTTTTTCCATCTTGGCTGAAGAAGGGTGCGTACTCATTAAACGGAGTGTTCACCATTCCGCCCAGGTTAACCGGTATGCCCCACTCGCCAAAAATATTTTTTTCAACGAGGTACAGATCGGTTTCGCCATAGCCGCCACACCTGCCCGAAGCAAAAATAATTTTAGATCCATCGTACGAAAGTGTGGTTTGGGCATCCCATTCATTGCTATTCACTATGTTGCCCATATTTTTTGGCAGCGACCAATGCCAGTCCTCGTACGTTGCCATATACAAATCGCAACTCTTATCCAACGCATCGCTGCGGCCACACGCACCAAAAACCATCAACCGGCCATCTGCCGAAAAGCAAGCCGCCCCATCGTTATTATCGGTATTTAAAGGTTCGGGCATTTTCACAGGGTTACCCCAAACGCCATTTACTTTCTCTACATAATAAATATCTTCATCACCCTCCTTTATAGATGGCGCAGGGTTTTCTTTTTTAGTTGTTTTATTTTTTAGGAACGATCGTGCACCCGTAGGTTCCGGGCGTGTAGAAGTAAAATAAAGTTTAGTACCAGTTGGGTCGAGCATCGGGAAGTAATCGCCAAAGTCGCTGTTAATCAAATTACTCAACCGCATGGGTTCTTTCATGGTATTGGGAGACTTCAAAAGCAGGGCTTGCTCGGCAGCATATGCTAAACGGTATTGAAGAATATGAAATTCTTTTGTTTCTGCTGAGCTAAACGGCCTCGATTTAATGGTTGCCTCCATCAACATTTTGGCTTTTGTAAAATTGAGTGCCGCTTCAGAATGTTTATCAAGTGCCTGATAGGCGCTTCCCAAATAATAGTAGGCCATCTCGTTATTTTGGTCTTGAGCTATTGAAGCATTTAGTTGGGCTACGGCCTCTTCGTATTTTTCTTGCAGCATAAGTTCCTTTGCCTGTTCAATAGCCTGCGCTGCCGGGTTTTTCAAAACAATATTTTGGGCCGTTGTATAAAATGAAACACAAAAAATAAAAAGTGTTAGCATTCCGTTATTCATAGCAATGGGATTTTCAGTAAAACTAAACACCTGGTGATTTAAAAAAATCACACTAAAATGTGATTGTATGCTTGAAACATTCACACCTACTTTGGCTCAAAAACAAACACCATGAAAACTGTTAAGTTCAAACTCTTATTGTGTAGTTGTATAAGCGTAGCCTGCACGTTGTCGGCACAAACAATAAAAGAAACTGCTCAACCTCTAACCAAGCAAGCCCACAAAGGATTTTTGGACGATGTTACTTTTGCCGATGGAAACATCAATGTGCTGTATAAAATCGGGGGCGACAAAAAGAAAAACGAATTATTTTACGAAAACTATTCGTTCGATAAAGACTTAAAATTTATTGAAACAAAGTCTGCCAATCAGCCTAAAGAGGAGTCCAAGCCCAATCGCGAAATGAAGTACTTAAGTGCCTTTGTAGGTGGTAAAACTTCGTTTGATGTGCTGAGCATGAAATTAAAAGTAAGACTGATGAATGTTTCGCAGAAATGGGATTACAAACGGCAAGCCTATGTTAGAGATGAAGTGATCAGCAATGATGTGATCAAGTTGAAAGACGAAAACGGTCATTCTTATTATGGTGTAGCCGAACTTGATAACGAAGACAGTAACGATATCGTGGTGTTGGCGTATTATGAAACAAAAGACAAAAAAAACCCGAAGCAATACGTTCTACTCACCATTAGCCACGATGGTAACATAATAGAGAAAAACATCGATGCTACGGGTTCGTATGCCATGACGTTTTGTCAAAGCATTTCCGATGACGCGCAGGGTGCAGTAGAAAAAAATGATTTTATAGTTGTTCTTGCACCCAACAGGCAGTCGCCCGATTTAAGCAAGTACGTTTACTTGCATTACGGCATTAAGGGTAACCTTAAAAGTAAAGTAGAGTTCAATAGCCCGGCCACCAGTATGTTGGTCAACAGCATAGATGTGAAAAACGGTGAAGTGTATTTGTTGGGTTTGTCTAAAAAAGGCACGAAAGCCTATGAAGACGTTTTCGAAGAATACGCCACCATCGAAAGCCCGGCCTACAGCAGCAACGTTAACTATCAAAAAGATAAATACGACAAAGCTGCCAACAACGAGATGGATAATTTCCACCTGCTCAAATTCAGTGGCAACAAAATGGTATTTGCTACCTCAGCGTCTGTTAGCGAATTTAAAAGCAAAAAGAAAATAGCACCGGGCGAAAAAAGCGGCAAGGTGTATAACGGAAAGAAATTCTACGTAAGCAATTTTGAAGTTACGCCCGCCCATGAATATCTGATTGCCGGCCAGATTACGTCTCGCGTAAATATTGGCGATTTAAAAAACCCAGATTTCAGAACCGCTTATGGTGATGTGGTTTGCTTTCATTTTGATACGAACGGGAATTTAAAAGCCGAATATGCTATCGATAAAATCTATGAGGATAAAAAAAGCGAGATTTTTGATATGCCACAGAAATTTTACACCAGTGCCGATGGCAAAACAACGTACTGGGAAATCATGGAAGTGAAGGGCTACAGCGGCTACAACAGTTTTGCAGACGCCTACAATGGCCGCAAAACATTCCGTCCACGGTATTTTCCCCGCATTACCAAAATCGACCTCACCGCAGCTTCACTGAGCGAATTTAAAACACCAGGACAACAGAAATATTTTGTCTATAACAGCGGAATATTCTTCAACGACAAAACTTCAACGGCTACGTTTGTGGGCCGCGATGAAGACCACGAAAACCTTTGGATAAGCCAAGTAACATTTGATTAGTATGAAATATGGCTTTAATCGAAACAGGAGCGCAAGCTCCTGTTTTTATTTTTGCATTATTCTTTTACTGGGATACAATTCTGTTCCGTGCTGTTCGCAGAAAATTCCATTCGCTGCCAATCGGGTGGATCAACATCAACATCGGCAAGGTCAGTGGATCATTTCAATGGATGCTCTTTGGCAACCCACGAAAGATTCAACAAAAATAATTTACTACCGAGCCGTTACCTACAAAGACAATAAACCGTTGGGGTTGGTAACCGATTATTACAGAGATGGAACCAAGCAATACGAAGGCAGACTGATCGAAGACCGACCCGAAGAAATTATGGATGGCGAGCAGACCTGGTACTATCCCAGCGGTGAAAAACGGGTGGTGGAATTGTACGATAAAGGGAAATCCTTAAATCAAAAAATATTGTTGCGATCGGGCGAACCGGCTGAGCTGAATTGGGTTACCGATCATTACCGGAAAGGCGAAAAATTGAGTGACGAAAAGAACTATAAAGAATCCGAAAAAGAATTTTTGATATCGCTCGAAAACGCAGAGGCATTCTATTCTCGCGAAAGCGAAGAATACGCCACCGTAGCCGATTGGCTCGGAATTGTATGTGGTCTCCAAAATAAGTACGAGCAGACCATTTACTTCAAAGAAGAAGTTGTTGCCGTACGGAAAATAATCCACTCACAGCCCGACACCTTACTGCTCAACACACTAAGCAGTCTCGGTTCGCACTACAGGCGAATAAAAGATTGGTCGGCCTCTAAAGCAAAACTTAAAGAGTTTTTGAATTACAACTCAAGCTATTTCAACGGAAACCACCCCGACTTGCCATCGGTGTTGCAAGATATAGGCACGGCTTGCTATTACCTTCACGACTACAGCAGCGCACTCACCTATCTTAGCGATGCCAAAATTATATTTGATGCAGACCCGATTGAACACGAGTACTTGCGTTTGTCCAATATCTTCAATCTGGCCACTTTATATTTCGATATGGGCGAACTTACAAGTGGCGAACAATTGCTCGCGTCCGAACTTCCAAAATTAAAAAAACAATATGGCGAGACATCCGAATATTATTATACAGCACTCGGTTTGCTGGCACGTATTCATGTGGGTGAAGCAAAGTATGCCATAGCAGAAACCGAATGGAATCAAGTACTGTCGGTTATCGGCTCTACACGTGGTGCTGAATCGGAAGAGTATGCACAAATACTGGCCTCTCTTGCCGAGCTGTTCGTTGCAAAAGGAGACATACCCAAGGCCGATGAATACATTAACAAGGCTAAAAAAATTTATGAAACCAAAGTTCATACCGATCCGGCTTATCTGGAATTCCTTTCAAAGCTTTCTTTGATCTATACATCCCTGGGCAACTACGAAAAGCTGCAAGCAACTGCACAGCAGCGAAAAGAGATCGCAGCTAATTTGTTTGGATCAAAATCGTTGGAATATGCCCGCACGCTTTTGTTGCTTACCGATGTTTCGTTTGCACGCAAAGATTGGGAAACTTGCCTTAGTTACATTAAGGAAGCTGTAGGTATTTACTCAACTCATGATTTTAATTCGTTGAGCGATCTAGAAAAAAGAAATCTGTCGTTACTAAAATCCAGGCTTGGCACCATTTATCTAATGCAAAACCTGGCCAAGCCGGAGGCGGCAAAGTTGACATCGGCCGGCCAATACACAGACGAAGCCATTTCTATTTTTGAATCGTTGCGTGAAAGAGCTTTCTCGCCAGACTTTATAGACACGTACCTCGTTCGTGCAACGATCCATGAATTGAACCAAGAGCCTCGTCAGGCCGACCGAGACTATACTTACGTGTATAACCAAGTGAAAGCCCACTGGGGCGAAAACCATCCGTTTCTAATTAATGTGCTCTTCCTGATTGCGAAAAAATCTGAGTTGCGAGAAGATTACGCTACTAGTTTTGCCAACTATAAAAAGGCAATTGTGCTTCACCAAAAATATATACAACGTGTTTTTCCATACTTAAGCGAAGTTGAGAAAGAGCAGTTTTACGAAACCACCCATGATGTGATTCGCAGTTTCATGGGTTTTGCGGCACAACATTCAGGCTACGTGCCGGGGCTTGCCGAAAGTTGGTGCAACCTGGTGCTAGATCAAAAAGGTATTGTGCTTCATTCGCTCCACGCAACACGCGAAGCGATTTATAGCTCAACCGATTCTCAACTAAAAAATCTTTTCGTTCAGTGGCAGCAACTAAAAAATGAATATGGAAAAATGCTGCAGGAAGATTCGTACGACAAAAATCTGATGGAGAAAAAAAAAGATTACCTCAACGGATTAGAAAAACAAATTTCAGCTAAAGTTGCGGATGCCGGTTTAAGCTTAACGTTTTCATCCGTTTCGTGGAAAGAAGTGCAAAAAAGCCTGACTGCCAACGAGGCGGCTGTAGAAATAGTTTTTACGATTTCCGATAAACCCGAAGGGATTGACACCTCTTACTACGCACTCGTGATTAAACCATCGTTAACAAAACCCGAGATCGTTCGCTTGGGGTCTGCCCGCGATTTGGAAGGAAGATCGTTTAAGTTTTATCGAAACTCAATAAAATCACTTCAGCAAGATTTGGTTTCCTATTCGCACTATTGGGAACCTCTTCAAAAAAGTTTGCAGGGAAGCAGTACAGTCTATTGTTCAGCAGACGGCATTTTCCATCAAATAAATTTTGGCACGCTCTATAATCCTAACACAAATAAATTTCTCGGTGAAGAAAAAAACATTCACTATGTGCCTTCCACAACACGGCTTCTCAAAAAAAAATCGCCAACGCCTGACCTCAATAACTTCGTAGTTTTTGCACATCCCAACTACGGTGCTCCGTCTGCCGAGAAAAAAGCAGACCTCACCCGCTCGCTCGATCTGGAAAATGTAAGCGATCTGCCCGGCACTGCCCTTGAGCTAACCGACCTAACTTCATTGATGACTGAAGGCCGGATACCGTATGCAGCTTACCAAGGGGCCGATGCTACAGAAGAAGCAATAAAAAAAATTAAATCGGCACAGGCGCTGCACATCGCAACGCATGGATATTTTTTAACAAAACCGCGTCAAGGTAAAGCAACCAATCCATTAACGCGATCGGGGTTGTTGTTTGCGGGTTGTCAACAAAAAATTCAGTCTACCAACAACCAAAATGAAGATGGAATACTCACCGCCTACGAAGCATCTACCTTGCCATTGCACCAAACGGTGCTCGTGGCTTTGTCCGCGTGCGAGACAGGGCTGGGCGAAGTAAAAAATGGTGAAGGCGTCTATGGTTTACAGCGTGCTTTTTTTATGGCCGGCACGCGAAACATCTTAATGAGCCTTTGGAAAGTAGATGACGAAGCCACACATCTTTTTATGACGGCCTTTTACAGAGCCTGGATTAAAAACAAAAGCTTAACCGAGGCATACCGTGCTGCGCAGCAAGCCGTGAAAGAAAAATATCCCGAACCGTTTTATTGGGGGGCGTTTATTTTAAGTGGCGGGTAAGCAAAGCTATGTTGACTGACGGGCTCGGTCAAGGCTTTTCAAAAAACACAAAGAGGCCATCAAATATTTTATACGTACAGATTCTTTATTGGCACAAGCAGACGCTTGTGCCAGCGCAGTTACTTAGACGCGACACTTACACACTTAATTAGGCAGTGTCACATTGGAACATGTTCCCTCTATTTACATGTAGCTTCAGTAAGCCTAAACTTAACTAGTTTAATTTGTTTGTGTTCAATAAAATCATTCAAAAAGTCATCAGAATAAAAAATTTCTGTCAAATCATTAACAATTCCTAGTTTAATAATTCTTATGTCCGGATTATCAAAGTCAGCTAAAATCCGCTTTTCGTTCGTGTTTAAATTATAGGACAATATCTTATCCGCAGAGTTATATATAACTACACTTCCATTGGGGCAGATGAACGCAAAGGAACAATTGGTAAGAATCTCATCAAGCTTTATAATGTGATTGTCATCTAAATCCAAAACATATAATTCAGTCTCAATGCTTAGATCCTCACTTTGGCTCAATATGATTGGAATTGCAAGCATATTCTTATTCTTTTCAAAGAAGTACATGCCCATATTAAGGACACTATCCATTGTGAAAACCACCTTATCTCCGTTACGGATTTCAAGTTTGCTTAAGAATAAATCTGATTCCCCATTTTTGACGGTATATTTTGCGACTTTTAGACTTTCAAGTTTATCTCCAATTGAAAATTCATCTTGAGCACCTATTTTATGGAGAAACGGATGACCTTTATAGATGTCGTTCAAATCTACTTTCTCAGCTTGGTAACTATCTAAATCAATTAGATTGCTTTTCAAAGTAGCTTGGGTATGAGCTTTCTGTTTGCAGCCAATTAATAGAGTGAGAACAATTATTTGGAAAACTTTCATCAACAATTTCTCTAAATGCACGTCTAACCTCTTTCTGGCGCAAGCGTCTCGCTTGTGCTCGCTCTTTCAAACAAAATAACTCAGCTCAATCAAAACCCTTCCGGCCATAAAAATCACGCGGCTTTGCCCGTGGTCGGTGTTATCACCGCATCACACATTCACATTAAATAAATTCCCCTTCATAAATGTTCTCTTTCTAGCGCAAGCGTCTCGCTTGTGCTTCTCTTTTCTTTCAAACAACATAACTCAGCTCAATCAACCCTTCCTTCCATAAAAATCACACGGCAGTCACTTATATTCTCCTTGCCGTTGTAGAGATAGTTCTGCGGCACACTGATTTCCCGTTGATAGGAGTTGAAGGTTAGCCCTAATGTGAAGTAATTTCCTCAATGTCACTGCTCGCTCCGAACTCCTTTGTTTCTCTTTACCAACAATAAAATAACAAATACAACTCCCGTTAAATAACAGACAAAGGATAAAAATAGGAGCAATATACTTGCATGTCCAAATTCTATATAGATTCCATCATCTCGAAGGGTGTAATGAATGTAATTGACGAAGTCAAGATAAAAATTCATCAAAACAAAGTACCCTAATATATACAGGTAGATAATACTCCCCTTTCACTGCAACTGCCCAGCGATACAAATAAAACGAGCCAAATAAAAAAACCAAATAAATGACAACTAAAACAATTGAAGCATTCATATTTAATCTGTCTTAATCGAGTTAAAAATGTTTCCCGATGGAAGAGGTTTAGTACCTTGCCCGTGGTCGGTGTTATCACCGAACCACACATTCACATTAAATAAATTCCCCTTCATAAATGTTCGGCATAATGCGTAATAAACCCCCAATCATCTTGGTTTAATTCGTAATAGCGTGCTGATGAATAATGGTACTGCTCCGGCAACGCGCACAATCCAGCCTTCACAGGATTATAGTGCATATAATCAATCTTCTGCGAGGCCACCTTCCTGTTGTGCATCGTGGCGGGGTAAGACCTTCTTTCCCAAAAATGGTATTGCCTGTCCGATTGAGTGCTCCGGTAGCCCTCCAACTCTTCCCGGTACTGATTCTGCATACCGAATTTTATCTGCTGTGCCGTGTATTTCAAAAACATCTGCGATACGCTTTTGCTAACCCATTCATTCTGCTTGCTCCACATCAGGTGGAGGTGGTTGGGCATGATGACAAAACCATAAAGCCAGATCCGGTTGTCCTTAACCAAAAATCTCAAACTGTTCATCACTATGTCTTTCCGTCCATCGAACTGAAGCAGCGGCCGCCAGTTCAAACATGTTGCAGTGAAAAATTCGATACCGTTATCCATGTTTCAAATTTAAACATTTTGTGGCGGTGCGGTGATAACACCGACCACGGGCAGATCCGGTAAAGCAACTAAATAGAAAGTAACGCAATAGTTTTTTGTGGTTGTGAGGAATATCTCCTTTTTTATAATACTCTTCAATACGCTTAAGCTCTTTCTCAGTTAGTGCAATGCGGTTGCTCTTAAAAGTTTTTATTTTTATTGTAAGAAATGGATCTTCAAATTCATGACCTTTCTTCCTCGCGTCAGCACAATATTGCTTTACAATCTTCAACAACTTATTGATCGTGGAGTTGTGTAACTCTTGTTTGATAAGTCCATTTTTAAAATTATGCATAAGATCAGGGTTTATATCTCTAAACCTTATCACTTTACTGAACAACTTTAATTTATTAATTACAGTATTGTGCTGCTTGATCGTGCTGAACGACAAATCAGGAGTTCGTAATTTCAATTCAAGTTCAATGAATTTAATAAGGTCAAGTTCATCAGATGGGTTTGTAAACTCTTCTTTGAACAACTTAGAGGTCAACATTTTTTTATTTTGCCTAAACACCGATGCAATATTGTTTGCTTTTGCAACAGCCAATAAAAGTTCTGTATTGAAATTATCTGCGTTTGGGTGAGATGTTTTCACCCGGCCAGTTTTTTTATCAAAAAATTCATCGCGCAAATAAAACCCGAGCGCGATTCTCTTCTCAATGCGGTTAATAATCGCCCGCAAATACACCATCCGATCTCCATTGTCTCTTTTGTAAGGTGCAAGAATTATTTTGCAACTAAATGTGCCATAATATGTTCTATTCATATTTTTTTATAGCCATTTGATAGCAACCCAATCAAAAAATACCCGCTTTCTGGTTTGAAAAGCGGGAAATTAAAAAAAATAGGCGTTTTTGTAGTCCGTACGGGAATCGAACCCGTGTTACCAGAATGAAAATCTGATGTCCTAACCCCTAGACGAACGGACCATTCTATTAAAAGAGGCGCAAAGATAACCTGCTCAAGTGGAATTGCAAATTCCACCCAAAAATAATCGTACAGGGAACATTTCGATTGGTTTTAGCCTTTAAGGAATATATTTTTGTGGCCTTAAAAAAAATAAACTCATACCATAAAATCATGATAAAAATTGGCATTAACGGATTTGGCCGCATCGGGCGTCTCGCCTTTCGCGCTGCCATAGGCAGAAAAGATATTGAAGTGGTGGGCATCAACGACCTTGTTGACCCCGAATACATGGCTTACATGCTCAAGCACGACTCCACGCACGGAAAATTTGAGGGTACGGTGGCCGTGAAAGACAAACACCTGGTAGTGAATGGAAAAACCATTCGCGTTACTGCCGAAAAAGATCCGGCCAATCTAAAATGGTCTGAAGTAGGTGCAGAAATTGTAATCGAATCAACCGGCTTATTCCTTACCCAAGCCGATGCACAAAAGCACATTACAGCCGGGGCCAAAAAAGTGGTACTATCGGCTCCCGCCAAGGACGATACGCCCACGTTTGTTATGGGCGTAAACCACAAAAAACTCACGGCCCAACACACTATTGTATCCAACGCTTCGTGCACCACCAACTGCCTTGCCCCTATTGCCAAAGTATTGAACGACAAATTTGGAATTATTGAAGGGCTGATGAGCACGGTGCATGCGGTTACCGCCACACAAAAAACCGTTGACTCTCCTTCGGCCAAAGACTGGCGCGGTGGCCGTGGTGCGTATCAAAACATTATACCCTCTTCCACCGGTGCGGCCAAAGCTGTGGCGCTGGTTATCCCTGAATTAAAAGGCAAACTCACCGGCATGTCGTTTCGTGTGCCGGTAGCAGATGTTTCGGTGGTAGACCTAACCGCCCGCTTAGATAAGCCCGCCACCTACGAGCAGATCAAAGCCGCTATGAAGGAAGCATCGGAAGGCGAATTGAAAGATATTTTGGGCTATACCGAAGATGATGTGGTGTCGCAAGACTTTCTGGGCGATAAGCGCACTTCCATTTTTGATGCGAAAGCAGGCATTGCTCTTAACGACCACTTTGTAAAAGTAGTTTCCTGGTATGATAACGAGTGGGGCTACTCCAACAAACTGATTGACTTGGTACAGGAACTGGCCAAGCTATAAAGGATTCTAACCCTATGAAAAAGGCACTGCGAGGTGTCTTTTTCATTTTAACAAACTCTGCAGCAAATCACTATCTTGCAATATGGATTCGAACATTGACTTAGACAAGGTCAAGAAAAGCTATTTTAACCTGCTGGCGGTTTACAAAACAACCGGCAACATGGAGGGCAAGTACTTGCCCTGTATTGTGAAATGGGGTATTCAACTGGGCATCAATATTTCCGACCTCACCGATTTAGAACGTACCACACCCACCATCCCAACGGACAAGCCTTCGCGCATTGAAGCCTTATACCATTTGGTGTATTTAATCTACCTCGATAAAGTGGTGGAAGATCTGGAACTGGAAGTTGCGGCTGCTTATGCCGAAAAACTCGGCTTCGAAAAAGGGCTCGTAGGCGATTTGTTCAAGTCCATAGCCACCATGGCGTATGATAAGTCTTCTTCCGATATGCAACGCGATGTGGAGGATTTCATAAAAGTGCATAACCCCTAATTTTATTCGGTTGTATAATTTGAAGACAAAAGCAACTTTGGCTTCAAGTTGAATAAAAATTAGTTACGGATGTAGGGTTTGCCCATCATTTTAAACTATTTCAAACCATCCCTATTTGCACCTTTGCACAGTCAATCAAGGAAAGCCATGAGCACTATGAAAATGCTTCAAAATACAAGTCTAAAGGGAAGAATGCGGCAGGTTTTGTTTCTTGTAATTGTAATCGTTATCGGCATTCTTGTAACGCGCGCCTTCAGTGTAAAAGCTACTTACTTTAAGCCGCAGCCGGCACAATTAGTAAAGTAATAGATTTTTTAATGTTGGGGCGGTTCGAGCGCATGGAGCTTAATCGTAAAGGTGCTTCCAACTCCGTAATCCGACTGCACCGTTATCTCTCCCCTGATTTTATCTAACGTTTCCTTCACAATGTACAAACCTATTCCCGAGCCTTTGCTTCGTACATCGGCACGGTAAAACATTTTAAAAATGTTTTGTATATGCTGTGGGGCAATGCCAATGCCGTTGTCTTTAACATGAATCTCTGCTATACTTGAATTTTGGGTTACATCTATTTCAATAAACGGATTATCAATTTGCGAATTGTAGTATCTAAACGCATTCGATATCAAATTGCTGAGCACCACGTTTAATCTGTGTTGATCGGAATAAAACGCCCCATCGGTTTTAGCATTTACTATCCACTTAATCGTGCCGTGCTCATCCAGGTATTTTAGGTTTTGATACAACTCGTTAATTAAAGGCTCAAACTCTATGGCAGTAACCTCCAGCTCTACACGGGCGTTTCTTGAAAAATCGATGATGTCGCGGATGAAGCCATCTAACTTTGAAATGCTCGCTTCTATCTTATTGAGGTAGTCGGTAACATTTCCTTCTTTATCGAGGCGGGCGATATTAACCAAGCCCAGCACCGAAGCCAAGGGTGCGCGTAAATCGTGCGAAGCACTGTACACGAACTGATCGAGCTCAGCGTTTACCTTCTTTAATTGAAGGTTACTTTTTTCAATGGTGTATACACGCCATTTGTAAATGGCGTAGAAAATAGATCCTCCCAATATGATCAATAAAACATAAAATACTTTAGTCTGGTAAAAAAATGGCTTCACCACAAAATTAATAGAAGCACCTTGTTCGTTCCAGTAACCATCGCTGTTGCAAGCCGTAACACGAAAGGTGTAATTGCCCGGGGCAAGGTTGGTGTATTCGGCTTCGCGCTTTGAACCCGCGGCAATCCAGTTCTCATCTACCTTATCCAGTTTATATTTGAATTGTACTTTCTGCGGAGCTATAAAGGTAGGAGCCGTGTACGAAAATTTATAGCGTATTTTACCGGGTTCAATCTCATAGGGAGCATCAATCTTTTTGTCTTCGGCAACGATAGACGTAATATAAACCGGTGGTATTATTTTGTTCTCGTTGGTAAGCTTGGGATAAAAAACAGAAACGCCATTAACGGTGGGTACCCATATTTTTCCGCTAGCCGATAGTAAGCCACGTGTAGCAGCTGTGCATTCTTTAGATTTCATACCATCCCGGTCATCCAAAAGCTTGTAGGGCACCTCAGCTATTTTTCCGTTCAAAAATTGAAGCAAAGCATCTTTTCTTATTTTGAAAACTCCTTTATTGCTGGTAATCCATACGTTTCCAATTTTATCTTCTATCCAATCAAAAAAATCTACTTCGCTAACCATTTTTGAGAGTTTTATTTTTTTGAAGGTTTGCCCGTCAAAATATAGCAACCCGATGGTACTTACCACCCATACTTTATCTTCATTATCGATGTTAATGTTAAAAATCAATACACCTGCATCATCTTTTTCAATATGGAAAGTATTAACGGTTCCATCAGTTCGCAGCACACTCATTCCTCCGCTGTGCGTGCCAACATATAAATTACCTACGCCATCCTTTTCAACAGCCAAAACATAATTAGACTCGAGCAGGTGCAGTTTATTATATGTTTCAGTCACCTTACCCTGATTGAATTTCATCAATCCGCCTGACCTTGAAGCCAACCATAAACTGCCATCGTCTGCGGGGAGAATCCTTCTCAGATCAGTAGATGCCATCCCAACATCAGCTCCATAAAGTTTTTCACCATATTTTGTTTTTTTGATCAACCCTTTATAAGAAGCTATCCACATATTTTGCTCGGCATCTATGTAAATGTCTCTTATCGCTACATTATGAATAGGTGTTAAAATGGGCATCGGTTTAACATTTCCATCTTTGTAAAAATCCAATTGTCCTCCATCACACCCTATATAAAATGTGTGATCTGCACTCTCGTAAATAATATTTGCATTGTTTGATTCGAGTCCTTGTTGCTTGGAAATAGTAACGATGTTGGATTCTCGAAGCTGTATTAACCCGTTTCGTCCGGTGCTTACCCACAGATTGTCTTCATAGTCAAGGTTCAAAAAATTGATACGTGCCATCGGGAAACCTTCGCGCTCACCTATATAGGAAAAATCTTCTTCATAGTTGAGAGTAAACTGGCCAAGCCCAAGGCCCGAGCCAATCCACACACGGCCAGATTTATCGCAGATTACTTTACTAACCTGAAAACCTTTGAGATGACTATAATGCGTAAGCTTGTCTCCTTGCATAATGTCTAGACCCGATAGTGTTCCTATGAGGATATGGTCATCGGGGGTTGCACAAACAGAATAGATTACCGGGTTAGATACCCCCGGAATAGATTGAAAAGTATGGCCATCATATTTAAAAAGCCCCTCCCCTGCTGTTGCAATCCAAAGGTTTCGTTTTGAATCCATGGCCATCTCCAAGATAGTTGTTTTACTTAGCCGTTCATGCTCTATCCGCTCAATATTGCCATTCTTGATTTTATAAAGGCCGAAATTATTGGCCCCAACCCAAACAATGCTATCGTCCAGGAGAAGACACCTGATGGATTTCGGTAATATTTTTCTTCCCGGGTCAAGCTGTTCAAATTTGTTATTACGATAAGTAATAATGCCATCATTTTGTGAGGTGAACCAGAGCGTACCTTTTGTGTCTTCGTATGCCGTGTAAAACGCACCCGAAGGTGCAAAGGAAAGATTGGTCTCATCAAAAAGATAAACCTGGCTGCCATCAAAGCGCATGATCCCACCATAGGAAGTAATCCATACAAAACCGTTGCGATCTCGTATGGCAGATGTTATGTTACTCGAAGCCAGACCCGTTTCACTCGTCCATTGTGTAAACGTACTTTGTGACAACAGCGTATTCTCGGAAGGGTGTCGCTGAGCAATACTGAGCTGTGCAAGTATAAATAATATAAAAAACAAAAATATTTTTAAATGATTCATCCTTTACTAAATTAGTATAGTTTCACGGATTAAAAAATTCACATTATTTTGGTATTACTTGTGTTCAGTTAGGTTTCAAACATAAACAAAGATGGAATAGCTTTGCCTCATGCAATACAGTAAAGACATCTTTTTAAATAACCTAGCCCAAACCTCCCCGTTTCCATTTCTTATACCGATTGAACGAGCGGAAGGTGTTTATCTTTTCGAACCCGGAGGCAAAAAGTATATCGACATGATTTCTGGGATTGGCGTGAGCAATATCGGCCACCGGCACCCGCATGTGGTGAAGGCTATTAAAAATCAACTTGACAAGCACTTGCATGTTATGGTGTATGGCGAATATATTCAGGCGCCATCCAATTTGCTCGCTCAAAAATTAAGTAAGGTTTTGCCTGCACCGCTGAATTGTTCCTACTTTGTTAATTCGGGTACCGAGGCAAACGAAGCAGCCCTAAAGTTGGCCAAGCGGGTTACGGGTCGCACCGAAATTATCTCGTGCAAAAAATCCTACCACGGCAGTACCCACGGCTCTATGAGTGTGTCGGGCAACGAGATTAAAAAGCAAGCGTTTCGCCCCCTCTTGCCCGATGTTAATTTTATTGAATTTGGCAACGAAGCCAATCTAAGCTCAATTACCGAGCGCACCGCTTGTGTGATTATGGAAACGATTCAGGGAGATGCCGGGGTGCGCATCCCTTCCAAAAAATATTTGCAAGCCGTGAGGAAAAAATGTAACGAAACAGGTGCTCAACTGATTTTAGACGAAATTCAATGTGGCATGGGCCGAACCGGAGCTTTATTTGCGTTTGAACATTACGATATTGTTCCCGATATCCTCACCCTAGGCAAAGCTTTTGGCGGGGGGTTACCCATAGCCGCTTTTATTTCGAACAAAGAAAAAATGCAAACCCTGACGCACGACCCCATGCTGGGCCACATCACCACCTTTGGCGGCAACCCGGTTTGTTGTGCGTCTGCACTTGCTACGCTTGAAGTTATTGAACAGGAAAATATATTGCCCCATGTTGAAAGAAAAGGTGAGCTAATCGAGTCGATACTTGCTCACACTAAAATTAAAGAAATGCGAAGAATTGGGTTGATGTTTGCCCTTGATTTTGACAGTTCCGAGCGCGTAAACCGAATTGTACAATCGTGCAAAGAAAACGGAGTGATTGGTTATTGGTTTTTATCGAACCCGCACAGTCTCCGGCTGGCTCCACCGCTAACTATTTCCGATAGCGAAATCAAAGAGGCTTGTGCTATAATTTTGAATGCGATAGAAAAATCCTGATCTTTCAACACATGGAGCTACGAACCGAAGCCCTCGACCGAATTTTCAAAACGTTAATGATTGTGGTCATCGTCATTACCGGGCTGATATTATTAAAAGACATTGTGCTGCCCATCATCTTTGCAGCCTTATTTTCTACGGTAATGCTGCCGCTGGTAAAACGTCTCGAAAGAAAAACAGGCCAGGTCTTTTCCATTTCTGTTATCCTCTTTTGCTCGTTGGCGTTGTTGGCGCTGGGCACCTGGTTTATCGTTACACAGATTACAGGGCTTGTTGCCAGCCTACCCGGCCTGGAGGGGAAATTCTTTGTTTTCATTAACTCAGTGAGTCAAACCCTTCACGAAAAGTTGAATATTAGCGCAGTCGAACAGGGGCAACTACTCAAAGATGCCATCAAAAATATTTCATCGTATGCACCTTCTTTATTAATCTCCACAACCTATCTCGCCTATTTCTTTATTCAGGTACCGATCTATATCTTTTTGTTGCTGCTCTACCGGAGCAGGTTTAAAGATTTTTTATCGGCTGTAAATTCGGGGTCGGATCAGCATTGGATAAGCGAAGTGCAACATGTGGTGCGCGGGTACATTTCCGGTCTAGGCTTGGTTGTGTTTATTGCTGGTGCACTCAACAGCATTGGGTTGCTGGTTTTAGGAATTGAGCACGCCATCTTTTTTGGGTTTCTTTCGGGGGTCCTCACCATGATCCCCTACGTTGGCATTACCATCGGGGCAACACTGCCCACCTTGTTGGCTCTGGTAACCAAAGACAGCATTTGGTATGCCGTGGGCGTAATCGGGGTGCACTCTTTCGTTCAGTTTTTGGAAGCAAATTTCATTACGCCAAAAATAACAGGCTCAAAAATAAGCATCAATGCTTTGGCAGCCATATTGGCCTTGTTAATTGGCGGGAAATTGTGGGGCATTGCAGGTATGATTCTGGCCGTGCCTGCCATTGGCATTTTTAAAATACTGCTTTCGTATTCCACTACTTTCAAGCCCCTTGTTATTTTACTGGGTGATGAAGACCTTGAAAAAAACAGACGATCTTAAAAAGATTTTACACAAGCCGTTGCAACAAATTAGGTTTGTTGGTACTTTTCACCCCTCATGAGGTTTTTATTGATTTGTTGCCTTTTAGTCGCTGTGTTCTCATCACGTGCTCAAACAGCAAAATCTTTGATCGACAAAGGAGATCGTTTTTTTTCTAAAGGCGACTACCACTCGGCTTTACAGAATTATGAAAAAGCTGAAGAATTAACTCCCGGAGATGCCAAAATAAAATACCGACTTGGCCATGTTTTTCTGTCGTTGGGGCAGGACAGCAAAGCCCTCCAATATTTTGAAGAAACCTATCGTAAAGAGCCCAATGTAGATGCAGACATTGATTATTTTCTTGGTATAGCCTTGCAGTTGGATTTTCAATTTCAGCGGGCAATCAGTTTTTTTGATTCGTACAAAGCCAAAAACGGCCGATCAACTTTGTTGGCCGAGCACAAAATAAGAGAATGTAAACTGGGCGACTCGCTGATGAGGAACCCGGTGCTTTGCAACATCAAAGTTTTTGAGTGGCCGCTTAACTCTCTTTATCAGGACTACGGCCCCGCATTGCCGGCTGATGGCAGCAAACTGGTGTTCACTTCTGCCCGAGACACCACCAAACTGAGCAAAAAAAACAAAACAATATTTGAAGATGTGTTGATCTGCAAGTGGGACGGTCAAAGCTGGACTTCACCCGAAAAAATCAGCTCGCAAATTAATGACACCTTTCACGATGCCGCCACGTATTTAACACCCGATGGAAAAACCATTTTCTTATACTACGAACGGGGAAATGGCGACATCTACCAATCTACTTTTGATGGCTCGGAGTGGTCGCAGCCCAAATCCATGGGCCCTGAGATCAACACACTTTCGTGGGAAACATCCGGTTGTCTTTCGCCCGATGGAAATCGTTTTTATTTTACCAGCGACCGCGCAGGGGGCGAAGGCGGGCTCGACATTTATTACACCGAAAAACTGGCCAACGGCAATTGGGGAAAGGCTGTTAATTTAGGGCCATCCGTTAATACGCCCGGCAACGAAGATGCCCCCTTTGTTCATCAAGATGGCACGCTCTATTTCGGGTCTGACGGCCACCAAGGGCTTGGCGATTACGACATCTACAAGAGCGTACTCATCGAAAAAAAATGGTCGAAGCCGGTAAATCTGGGTTTCCCCATAAATACACCCAAACTTGATAATTATTTCTACCTCGCTCCCGATAAAAAGCGTGGCTATTTCAGTTCAGCCCGTAAAGATGGTGTAGGGAAATTAGATATTTGCTCCGTTACATTTCTGGATCCTCCTCCCAAAAAAGAAGTTGTAGTTCAAGCACCACCGCCTACACCCATAGAAAAACCGAAACCGGAACCGGTTCAACAAACTGCACAAAGCGATGAGTTCTCAGATGCCATCGTAAGCTTAAAAAAAGATCTGGGCTTTGCTTCGAAGCTGATCGGCAGAGTCATTGACGCTGAAACCGCCAAACCGTTGAAAGCACAAGTTGTTTTAATTGAGAACACCACCAACTCGGTTAAATCGCGGGTGTACACCAACGACAGCACGGGCGAATTTATCATCACCATTCCGCACGGGGGTAATTACGGTATCAATACTTCGGTAGAAGGGTATTTATTTAACTCCCTGAATTTTGAAGTTCCTCTGTATTCCGATTACCAAGAAATAGAAACAGCCATCTTGATGCAGAAAGTAACGGTTGGTTCTAAAGCGGTGATGAAAAATATTTTCTTCGATATTGGCAAGTCCGATCTCAAAAAAGAATCGGTTGGAGAACTCGAACGCATCCTTGAGTTGATGGAAAAAAATCCAGGAATAAAACTTCAGGTTAACGGCCATACCGACAACTCTGGCGACCCGGGCACTAACAAAGTCCTTTCACTCAAACGCGCAGAAACGGTTATGGATTTTCTGGTGAACCGCGGGGTAAAAGCCGAACGATTAAAAGCCGTGGGCTTTGGTCAAGAACGGCCCATTGTTTCAAACGATGACGAATCGGGCGGGCGGGAAATCAACCGGAGAACGGAGATCGAAATCCTTGAAACAGATGCGGGAACAGAAAAATAATTCAGGCCGATTTCATTTCTAAAAACTCATCCCAATCATTGTGGTTAGAGCCTGTAACATCGCGCAAAAAAAGCGCATAACTCGGTTTGAAGGGTCTGCGCTTTAGCGGCATATTGGCTTCTTCCGGTGTGAAGTCGCCTTTCTTGGCATTGCACCTTTTGCACGCGGTAACCAGGTTTATCCAACTGTGCTGCCCTCCTTTTGAACTTGGAATTACATGATCGAGGGTGAGGTCCCTCCTTGTGCCGCAATACTGGCATTCCTGATTATCTCTTTTAAAAACATTTTGCCTGGTAAGTGTTACCCCTTTGTATGGTGCGTGTACATAGCGATTAAGCCGGATAACCGAAGGCATGGGATACGCATGTGTAACGGTATGCAGTTTATAGCCGTTGGCAGGGCGTACCAGCTCGCTTTTGTTGAGGTACACCATAACAAAAGCACGCTCCACGGAACAAACCATCAGAGGGCTAAAATCCTGGTTAAGCACTAATACACGGCTATTCACGCTGTTAAGATAAACCCAAAGTTTGGTTTTATCAAAAAGCGAGGGTGGTTTAAAGGTTAATAATCCTGTGTACTTCCGTCAAAGTGTGTGAATACGTTTTGGTTTCTGCATCCAAAATTCCCTTTTCATCGATCGAATCTATCCGCACCGAACCAAAAGCATGAACGATTTTATGTCCTTCCAAAAGAATACCTACATGATCGATTTTATCATTCTTAGCTTTCAAAAAAACTAAATCTCCGCGCAGGGCAGATGCTAAGCCTTCTATCTTTTTTCCAACCTTGATCTGATCTTTAAGATTCCAAGGCAACGACCAACCCGATATTTTAAATACCATCTGCACAAACCCATTGGCACAAATGCCGAACGGGGTCTTGCCTCCTTTCACCTCGGGTGCATTTAAATATTTTAAAGCAATGCTACGCACAAAATCACCGTCTCTCTTTTGGCTTACCGATTTGGCTTCGCCATTAAATGCAAATTGCTCTTCCATTTTAAAAAGCTCAGATGTTGAAATCGGCACGATGCTGCCCAACAAAATAGAAAGAGGATTCTTTTTATACAATAAAGTAGAAATCAGATCGAGTGTTATTTTAAAATCGCCCTGACTTAATTGCACGAAATATTCTGGTGTTATAGAATGATGATGATTTTTAGATATCCATCCTTCAGTGCCATCAAAATAAATTTTAACAGCAATCCATTTTTTATCGCTGCTGTATTCAGAAACCTCATAGATATCCCCAAATAAAAGCTGAGTTACTTGGTGAGTAGCTTCTGCACTTTGGTAAACCGGAACAGTAGCCAAGCGTGTTACGCCAAAATCGTGCGCCATAGACTAAGATAATTTTATTCTGCTTAATTCGCGTTTGATGTCTTTCTCTTTGATGCTGGCACGCTTGTCGTGAAGTTTTTTGCCGCGCCCAAGGGCTATCTCCAGCTTGGCAAAACCCCGATCGTTAATAAAAAGTCGTGTGGGCACCAATGCCAATCCTTTTTCTTCAACTTTTGTTTCGAGCTTTTTGATTTCATTTTTTTTTAGTAAAAGTTTTCTCTCACGAGCTGCTTCGTGGTTGTAGTGCGTGCCTTGCGCGTAGGCGGTTATCGTAATTCCTTTTACAAAACACTCTCCGTTGTTAAAATAACAATAGCCGTCCTGAAGGCTTACCTTTCCTTCGCGAATGGATTTAATCTCAGTTCCCATTAAAGAAATCCCGGCAACAAATTTTTCAAGCAACTCGTAGTTAAACGATGCTTGTTTGTTTCGGATGTTTATATCGTTTGAAAACCGTTGCTTCATTTTGAAGGACGCAAAAATAACGGAATGTGTTTAAACTAAAAGCTTTTCAAGGTACATTGAAACAAACTCTTCCATCCTTTTCCTGCGATATTGCATGATAAACCGGGGGTGCGGAAGCGGCACAACCTCCTTAAAAAAATTATAGTGTATATTTAGTGCCTTCACAAATTTAAAATTCTTTCCTTCTCCAAGGCAAAAGCATCGATCGCGACTTATTCCCCAGGATAGTTGTTCTTTCATGCACATAACAATAAATGGATGCAACAATTCGGGCAAGTTGAGATGGTCATAATAATTCAGGTTCTTACCTTTATACACAAAGCCCAGCGGTGAGACGGAAGAAATATAAAATTGCTTGTAAAATTTTGAAGCACCACCGCTTGCCTCTACTACTTTATAGATAAACTCTGCGGAAAGCTCACGCTTTTTATCAAGTGAATTAGGAATGCCAAGTTCTTGAAGTTTAACGGGGTCTGTAAACGGAATACCCGTTATCCCTCCGCCAAAACGCCCGGGGTTGATGCCAATAATCAACATTCGCGTATATCGATCATTGTAAAATTTTGTATAAAACTTCTCACAAAAACCAAATGTTTCTGGTTGCCGATACGGATTCATCACCTCAACACCTGCGGGTAATGCTACCTCAAGATTCAATTTTTTTTGAAACGTTAAGATGCGTTGAGCCCAGGTCATGGCAAAAGCTCCATCAATTTTTTTACCTGTTTTTGGTTGCGCCCCGAATGAATGTTGCTGATGATTCCCTCTTTTTCTCGGGTGGTGAGCCTCCAACTTAGTGAAGCGCGTGCGTTGTTTTGACGAATGCTATCCATCTTTTGCAAAATGGGCACGTAGTTTTCGGCTTGGTATTGAATGTCGATTCGATGGATTGGAGCTTTCAACCAACTGTGTGCTTCGCCAATGAGTAAGTCGCTGTTGATGTCCTGAAAATTTTCAAAGTTATTATAAACACTGCTGATGGGTTGAGTTAAATCGTCAACTATAGTTGAGCCAATGGCCGAGCTAATGTCTTTAAGTTTGGGTGAGTCGCGAATGGAGACAAAAATTACCCCTGAGGTATTTTCATCTACCCAATTTTTAAAGGCATACAAAAACCGAACGGCATCGGATAAACCAAAGTTATCTGAAATACCCGCGTCCATAATCTCAATCCGTGGTTCGGTGGGCAGCGAAGTGTTGGGGGTGATGTATGGGAAAGTTGCACTCATGCGCAACGCAGACAAAAAACGCAACTGAGGTGCTCCGTGATCGCGAAAAAAACGCTGGAAATCAATGCCACCTATTTTAGCACGCGGGTAATCTCGCCTCACTTCATAATTCATAAACGAAATGGGGCGCGAGGCGATATAAAGTTTACGCCCGTCATTAATTACCGTGGGTGTAAGTATGGCTAACGGAATAATCCCCTGCTTTTCATACACCTCATAGTCGGTGATAGGTTTGTCCATCAGCCCGAGCGTACTTTGGTTAAGTTGGTCTTCAAAAGTATAGGCTCGATCTCGTTCATAATTAATTCCGGCATATTGAAATTTAGTGAACCCAACGAAAAGGTCGTTTGCGAGCAGGCTAAAAATAAGAGGGTTCAAATTATCCGTAGAAATATTTCTACGATGAATAGCTGCATACGGGTCGATGGATTCGCCCATAAATCTTCTAAGCTTCAGCTCTCGAAAATAGCTGGCCCCGATCAGGCCACCGGAGGCTCCGGTGATTAAGACCGCATTTTTCATCAGGTTTCCGTGTGTAGCACTGTCGCAATATTGAAGTGTGTTCATCGTCCACAGTGCTGCCCGTTTGCCACCGCCACTCACACATAAAAAAACCATTTTTGGCTTCTCGGTAAATTTTTTCCTCCAGTTGTTTAATTGAATAAGTGTTTCCTCTTTGTCTTGTTCCATGGCGGCACTATCCACATGTTTTCGTATGGTTTTGATGGTGTATGGAACCGGTGCTTCTTGATAGTCTAACCCGAATGCTTCGTATTTTTTAGCAAAAAAATCTTCACCCACCAGATAGTTGATGAACAGAAAAGCCACTAAGCCCATGGTGGCGCTCCACTCTCCAAACCAATACGAAAACGCTCCGAACAACATCACAAAAATGGTAAGGAAGATCATGAAGCTGGCGGCAGCAGGCAACTGAAACATGGGGTAATCTTTAAAAATGCCAAGCACCAGTACACCGGTGAATATGAGCAGTTCAATGATCACCAGATTAAAATGGTTTTGATCGAACACTTGAATGATAGCGGCCTTATCGTAAAAAGAGGTGTCTTCAACTTTATGTGCTCGAAGTCTATTATCAATGTAATAGTCAACGCGAATTTGTCGTTTGCGGGCGATATCCAATTTCCGCATTACACTGGCCCGGGTTACTTGTACGTTTTGCTTGATCTTCTCATCGATGCGGCAAACCATGTACTTAATAATGTCTTTGTTGGTGAGCCGGAAGTAAAGTGAAAAAAGGAGTGTCATTATCAAGTATCCTAAAAAAAATCCCGACAGGTAAAAAATAATTTCATTAGGGCTGCTGTGTTCGTTATTATCCTGAAATGCAACCACCTGATAAATGTAGGTGCCTAAAAAGGCCATGGGGAAAAAACTATTGTTTACTACAAATTTTCTGAACGGTCGCGGTAGTGCACCCACAAAACTGAAACGGTGGCTGTCGGAGATATAACACGTGATATGAAAAGCCATGCTGAAGCCGGCCGTAAGCAAACCCATAATCAGAAAACTGGTGAAACCCACGTTGTTGAGGTACTCGGGATCTAAAAACAAATACGGGATGCCAAGGTATTTTCCAAAGTTGCCGGTGATCATAGCGAAAAGCAATATCCAACACAACACAAGCACAATATTTCGCCTGATGTTATTAAGGAACAGCTGAACCGGAAACGAGAAAACGATTTTGGGTAGTAACGAATAGAGTTTACGCATAGACAGAATTCATTTTCAAGTTACAGATTTTTATGAATCCGCCCGTGCTTTCTTGAATAGTTGTTTCCATCACCTTTCCCAGTACTCCTTTCGTAACGAAAGGAGTGTGGGATTGGCTAACCGCTAAGTTATTTTTTTTTGTTTTTTTCTGATTTCAGTTGAAAAAGTTCTTTTTGGAGATCGAGAACTACGCTTGCCAGTTGGTCGACCGATACATCGGGTTTTGTTTCAACATCGGGAAACTGCACGCTGATGTAGGCTTTGGCCAGCCAGGCTTCGAATACATCCTCTCCATCTACCTGATACGGTGCATATTGGCGGTTATCGGAAACCAAAAACAGTTTTCCGTTTTCATCGAGGTAGTTAAAAACGCGTTTGTACACTATCCCTTCATGTTGCGTTACCAAAATATAAGTTTTGCCACTTTTAATATCCTTAAGGTTTTCTACATACTCGCCTACAATGACCGAACCCGGCAAGAGCGGTAACATAGAATCACCTTTTATCTCAAACGCTCGATAGGTTCCTTGCTTTAGTATAGGGAGATTGAACCGTGGTAACTCCTTAATGTATTCCGTATCGGCAAACCCGCTCAGATATCCGGCCGATGCTTTAACCGGTACAAACTCAATGTTTTCTTTTCGTTGGGAATCGACCGTAACCACTACAACTTCTTTTCCCCGATTGTAGTTGGGCGGCAATTTCGGATCGGATTTTGTGTGATCTATACTGATGAATGATTCCATGGTGATACCAAACAGGGAAGCCATCTTTTGTAGCAGCTCGGCACGCGGTTCGGCACGGCCTTCTTCATAGGCTCCCACCAAAGAACGTTTAATGTCCAGTTTTTCTGCAAACTCACCTTGTGTGAGTTGAATCTTTTTGCGCAGTGCGCGGATGTTTTCGCTTATGCTTGCCATAATTTATTTGTTTTGTGCCTCACCCCACCCTCTCGGCCGAGAGGTGGGATTTCGGTGAGGGCTTTTTTAAAAATCAGAATCCTTCCGGAATTATTTTTACGATGAACTAAAGAATATAGATTGCGCTGTAGGTAACGCTCTCGGTTGGTCATCGCCTGGATGTGGCGGTTTATTTTTTCAATCACTTCGGTTACAGCCGTATGAGGTTCCATCAGAAGATACCCATAGTAACCATCCGGTATGCCTTCCGTTGAGAAGTTAATTTGATACCTCCCGGATTGAAGTTTTTTACTGCGGAGTTTTAATTTAAAATCGCCCATTAACTAAATTATTTAGCTAAATAAGCTGATTTTTAACGTGAAAGCAAATATTAAACTAAATATTTTAGCTTTTTAATTTTCTGAATAGGGTTTCCATCCCGCTACTGGCTTTTTCAGCTATAAAATGAAGATTTGGCTGCGGAACAATATCCGGAACTTTTGGATCTATAATGTATTTAGGAATACCCCTGGGTGCTTCATGGATTAGACCAGCGGCCGGATATACTACCAACGATGTGCCTACCACCAAAAAAATATCGGCAAGCGAGGTTACGTAAGCGGCTTGCTCCATCAAGGGAACCATCTCGCCAAACCAAACAATGTTCGGCCTAAGCTGGGAGCCACGCTCGCATTTATCGCCCGGGTTTAATTGCCAGCCATTGATTTTGTACACAAGAGCAGGATCCAGAGTGCTGCGCGATTCAAACAAGCTGCCGTGCAGATGAATTACATTTTTTGAGCCTGCACGTTCGTGCAGATCGTCTACATTTTGAGTGATGATGGTAACTTCAAAATGATGCTGTAACTCGGCAAGCAACTCATGACCACGATTTGGTTTTGCTTCCAGCGCTTTTTTTCTCCGTTCGTTGTAAAAATCGAGAACAAGCTTTTGGTTTTTCTGCCAAGCCTGAGGCGTAGCTACATCCTCTACGTTGTGGCCCTCCCACAAGCCGCCCGAATCGCGAAAAGTAGCAAGGCCGCTTTCGGCACTGATGCCTGCACCTGTTAATGCCACAAGTTTTTTCATTTATTAAAAATGATTTTTTTAAACTGTCGTTTCTTAACCAATGTTACGCAAAACATTGTCAGCTGAGTCGGAGTTATTGAGCATAGAAATCAGGTTTCGATAAACTCAACCTGACAATCAAACTATATATTTTGCGCAACATCTGTTCTTAATTCGATTTCAATTTCTTATCGAAAAAATCTTGAACTCCTTTAAAAATCTTTAACCGATTTATGTGCGGCAGCGCTGCCATAGGCGTTGGCATTGTTAAAATATCTACGGAAATATTTTTTGCTTTTAATTTTTTTACCAACTCGTTGGTATCCGGGTTTGCTTCTGAGCTGACTAATAAAACCGGAGAAGTCCACCCACTGATGTCGGTAGGCGTGCCCTTACCGGTAAATTGAATACATACCCCCGCTTTAATTAAATCAGAATTATTAGCCAGGGCTTGTTGTACCGGAAAACTTCCCTCGTCAAATCCAAAAACCCCGATTTTACTTTTATCTACTTCGGGCAGAAGCTGCAAATATTTAGCAGCTGCAACTACATCTTGAGTTGCTTTGGTTATATCGTTCGTTCTGAAATCGGTTCCTTTGCCTGTGCTGCCCCGGTAGTTAACGGCCACCACGGCATAACCTACACTTGCGAGATATTGATTGAACGCATAGAAATCGGAATACGAATCGTCCTGATGAAAGCCGGTGAACATCTGCTGCCTACCTCCGTGAATAAACACCAACGGTATTCGTTTTCCGTTAAGCATCCGATCGATGAATAATTGACCACCGAGAGATTCGCCCGAAGATGGAACGACAATGGTTTCGGGTTTCACAAAATAATTGGGCGCAGCTTGCTTCGATGGGTTGATCGACAGCGTTGTTTTTCTAATCGCATCAACTCGTGTTAACGCACTCGGTGAGTTGGCGGTTGATCGGAAGCAATATAAAAAGGGACCAATTTGGGTGGGGTCTGTTTCTATGCCGGGTGCTTTGGTAAGCTGTGTTACATTTTCAACCGTTAGATTAGATTTCCAGATGTGCCTTCGTTCGGCATCTTCTTTATTGCTGGAAAAATAAATATTCTGAGCGAATGAGTCGATCGAAAAATTATCAGCTTCGCCATCACCGGGCGTAACATCTTTAAGGCCGCTCCCATCTGGCTTAACAGAATATATATGTCGCCAGCCGGTGTGTTCCGAATAAAATAAAATTTGATTGGCCGATGCCCAGTAAATCGGTTTCGAAATTCCTTTGGTAATAAATTCGGAAACCCGATCGGTTGAAGTCCATATTTCTTTTACGCCCAATGAAGAGACATCTGCAACGCATAATGCAATTCCTTTCTGCGCATCTTGAATCTTAAAAAAGGCAATCTGCTTTCCATCGGGAGACCAGCACGGAGATTGGTTAACACCGTTACTTGGCGTTAACCACTTTACCTTTTGAGTTGGCCATTGAAAAATGCCCACACCCGAGGTTGCGGTAAAAAGCAGATCGTTTTTCGAAGGTGAAAGTTTTAAATCGGAATTAATACCAACAACCTGACCAAGGGCTTTTACTTCGGGGTTTACTTCTAAATTCGTTTCATACAACTGTCCGTTTTTAACAAACATCAGTTTTAATCCATCCGGATAAAAAACAGGGTGGCTTCCCTCGGTAATTTTTAGGGGAGAGAATTGAGACGTCAGCCCTTTGTAATAAATCGTATTTCCTTTTACAAAGACCAATTTCGAACCATTCGAAGAAAACGAAAGCTCGGCAATATCTTCTCCGTCATCTAATTGAAAATCGGTAAAGGCTTTAGGCTGATCTATGCCCACTTTGATCATGATATTTTGAATGCCTTGATTATTAATTACCCAGGCCAAACATTTTCCGTCAGCCGATGCAACTAAGTTGTGTTCTTTGGGGTAACTCAAAAATTGCTCGAGCGACTGGGCCTTTGCCATACCCGACAGAAAAAATAAGATGATAAGTTTTTTCATTGACAAAATTTCAACGAAGTTAGCAAATTGGGCAGGCGAATACGAACAAAAATTATACGCCAATAGCGATAATTTCAGGTGTTTTTTAGCTTCAATTTGACAGTAAATTCGGGTTTTTCGGATTGCCTTTTCTTGCTAACTTTGCCGTCCTTATTTAACCACTTATTCACCATGAAGTTTATTGTTAACTCAAGCTATTTGTTGAAACAGTTGTCGCATATCAATGGCGTAATCACTACCAACCCTGTAGTTCCTATCCTTGAAAATTTTTTGTTTGAAATCGATAAAAGCAAACTTACGGTTACTGCTTCCGATCTACAGACTTCCATGATCACCGAAATCAATATTGAATCGAAGGAAAAAGGGAACATCGCGGTACCTGCCAAGATTTTATTGGAAACTTTGAAAAACCTCCCCGATCAGCCGGTAACTTTCTCGATGGACGAATCTACCTACAGCATCGAAATCAGTTCCGACAACGGACGCTATAAACTGGCCGGAGAAAACGCTACGGATTTTCCCAAAGTACCGGCCGTATCGAACGATTTCTCGGCCAATATCTCTACCGAAGTTTTAGCACGCGCCATCAACAACACTATTTTTGCCACGAGCAGCGATGAACTGCGCCCCGCCATGACCGGTGTGTATGTAAACTTGGGCGATAAGAACACCACCTTTGTTGCAACCGATGGCCACCGCCTGGTGCGCTACCGCAGAACGGATATTAAATCGGAAAACGGAAATACCATCATCATTCCGCGCAAAGCTTTAAATCTGCTCAAGACCACGTTGCCCACGGAAAATACCGATGTGAGCATCGACTTCAACATGAGCAACGCGTTTTTCCATTTTGGAAATATCCGCATGATTTGCCGCCTGATCGATGAACGCTTCCCCGATTACGAAAACGTAATCCCTTCGTCTAACCCGATTAAAATGACGATCAGCCGCACCGATCTGTTAAGCTCGTTGAAGCGCATTTCTATTTATGCCAACAAAACAACCCATCAAGTACGCCTGAAGATTACCGGAAGCGAATTGCAAGTGTCGGCCGAAGATTTGGATTTTTCTAACGAAGCAAACGAAAGGCTTTCTTGCGAACACGAAGGCGAAGACATTGAGATTGGGTTCAACGCGCGTTTCCTCATTGAAATGCTCAGCAACCTGGATACCGACCAAATAAAATTAAACATGTCGGCTTCGAACAAAGCAGGTGTGATCTTCCCGGCAGAAAAAGAAAAAGGCGAAGACATTTTGATGTTGGTGATGCCCGTGATGCTGAATCAATACGCATAAAAATTTGTGCGGCATTAGAATATAAGAAGCCATCCTCAAACGATGGCTTCTTTGTTTTTATAGATGTGCTCTTTAAAAAAATAATTAGGTTATGAAAAAATTTTTGCCCTTGATATTTTTTGTTTGGTCGTGCACAGGCAATGAAACAAAAAATCAAAAACCGCTTCAGGTATTGAATGTAAACGATGATGAGTGGGCAACCTACGAAGGAAGGTGGAGCTCAGACCGAGGAGTTCTTTCTCTTGAGCTTTCGCTGAAAGAAGGATCGGTTGGAATAGACTCAGATTACAAATTGCAAGAATCATTACTGTCTGATACAAGAGCCTTCGGCACTACAAGTATAGGGAAATACACTACTGTTTCCGGGCTTTCGGATGGAGCTTTAGGAATTGAAATACAAAATCTTGATAAACGATCGGAGATAACGATGTTTAGATTCGAAAGCACTACCGAGCCCAATAAAACCGATGAAATGTTTTTTATCACGCGCGGAAATGACGAGTTGATTCCTTGTGACGACCACTTTAAACCGCTCACCACAAACAAAAAATTTACTTTACACAAAAGATCCCGACTGTTTACAGTCGAAGGCTACTTTAGTGCTTATGCAGGTGCTGCTGAGTTTTTTGAAATGAATACCCGTGAAAACTGGATCGTGGCCGATCTTGGCGAAATCGACAAAATCAAATTGCGGCACAAAGAATTAATTAAGCAAGAATTTGAAGGTGTTTATCTGAAGGCGTTGGCCTACTCCGTTGCCGATTCCGGCGATCGCTGGTAATAAAAAAAATCCTCGACCTTAAACGAGGTACGGGGGTAATCAGTAAATAATTTTTTCAATCTCCAAAGCTAATCCCCAGCCCTCTTGCCGCTTTCAGCAAGTAGGTGTTTTCGTGTTTTACAAAATTAGGCTCACGGGTTGCTTCTTCCAGGGTAACCGAAGTGATGGTGTTGTTTCGTAAGGCCACCATCCTTCCGAAGTTTTTTTCCAACGCCAGCTCAAACGCTTTCACACCAAAGGCCGATGCCAGCACACGATCGAAGGCCGAAGGCGTGCCGCCCCGCTGGACGTGCCCCAGCACCGTTTCGCGTATTTCTACTTTGCAGCCCGCGTCTTTCAGTTGTTTAGAAAGTTGATACGCAACGCCACCCAGGCGCACGTGCTCCGAGCCTTTTTCTCCGGCACTTGCCGTGATAACTCCGGCTTTGGGTTTCGCGCCTTCCGCTATCACAATATTCACAAAGCCCCGGCCTTTTGTATAACGCAAATCAATACGCTTCACCAACTTGTTTACATCGTACGGAATTTCCGGTATCAAACATATTTCAGCACCTCCGGCAATAGCAGTGTGCAAAGCAATCCATCCGGCATCGCGGCCCATCACTTCCATAATCATCACCCGGTGGTGGCTCTCGGCCGTAGTTACCAGTTTATCGAAGCTGTCGGTTGCAATTTGTACAGCCGTTTGAAAACCAAACGTCATATCCGTAGCCGACAAATCGTTATCAATGGTTTTTGGAACACCGATTACCGGAATGCCTTTATCGTATAAAACTTTTGATATTTTTTGAGAGCCATCGCCACCGATGTTGATCACGGCTTCGAAGTTTAGTTTTTTAAGTTTGGCCACCAGCTCATCCGACCGATCCATAAATTTTATAGAACCGTCTGCTTGAGTAACCGGAAATTTTATGGGGTTGGACTTGTTGGTGGTCTTTAAAATAGTTCCTCCTTTTACATGAATGCCGGCCGTGCGTTTAGAAGTGAGTTTTACAATTTCTTGTGGCTCGTTGAGTACGCCATTAAATGCCTCAATGCTTCCGTACACTTCCCAGTCTTTTTCTTTGCGGGCGCGTTTAGCCACCCCGCGAATAACTGCGTTTAATCCGGGGCAATCGCCTCCGCCTGTGAGGATGAGAATTTTTTTCATGCTTACTTTATTTCCAATTAACTAACGACTAAGCACTAACAACCAAACCAATTTTACTGTTTTACAGAAGCCCTCCGCAACCGATCGTTGATAGCCCTCCCCAAACCAAACTCCGGTACTTCTTCGGCCAAAATAATATCGACTGAAGATTTATCAAGCTCGCGCAGCGCAGAGAAAAGTTTATGGGCGGCTTCGTACAAATCGCCATCGGCCGAAAGAACAATCAATTTTTCGATAAAGTGTGACGTATATTTTTTTTGAAACGACAACACACCAACCCGTTTATTTTTATTTTCTTCCAACAGCGCTTCTATGTTTCCAAGTACCAATTTTTTAAGCGGGGCATAGTGGCTTTGCAACTGCCCCGGTGCTTGGGGGTTGGAAACCGAATAAGTTCTTACGTCAACTTTGCCAACAATCAATTCTATTTTTTCAACACTTAATCCGCCCACGCGATAAATAACCGGCAGATCGTTTTCAAATCCTACGATGGTAGATTCTATCCCTACGTTGCACACCCCGCCATCGAGAATGTAATCAATCTTATCGCCAAGCTGTTCGTTAACGTGTTGTNNAGTGGTTTTGTGGGGCTCACATACCCAAACGGATTAGCGCTTGGTGCAGCGAGCGGAAATGAGAGTGTTTTTAAAAGTTGATGGGTGAGGTCGTGGTTGGGGCAGCGCACACCTACCCTATCGAGACCGGAGGTTACAAGGTCGGGAATAATCTTTTTTTTGTTCAACAAAAAGGTAAGCGGTCCCGGCCAAAATTCTTTAACAAGCGTAGCAGCTTCAACAGGAATTTCTTCAACATAATTTTTTGCCGTTTCCAAATCAGCGACATGCACAATCAACGGATCGAACGATGGCCGGTTTTTAACCGTAAAAATTTTTGTTACTGCGCTCGCATCAAGGGCATTTCCGGCCAGCCCGTACACCGTCTCCGTGGGTATGGCTACCAACTTGCCTTCGTTTAAAAGCGACTTTGCCTTATCGATATCCTTGCCGATTTCCGCCATCAAATGAGTTTTTCTTTCATACGGAGCACCGAGCGTTCGGATGTGAGTTGCTCTAAATCATTCAATTCAATCCATTTTACATCGTGCGATTCTTCGCTCACTTCTACTTTTTCATCTTCATCGGCTATCAATAAAAAACGAATATCGTAGTGCAAATGCTCGGGAAAATCTTTACGAGCCGGGATGGTATGAATATCTATATCAAAAATTTTATCGGGCAATATAAAGTTTTTCAACCCGGTTTCTTCTTCGGCTTCATTCAACGATACGTGCAAAATATTTTCATCACCATCTGCATGGCCACCCGGCTGCATCCATCGGTTCAGTTTGCCATGATGCACCAGCAACGTTTTTGTTTTGTCGGCATTAACAATCCAGGCAGAACCCGTTACGTGACCGGGCAAATGTGTGCGCTGGTAGCAATCGTTATCACTCAGCAATTCGAGAAATGATTTAACAAATTCTCTTTCTTCGGTATAATTTGTTTGGTATGCCTGCAGTGCAGCTACCAACGACTGGCGGTTCACACGTTATTGAATAACTACTGTCACTTTGTTAAACTCTCCTTTTTTGAGAGTCCCCACTCGCTCGCCTCCACCGGAGTTGTCCTTGTCCTCTTTTCGGCAAAGAATAAAGTAAGCAACCGGGTTAAGTTTTTTGAATTTAACGATGCCCTTTTTATCGGTTGTGCCTTCTTCTACCGCATTTTTTTCTTTTGTGTAATCTTCTTCTTTCAAGAAAATTTTAACAGCGGCTCCTTCAACGGTGTTGCCGAGTTCATCGCGCACGGTAACGGTGAGCGATGTATTGAACAACTGAACGGGTTTGTTCGCAAATGCGAAACTCAGAATAACTACAAAGGCAAGGATTATTTTCATGATTTTTATATTTTTTAGGATACTGCTTTTTCAACTGCTTTTTCAACAAATTTATTAAGAGAAATTTTCTCGGTTGCTGATTTTATAGCGGCAAGCCTGTGAAGCTTTGCGGTAAGACGCACATTAAAACTTCCTTTGAATTCTTTATCCGGATCTTTTCCGAGATTTGAACAGGTTTCCAAATAACCATTTACAGCATTTCTAAAGGAAGAATTTAGTTCCTTAACTGTAACACCCTCAAACGTAACAACATCTCGAATGCCTATAATCTTACCAAAAAAAACCTGGTCTTCTGCGCTAAATTCAACCGAGCCTTTGTACCCTTTGTATTCTAAAACATTTTTCATAATAAACCTTCTTCCTTTAAGTGATTAATGATTATATCTAATGCATACATTTTCAATATAGGTTTTGGATGTGGCTCATGAATACTAATTAAAACTTTCTTTTCTTGATGAATAAATTTTCTTGCTGATCCGCCTTTCTTCTGTTCAATATAACCAAAATGCCTCATTATAGTTTGTAGCTCTTGCCATTTAAAATCCTTGGGTCTGCTTTTAAGTCTATCTAAAGCCTTGTGTAATTTACTCATAAAAAACAAATGTAACTAAATTTTAGTTGCATGCTAAAATACCGAATACGCACTTTTATAAAATCCTTTCGCTTGTACGAACTCGATCAAACTGGAATAAAAGGCATCCGATGCCAGCGTAGCGCTGTCGCCCACCATGATGAGTTTTTTCCGGGCGCGTGTCATGGCCACATTTGTTCTTCGTATGTCCGACAAGAATCCGACTTCGCTCTTTTCGTTGCTGCGAACAAAAGAAATGGCAATTACATCGCGTTCTTGTCCTTGAAAAGCATCGACTGTGTTAATGGAAATGAACCGTTGCAAAGGTTCGAGAATTTCGGATGCTCCTGCCTGTTGTAGTAGCTGATCGACTTGTGCCGAATACGGTGTAATTATTCCTAACGTAATTTTTTCATCAAGCCAGGCCGAAATACCTATGCTCTCGGCCAGTCTCTCCACCTGATGAATTAACACGGTGGCTTCTTCGGGGTTGAACCGGCTGAGTGTTTCCAGGTTTTGTTTTTCGGCATAACCGCATCCGGCCGTATCCATAAACTCGATGGGCTGTTCGTACGAGCGCAACAACTCGTGTTTCACCGATTCGTGCGCGATCAATTCATTTTTGTAAAAATAATTTGAGGAAAATTCCATGATCGACTCGTGCATCCGGTATTGCACGCGCAACATCGTAGCAAGCGGGGTATGTTTCTCAATACCTTTTTCAAAAAGTGTTTTCGATAACCCTTGTTTGGCCGCTTCGTACGATTTAATGGTGGGTGGAAGTTGGCAGTGATCTCCCGCAAAAATTACGCGTTGCGATTTCAGTATGGGGATCCAACACGCGGGTTCCAGCGCTTGGCCGGCTTCGTCAATAAAAACGGTTGTAAACTTTCTTCCCTTCAACGAGGGATGAGATGAGCCCACCAGCGTACAGCAAACCGCATGGGCATGATTCAGTAAATCATTGATGATATAAAACTCCAGTTGATCGGCATCGGCCTTCAGGGCTTTTACTTCATCGCGAAGCATTCTGCGTTGTTTGCGTTCGGTATGCCCAAAATTTCTTTTGTAGCGTTCGGCCTGATGGCGAAGGTGTTCCATCTTTCTCCGTAACGATTTCAATTCGTTGAAGTGCTCGTGCTCGGCAATCCGGGCATCCATCGTGCGGCCAAGCGACTGCTCGGTAACACGTGCCGGATGCCCTATACGCAGCGTGTTCAATCCTTGTATCGTTAATTTTTCAACCAACAGATCTACGGCAGCATTGCTTGGCGCACAGACCAACACTTGGTTTTCGTTTTTTACAGTCTGTTTAATCGCGTCAACTATAGTTGTTGTTTTACCAGTGCCTGGCGGGCCGTGGATAAATGCCACATCGGTGGCGTGAACTATTTTTGTCACAGCTTCATGCTGACTTTCATTTAGCAAACTTGCAGTCTGATGCAGTGAATTAGAAGTTGCAAGCACGAGGTTTGGAGCTTGAAGCTTTTCATCACCCAAAAGAATTTCCCGCAACAAGGCCAGTCGGTTTTCTTCTGCCTCGGTCACTTTCTTGAGTGCATACTCCATCTCCCGATAACTCATTTCATCAAACATTACATCTACTCCCAGCGACCCCTCATCAATCCAATCGGGCAGATCATCGCCATTAAGTGTGATGGTCATGGTATTTTCGCGCACGTAGTTGACCACCCCGTTGACGTGTTGCTTTTCGGGTTTACCCGAGGCATTGCAAAACAAACTCACCACTTTTCCGCTCTGAAAGGAATGGGGTTGATCTAACGAATTGGTTTTCTCAATCTCGATCATCACTCGTTCGCCTGTACCGATGAAATCGCGCAGCAGCCGAACAGGATACCAGGTTACGCCTTCTTTAGTGCGTTGGTGAAGCGAGCGCATCAAAACTTTTTTTCGATACTGTTCTAAATCGGCTTGCCGCTCAAGTTGAAGAAGCTGGTAGGTATGTTTAAGGTTTTCTTTCGAGGTCATAGTACTGGTTTCAGGATTTGATTCCTTATGTTGCCCAAATAAGAATCAATCAACAAAATCATTCATTCAAACAACGGAAAATGTTGTAACGCCTTCGGCTCGTTGCCTGCCGAAGCCTTTTCAAAACAAAAGTGTGCCATGCCGTTGGTAACTGCGAGGTACTTAGCGTCCAATGTCATGTTGTAAACGGCTACTTGGTTAAAGGCTTTCTGATTTAGTTTTATGGTGGGCGATTTACATTCGATAAGCATCCAGGGTTTCCCGGCTCGGTCGAAAATCAAAATATCCGATCGCTTTTGCAGTTTATTGTACGTGAGGCTTCCCTCAATTCTAAATAGCGACTTTGGGTATTTCATTTCCATAATCAAATAATTAATAAAATGCTGCCGCACCCATTCTTCAGGCGTTAGCACCAGGTATTTTTTTCTTATCCCGTCAAAAATCCATACTTTGCCTTGCTCCTTTTTGAGCGTGGGATTGAATTGAGGAAGATTGAGTTTGAACACAACGAGTTAAAAGTTCAAAGTTAAGTCATAAATGTACTTCCACGCTGAACTAATAACTATTAACTTTCAACTTTGAACTATTTTATGAAAACAAAAAAAGAAATTGTTGACAACTGGCTGCCCCGCTACACCGGGGTGCCTCTCAAAGATTTTGGAAAATATATTTTGCTCACCAACTTCGATAATTACGTGCGCAAATTTGCCGAGTGGCATAATGTGCCTGTGATGGGTGAAGACAAAGCCATGCTCAGCGCGACAGCCGAGGGCATCACCATCATCAACTTCGGCATGGGTAGCCCCAATGCAGCAACAATCATTGACTGCCTCTCGGCCATCATGCCCAAGGCTTGCTTGTTTCTGGGCAAGTGCGGGGGGTTGAAGAAAAAAAATGCGCTGGGCGATCTGATCCTCCCCATTGCGGCCATCCGTGGTGAGGGAACCTCAAACGATTATTTTCCGCCTGAAGTGCCCTCGCTCCCGGCCTTTGCATTGCAGAAAGCCATCTCAACTACCATTCGCGATTACAACCACGACTACTGGACCGGAACGGTGTACACCACCAACCGAAGGGTGTGGGAGTGGGATGAACACTTTAAAGAGTATTTGGTGAAAGTGCGCGCCATGGCCATCGACATGGAAACGGCTACCATCTTTTCAACTGCTTTTTACAACGAGATACCGGCAGGCGCCTTGCTGCTTGTTTCAGATCAGCCCATGTTTGCCGAAGGCATAAAGACCGAAGCCAGCGATAAGGCTGTTACCTCTAACTACGTAGATCTGCATGTAAAAATCGGGATTGATTCCCTGAAACAACTCATCAACAACGGAATGACGGTGAAACATTTGCAGTATTAAATTTAAATAGAGTATCTATGGACATATCTCATAACCTAGAATGGATTTTTGGTGGCGTGGGAGTACCTGCTATGGTATGGCTAATAAATTATTTAATAAAAAAGCGAAAGAAAAACTCTGACAACAACCAATTGAAAATTGCCGATACCTCATATACAAAAACTGAGCTGCCTAAAAATCAAACTAGAATATTATTTGTAGACGATAAGCATACAGATTTTAAAATGGTATCTATTTTAAAAAAATCTGGTTGGATCAACACAAAGTCAATAAAGGATGTGACAGATTTGAATGACCCTAAAGTAATTGAAGCTGAAATAATTTTTGTTGATATAAATGGAGTTGGCACTACTTTATTCCAAGATCAAGGTTTGGGCTTGGCTTCAGCTCTCAAAAAGAAATATAGAGGCAAGAAAATTGTAATTTACTCATCAGAAACCACCGGTGATCGATTCCATAAAGCTCTAAGAGAAGTTGATGATTGTCTGCATAAAGAAGCGGAACCGTATCAGTTTATTAACTTAATAGAAAGTTTTATTAAAAATAAATGAAGCATTTTCATATTGAAGACGTCAAAGGAAATTTAATTGCAGAAAACCTTACCAACGATTGTCGCAACTGTTATTCATCATGCTCCACCATTGGAAAGTTGATGCCTTGCCCTCTATATGGTGGAGAAAGAAGACACGGAGTCATTAGTACTACAAAGAGTAGGACTTTTTTATGTTGTGATACGACTAAAACCACAAAATTATTTAGAGAAAAATTAGAGGCTCTCTCTTATGCGTACCCAGATTTAGTGATTCCGAAAAAAGATATTGAAGAAAAGACAAAAAAGTCCGAACAGCAAAAAGTAAACAGACTTGTTCATAATCTTTCTTCAATAAATGCTCATAATATCCAAGAGATTTATGATTTAGTTCCCCAATCTGTTTTGTCTTCTAACTGGAAAAAACAAGTCGATTATATCGAAAAGGAAGTGAAATCGCATCCAAAAAAAGCTGCCATGATGTTTTTACGGTTAGCCAAACATAGTATTCATATGAAGTCGGAGTTTTCGATTTACAGAAAACTTGAAAGGGAAGAAACAGTTGGGCTTGATTTTAAATCGTACCCTATTAGAAATGTATTATTAAATGTTCTCCACACCTTTTTTGTTGACTTTTCAAACAATGGAATTTACGTTGAGGTTGAAGATTACTACGGAAAAGTCCTAATTGACTATGAGACGATTCAAGTCGCGATCTACCATCTTATTGAAAACGCATCTAAGTATGCAAGACGAGATTCAACAGTTTACATCAAATTTCAAGAATCAGAATCTGATATTAAGGTAATATTCAATATGGTAAGTGCGCATATTGAGCCATCAGAAAAAGATCAAATATTTTGGGAAGGATTTTCTGGATCATCTGCTAAGAAGATGATGAAAAATGGAGACGGTATTGGTATGTGGCGAATAAAACAAATGATGGAATTAAATAAGGGAAGCTGCTCTGTAGTCTGTGGCTCAAAATCAGAAACATTAAATGGGTTTGATTTTAGTGAAAATTCATTCACGCTTAGATTTAGGAAATATTCAAAATCGAATGTTAATCAATCGTAGCAAGACTCATCCAAATTAGACTCTTTGTTTTAATTTTGAGTTTTTAAACCTTCTCCCTTATCCCTCGTCTGAGTGAAATATTTCGTAATTCGCCAATTATTTTCAAACCCTTAACTTGAATGAAAAAAATTTCTACGCTCTCCATCATTGCTTTGCTGATTATTTTTAGCTGCAGCAAAAAAAATGACCCCACACCTACTTCAGCTTTATATTTTCCACCTGCTTCAGGAACTTGGGAATCGGTTACGCCCGCAAGCCTGGGCTGGGATGAATCGGCCATACCGGATCTGGTTACCTACCTCAACAGTGTGGGCACACGCGCCTTCATCATACTGAAAGATGGCAAGATCGTTATTGAAGAATACATGGGCACGCAGCTCAGCTCCAGTGCGGCATTTACCGCAACCAATAATTGGTATTGGGCTTCGGCCGGAAAAACACTAACGGCTGCCATTGTAGGTATTGCCAACGCTAATGGAAAGATCGACCTGAACGCAAAAACTTCGAACTACATCGGCACGGGCTGGACCAGCGAAACCGTTGATCAGGAAAATAAAATTACGGTGCTCCATCAGCTCACCATGACTACCGGGCTTGACGACTACGCCCCACCAAGCACCGGAGACAACGAATGCCCCACCACAGCTTGCCTGATATACAAAGCAGATGCAGGCACACGTTGGGCGTACCACACCGGAGCCTATACCCGGTTAGACGATGTGGTGCTTGCAGCAACAGGCCAAACCACGAATAATTACGGCAGTGCGCAGTTGTTTTCAAAAATCGGGATGGACGGAAATTTTATATTGAGCGGAGAAAACAATTTATTTTACAGTACCGCCCGCTCAATGGCAAGGTTTGGGTTGCTGCTGTTGAACAAAGGTTCCTGGAACGGCTCGTCCGTTATACCCGAATCGTATTTTAACCTAATGATTAATTCTTCTCAAACGTTCAACCAATCGTACGGCTATCTCACCTGGCTTAATGGCAAGAGTTCGTTCATGGTTCCTCAGTCGCAAACGGTATATCCGGGTGCGCTTGCCCCGGAGGCTCCTGCCGATATGTTTGCAGCCATGGGAAAAAACGGGCAGATCATCAACGTAGTGCCCAGTAAAAACTTAGTAGTTATACGCATGGGAGATGATACCGCAGACAATGGTTTTGTTTCGTTGAATTTTCAGAATGATCTGTGGGGAAAACTGAATGCTGTGATTGGGAAGTAATTATTACTCCGTCAGTTCGCCAGCAATAGATTTTACAATTTTTGCTTTCGTTTCGTTCAAATTGTATTCGCCCAGCAACACCATTAATTTTGTTATTGCTGCTTCGGTAGTCATATCGCCACCGCTGAGTACGCCAATCTCCTGAAGTTTTTTACTGGTCTGGTATTTTCCCTGCACCACCATACCTCCGGTGCATTGCGAAATGTTTACGATGATTGTGCCGCGATCAATGGCCTGTTTCAAAAGATCAAGCAGCCACTGGGATGTTGGTGCGTTGCCGGAACCATAAGTTTCCATTACAATGGCTTGCACTCCTTGGGTTTCTGTAATCGACTTGACCACGCTTTCCGTTAGCCCGGGAAATAGTTTTAAAATAGCTACGGATGAATTGATTTTATTGTGGAGTGTTAACATTGCTTCCGTTCGATGGATTGCGTTCTCGTTAAAATCGATCGACACACCTGCTTTCGCCAATGACGGGTAATTCTCAGACTCAAACGCATCGAAGTGCATGCTTTCTACTTTCTTGCTCCGGTTGCCACGAAGAAGTTCATCGCCAAAATAAATACACACTTCAGGCACTACGGCATTGCCCATTTTTTTTGCAGCGGCTATCTCAAGCGAGGTGATCAAATTCTCGCGCGCGTCCGACCTTGTTTCGCTGATGGGCAATTGAGCCCCGGTAAAGACCACAGGTTTTTTCAGCCCTTGCAACATAAAACTCAAGGCCGAAGCCGTGTACGACATGGTATCGGTACCGTGCAACACCACAAAACCATCTTGTTCTCCGTAATTTTCATAAATCAGTTGAGCAATCTGTTGCCAATGCTCAGGCAAAATGTTCGATGAGTCGATTGGGGTATCGAACGAAATTACGGTGAGGTCTAAGGAAAGGTTTCTAAGTGTTGGAAGGTGTTCAAGTATCAAGCTGAAATCAAACGGAACTAAAACTCCGTTTGCATCATGCGCCATACCAAACGTGCCACCGGTATAGATGATCATGATCTTGGTCTGAGGCTGTGCGGGCTTGGCCGTATTGATGTTTATTCTTTTCATGTAAGGCTTACTATTTAAGGCACAAGTATCAAGACAAGGGAAATAACTTTGAAGCATTGAGGTTTGTTACTTCACTCAATTCTTCCAAAGGTATTTTTTTTATTTCACAAATTTTTTTGGCAATCAACGGAACATACGAGGGTTCGTTTCGCTTTCCGCGATGAGGCACCGGGGAGAGATAAGGGCTGTCTGTTTCCACTACGATATGTTCCAGGCTGATTTCGGGAAGTACTTTGTCGAGCCCTCCACTCTTAAACGTAACCACACCGCCAATCCCGAGATAAAAATTCATATCGGTTATTTTTTTTGCCTGACTTACCGATCCGGAAAAGCAGTGGAATATGCCGGTGAGTTTACCATCGGCAAACGGTTGAAGCAATTCAATAGTTTGATCGATTGATTCGCGACAATGGATTACCAAAGGCAGATTGTATTTTTTTGCCCATTGCACCTGCGTTTTAAAAGCTTCTTGTTGTTGCTGCCAAAACGTTTTATCCCAATACAAATCGGTGCCCATTTCTCCAATCGCAGAAAATTTTCGTTTGTTCAACCAATCTTCTACCCGGTACAGTTCTTTCTCAAAATCTTTTTTAACGGAACAGGGATGCAAGCCCATCATAGAAAAATAACGGGAAGGGTTTTTGCTCTCCACTTCCATCATGGTATCGATCGAGGTGTGATCGATGTTTGGCATAAAAATTTTTGTGATACCGGCTTCTTCGCATCGCGACAGCATATCCAACCTGTCGACATCAAATTCATTTAAGTAAATATGCGCGTGTGTATCAATCCAACTAGGCATACGATGGTTTATAATTTAAGGAATTCTTCAATCGAATCGGGCAACAAGTTAGCGTTGCGATCGAAACCTTCAAAACCAGAATACTTTTCAGATTCGGACAATGCTGTTTTAAGATTAAACTTCGACTGATTTTGGCTGAAGGCAATTTTTCTTTTCATTAATTCATCGGCCAAATATTCTTGCTCGGTTTGCCCGGGTGTCGGAATGAAAATAGCTTTCTTACCGAGTCTCCACAAATCCATAATAGTGGTGTAGCCAGGGCGGCTGATTACCAACGAAGACGATTCGATGAGCTCATTCAATTCTTTTGCACTTAAATGGTTTGACTCATTCTCAGTACCCTGACTCGCTTCAGATGGTTTTCCTCTAACTAAAAAAAAACGGAAGTTGGTATCGGCAAGTTGTTCTTTAATTATGGTTTCGAAAATGCTTCGCTGTGGTTCTGGGCCGGAGAGTAAAATAAGCAAGTCGTATTTTTTTAATGGATTCATCTTCTCAAACCGGGAGAGCATTCCTATAAATTTTGCTTTTACATTTTTGAGTTCTGACATGGGTTGAGTAATCCCGTTTGGAAAATCGGGAACCCAACATTCAGTAAATTTTTTTATCTGTTTCCAATTACCGTAGTTGATCGATCGTTCGAGCCATTTCCAGTTTCTGTTCATCAAAATATTTATCTGATGCGTAATCAACACCGATGGAACCTGTGCCGACCAACACCCGTAACGGTTATCGGAAAGGACCAGATCAATTTTTTCAAGCTTGATAATATTTTTAATTTGATCGTGTTCTTTTCGTATAGCCATTAAAAATTTTGGTAACTGAAACACTATCTTCACCATCAGTGGAAGTCGGGCAGAATAAGAAGCACGATACGAAACCAACCGATGAAATAGTAAATCCGGGAACTCCCGTTGTAACAAAATCAATGCATCGCCACTGCTTGCAATCTGCACTTCGCAACCTTGCTTAATCAATTCATTGATTAGTACAACAGATCGGGTTGCGTGGCCCAGCCCCCAATCTAAGGGCGCAACTAAAACTTTTTTAGACATTGGGCAACGACTTGAAGGTAAACCCAAGCGAAGAAAAATGCTCTAAAAATTTTGGCAAAACATAGGTAAGATTTCTTTCGGCCTTCAAGCTGTCGTGAAAAACAATAATAGACCCGGGGCGTGTTGCACGAATTGAACCTCTTAGTACATCTTTGCGAGAGATGTTTTTCAGGTAATCGTGTGTGAGCACATCCCACATTACAATTTTATATTTTTCGCGCACCGTTTTAATTTGTTGAAAAGTGATCCGTCCGTATGGTGGACGGAAAAAATTGTTGATATGCGTTTTGTGATTTGCAATTTGCAATTTGCACAGTTCGATATTTTCTACATATTTTTCTAATGAAGTTCCCCAGCCTTTCAAATGATGAAAGGTGTGATTGCCAACGGCATGGCCATCGTTAATTACTTTTTCAAATACAGACGGATGTTTCCTGATATTATCGCCTATGCAAAAAAAAGTAGCTTTGGCGTCTACTTTTCGTAGTTCGTCTAAAACAAATTCGGTTGGGCCGGGCACGGGGCCGTCATCAAAAGTCAAGAAAAGTTCATTCTCTTTTGTGGGAATGCGCCACTGCAAAGACGGGTAAATCCTGGGCAGAAAAAAGGGTGTGCGAAACAGGTTCAACGTTATTTCGAATTACAATTTCAAAAATACAGATTCCTTCGTTGATTCTTTGTCCCTCAGAAATTTTGGTTATTGCACGCGGCAAGACAACATGGTGATGTCATCGCGGTAGCCGTTGGCTCCTTTAAACCCATCCAAGTCAACAATGAGATCGTGATGGATGGTTTTCAAATCTTTTTTTGAATGGTTCTTAAAATAGTTCATCAACGATTCCATTCCAAACTCTTCGTTGCTTTCGTTCACCGTTTCGGTTAAGCCGTCTGTGTAGGCAAACAACGTAAAATCATCAAGGTCGGGGATAAACCCTTCGTTAATAAAAGGAAGCGGGTGCATCGCCCCGAGCACCGTAGATCCATCTTCCAATAATTTAATTTCGTTTTTATTGCAAAGCAGCGGAGGGTTGTGTCCGGCATTAACATACACCATCGTCTTTAATTTCAGGTCGTAGATGGCTCCAAAAAAAGTGATGAACTTCTCCCCTTTAGCGCTTTCAAGCACTTGATAGTTGAGTGCCTCAACAATTTCGGTAAGGTTAGGCGTTTGCCGAAGTAACGTGTGCAACGAAGCCTGGAAATTGCTCATCAATAAAGCTGCCGGAATCCCTTTGCCGCTAACATCGGCCACGCAAATCAGGAATTGATTTTGGTTGATGGGAATAAAATCGTAGTAATCGCCTCCCACGCGGTCGTGCGGCAGGTAACTTGCCTCCACTTTAAGTCGATCGGTATTTGGCAGTTTTTCAGGAAACAAAAACTGCTGTACATCGCTGGCAATCTCCAGTTCTTTACGAAAAGCCTCCTGCTCCAATTGTTGGCGAACCAATTTCTTGTTTTCTATTGCAACTACAATGATATTGCTTAAAGCCTGAATAAATTTTATGGTTTCTTCGCGGTCGTGTGCTAAGCGGTATTCAATGCCGCCCACAAATACCAGTGCAAGTGTGTCGGCTTTGTGCGAAATGGGGATCACCAAATCAAACTCCTCAAATTCGCACTCGCGAAACTCACTCATCTGATGAATATTTTTGATCAACTTCACCCGATCGTCAATCTTTATTTTGTAATAATTGTTTTGTGTTCCAAAGCTAACCTTACACGACCAAACTTGATCGAACACAAAAAGAACCAGTTTTTTAATATTTAGATTTGACCGCAAGGTGAAATTAAAAATTTTGTACAGCGATTCTTCCGGTAAATTATTATTGATAGCCTGAGTGATCTCAAGTAATGCCGCGAGTTCCAGCTCTTTACGATTGATCTGTTTTTTTAGTTCGATATCAGCTTCCTCTTTCATTTTTCAAAAATACTTAAAGAAGTTCAATAATTTCTTCCCTTCCATCGGTGCGTTTTGTATTGAGAAAAAATACCGATGTATAAAACGTAAAACGGGTAAACAAATTGTAGTACAAAATAGGGTAATAACTTAAATCTTGTTTTCAAGAACCGGGAAACCGAATAAATGAAAATAAAATCGATCAGCAATTTTATTATCAGAATTAATGACAGCGCGGAATGAATGAACACAAACGGGATCAACATCAAAAAAGAAATTTGAATGAATAGCATAAATAGCGCAAGGCATTTTGACCAAAAAGAAGTATTAACTTTCCACTTGCTTGCCCAGCGCAATCGTTGTTGAATGAAATCGTGGGCTGACGGTTGAGCCTTAGTATAAACAATACTGTCGTTTGTACAAAGTGCTTGAACAGATTGAGGAAATCCATCACAAATCTTTCGCATCAAAAATTCATCGTCACCGGAAGCAATGTGCTCGTTCCCCTGATACCCTTTTACTTTTTCAAAAATTTCTTTTCTAAAAGAAAGATTGGCTCCATTGCACATAATCGGATAACCAAGTCCAAGCAGGGCCACACCGGTGCCAATAACGCTTGCAAATTCCAACGCCTGCAACTGAGAAAATAAATTTTCTGTGGGTTCGATAGCAACCAACCCAACCACCAGATTGGTGTGGTCATCTTGAAATTTCCGGTTGATCTGCTCCAGCCAGTAGGGTGGCACAATGCAGTCGGCATCTGTGGTAGCAATTATATCACCTTTGGCCTTTTCAATCCCTTTCGATAGCGCAGCCTTTTTCCCATTTTCGTTATTGTTAAGAGTAAGCACCTGAAGATTTGGCAATTTGCCTTTCCATGTTTCCGCCATGGAGGCCGGGGTGTCATCCGAATGGTCATCGACTAGGATTATCTCAAAATTATGTTCAGGGTAAGTTTGATTTTTTAAAGAAGTTAATAATTTATCAAGGTTGGCTGACTCGTTGCGCATAGCTACGATTACAGAAACAAAATTATTTTTAGCAACAGAGTTTTGTCCGTAACCAGTAACCATTTTCCATCCAACCAAAAGTGCCAAGGTCAGTAAAAAATAAAGGGCAAAGACGGTTGTTAAAAAGATTATCATTGAGATTGAATGCGTAAGTTTGAGCCGTGAGCAAAGTAGAGAAAAAAGCAGCGACAGAAAAAATAATTCTGGGTCTTGATCCGGGCACCAACATTATGGGATACGGATTAATTTTGGTTAGGTCAAGCGTTGTTTCTGTGATACAGTTTGGGGTGATCCGCATGGGCAAGCAGGGAGAACACTCGCTCAAGCTGAAAAAGATTTTTGAGCAAGTATTATCGCTGGTTGACAAATACCACCCAGACGAGGTTGCCCTGGAAGCCCCCTTCTTTGGAAAAAACGTGCAATCCATGCTCAAGCTCGGTCGCGCACAGGGTGTGGCCATGTCGGCCGCGTTGTACCGCGAAGTGCCCATCACCGAATATGCACCCAAAAAAGTAAAGCAATCGGTTACGGGCAATGGCAACGCCAGCAAAGAACAAGTAGCCAAAATGCTGATGCAGATTTTTTCCATTAAAGAACAGCCGCGCCTGCTCGACTCTACCGATGCGCTTGCCGTAGCCGTTTGCCATCATTATCAAAATGGGGCGGTTAAATCCAAATCAAAAACATGGGAAGGGTTTTTGAAGGATAACCCAAGACGGATAAAAATTGTCTAACGAATAATCGAGAGCCAAGATTTATATTCTTCAACGCAGTCACCGGAAATCACAAAATAATAAATACCCGAATCAAGATCGCCACCGTCCCAGTCATTATTGTAGGCTGATGACTTGTAAACTTCACGCCCCCACCGATTGATGACCCGAAACGTAACATCTCCTGTCAATGAATTATCTATTTTAAAAAATTGATTCAAATTATTGCCATCATTGGGCGTGATTACATTAGGCACCAATCCCAATGGTTTTTTCATTTCTAAGAACGCGATGGTATCCGAAGATTCTCCGCAGCTGTTTTTGACAGTCACCCAATATTTTCCAAATGTTGTTGCTTTAAAAAATGAATTGGTTGAATTGTCTTGCCACACAAATTGATAGTTTGATAAATTTAGAAAAGGTCTTAACAAAACGGTGTCGAACTTGCACGATACATTGCTTTCTCCCAATGAAAAAGTAGGTGGCGGTGCCTCATCAAATAAAATTTTTACACTGTCTTTAGCCGAACCACAAGCATTTGTTACTTCTACCCAGTATTCGCCCGATTGATTTACAGTAATTGAAGATGTAGTTTGCCCTGTGTTCCAATGAAAAGAAAATTGATTGTTGTCTAACCCGGTAGATATAGCCGTTGATGCTGTTGTTGTAGCACATAACGTTTGATTTGCGCCAAGATCTACTTTTGGGCTCACGCCATTGGTTTTAATCAATTCAGTTCGTTGTAAAACATTTGTTACGGGATTAGCCGAACTTGTCCAGGCAGCAATGCTGTTATCGGATCGTGTAAACATATTGCAAGAATTTGTTCCTTGATACGTATACGTTGCGTTAAATGTATTATCAACATCAAGACTTGCCGTATATATGCCGAAGTAAGGCCGGCTTACTTGAGATGTGTCCAATCCACCGGTTTGACTTGGCAAATTTTTCACTTCATAAATCTGAATACCTTCCGGATTACCCTGTATGTTGCTTACATTAATTTTATCATTGCCATCTTGGAAGCTTAACGTATTACCTGCCCAGTTCGATGTGTATTGATTCTTGCTGTCATCGCCAATAGCTGCGCCTGAGAAACCGCGCTGCACGTTACCCACAAAAGTTCCGTTTTGTTTTGCCGAGGAATTGTCAATAGCGGTTGTACCGCTTGTTTCATTAAAATTCCAATAACCAACTAGACCAGTTTCGTTGCCCACGAGTTTTTTGCACATGGTTTGCTGCACTTCCGTTTGCGATAGTGCCCTGTTGTACAGCCTAACCTCATCAATTGAACCTTTGAAGTGATAGGTAACGTTACCGTTGTTTGAAAGTAAATACCCGATTTTACCTTTATCGTTCGTATTGCTTGATGCCATGGGCAAACCAGAGCCTCCAGAAGCATTACCACCTATGTTCACACCATTAATGTATAATGCCATATCGCTCGGTGATATAGATGGCATTACTGCGCAAACATGTATCCATCTGCCTAACACATTGCTAACTGAAGCAATCTTACCTTGTCTATATGCAGCATTATTTCCGCCTGTGCCATCACCAAATTCACACTCCAAAGCAGTTGGACTAATGACAAACCAAAAACCGTGGTAAGTAACATTATCATCATTTGATACAAGAATGGGATTAGCTCCAATTGCACTTGGGTCAAGATATATCCATGCTGAGATAGTTAAAGGGAAATTGATATTTTTATAGTTCCCAACTTGAACATAATCGTTAATCCCATCAAGGGTAATGCACCTTCCAGAGCCAATATAATCTATTTGAGAATAAGCATTTAACCCTAAAAACAACAGAAAAAAACTAAGTAAAAATTTTATCATACTGTGTTCTCTAAAAATGTGCAGCAAATTTAGAAAAGATTTATATTGTTGGCTAAACACATTTCAGTAAAACATTTAAACAGTTTATAAAATTCTTTTTCTTTACGGTAAATACAAAAGGACTAAGTGAACAGAAAAATTCTAATGTTGTTAAACGCTCCTTATCCTGCGGATATCAGAGTAAAGAAGGAAACAAGTGCATTAGTAGCTGTCGGTTTTGAAATTTGGCTATTGTGTCTGAGAAGAAATGGCGAGAAGTATGAAGAGGATTTTGAAGGAATCCATATACAAAGGATTGATGCTGGAAAAACAAAACAACAACTTGCGTTTTGGGATGTTATTATGTCTATCACGTTCACACATCCGCTTTTCAAAAAAAGTGCAAAGAAAATTATTATCGATGAATACATCAATATAATTCACGTGCATGACTTACCATTGGTGGGGACCGCATTAAGCCTTAAAAAGCAAAAAAATATTAAGGTAATCGGAGATTTTCATGAAAACTACCCAGAAGCAATGGCGCTTTGGTTTGGATGGAAAAAAAACATAATAGTGCGGTTGAAAAATATTTTATTCATGAATAAAAAACGATGGAGCAAGTGGGAATCAAAGGCTGTGAATGTGTGTGATCAGCTTATTTCAATTATAGACGAACAAAAAGGGTTTCTTCTAAAAAAATATCCTAAGCTGCCCGAGAATAAAATCACCGTCATCACTAATACTGAATGGAAGAGTTTTAGAAACCAGTCGGTTGACGATTCAGTTTACTCCTCACTCAAAGGAAAATTTATTGTTGCCTACACAGGAGGACTGGGTGCTGTGAGGGGTATTGACATTGCTGTTCGAGGAATGTCTTTTCTCAAAACAAAAACTGAGATAGTTTTAGTTATTGTAGGTGGAGGAAGCTCGGACTTTATAGTACAGTTAAAGGAGATTATCCGTAAGTCAGATGTAGAAAGAAATGTAATTTTAATGGGACATCAGCCATTTGAAAAAGTATTTAGCTATATGAGCTTGGCGTCTATCAATATCATTCCTCATCAAAAGAATTTACAGAACGATAACGGCATTCCTCACAAATTATTTCAAAATATGTTAACAGGAAATCCCGTTGTGGTTAGTTCTTGTAATGGGTTGAAAAGAATCATTACCGAGACAAAAGCAGGATTAGTTTTTGAAGCAGGAGACCCCAAAGATTTTGCTGATAAAATTGAGCTACTTTACAACAATAAAGATATGCGCGATGAAATTGGGAAGAATGGGCTGAAGGCAACTCTTGAAGGAACTTACAATTGGGAAACAACTTCGAAAGAATTAGTAAACTTATATCATCGACTTAATTGATTAAAGTTTTATGAAATAAATTCATTTTATGAATAAATTCTTCTCTTGAAAATTTTTCAATCATTACCTTTCTTATTACTTCACGATTAAAACCTTCGTAATTGTCAATCATCCACTCAATGGCTTCTTTTAGTTTTTCTTCGTTTTGGTTTTCGACTAAAATTCCATTAGAAGAATTAACAAAATCGCCTGGACCTCCGTTATCAAAACAAACTACGGGCAAGCCCGAAGCCATTGCTTCCACAATAGAAATACCAAAAGTTTCGAAGCGGCTGGTGTTTACAAAAAAATGAAGTTGGTTCATAAACGAAGGAATCCGTTCATAATCTACAAAGCCGTAAAATTTACATTTCTCAAACATACTCAATTCACGAGCCCTCGTTTGATATTCGTTCATCAACGCACCGTCACCAGCAACGTGAAGCACAAAATCTTTTTTTACTTGCGACAAAACCCGTAACAACGTATCTAATCCTTTCACATGCTTAGGCGAAGAAAGTCCGCCCACAAAACCAATTGCTGTTTTCCCTTTTGGAAAAGGCTCAATCGAAAAGCGACTTGCCTCTACAATATTGGGAATCACTTGTGCTTTTACCTGCGCATATTTTTCAATCGTGCTTGCCAAACTGTTGCTCACCGCAATCACTGCGTTAGCTTTTCGAAGAGAAAATAAAGTCAACTGCTTGTGAACATTGCTTCTGAAATTATTCTGAACGAACGTATGCTCCGTAATAACCAACGGCTTGCGAAGTCTGTTACTCACCAACCACGACCAAAATGCTCCGGGATAGCCGATATTGCCATGAACCACATCGGGCTGAAAATATTTTGCAATTTTTAAAGCTATTTTTCTGCTGATAAAAAAATAGTTGAGTTGATTGTAAATCGGCAATGAGCGTTTAATCACCAACCGATATTCTTTTACATTTCCAAAAACAGATTCCGTAAATTGATACGAGCACAAACCGAAATTCTGATAATCTATTTTTGCCGAAATCACCACTACTTCGTGTACACTTCCCAAGGCAACGGCTTGCTCGCGCACAAACACTCCGTGGTTTTTTATTCGCGCATCGGGATACCAGGGTGTAAGAAAAAGTAGTTTCATGGCAGTCCAAAAAATCACGAGGGTACAAATACAATATTGCCAAAGGCCGGCAATTTGTTTACCGAAACCAGCGATCCGTTTTTTGAAATTTGGTGAGGCTTGTAGTTGATCTCGCTGAAGAAACGTTGCAGTTCATCGAGCGAATAGCCCGCTGCCCGGTAAGTAGGTTCGTTAACCTCAACCAAGATTATCGGCTTCCATTTGTTTATAGACTGCAAAGATCCTTTGAGTGCAGGGAGCTCACTTCCTTCCACATCAATTTTAATGAAATCTATTTTTTTAATTCCAAGCGATTCAATTTCGTCATCCAGTTTTTTGAGTTGTACTTCAAACGAATTTTTCACTTTTCGATCGCCCAGATAAAAAGTTGCCAGGCCTTCGTGGGCATCGTCTACTTCGTGAATTTGCAACTGATGTTCACGGTCCGACAAACCATGGCCAACAACAACTACATTTTTAAATTGATTGAGTTTAATATTTTCTTCCAACTGTTGCCGGGTGGAGCTCATGGGTTCGAACGAATAGACACTGCCCTCGCCAAGGCGTTTTGCCATAAACACGGTGTACTCGCCCAGGTTAGCACCCACATCAATGGCTACCATATCTTTTTTTAAAAAACGATGGAGGTAAATAAACTCGCGTACTTCGTGAAGCCCCGACCAGTAAAGCGCAGAGCCCATAACGCGCGATCGGTCTAATTTCAATTTCAGGTTGTGATCAAAATTGTGAATCACAACCCAATCGGTAGAAATTATTTTTTTTAGAGACCTTTTTCCCATCCATCGGGAAAGCAGCAAATGTACTTTAAGCGGCTTTCGCACCCATTCGTAGCGCGTGGTGATGAGATGTGCGTTGAGCGATCTGAAAAGTGTTGGTAGAAAACTGCTCATTTTAAAATCTTTGTCCAGGTAAAAACTTTTAATTCATTCCGATACCCCCAAGCCAGTAAAGCCATTCCAAAAATTATGTACGCAGTGTGCGTGAGCAGAGGTAATTGGCTTCCAAAAGTCTGTTCCACCAATAAGATTATAGTTGCTATAACTACGGGTATCAAAATCAATTTAAGTGCATTAAACTCAAAAAGGAACTTACTTCGTATTCCAAAATAAAGGATTATGATCTCTGCCGCATAACCAATCCAGGTTGCGAATACAGCTCCGCGCAAACCAAATTGTGGAATCAACAAAAACATTCCGGCAATTTTTATTGACACGATAATTAAATAATAAATTGGTAAGGGTTTGTAAAATTTTACAGCCGCATAAGGCATAGCCATGTACAGCCGCAGCACCCGAAACAAATACGTTATGGCAATGAGTGGCAACAACGGAATCGAAGCCAGGTAGCCTGGTTTATTTACAAACCATTGAATGGCTATGGGCAGTGCGAAGATTCCAAAAGTTACCAAAAGCACCGTTACAGCCGTAAGACCGTTGTAGTATCGGTTAATCTCAACGGTTGATTTTTTTTCTGGTTGCAACGCAAGCATACCCAACACTTTGGGGTAAAAGGAATTGTAAAACCCGGTAAGAACAAATTCTACCGATAGCAGGCACTTCACGGCCAGGTCGTAAATACCAATTTGTGAGAGCGGCAAAAAAAACAAAAGCAGAACCCGGTCGTAATAATTGTTAAACCACTGTATCAGTTGGTACAGCAGGGAAGGATTATTAAATCCGATAGTTTGCTTTAACAACTGAAAATCAAAATGAAAACCAAATTCTGTGTACACACTGAATAAAACCCACCCGCCCACTAAGCCAACACCAATCAGCCTGCCAAGAATTGGGCCGATTAAATTGTCGGGGAAAAAAATCAATCCAAGTAGGGTGAAGAGCGCGATGAACGAAAATGAAAATAAATTAATTTTAAAAAACGTCCCTGCCCTTTCCTGCGTTTGCAACAAGCTGCTGTTTACTTTAATGATTCCCTGAAAAATGCCCGAACCAACGGAGATCAATCCATACGGATAAAACTGCATGGCTGAGTGGGAAGGGATGAGTTTTAAAATAAAATTGCCAAACGGAAAAGAAACAAGCAGCACTGCAGCGCTAACCAATAGCATAAACCCAAAAGCAGAACTGATGTACGTTGCTAACTTTTGTTTGTCGTGCTTAAAGTCGTGAAAATAAATATAAACAGCCGTATCAAAACTATACGTGATTAAAATTTGAACCAACAGTGAAAAGCTGGTATAAATAGCGAGCGCACCGTAAAGCGAAGTAGAAAGATAATTGGTGTAAAAAGGCAACAGAATAATAGCACTGGCCATCGGCAGCGAACCCGCCACCGTATAAATAAGTGAGTTTCTTACAAATTTTTTAGTAATCACTTCGTAGTTGAGAAATTTTCAATCATTCGTTCGCAAATGAATGCAGAAGCTTTGCCGTCACCAAAAATTTCAGGGAAAGTCATTTTATTTTTTTTCGCCATCAGCGATTTAAAAGCCGTCCTGATTTTTTCGGGTTGATTGCTTGTAACCACGGCCGTGCCGCTTTGTTCCAACTCCACCCAAGCTGTTTTTTTCATCATGATCACACACGGCTTCTTAAAATAGTAAGCTTCTTTTTGCACTCCGCCTGAGTCGGTAAGCACAATCTCGGCTTCCATCTCCAGAGCGGTGATATCCAAAAACGAAACGGGTGGAATAATTTTCAGCAAAGGGTTCGAACGAACTTTGTCTTTAATTTCATTGGAAACCGATTCATCAAATACTTTTTTGGTGCGCGGATGAAGCGGCACAATTACCTCAATCTTTTCTTCGATTGAAATATCGTTGAACGTCCGGAATAAGTTGCCCAGTGTTTCGCGGTCGTCCACATTTTCCGGGCGGTGCATCGTTACTAATGCAAATTTTTTGTTTCGGAGGTTGTGCAAATCAAGAATAGTTGATTTCCGTTTGGCAACTTCGGCCAACAATAAACTGTTATCGTACATGATGTCTCCGCAATGATAGACCTTTGGGTTATCGGGCGTAAAGGGAGGCTGGTTGAGTTCTTTAAAACCTTCGTGCCGCAAACTTTCCATACCACTTTTGGTAGGAACGAAAATCAAAGTTGACAAGTGATCGCACATTACCCGATTAACTTCTTCGGGCATTCCTTTATTATACGATCGCACACCGCCCTCAACGTGCACAATGGGTATGTGCAACTTCGATGCCGCTACGGCACCTGCCAGTGTGGAATTGGTGTCGCCATAGAGCAAAAGGCAATCGGGTTTTTCTTTAAGTAAAATTTCTTCAATCCCCACCATGATGGCGGCCGTCTGAACTGCGTGTGTGCCCGAACCTACGTTTAGGTTGTAATCTTCTTGGGGTAACCCCAGTTCTTCAAAAAAAACCTGATTCATCTCCGGATCGTAGTGTTGCCCGGTATGCAGCAAAACTTCGTTTATTCGAGAACTATATTCTTGACGGATAGCCCGGCTAATAGCAGCCGCTTTAATAAATTGTGGGCGTGCGCCCACTACGGTGAGGACTTTGATCATAGCTTGAAATTTAAGTCTGCAAAAATGCAATAACTTTTTTAAACTTTTATGCGTGTTGCTTTTGAGTAATTCGATTCAGGATCACTGCTACTTGCCTTGTTAAATTCCGGTGCGAATACATTTGATTAGTGCCCGCAGTAAGCTGTAATTCATTTTGTTGAAACCGCAAATACAATTCGATTAAATAATTTTTAATTCCGCGGGCATCGTTAAAATTAAAGGTGGCCCCTGCGTTGGCACTTTTAATCACTTGTGCGGCATCGCCATCAACCGGGCCTATGCAGAGGATCGGGCGGGCGGCAGCGAGATATTCGAATAATTTTCCGGTGAGCACCCACTGTGCTCCATCAAAATTATCGATGGGCAGAAGTAAAACCCGAGCCGACATCATCGCGGCAACTGCTTCTTGGTGCGGAAGATGATCTATCCATTCGATATAGGACTCCAACCCAACCGAACGGACATGGTCGAGAATATCCGGATCTACCTTGCCAATCAGTTTTACTTTCAGAAAATCCATACAGCGGTGGTTTTCTTTTTTTAGTTCGGCCATTGCGCGCCAGAGCGCCACGGGGTTTCTTCGTTGGTAAAGCGAGCCGATGTGTACTATGGAAAATTCGGCATCCGGTTTTATAGTTTTATGGTTTGCAAAATCAGATTCATCGTAACCGTTTGTAATTAAATTAACCGGGCTTTTTCGCTTCGCTTCAAATTCTTTTTTCATCGAATTACCAACCACTACAACAGCGTCTGCAGTTTGCAACACTTCCAGTTCTAATTTATGGTGTCTGCGGTTTGCCCACGATGTCAGCATAAGATCTTTGTAATAGTCCATGGTCGTCCACGGGTCTCTGAAATCAGCAAGCCAGGGTAAGTTCAATTTTTTTTTCAAGCCATAGGCAATACGGTGCATGCTGTGAGGTGGGCCGGTAGAAACAATCGCATCAACGGAGTTTTCAGTTAAATATTTCGATAAAAATTTAATCGAGGGTTTTATCCACATAGCCCGTGCATCGGGAATAAAAAAATTTCCGCGAAACCAAATAGATACCCTTTGAATAAACGAAATCGTTTCTTTTGATTTAATATAATCACGCCCGCCCGAGCTATGCTTTGTACGCGAAAAAAAATGGTATAGATGATGAGGTTCCCAAATAGGGCGTTTGATTATTTGTGTGCCTGCCGGGGTTTCATTCGATTTAGAGTGATCCAGTAGCCGATAATTTCCATTGCTAACCGTATAGATCACGGGTTCCCAATCATATTCGCGTAAGTATTTTGCAAACTTAACCCAGCGCTGAACAGCGATGCCTCCGGCCGGTGGCCAATAGTAGGTTATGATTAAAACTTTCTTCAACATACTGAAGTCAACGCAGCAGCGTAGCAAGATAGCCTTTCAAAACTTCAAGCGCTTTATCGAAATTACTATTGTTGGGGATAACCAGGTCGGCATAGTGCTTGAGTGGTTCTATCTGCGATTCGTAGATTGGCATAACATGGTATTGATAGCGATAGAGCACATCGTCAATATCGTAACCGCGCTCCACCTGATCGCGTTTGATGCGCCTGCCCAACTTGATGTGGTCTTTTGCCTCAATAAAAATTTTTAAATCCAACTCGTTGGCAATCTCTTCGAAGTACTGAACAAACAAGCCTTCCACAATAAGAATGGGAGCTGTTTTAAACTCCAGTTGTTTGGGGGTGGCCGAAGGGTTGTTAAAGGTGTATTCTTTTTTAATTACATTCTGACCGGATTTCAAGAGCAATAAATCCTTTAGAAAAGTTTCGCGGTCGATAGAAACGGGGAGGTCGAAATTCTTAACTCCATTTTCATCAATCGGCTGCTGATCGCGGGGTTTGTAATAGTTGTCTTGCGAAATCAGACACATTTCACTTGGTTTGAAATGAGTGGAAAGCCCCTGCAAGAAAAAGGTCTTGCCCGATCCGCTCCCGCCCGTTATCCCGATGGTAAAAGGTTTCTTCATGCTCAAATCGGATGGGAAGTTAAAAAATTTATCAGTTCAGTCATCGCTCGGGCACGATGGCTGATTTTATTTTTTTCATCCATCGTCATTTGTGCAAGCGTTTTCGAAAAGCCGTTGGGTTTAAAAACAGGATCGTAACCAAAACCGGCACTGCCTGTTTTCGCATGAAGGATTTCCCCTTCAACTGTACCTTTAAACTGCTTAACTAAACCGGGCGTAACAAGTGTAATAATGGTGATGAATCTGGCTTTTCGATTAATAACTCCGGCAAGGTTTTTCAGTAACAAATTAATATTGTCCTCGTGGCTTCGCTGTGGGCCGGCATAGATAGCTGAGTCAACCCCGGGTGCTCCGTTAAGCGCTTCCACTTCCAAACCCGAGTCGTCTGCAAAACAACTCACCTTGTATTTCTTAAAAACATATTCCGCTTTTTGCCGGGAGTTACCGCTGATGGTTCCGGTGCTTTCTTCGAGCTCCTCCGTGCATCCGATGTCTTTCAAGCTGAGCAATCCCATTTTCACACCAAGCAGGCTACTCACCTCATCAAGCTTGTGTGTATTGTTGGTGGCGAAACAAAGTTTCATCAGTAAACTTTAGTGAGTATAATTTGGTACTGCAGATTGGAATTGGCAGGTATTTTTACACCACCTAAAGAAGTGGCCAGATTTCCATACGCATAGCCCGAGGGTACGTACATGGTAAACTGATAGCCTTCGCGTATTTTTGGAAGTGTAATCTTCCAGGATGTGTTTTGATCTTTTAATAGAAGTTTTGAAGTGGCTGTATAGAATATTGTATCCGCTTTAAGGTATCTCACATTGTACGTAACCTGAACCGAGTCATCCAGCGTAGGTTTGTTGCCCAGCGTAGCTGCACTGTCAACCAAAGCATACAGTATATCCGAACCATCGTTGACCACTTTAATCTTTTTGGCAACCAAAGAATCTGAAATGCTGCTGATGTAGCCGGCTATGGTTTGCATATCCGTTGCGAGGTGATCTCCGGTAACCGGCACCACCCGAAACGATTTTACGTTGTAAATTAAATTTGAGTTGGGTGGAATGCCCCGATGTGCCGATGTGCCAAACGCCAAACCCGAAGGAACAAACAGCCTACCTTTGCTACCGGAGGGAAACCGCGCCAGCCCCAGTTGCCACCCGGCAATGATGGTGGAGAGCAACTCCGTTTCGGTTGCCGAATCAATCAAAGAAAGCGAGGGGATCAGTTGTGCCGTGTACGAAAACGTTACAGAGTCTGATGGCACCGGATAAACACCGAGTGCCGCGGAGTCGATAATAAACCACATCCCTTCCTGTATTTTTGTGGCAGCGATCCCTTGCTGTTGTAAAAATGAACCTATTGAAGTAGTGTCTATTTTAAACTGAGCCTTGGAGCTGATGAGGCTATCGCTCTGGCATGCTCCTAATAGTAAGCCCACAGACAAGAGGATTGGTGAAATTCGGTTTGTAAAATCAAATCTCATTAGCTGTTCCTCAATCGCGGTGTTAATGTCGGTTAACTTTCAACAGTTTAATATGGTAAATTAGGTTAGCATATCTGGCGCCATTGTTCCCCACCACACCCGAGCCAAACCCAAGGCTCGAAGGAACAAATAATGTAACATAACTCCCCTCGGGCACTTCCGGCAACCCTATTTTCCAGGCTAAAACCTGATCTTCAAGTAAATATTTTATAGGCTGTTTGGTGAATGGTTGAACTACTTCTCCACTCAGCAGCGACAAGGAATAATTGACAATTACCGAATCCGACAACATCGGAATTAGTGATCCGGAGCCGACAGAGTCAACCTTGTAACGAAGGCCACTTGGATCTGAAATTACATTTGTAAAAGAATTATTTTTAATATAATTATCGATAGAAGAAATGTCCGAAGTCAATTTATAATCTTTTATACCCGACAGTTTAAATTCAAAAATCAGATTGGAGTTTGCCGGGATGCTTCCCATAGAAACATCCTGATAACCGTAGTAAGAAGGAATAAAAATCCTGCCCTTGCTGCCTAATTGATAATAAGGCATTGCCAGTTGTATGCCTCCAATCAGGTTGGCAAGTCCAAAGGTTACTATGTTGGAAGATTCGTCTACCACGGTTTCATTTGGTAGCAGTTTCATTTTATAGGTTACCATCACAGAATCAGTAAATGTAGCCCTTGTGCCCACGGTTGCGGAATCTACCGCAAACCAAACTCCTGAGTTGAGTTTTGTAGCAATGATATTATTTTTCCGGATGTAGGAGCTAATACTGGCCGTGTCTAATTGATATTGGGTGAATGCAGGGTTATCCAAATGCCGGGCACAAGAGATAAACAGGCCGGCAAGTACAATAATTAAGAGTAAGGTGTTTTTCATCACTTCACGTTCATCAATTCCATATCAAAGACCAAAATAGAATTCTCTACAATCACATCGCTGCGCCTCATGCTGCCGTAGCCTAACGGAGAAGGGATGTACACGGTTATTTTCTCTCCTTTGTTCATCAACTGCAATACTTCATCCCACCCGCGGATTACCCCTCCACGACCGAGCACAAATTCATACGGAGAATATGTTCTGCCCTCTTGATGAAGGTTTTCTTTTTTGGCTACCGATTCAATGCTGGTGTCGAAATATTTTCCATTCAACACATGTCCGGCATAGTCCACCTTTACCGTCTGCCCGGCTTTTGCCATCGCACCTGCACCGGGCTTGGTCACCACATACCGCAATCCGGATTTCGTTTTTAGAGCAACAATATTTTTCTCTTTCAGATAATCATCAATGGCAATCGTGTCTTTGCCCAACTGCTCTTGCAGCTGCTTCTGCATTTTTTCATTCTGCTTGGCCACCAGTGCTTCCTGAAATTTTTGTACCTGTTCGCCACTGTCGAGTGCATTGTTCAACGAAAAATAAAACGTGAACAACGAAGCAGAATCAACTTTTGGAGGGATTATCTGATGAAAGGAGTTTACAAAAAAATCTACAGCCGACATGCTGAAGGTGGCGCTATCGCCTTGGGTAAGCATGGTAATCACTTCAAAAAGTTTGCCTTGCTCTTTTGCAATAGCTTTCTTCTGCACCAGCCACGGATACCCGGTTTTTTTCGAGTCGTTCCAAACCGAGTCTTTCGAATCTTTCATCAAAAAACTAAGCACCAGTATTTTATTTTTATCCACTTCCTTACCATCGCCTTTTTTGATAACGGTGAATTTTTGACCGGAAGCCGTTTCGCGTTGATTGGAGCATGAAACCGATATGATTAATAATGACAGAAAAACAAACAATGAATTTTTCATGAGTAAATTGAAATGGTTAGTTGTTGATTAATCGTTCTTTATATTCAGGCAGTAGTGATAAAAACTTTTCAAGTGTCTGCTTCAGGTTTTGTTTAGACGATCCGCCTGCAGCATTACTGTGCCCCCCGCCTTCAAAGTGCTTACGGGCAAAGTCGTTCACTGAAAAAGCCCCCAAAGATCGGAAAGAAATTTTGATTTCTTCGCCTCGGTCGTACATCAAAACTGCCATTTGGACACCTTTTATCGACAGCCCGTAGTTAACCAGCCCTTCGGTATCGCCCGTCTGTGCGTCCAGTTTTTTTAAATCTTCTTGCGAAAGGGCGATGTACGCTACACAAAATTCGGGCAGCACGGTAAGGCGCTGGCTTAATGCAAACCCAATGAGCCTCAGGCGCGAGAGCGAATTCGTGTCGTAAACAAGCCGGGCAACTTCGCTTGGATTCGCACCCAGGGCAACCACCTCTTGCGCCACCCTAAACTCGCGCGCGGTAGTGTTGTTGTGCCTGAAACTGCCCGTGTCGGTCATCAAGCCTGCGTACAGGCAATCGGCTATTGAACTGTCGATCAAATTTTTTTCACCTATCTCCTCAATAAATTCAAATACCAATTGAGCGGTGGAAGCTGCCGTTACATCCCATTTTCTGAAATCGGCAAAATCCTCGGGCTCCAGGTGGTGATCGACCATCACTTTTACGGCACCGGATTTTTTTACTTCCTCGCCTAATTCCTTTATCCTACCTAAGCTGGAAAAGTCTAAACAGAAAATAATGTCGGCTTCGGCAAATATTTTTGAAGCTTTGGCAAAGGGCTCATTCGATTTCTTTGAAAGGGCTGTTACGTTTTCCGAACCTTTCATCCAGGAAAGAAATTCGGGAAAATCGCTCGGGGAAACCACCTCAACCTGGTGGCCTTTCTTTTTTAAGAAACCCGCAAGACCCAGTGAAGAACCCAGGGCATCGGCATCGGGTTTAAAGTGCATAACAATAGCCACCCGTTTCGGTGCTGCAAGCAAGGACTTTAATTCAGACAAATCTTTCATGAGAAGAGGGCAAAAATAACGCTACTATCACAGATTCAAAATTTAAGTTCCAGATTGATGTCAAATTTAAGAGTAGGGAAATCTGATCTTTGTAATAAGTAATTTGTAATCCTTTTGATACTTTTGCGGCCAAATATCAATTCTAACCAATTACTAATGGCTACCAACAGAACGTTTACTATGATTAAGCCTGATGCCGTGGGTGCAGGCAATACCGGTGCAATCACCAAGATGATCGAAGAAGCAGGTTTCCGCATTATTGCAATGAAAAAGACAAGGCTAAGCACAGAGCTTGCGGGTAAATTTTACGAAATCCATAAAGAAAGACCTTTTTACGGTGAACTTTGTACCTACATGAGCAGCGGTGCCATTGTACCCATGATTTTAGAAAAAGAAAATGCCGTTGAAGATTTCAGGAAACTGATTGGCGCCACCGACCCCAAAAAAGCTGCCGAGGGAACCATCCGTGCTTTATTTGCAAAATCCATTGACGCCAACGCTATTCATGGCTCAGACTCGGATGCCAATGCGGAGATTGAAGGAAGTTTCTTCTTTTCACAATTTGAACGATTATAGAATAATTCGTTGTTAGTTGTTGGTTGATCGTTAATCGAACCTTTAACCAATAACGAACAACCATCAACCATCAACGAAAAGATAAACGAATGATAGACCCTGCCTACTCCGAAAAATTTGAAAGCCGCCACAATGCACCGGATGCAAATCAGATTGCCGCGATGCTGAAAACCGTAAATGCAAAATCGGTAGACGAACTTATCGGCCAAACCATACCCTCGGCCATTCGCCTGAAGAAGCCATTGAATCTGCCGGCCGCACAATCTGAGTATGATTTTCTCAATGGATTTAAAAGTAGCGTATCCAAAAATAAAATCTTCAAATCGTACATCGGCACGGGCTACTACAACTGCATAACACCGGGGGTTATTTTAAGAAACATTTTAGAAAACCCCGGATGGTACACGGCTTATACACCTTATCAAGCCGAAATTGCTCAAGGCCGCATGGAGGCGCTGATCAATTACCAAACCCTAATCATGGATTTGTGCGGGATGGAAATTGCCAACGCTTCGCTGCTGGACGAAGCAACCGCAGCAGCCGAAGCATTGCATCTACTATTAGCTTCGCGCAAGCCCGTGAAAAAAAATGCAAGCAAATTTTTTGTAGATGAAAATGTTTTTCCGCAGGTCATTGATCTTTTAAAAACAAGATCGGCACCCCTGGAGGTGGAATTGGTGATTGGCAATATTTCTAAAGTAGATATTACAGACGATACTTTGTTTGGAGTATATCTTCAAAACCCCGACAACAACGGGGCGGTTAAAGATTACTCATCGTTTATTGCTGCGGCACACGAAAAAAATATTTTTGTTGTAGTCGGTGCCGATTTAATGAGTTTGTTGCTCCTTAAATCGCCCGGAGAAATGGGTGCCGATGTGGTGGTGGGTTCATCGCAGCGGTTTGGCGTGCCCATGGGCTTTGGCGGGCCGCACGCAGCTTTCTTCGCCACAAAAGATGAGTTCAAGCGCCAAATGCCGGGCCGCATCATCGGTGTTTCCGTTGACGCAAGCGGAAACCCGGCTTATCGCATGGCACTCCAAACACGCGAGCAACACATTCGTAGGGAAAAAGCAACTTCCAATATTTGTACGGCACAAGTCCTGCTTTCGGTAATGGCCAGTATGTATGCCGTCTATCACGGCCCGGAAGGTTTGAAAAAAATTGCCGGAAGAATTCACGGGCTCACCAAAATGCTATCGGCTGGGGTTGAAGCATTGGGATTGAAGCAACAAAATGAAAATTATTTCGATACGCTGAAAATTTCTGGAGCCGATTCTTCAAAACTAAAGACGCTTGCCGAAAACAACAGAATGAACTTCCGTTACTTTGGCGATGGCACAATCGGAATTTCGGTGGATGAAACTACTTCGCATAGCGATGTAAAAAATATTTTATCGGTTTTTGCCCAAGCATGCGGAAAGAGTTCTACCAATCAGAATGACCAAAATGGTATGTTCGAACTAAGCTGGCCTTCGTCACTCATACGGCAATCGCAGGTACTAACCCACCCGGTTTTCAACTCGCATCACTCCGAACATGAGATGTTGCGCTACATCAAGCGTTTGGAAAACAAAGACCTTTCGATGGTGCATTCTATGATCTCTCTCGGTTCGTGCACCATGAAACTGAATGCAACCACCGAAATGATACCGGTAACCTGGCCTGAGCTCGGCCAAATGCATCCGTTCGCGCCAAGCAATCAAACGGAAGGCTATCAAGAACTGATTACCAACCTGGAAAACTGGTTGAAAGAAATTACCGGTTTCACGGGCGTTTCCTTGCAACCCAACAGCGGTGCGCAAGGTGAATACGCAGGCCTTCTCACTATTCGTGCCTATCATGAAAGCCGGGGCGAGGGAAAAAGAAACGTGGCATTGATACCCGCATCGGCACACGGCACGAATCCGGCCAGCGCAGTAATGGCGGGCATGAACGTGGTGGTGGTGAAATCGGATGCCGAAGGAAAAATTGATGTTGCAGACCTTAAAGCAAAAGCAGAGCAACACCAAGCCGATCTTTCTTGTTTGATGGTAACGTATCCGTCAACACACGGAGTGTTTGAAGAATCGATTGTTGACATTTGCGAGACCATTCATAAAAACGGTGGGCTTGTGTATATGGATGGTGCGAATATGAACGCACAAGTAGGCTTAACATCGCCAGCCAATATTGGTGCCGATGTTTGCCACCTCAACCTCCATAAAACATTTTGCATTCCCCACGGTGGTGGTGGCCCGGGCATGGGCCCGATTTGTGTGAACGATAAATTGAAACCCTTCTTACCCGGCCATCCGGTGGTAAAAACCGGAGGCGAAAAAGCCATTCACGCGGTATCGGCCGCTCCGTACGGAAGCGCAAGTATCCTCGCTATTTCGTACGCATACATTGCCATGATGGGAGGCGAAGGCTTAACCAACGCAACAAAACTCGCCATACTCAACGCCAATTATATTAAAGAACGATTGAGCGGGCATTACAAAATTTTATATACCGGAGCCAACGGACGGTGCGCTCACGAAATGATTGTGGATTGCCGCGACTTTAAAAAATCGGGAATTGAAGTAGAAGATATTGCCAAGCGATTGATGGATTACGGTTTTCATGCGCCCACGGTTTCTTTTCCGGTTGCCGGCACGCTGATGATCGAGCCCACCGAGAGCGAACCCAAAGAAGAACTGGATCGATTTGTCGATACCCTTATCGAAATAAGAAAAGAAATTCGCGAAGTGGAAGAAGGCCAAGCCGACAAAATGAATAATGTATTGAAAAACGCGCCACACACGGCCGCGGTTATCACAGCCGACAATTGGTCTTTGCCGTACAGCAGGCAGAAGGCTGCTTACCCGTTGGCTTTCGTGAAAGAAGGTAAATTTTGGCCATCCGTAAGCCGGGTGGACAACGCGCATGGCGACAGAAATTTAGTGTGCAGTTGCCTGCCGATAGAACTATATACCAAAGAAGAAGCTACGGCTTAAATTCAGTTTTCAATAGCCAATGGCAATGCACTTTGTACGGCCATTGGCATATTGTAAAATCCATTCTAATCCTTACTTTTGTGCCTTCCAATGAAACTAAAATCACTTCAACGGTTTATTCTGGTGGCTGCGGGTGTCTGCACGGTAGCAGTGATTTTGCTTTCGCATTCTTTCTATCAAGCAGATTTAACTAAAGCCAAGGCTGGAAAATCAAAAGACAAAAAAGAAGTTACAATCCACGCCCCCTCCGATGTAACGGCTCAAGGCCAGTCGGTTGAATTGAATCAACAACAACAATCCTCTCTTCTTGAAGAAATCAGCGATTCATCCAATAAAAATGAAAAGCTTGTTTTTGTTCAAAAGACAACAATCAAGTTTTTAAAAACACTGTTCCGGGTTATCATCTCGCCCAACGCCCCCTAAATATTAGTTATCCGTTGTTCGTTCATGGTTAATCGTAGAAACGATCGACTATTCGTATTTCAAAATTTTCAAATAATTATCCTCAAATTTCAAATTAAGTAGTTATGCAAAACAAAGGAGTAGTGGTGGTGCTCACGATAGTGATTACAGCCCTGTGTCTGTATTATCTGTCGTTTACACTGGTGAGCAGAAATGTGCAGCAAGATGCCATCGCACAAGCAACCGACAAAAACGGTTCGATCGACCTCGATAAAAAACAACGATATCTCGACTCGCTCTGGAACAAACCGGTTTACAACATTTTTGGGATGGAGTACACGTACAAAGATGTTAAAGACAACGAATTAAGTCTTGGACTCGACTTGCAGGGTGGCATGCACGTGGTGCTTGAAATTTCTCCTGCAGATATTATCCGTGGTTTAAGCGGAAATAATCAGGACCCCGCGTTTATTGCTGCGCTGCAAAAAGCAATACAACAAGAAAAAGCCACGAACGGAAATCTTTTACAACTTTTCTACAAATCGTTTAAAGAAGCAAATCCGGACCGTACGTTGGCTTCGCTTTTCACCTCCACGGCCAATAAAGACAAAGTAAAACTTACCGACAGCGATGATGCCGTAATGAAGTTTTTAGGCAAAGAAATTAAAGATGCTATCGATCGTTCTTTTACAATTTTAAAAACACGTATCGACCAGTTTGGAACTTCCCAACCCAACATTCAGCGGCTTCAAGGTTCCAACCGTATTCAAATTGAAATTCCGGGTGCCGACAACCCACAGCGTGTGCGCAAGCTCTTACAGGGAGTTGCACGCCTTGAGTTTTGGGAAGTTGTGGAAACGTATGACCCTCAGCTTAGTCAATCGTTAATGGCGATAAATCAATTATTGCTGAGGGAGCAAAACGCCAAAAAAGCCGTAGCAAAGACAGAAGCCAAAATCGAAGACGTACCCTCCAGCCCAGTAGTAAAAACAGACACAATTAAATCTGCCCTTGAAAAACAATTAGCAAAAACCGGTACAGACAGTACCAAATCATCGCTTGACTCTTTGCGCTCCGCAACCTCCTCTCCGCTCCTTTCGCTGAGCACACAGCCCGGTGCGTTTTTGTATTCTACCAAAGACACGGCTACCATCAATAGTATTTTCAAACGTGAAGATGTTCGGGCTCTTCTGCCTCGTAGCATAGGCTTCTTTTGGGATGTAAAGTCGAACCCCGACATCACCAAAGGAGTGGATGACATTCATTTAAATTTTGTGAACCTGGGACGCAGCGGCCGACCGCTGCTCACCGGAGAAGTGATTACGGACGCCCGCTCAGACTTCGATCAGTTTGCGCGTCCTTCGGTAAGTATGACGATGAATGCAAGTGGCGCGCGTGCCTGGGCGAAAATTACCGCTGCCGAAGCCGCCAAATCACCGCAACAAGGTCGTGTGGCTATCGTTCTTGACAACTACGTTTACACCGCGCCAACCGTGCAAGGCGAAATTCCAAATGGGAACTCGCAAATTACAGGCAATTTCACTACCGAAGAAGCCAAGGATTTGGCCCTAGTGCTTAAAGCCGGATCGCTTCCTGCACCTACAAGAATTGTTGAACAAGCCATTGTTGGATCATCGTTAGGGCAAACCGCACAAAGCCAAGGCCTCGTTTCTATGGCTTGTGGTCTTGCCTTGATTGTAATCTTTATGATTACCTATTACTCGAAAGGCGGATGGGTAGCCAATCTTGCGCTGCTTTTCAATATTTTCTTCATCCTTGGAATTTTAGCTCAACTTAATGCCGCCCTCACCCTGCCGGGCATTGCAGGTATTGTGCTCACTATGGCTATGGCGGTTGATGCCAACGTGGTGATTTACGAGCGAGTGAAAGAAGAATTGAAAATGGGGCGCAAACTTCGCGATGCTATTAAAAAAGGATACGAACGTGCATTTACCACCATCTTCGACTCGAACTTTACTACGTTCATGACGGGCGCATTCCTTTTTGTATTTGGACAAGGCCCCTTAAAAGGTTTTGCCATCGTTTTGATGATCGGTATTGTCACTTCCTTCTTTTCTGCTGTTTACATCTCACGTGTGATTATTGAATTTATGACTCGCAAAGGAGACGATGCGAACGTATCGTTTGAATCGCCTTTGGCTGCGCTCGTTCGGAAGCGCGGAGAATTCAACTTTATTGGCAACCGCTATAAAGCCTACGCATTCTCCGGATCGATAATGGTTATCGGATTCATACTTATTGCCATTCAGGGATTGAATATGGGTGTCGACTTCAAAGGTGGGCGCTCGTATGTGGTAGCCTTCAGCAAGCCGGTTGTGGCAACAGACATGAAGGTAGCGTTGAGCGAGAGTTTCAAAAACTCGAGTACCGAAGTAAAAAACTACGGCAGCAACGATGTGATGCAGGTAACTACCTCTTACCTGATAGATGACCCCTCTGATAATGCAGACGAAAAAGTAAGAACCGCACTGATTGAAGCCATCGAGAAATTTAGCGGCATCAAGCACTCGGAAAACGATGCTCAACTCGATAACGATCATTTCACCATCGGCAAGTCGCTAAAAGTAGATGCCACTATTGCCGAAGACATCAAATCTTCGGCTTTCAAGGCCAGCATCTACTCCCTCATTGTGATTTTTGTTTATATCCTGATCCGTTTTAAAAAGTGGCAGTTCAGCACCGGAGCTATTGTTGCCACCGCCCACGATGCACTATTTGTAATTGCCGCATTTGGCATTGCCCACGCTTTTGGGCTTTCGTTTGAGATCGACCAGATTTTTGTAGCTGCCATTTTAACCATCATTGGTTACTCCATCAACGATACGGTAATCATTTTCGACCGAATCCGGGAGTATCTGAGTTTCGGGGCTAACCATAATCATGCAAAAGTTTTCAACGATGCCATTAACAGTACCCTCAGCCGTACACTCATCACCTCCGGCACTGTTTTGATAGTGGTGATCGTGCTCCTCATTTTTGGAGGAGAAGTATTGAGAGGTTTCTCGTTTGCGTTGGTGGTGGGTATGTTGATAGGTACCTATTCTTCCATCTTCATTGCATCTCCCATCGTGCTCGACTTCGATAGAGAATACGCCAAGGAAGAAAAATCCCAATCCAAGGTTATTGCTTAACAACGTTACATAAAAGAATAACTCGCAGGCAGGAGAAATCCTGCCTGTTTTTTTTTACAAAAAAATTAAAGCGACTAAACCGATAGACTAACAAACGATTTCGCTAATGACTGTTAGTTTGGGTGGCTAAAATATTTATTATTTTTTGTTCACATTTTTCTTTTTACATTTTTCATCACCTATTTTTATTGCTCACCTTTTTATGACAACTAAATTTGAAAGAGCAACAACAAAGCGGATTGTATCACCCCGCCTTCGAACACGACTCATGCGGAGTGGGGTTCGTGGCCAACATTAAAGGCAGAAAGTCGCATCAACTAGTTACAGACGCGCTCACCATGCTGGAGCGCATGAGCCACCGTGGCGCGTGTGGCTGTGAACCCAATACGGGTGATGGAGCCGGCATCCTCATTCAAATTCCTCATGAATTCTTTTTAACCGAGTGCAGCAAACTTGGATTCAAGCTGCCTGCTTTTGGCGAATATGGAGTAGGCCTCGTGTTTTTTCCTCGCGACCCAAACGTGCGTGAAGAATGCCGCACGGTGCTCAATCGCCAGGTGAAAAAAATGAAAATGAAGCTCTTGGGTTACCGTGCAATGCCTGTGTTCAATAATGAGGTGGGCGAATCGGCCATAAACACCGAGCCGGTGATGGAGCAGATTTTTGTACAGAAAACGGATTCCACCCAACCGGCCGATGATTTTGAGCGGAAGCTTTTCATCCTCAGAAAATATACCACTAAGCTAATAACAGACCTGGTTAAAGGCGTTGACAACCAATTCTATTTTTCATCGCTATCATACAAAACTATCGCCTACAAGGGCATGCTCACGTCTCATCAGCTACGTCCTTATTTTGCGGATCTTGAAAACGAAGATGTCACTTCTGCGTTAGCGGTTATTCATTCACGGTTTTCTACCAACACGTTTCCGTCCTGGCGGCTTGCCCAGCCTTTTCGGTTCATCGCTCATAATGGCGAAATAAATACGGTTAAAGGAAATATCAATTGGTTGAAGTCGAAAGAGGCTTTTTTTTCGTCAAAGTATTTCAGTCGCGAAGAGTTGGACATGATTCTTCCGGTGTGCAACCCGGTTCAATCCGATTCTTCAAATCTCGATAATGCCATTGAGTTGTTGGTTCATGCCGGGCGTTCTTTGCCACATGTAATGATGATGCTGATTCCCGAAGCCTGGGATGGCAACGACAACATGGACCCCAAGAAGAAAGATTTTTATGAATACCACGCCAACATCATGGAGCCGTGGGATGGCCCCGCTTCAATCACGTTTACCGATGGAAAGATTGTAGGGGCCACACTCGACAGAAATGGACTTCGGCCATCGCGTTTTGTGGTCACCAATGACGACACCGTTATCATGGCCAGCGAAGTAGGCGTGCTCGATGTCGATCCGGCAAAAGTTGTTTCCAAAGGCAGGCTGCAGCCGGGCAAAATGTTTGTGGTCGACATGGAGCAAGGACGAATCATCAGCGATGACGAGCTGAAAAAGAAAATATGTACCCTGCAGCCATACGGGAAGTGGGTAAAAGAAAATAAAGTTCGGTTACAAGACCTGCCCGAGCCGGGGGGAAGTTTTCATAAATACGACCCGGTCACTTTTTTGAAACGGCAAATTTCTTTTGGCATTACATCCGAAGATTTGCGAATAATTGTTGCCCAGATGTGCGAAACCGGAAAAGAAGCACTCGGCTCAATGGGGAACGACACTCCCCTGGCCGTGCTCTCGCAACAAGCACAACATTTCTCTAATTATTTCAAGCAGCTCTTTGCGCAGGTCACCAATCCGCCCATCGATCCGATTCGGGAGCGGATGATTATGTCGCTCGCATCGCACGTTGGGGGCTCACTTAATTTGCTTGAGGAGTCGCCACAGCACTGCCTAACACTTGAACTGCCAACACCTGTACTTTCTAATGCTGAACTTGAAAAAATCAGGTACATCGACCACCGCCATCTTCAAACAAAAACTATCTACACTTATTTTAAAGCAGATGGAAGTGCGGGCGCTCTGGAAAAAGGGTTGAGCCGGGTTTGCCAATACGTAACCGATGCCGTTGAAGACGGGTTCACCATCATCATTTTATCGGACCGGAGTTTTGACAGCGGGCACACCCAAATCCCCTCGTTGCTTGCGGTAGCTGCCGTTCACCACGATCTAATACGCAAGGGCATTCGCGGAAAAGTTGGACTATTGATAGAAGCCGGAGATGTGTGGGAAACACATCATTTCGCCACCCTGCTTGGCTACGGAGCCTCCGGTATAAACCCGTATCTGGTTTACCAAACGATCCACGATCTTAAAAAGAAAAACCAACTCAGCGAAGGACTTACCGAAGAAAAGGCAATATACAATTACAAAAAAGCGGTAGCGGGCGAATTGCTGAAGATCATGAGCAAGATGGGTATCAGCACGCTGCAGTCGTACCATGGCGCACAAATATTTGAAGCATTGGGTATCGGCAGCGAAGTGATCGATCGGTATTTCTCGGGCACCGTTTCACGCATCGGTGGTTTAACCTTAGATGATATTGCCCGCGAAGCTTTGGCTAAGCACCGCCTGGCGTTTCCGAAAACTTCTAACCTGCAACCTTATTTGCCTGTTGGGGGCGTGTACCAATGGAAAATGAGTGGGGAATCTCACTTGTTCACCCCGCAAACAATTCATTTGCTGCAGCACTCCACCCAAACAAATAACTACGATGTATTCAAGAAATATTCAGCGCTGATCAACGCGCAAAGCGAGAAAGCAATCACCTTACGGAGTTTATTAAAATTTAAACGGAGTCAATCCATTTCCATTGATGAAGTAGAGCCGATTGAAAACATCTTCAAACGATTTGCAACGGGCGCCATGTCCTTTGGGTCTATTTCGTACGAGGCACACAGCACGCTGGCCATTGCCATGAACCGCATTGGCGGAAAGAGCAACAGTGGTGAAGGTGGTGAAGACGAAATTCGTTTTCATAAAAAAGAAAATGGCGATTGGGAGAACTCTGCGATCAAGCAAGTTGCCTCGGGCCGATTTGGGGTAACCAGCTATTATCTTACCAACGCAAGTGAGTTACAAATAAAAATGGCTCAAGGTGCCAAGCCCGGAGAAGGCGGGCAATTACCCGGGCACAAGGTGGACGATTGGATCGGCCGCGTTCGCCATTCCACACCGGGTGTGGGCTTAATTTCACCTCCACCCCATCACGATATTTATTCTATTGAAGATCTTGCCCAACTTATCTTCGATTTAAAGAATGCCAATCAAAAAGCGCGCATCAACGTGAAGCTGGTTTCGGAGGCAGGCGTAGGAACTATTGCTTCGGGTGTTGCCAAAGCTCATGCCGATGTAATCTTGATTTCGGGGCATGACGGAGGAACGGGTGCTTCGCCACTGAGTTCTATTCGCCATGCCGGCTTGCCTTGGGAACTGGGGTTGGCCGAAGCACACCAGACGCTCGTGCGCAATAAACTACGTGGAAGGGTAACCCTTCAAACCGATGGACAAATACGAACCGGCCGCGACTTGGCTATTGCCGCCTTGCTTGGTGCTGAAGAATGGGGCGTGGCCACCGCAGCCCTTGTAACTGCCGGGTGTATTATGATGCGCAAGTGTCATCTCAACACTTGCCCCGTGGGTGTGGCTACTCAAAACAAAGAACTGCGGGCTTTGTTTACCGGTAAACCTGAGTACGTGGTAAATCTTTTCCATTTTCTGGCTCAGGAACTCCGCGAGGTGATGGCCGAGCTAGGTTTCCGCACCGTTAACGAAATGGTTGGCCAAACCGATCGGCTCGAGGTAAGAAATACCGATGCTCATTGGAAATACAAAAATCTGAATCTCAACGTCATCCTCCACAAAGAGGCCATGAGTTTAGATACTCCGCTTTACAAACAGGAAGAACAAGATCACGGAATTGAAACGGTACTCGACCGGAAACTCCTACAGATTGCAGAGCCTGCACTAACAAAAGCAGAAAATGTTTCGGCCGTATTTCCTATTTCCAACCAAGACCGCGCTACGGGCACCATGCTTTCGAACGAGGTTTCTAAACTATTTTTAGCCGAAGGCCTTCCGGCAAATACGATTCACTTTAAGTTCGAGGGCACCGCGGGTCAAAGCTTTGCCGCCTTTGCCGCAAAAGGGTTGACCTTCGAACTTGAAGGCGATGCCAACGATTACTTTGGCAAGGGTCTATCGGGCGCAAACTTGATTTTATATCCGCCTGCCCAGAGTAAATTCAACGCTTCCACAAACATGATCGTAGGTAACGTTGCCTTATACGGTGCTACTTCGGGTAAGGTATTCATCAAAGGCATGGCGGGCGAGCGGTTTGCTGTTCGTAATTCAGGTGTGAAGGTGGTGGTAGAGGGCGTAGGCGACCACGGTTGTGAATACATGACCGGAGGAACTGTTGTGATATTGGGCGAAACCGGAAGAAACTTTGCAGCCGGCATGAGTGGCGGTGTTGCCTACGTGTGGGATGCCCATAAATCGTTCGTAAGAAATTGTAACATGGAAATGGTTTTGCTCGACACGTTAGATACTGACGATCTGGAACTATTGAAAACAATGATCGAAGAACATATCGGTTACACAAAAAGTGAAACCGCAGCACAACTTCTTAATTCCTGGAGTAAGTCGGTTCATGATTTTATCAAGGTGATGCCGGTAGACTACAAGGCGGTTATAGAAAAAAGAAAAATTAAAGCCAACATTATTTAAAACATGGGAAAAATATCGGGGTTTCTTGAGGTAAATCGGCAACTGCCATCCAAAAGAGAAGTGCGCGAACGCATCAAAGATTATTTTGAGGTAGAAGGATCGGTAGATGCTGCGCTCACCCTAAAACAAGCATCGCGCTGCATGGACTGTGGTATTCCGTTTTGCCATCACGGATGCCCGCTGGGAAATATCATTCCGGAGTTTAACGATGCGGTGTACCAACAAAATTGGAAACTCGCCTACGAAATTCTTTCGCACACCAATAATTTCCCTGAATTCACGGGAAGGATTTGCCCTGCCCCCTGCGAAGCTTCGTGTGTGCTGGGTATCAACAAACCTGCCGTAACGATCGAGTACATTGAAAAAACGATTATTGAAAAAGCTTTTGAAGAAGGTTACATCTCACCCAACATTCCAGCACATCGTACCGGAAAAAAAATTGCAATTATTGGTTCGGGCCCCGCAGGGCTTGCCGCGGCAGCACAATTAAATTCAGTAGGCCACGATGTTACTGTTTTCGAAAAAGCAGACGAAATTGGAGGGCTTCTCCGGTATGGCATACCCGATTTTAAACTCAGCAAAAAAATTCTTGATCGCAGAATTGGCTTGATGGCCGAAGAAGGAATAAAATTTATGACCAACACCAACGTGGGCGCTGACCTTTCTGCAGAGACCTTGACAGAAACTTTCGATGCCGTACTTCTTTGTTGTGGTTCATCGGTGCCCCGCGATTTGCCCATCGAAGGAAGATCGCTGAACGGAATTCACTTTGCCATGAATTTTCTTACTCAGCAAAACAGAAGGGTAAGCGGTAAAGAAATTCATGAAAAAGAAATTTGGGCAACCGACAAAAATGTAATTGTTATAGGAGGCGGAGATACCGGCTCCGACTGCGTGGGTACTTCCAATAGGCAAGGCGCAAGCTCGGTTACGCAAATCGAGATTCTTTCAAAACCACCAAAAGAAAGAAACGAAAACACGCCCTGGCCCAATTGGCCCATGATTTTACGCACGTCAACTTCGCACGAAGAAGGTTGTGAGCGCCATTGGTCCATTGTTACCAAAGCTTTTACTAGCGATGGAAAAGGAAACGTGAAGTCGCTGCGGGTGGCAGAGATCGAGTGGGAAACCAACAAGGCTTCATTTAAAGAAATATCGGGAAGTGAGCGCGATATTCCTTGTGAGTTGGTGTTGTTGGCACTGGGTTTTTTAAGCCCACAACACCAGGGTCTGCTCAACAATTTAAAAGTTGCCTACGATGACCGAGGGAACATAAAATGCAACCGCCATCAAACTTCAAACGAAAAAATCTTTGCAGCAGGCGATGCGCGCAGAGGGCAGTCGTTGGTGGTATGGGCGATCAGCGAGGGGCGCGAAGCAGCACGGGCAATTGATGACTATTTGATGGGTTCGTCTTTGCTGGCTGAAAAAGAAAAAGGGGCTTTAACTTTAAGTCCTCCGATAATTTAATCCACTTGATGTTACGCAAACCATTCAGTTGGTGGAAATGTGGCTGGGACAATGACGACTTAGCCACCGGGGACTTAAAAGTAATTTATCATTGGAGTATCGAACAATATCAAGAAGTCGGCAATTTGAGGAAGACTTATCCAAGACCATAAATTACCTTAACAACTAATTAAAAATGACGAATATCACAAATAGGGAAATGATTATTAGAAAATATATTGATAGCTACAATAGGTTTGATATAGCTAATATGGTGGCTGACTTTGACGACAACATAATTTTTGAAAACATTCAGAACGGTGAGACAAATATGTCACTAGTGGGTTTGACAGCGGTTAAACAACAAGCGGAACAAGCAAAAGCATATTTTTCTGAGAGGACTCAAACAATTAAATCATTCAATCACATGCACAATCACAGTGAAATAGAAATTGGTTACAGGGCGATTTCAGCAATGGATTTTCCTAATGGATTAAAAAAAGGACAAGAGCTAAATCTTTCAGGTAAATCTATTTTTGAGTTTGACGGTGATAAAATAATTAGATTGACCGACATTAGTTAAAATTACTAAAGGCACATACCCAGTCGATAACATGGTATGGACACCAAGGTAGACAAAAAAGTAGTCTCCGAATTAAGGGATGGTGAACGCCACGGGTTTCTTTATCTACATTGTGTCGCAGGACATGTCGCAACTGGTCAGCCTGAGCATGTCGAAGGAGTTTTCGAGCATCAAAATCAGGTTTCGATAAACTCAACCTGACACCAAACTATACATCAGTTAAGTCAGCTTAATTCACTTTAATTAGTTCCAGCTCAAAAATCAAAGCGGCATAAGGTGGAATGGGCACCCTGCCTCGTTCGCCATAGGCCAGATCGTACGGAATGTACACCATCCACTTATCGCCTTCTTTCATCAACTGAAGTACTTCGGTCCAGCCGCTGATAACCTGCGTCAAACCAAACTCCGCAGGCGTTCCGCGTTTAACCGAGCTGTCGAACTCAGTGCCGTCTATAAGTTTGCCCGTGTAGTGAACGGTTACCTTGTTGCTAACGGCAGGCGTTTTTCCTGAGCCGCTGGTAATTACTTTATACTGTAACCCACTGGCCGTTACTTTTACACCTTCTTGTTTTTTATTGTTCGCTAAAAAATTTTGCCCCTCTTCTTTTGCCAAACTATTTTTACGGTCGGCCGCCTCCTTCATAAATTCCTGAACAATGGGCAAACATTCTTGCTGCTGAATCTTTAAATTGTTTTTTGCAAACACATCTCGAACGGCCGCTACTATGGCTTCTACATCGAGTGAATCACCTCCTTGCGATCGGATATTGTTGGCGATCAAAACTCCCATGCCGTAACCGGCTCTGGCATATTTGCCGCCCAAGTCTATTTCTTTGGGTTTTTTTAAATTTTCTATTTCGGTTTGAAGATTTTTGATTTGAGCCTCCAATTCTTTTTTTGATTGAGCCGATAGTAGCACTGAGCTCAACAGTAGTATTAAAACAAAAATATTTTTCATATCTGATTTTTATTGTGGCTGCGAATATACAAATCAAAAAAATAACGGTTTTACCGCACACTTAATTTTCGTACGGCACGGGCAAACAAAGCCGGAAAAAATCGTTTTAGATAAACAGCAAAAACTTCTTTTGCTCCACCTATGTACACTTCGTTTTTCTGTTGTTCGATGGCTTTAATTATTTTTTCAGCACAAACTTTTGGCGATAATCCATGGTCTGTGGTTCGATCCATTTTATTTAGCGTTGACCCATCGCCTACCAACGCGTTTAGGGTTACGTTGGTGCGAACCCATCCGGGGCAAATCAAGGTGACAAAAATAGTTTTGTGTTCTTTCCAAAGTTCTGCGCGAAGCGAATCAAAAAATCCATGAAGGGCATGTTTAGCAGCGGCATAGCCCGATCGGTAAGGCGTACCGATTAATCCCATTACGCTACTTACGGTAACAAAATGACCCGATTTCTTTTCAAGAAAATGTGGCAGCAAAAATTTTGTCAAGGCGATTGTGCCGAAGAAATCAACTTCCATAATCTGCCGATCAACTGAAATCAACGTGTCTTTAGCCAGGCTGCGTTGCGCAATGCCTCCGTTGTTGATCAGAATATCTACGGTTCCAAAAAACTGAACTGCAGCTTCGGTTGAAAGTTTGAGCGTTTCCTGTTGTGAAAGATCAAGTGGCAAAATACGAATGTTTGCCTGTGCAGACTGCGGACAATTTCCTTTCACGCGTTCCAACTCTTCTTTTCTTCTGGAAGAAATAATGAGCCGGACATTATCTTTTTTTGCGAGCTCGTAGGTGAGTGCCTCACCGATACCGCTCGAAGCTCCCGTTACCCATATTACTTTATTGTTGATGTACGCCATTTACATTCGCTGATAAATTACAAAGTCAAACTCAAAGCTATGCTTTGCATCAACCGGATGATGCACCCGCGAAATTTCCTGCCATGCATTTTTTTCAAAAGCAGGAAAAAATGTGTCTCCTTCAATTTCAGCTTTGATTTCGGTAAGGAATAGTTTATCGGTGATCGGTAAAGCAAGAGAATAGATTTCCGCTCCGCCAATAATAAACAATTCGGTTTCGTTATTTTGTTTAGAAAGGCTCACAGCCGTTGGGAGGTCGTTCACAACGATGCATCCCTGAGCCGAGAAATTCTTTTGCCTGCTGATTACAATATTCGTACGATTGGGGAGCGGTTTAAACTTTTCGGGAAGCGATTGGTAATTTTTACGACCCATCACCACATGATGGCCTTGTGTTGTTTGCATAAAATATTTCATGTCGTCCGGCAATCGCCAGGGCAAGTCGTTGGCTTTTCCGATTGTTCTGTTTTGGGCAACCGCTGCAATAATGGAAATCTTCATTGCGAATCAAACAATCAATTTTGCAATGCCGAATGCAGCCGCAGCAGCCAAAGCACCAACCAGAGTTACGCGCAACGCACCCTTTAATAAAGGTTGGCCGGTAAGTTTGCTTTTCACAATTCCAAAAACAACAAGACAGAGCAGCGTAACGATTATGGAGGTTTCCAATCCTTGGGTAACCGAGTCGGTGGTGAAGTACGTGCTCAGTGGAATCAGCCCTCCGATGATGTAGGAAACACCAATAATGAATGCACTTTCATGAGCTCGGTTTTTGTTGGGTCGCTCCAACCCCAGTTCAAACCGCATCATAAAATCAACCCATTGTTTAGGCTTTTTTGCCATTTCGCGGGCAATGGTTTCCTGAAGGTTTTCATCGAGGCCGTATTGTGCAAATATTTCTTTAGTTTCCCGAATTTCAACTTCGTGAAGCTTTTCAATTTCTTCGTACTCTCTTTTTTCTTCGGCATCGTAGTGTTCGATCTCCGTGCGGCCGGCCAAATATCCGCCCAACCCCATGGCAATAGAGCCGGCTGCTATCTCTGCAAGACCTGCTGTTACAATGATGCCGGTGTTGTCTACGGCTCCGCTCAGCCCCGCTGCCAGAGCAAACGGAACTGTGAGCCCATCGCTCATACCAATGACAAAGTCGCGCACCTTATCCGATGACTTAAAATGTTTTTCCTCCATGCTACGAAGCTACGGGTTTGATGAAATAAAAAAAACGAATTAATGATGGTAGCGCCTCAACCTGACTTCGGCTTCGAAAAAAGAAAATAAAGAATTGAGAATGTACGATTGACTACCGGAGTGTGTGATCTCTATGTGTTGTTCGTTGAAGTGAGTAAGTATTTTGTAAAAGGTAGTATCGCTCAGCGAAAAGCGATCCATCAGTTCTTGTTTTACATCAGGGTTTGTAACAATATCCACATAAGTTTGTGTTTTAGAAAGCTCTGATTTTAGTTTTTCGAGTTTACGTTTCTCGCGCTCGCGTTTCGAAAAGAAATCAAGATTTACGGCTGCACCACCACCGCTCGGTACGGCCCCACCCCACGGCATGAATTTGTTTTTCAATTTTAAGGTTGGGGATTCAATTTTTTGGGCTTCGGGTCGGCCGGTTACAACAACTTCTTTCAGCAGGGTTACGTCTTGCACCAGTCGTACAAACATCACTTCGTCATCCACATAAACCGGAAGCTCAGTTCGAAAGTAACCCACGCTGGAAAAAATAAGCGTATCGGTGGGTTTCACTTTAATGAAAAACACACCACCGGCATCGGTAAGCGTACCCCAGTTTGCGCCTTTTATGCGCACGGAGGCACTTGGCACGGCATTAAGTGTGGCCGAGTCAACCACAATACCTTTCAACAGTTTCTGAGCCGAAGCCGAAAAACAAATAACAACCGCAACTATAAAAAATAAAATCTTCCGCCTCATCAATCGCGCAATATACTCCTATCAGATGAATTTCAAATCCCAAAAAGTTTCAAAAATTATGCCTTATTTATTGGCCAACTGACCGCAAGCCGCATCGATGTCTTTCCCGCGGCTTTTGCGTATTCGGGTGGTTATGCCGTTTCTTTCTAGCAAATCCATGTACATATTCAATACTTCATCGGCTGCCTGCCGGAACTCGCCATCGCCAATGGGGTTGTACTCAATCAGGTTTACTTTAGAGGGGATAATTTTGCAGAATTTCAGTAGTGCTCGAACGTGCTCTTCGGTATCGTTGATTCCTTTCCACACCACATACTCGTAGGTAACTTTTCGTTTTGTTTTTTGGTACCAGTATCGCAGGGCTGCTCCAAGCTCGCTAAGCGGGTTGGAATCGTTGATGGGCATGATCGATGACCTCGTTTCGTCAATGGCATCGTGAAGGGAAACGGCCAAATTAAATTTCACATCATCATCAGCCATCTTAACGATCATCTTGGCAATGCCAACCGTAGAAACTGTTATCCGCTTCATAGCCATGCCCAGCCCTTTTTGCGAAGTGATTTTTTCGATGGCAGCCGTTACATTGCTATAATTCAACAACGGCTCTCCCATGCCCATGAACACGATGTTGGTAAGTGGCCGGTTAAAAAACAATTCAGCTTGTTCTTTAATGGCTACCACCTGATCGTAAATTTCGTCCGAACTCAGGTTGCGCTGCCGTTTTAATTTTGCCGTTGCACAGAACTTGCACGCCAGCGAGCAGCCCACCTGCGATGACACACAAGCTGTTATTCTTTTCTCAGCCGGTATCAGCACCGACTCCACAATTAATCCATCGTGCAGCTTTACGGCATTTTTTATAGTGCCATCGGCACTGCGTTGCATCTTGTCAACGTGTATGTGGTTGATTACAAAATGTTCTTTCAACAACGCACGGGTGGCTACCGAAAGGTTGGTCATTTGATCGAAGCTCTTGGCTGATTTTTTCCAGAGCCATTCATCTACCTGGGTGGCACGAAAAGGTTTATCGCCATGATCGATGAAAAATTTCTTTAATTCTTCGGCCTTAAGTTTTCGGATATCGCGCTTTGAAAGCGTTTCTGCAGCTAACATCGCACAAAGGTAAGAAGATGTTAGTTCATATAGTCAGGTATATCGCGGTCGGTGGTTTCATCGCTCACCAAAAAATCAATGGCCTCTTCAACGGTATCAAAATCACGAATATTTCTTTTAAAAAGAAAATTGTAACCTTTCAATATCATTCGTTTCACCAAATTAAGGCCAACAATGGCCTGCTTATCGAGCAACGGCAAAACGGACGGAGTCCCTTCGCGCACATAATCCATAAACTTGGTGGTTATCCGGGTTCCCTCACCGTAGATTGAAAGAAGCAGCCGATGTTTGTTTTCGGCTATCAGCCGATCTTTCAACACTAAAACGATCTGTATCATTTCCTCTTCGCGGCAGCCTGAGTAATCTACGATCATAACTTCTTTACCTTTTTTATTGACCGTATAAACTCTTTTTTGCATCAACCGATTTATATGAATTTCATCCATTCGTGTATTGCAGAAGATCCTTTTAAAAATTATTCGAGCACATCAAGCCTGCGTTTTGAAAATTCTCTCGCCAACCGGATGGTATCGTCCGAGGCGAGATAGCGTTTGTAATAGGCAATAGCCGATGATTTATCCTTGAAATAAATATCGTAGTTGCGAGCCAGATGGTACAGTAAAATTTTTGACTTCGATTTTTTGTAGGCTGCCTGATAATAGTGAATGGCATTTTTGTAATCTTTATTGTCTTCATAAGCTCTTGCCAATTGAGAATAGTATGTGCCGATGTTTTCAGTAATACCTTCGTCTATCGCTTTGGTCATCATCTCAATCGACTTAGGTATATTGCCCAATTCTCGATACGAAACCCCAAGATAATAGTACACCCATTCGCTTTTTACGTTCGACATCAAGAGGTAATTCATGCACTCAATCGCTTTTGAATACTCATCCATCTGGAAATAGGCAATGCCGAGTAACCGAACGAGAGCAGGTTGTGGTTGATTCCACCTTAAAAAAATATTTCCGGTGGCAATCACATTTTTGTATTGGTGTTGGGCTAATTCTGATTTTCCTTTCAATAACAAAAAAACAGATTCCGTGCTGTCGGTGTCTACTGCCCGACCAACTATTGAATCCAGTAACGGATACTGTTCGGATTCCAATAATAAATTTCCCAATGCAGCGTACGATTCCACATCTCTTGGGTTGAGAGATAAAGCCTTTAAATACAATTGTATGGCCAACGAGTCCATCTTCACTCCCGACACGAGGGAAGCATATTGTTTAAAATAATAGCTGTTTGTAGAATCTATAGAGATCAATCTTTCATAGCAATTTTCTGATTTTTCAATCTCCATGTTTCGCGAATACAGTTGTGCCAACTGAACCAACGCAGTGCGGTTGGTTGAATCCATTTCAACAGCACTTAAGTAGCTTGTAATGGCTTTCTTGAAACTTCCGAGTCTGGAGTAACAAAAACCTCGTTGCAGAGGGATTTGAATATCCGTTGTATCGTTGAGCTGCGATAAAATTTCCAATGCTTTTTCAAACTGATACGTTCCGATTAAATCATTTGCTTCTTTTATTGATTGTGCTTTGATACAAAATACTGTGAATAAGAAGATAGCGGTGATTGGCAAACGGTTCATAAAATACAAATTCAAGTACTTAAAATACTCAAAATGATTGAGCTGGCAAATATTGAAGTATAAACCCAAATCTTTAAACTTGTAAATGGCAGAAAAATTAAATCGCACGCTGGGGCTTACTTCCACCATCTCGCTGGTGGTGGGCGGCATCATCGGCTCTGCTATTTTTATGAAGCCTGCATTGATGGCTTCGCAGTTGGGTTCGCCCTGGCTGTTGGTTTTAGTTTGGGCCATTGCGGGAGGCATTACTTTTCTTGGTGCACTTACCAATGCCGAAGCTGCCGCCATGATGCCCGAGACGGGTGGTCAATATATATTCTTCAAAAAAATGTTCGGCAGCTTCATCGCCTTTCTCTACGGTTGGGCCGCCTTCGCTGTTTTTAATACTGCGGGTAATGCTTCGATCGCTTATGTGTTTTCTATTTACACAGAATACTTTGTTCGCCTGCCTCGCTTACCAAAAGAAACAGAACTCCTGTTTTATGTACATGTACCCGGCATTGGAAAAATTTTTCCATTAGAAAATATCGGGGTAAAATCGTTAACCATTATGTTGATTTGGTTGCTCACATTCGTTAACTACCGAAGCACACATTCTGCCGATCGAGTGCAGATTTTCTTTTCGTTTCTGAAGATCGCCTCCATGCTATTTTTGGTGGCCGGTATTTTTTTGTTCGGGAAAGGAACTTTTGAACATTTCAACCACCCCGGCCCTTATTCCGGAATGGCACTGATCTTGGCCGTTGTTACCGCAACCTCGGGCGCTTTCTGGGGCTATGATGGATGGAATAACATCACTTTTGTAGCTGGGGAAATTAAAAATCCTCAACGAAATATTGCGCTTGGCCTCTTGGCGGGGCTGCTTATTGTAGTGGTGGTTTATTTATTATTAAATCTCGCGTACATCTATGCCCTGCCGATTAATGCCATTGCCTCATCTTCATTTGTTGCCTCCGATGCCGCTTCCGGTGCATTTGGTTTTGGTGCCGGTGCTCTCATCGCTTTAATGGTAATGATATCTACGTTTGGTGCCACCAATGGAAATGTGCTTGCTACCGCACGGGTTACTTTTGCCATGGCGCAGGAAAGAATTTTTTTTAAAACGATCGGCAATGTTCACAGCAAGTATAAAACTCCGGGCAATGCGCTTGTGCTTCATGCCGTCTGGACTTCGCTGCTCATTCTCAGTGGCTCGTTCGATATGCTAACCGATATGCTGATTTTTGTTTCGTGGGTCTTTTATGCACTCAGCGCGGTGGGTGTACTCGTCCTTCGAAAAAAAATGCCGGATGCCAAACGTCCTTACAAAACATGGGGATACCCATTTGTACCCATTGCATTCATCGCGATCTCTCTGTTTTTTCTGGGTATCACGTTGTACAATGATATTTCCAATTACCTGAACGGCACAACTCCGTTAATTAATTCGTTGTTTGGGCTTGCGCTTACCGCGATGGGGATTCCTTTGTATTTTTATTTTAAAAGAAAGGCAAATCAATAAACCTTCTCGGTTACGATCCCATCCTGTAATAAAAAAGATTTTGTGGCAACCTGATTTCGTTCGTTAAGATATTTTTGATACGCTTCATCAAAATGACTTCTCTTGTGAATAGCTTCGTTAAAAATTCCATTCGTGCCTAAAATCAATTCGCAAACTTCGCGCACAGCATGGTTGTCGGAAGAGGTGATGTAATCCGTTGCCCTATTTTTAGTGGCGTAGTTTTGAAATAAGGGTGCAGCGCGGTGTTTTACCAAAAAACGCAGGCCGCATTTTTCTGCAACACCCAGATCCAGTACATCGTCATAAACAAAAGCAACCTCGTGTGCAGTAAGGTTATTCGTTTTTAAGAAATGATCGAAAGCCGTCAACTTATTGGTCGATTTAAAATAAACGGCATGATAGTGTTCGCGCTGAGCCAGAAACCTGGCGGAAGGATTTTCTTCACCCGTAATTACGGCTACTGTCGGGAGAGATCGGTGCTTCAGCCAATGCCCAAACCGAAGCATGTTGGTGCCCATGGCATCTACTTCGCTAAAAGGGCTTCCACCCTGATCGGTTTTTACGCCATCGTTGAACACCCCGTCCCAATCAAAAACATAAGCCTTGATTTTTGAGAGTTGATCTTTGAATTCAGCAAAAGGGCGGCAAAATCTGCCGCCCAATTCTGTAAAAATAAGTTCAGTGTCCATGAGGCTTAGTCTCCCTCCAGATCCTGAATATCAAGCATGCCCGCAGGCTTTCCGTTTTCGGTCACCAAAATGGTATCTACTTTCGATTTTTTAAAAATATCGGCCGCATCGGTAAGCAACGAATTAGTATCTACGGCAACGGGTGCATTGTATTTAAAGTCGCCCATTTTTTGCCCGAGCACATTGCGGCCATCTTGTTGTAGTTTTCTGCGTAGGTCGCCATCGGTAAACACGCCCAGTACCTGACCGCTGCCGTTGGTTACGGTTACCGCTCCAAACCCGAACTCGGTCATTTTCACAATGGCGTCCGTTAGGGAAGTGTCGGCCGAAACAATTGGGTTAACTTTGTTAATGGCATCTTTTACGCGCACCGTCATCAGGCGTGTGTGCTCAATAAATTGCTGTGTGCCCAACGTGGTGAAATTGTTTTCCGTCAATGCCTTCATAATCTTCCACGGCACGGTGATGGTATGCACGCCAATGTTAAGGGCGTTGCGCACATGTTCGGCATTGCGTACGGACGAAAACATTACTTTGGTATCGTACCCATAATGATTAACGGCAAACACGCACTGCTCTACCAAATCCAGGGCATCGTGGCCCTGATCTTGCAGGCGGCCAACCAACGGGCAAACGTAACTTGCCCCGGCTTGCATGGCCATGTAAGCTTGTTGCAACGTGTAGATGAGGTGAACGTTCACCAACAATCCTTCTCTTCTTAAAAGATTGCAGGCCTTAACGCCTTCCAGTGAAACGGGGATTTTAAAAACGGTTTTCTTTGGATCTAATCCCAAATCCAGCTGACGCTTCGCTTCCTTCAACACATCTGCTGCCGTGTCGCCCAACGCTTCAATTTGAAGCACGGGTACAATTTTCGAAAGTTTTACAATGAGCCCGTCAATGTCGGTTACACCGCCCCGGTGCATAAAGGTAGGTGTGGTGGTTAGACCGGTAAGAAACCCCAGTTGAAAGGCATCTTCAATTTCCTTGAGGTCGGCAGAATCGAGGTATAATTCCATATAAAAATTTGCTGTTTAGGTTTTACAAAAGTAAACTTAGATTTTCAGTTTCAAGCTACGAGTTATTTCAATACCACATCGCTTTGGCGGTATTTAACTTCAACTGCGTGAAGCTCGAGAAGGGGTTTCATAAACTCTTCGAGATCGTAGACACAAAGCTGGCTGGCGGCATCGCACAATGCTTTTTCGGGATCGGGGTGAGTTTCAATGAAAAGCCCATCTACGCCCGAAGCAACGCCTGCACGCGACAGAACGGGCAAAAATTCTCTTGCCCCACCTTTGGCATCGGCACTGGGGATTCCGTACTTACGGATAGCATGGGTTACATCAAACACCACCGGGTATCCAATTTTGTTCAGGTGATAAAAGCTACGGGGGTCAACAATCAAGTCGTTGTAACCAAATGTATAACCGCGCTCGGTAAGGATGATCTGATCATTACCAGCCTCCACGCATTTGGTAACAGGGTGCTTCATGTTGTCAGGGGCAAGGAACTGCCCATGCTTGATATTAACAACACGACCTGTCTTGGCAGCAGCTACCATCAACGAGGTCTGCATACAGAGATAAGCAGGTATCTGGAGCACATCTACCACCGGGGCGGCTGCGGCTGCCTGATCGGGGTAATGAATATCCGTGAGCACCGGAAACCCAAACTGTTCTTTGATTTTCGCCAGCAGCTTCACGCCTTTGTCAAGGCCGGGGCCATTGTAATATTTCAGGCTGCTGCGGTTGTCCTTTTGAAAAGACGACTTGTAGATAATGTTGATTTTCAGGCGTTCGGAAACTTCTTTCAGTTTCTCAGCCGTTTGCATCATGATTTTTTCCTCTTCAATTACACAAGGGCCTGAGATCAGGAAAAGCTCATCAGCTCCGGCTTCAATTTTACCTACCCTTACTATTTTCTTATTCATAACTTCTCAATTTTTTAGTTTCGAAAAAACGCCAGCCTAACGGACGAAAGGTTGGAAATAAAAAACTTAGCAAAGGTATTGACTTATTTAAAATTTTAACGCTTAATTTTGCGAAAACAAATTACGAATGCCTTTTATCTAACTCAAAACCACTAACGCGAATTGGAAAAAGAATTCAAAAACCCAAAAGCCTGTCGTTTCTCGGCAAGCACTTTTTTCGGCCAACCAAGGCTGAACAAATCCTACCCGTTATCGGTCAGCACAGGCCGATGTCCGCATAGGCGGATCCGAATCTGATACCCCCATCATTGGTTCAATGAAAAAGCGAGGTGCCGAGGGCATTTCGCTGTCTGTGCTTTTTTACTTTTTATTAATTCTAAATCAAATCCATTGTGAACAATAGTAATTTAATTGTTCGGGAAGCCACCGCTGCCGATGTGCGTTTTGCCGAAACAATTACCAACGAAATGGCCGAGTCGGCCAAAGCCCGCGGTACGGGCATTGCCAAGCGCTCGCCTGAATATGTTAAAATGAAAATAGAGGAAGGCAAAGCCGTAGTGGCTACAACTCCATCGGGCGAGTGGGTAGGCTTTTGCTACATCGAATCGTGGGAGCATGAAAAATTTGTAGCCAACAGCGGGCTGATCGTTTCACCGCCTTTCCGCAAGAGCGGAGTAGCCACCCTCATCAAGAAAAAAATATTCGAACTGTCGCGAAAAAAATACCCCAATGCCAAAATTTTTGGACTTACAACCGGGCTGGCGGTAATGAAAATCAATTCAGACCTCGGATACGAACCGGTTACGTATTCTGAATTGACCACCGATGAAGAGTTTTGGAAAGGCTGCCAGAGCTGTGTAAACTACGAAATTTTAAAAAGCAAGGAGCGTAAAAACTGTATGTGCACGGCCATGTTGTACGATCCTGTAGAAAAAGCTAAAGATGAAGCCACCAACTTAGCAGCCTTGGCTCAAGCTAATCCTATGCCCGTTACACGCGAGGCAAAAGAGTTTGCGGTCTATTCCAAAATTTACGAACGCTTTATGCGCCTGAAACAATTTATGCTCTTGAAGGGCTGGCGCAAAAATGCGGGAGAAGAAAAACGGACGTCCAATATATTTTTATTTTGGTAGGCGCCTTTATTACACGAACTAAATATAAACTCCAATTTTTATCAATGAAGAAAGTTGTACTGGCCTTTAGCGGAGGATTAGATACCTCCTACTGCGCCATATATCTCACCCAAGAGCTGGGTTATGAAGTGCACACGTTAACCGTAAACACCGGAGGCTTCTCAGAAAAAGAAATCGGTGAAATTGAACATCGGGCACTGAGCCTCGGTGCGAAGTCGCACAAGACTATTGACGAAACAAAAAACTACTACGATAAGGTAATCAAGTACCTGGTTTTTGGCAACGTCTTAAAAAATGCAACGTACCCGCTCAGCGTGAGTGCCGAACGCATGTCGCAGGCCTTGGCGGCTGCCAACTACGCCCGCGAAATTAAGGCCGATGCGGTGGCACACGGCAGCACCGGGGCCGGCAACGATCAGGTTCGGTTCGACATGGTCATTCAAGTTCTTGCACCCAGCGTAGAAATCATCACACCTATACGTGATAAGAAATTAAGCCGCGAAGCCGAAATAGAATACTTGAAAAAGAATGGGGTTGAAATAAATTTTGAAAAAGCGAAATACTCCATCAACAAAGGTATTTGGGGAACTTCGGTAGGCGGCAAAGAAACTTTGAATTCGCTTGGCATGTTGCCCGAAGAAGCATGGCCAACTCAGGTTACCAAAACAAACAGCCGGGAAGATGTGCTGCTTGGTTTTGAAAAAGGTGAGCTGATTTCGGTAAATGGAAAAAAGTTTTCGCACCCGGTTGAAGCAATTCAGCACCTTCAGGAAATAGCAGGGGCTTACGGCATTGGCCGCGATATTCATGTGGGCGACACGATTATCGGAATTAAAGGCCGCGTTGGTTTCGAAGCTGCTGCGCCTGTATTGATTATTAAAGCCCATCACGCATTAGAAAAACATGTGCTTACCAAATGGCAACTAAGCTGGAAAGATCAGCTTGCGCAATTTTATGGAAACTGGTTGCACGAAGGCCAATACCTCGATCCGGTGATGCGCGATGTAGAATCATTCTTCACCAATTCGCAGCAAAATGTATCCGGCAACGTTTCGCTTACGCTTTTCCCCTATCGCTTTCAAATCAATGGTGTCGAATCTAAGTTTGATCTGATGTCATCCAAGTTTGGTAAGTATGGCGAAATGAATTTGGGCTGGTCGGGGGAAGACGTAAAAGGTTTTACAAAAATTTTTGGAAACCAAGTGGCTATTTATCACCGCGTGAAGGAAAGTGTAGTAGAAGAGAAAAAATAACATCCATAAAAATTATGGCAAACAAAATCAGAGCAGGGATTATTGGCGGTGCCGGTTATACCGGTGGCGAAACGGTTCGTTTGCTGTTGCATCACCCCAACGTTGAATTAACTTTTGTACAAAGCAGAAGCCAGGAAGGAAAATTTCTACACGAAGTCCACACCGACTTGCAAGGCGATACAGTACTGAAATTCACCTCTTCATTCGATAAAGAGGTTGATGTGGTCTTCCTCTGCATGAGCCATGGGGAGAGTAAAAAATTTTTAACAGAAAATACTTTTCGCTCAACAACGAAGATTATCGACCTTGGAAATGATTTTCGTTTAGGTGATTCGATAACCGGAAGAAATTTTGTTTATGGCCTACCCGAACTTCAGCGCGATAAAATTAAAATGGCCGACAACATCGCCAACCCGGGCTGCTTTGCCACAACCATTCAATTAGGCTTATTGCCACTTGCTAAGGCCGGCCTACTGGGCGAAGTCTATGCAACCGGCATTACCGGCTCAACTGGTGCGGGGCAGAAACTGCAAGACACTACGCACTTTTCATGGCGTGCCAACAACATCTCTGCATACAAAACTTTGAAGCATCAGCACCTAAGCGAAATAAGTCAAACCTTGAAATCGCTTCAGCCAAATTACCAATCGGATGTAAATTTTATTCCGTGGCGCGGAGATTTTACACGGGGCATTTTTGTGAGTTCAATCGTTGAATCGGAAAAATCGCTTTCGGAGTTGAACCAACTCTATAGCGATTTCTATTCAACACATCCTTTTACGCACGTGGCCGATTCTACGATTGATCTCAAACAAGTAGTAAACACCAACAAATGTCTGGTGCATCTTGAAAAAGAAGGCAACAAACTGGTGGTGCACACGGCCCTTGATAATTTATTGAAAGGCGCCAGCGGGCAAGCGGTTCAAAATATGAATTTGATGTTTGGCCTTGAAGAAACAACAGGACTAAAATTAAAATCGACAAGTTTTTAAAGTGAAAAAAATTACCATTATCGGTGGCGGCAATCTGGGCAGTGCCATAGCATTAGGCCTCGTAAAATCTAAACTTGCCAAAGCCACAGACATTACAATCACCCGCAGAAATCTTTCGAAGATAAACCATTTGAAGAAAGAAGGGTTTCGAATGAACAACAACAATAACGAAGCAGTAAAAAACGCTTCATTGGTTATTCTTTGTGTGCAGCCCAAGCAACTTGCATCGGTCTTGTCAGAGGTTGGTTCTTCTGTTCACCGCAAGCAAGTCTTGGTTTCTACCATCACCGGAATTTCGACCGAAGAAATTTCATCGTACCTGAAAAAGAAAACCGCAATCATCCGTGCCATGCCCAACACAGCGATTGCAATAGGTCAATCGATGACGTGCCTCTGCTCAAAAGACGCGAGTGCTAAACAACTGGCTGATGTAAAAAGACTTTTTGACGGCCTGGGCACAACGCTGATTATTGAAGAACGCCTGATGAAAGCAGCCACCGTGCTTGCGGCCAGCGGTATTGCTTTTTTTATGCGCTATGTGCGCGCTGCTACTCAGGGCGGAATTCAAATGGGCTTCGATGCCGAAGAAGCCCAACTGATGGCGGCACAAACGGCTCAAGGCGCGGCCACTCTTTTGCTCTCCAGCGAATCGCACCCCGAACTTGAAATCGATAAAGTAACAACCCCCGAAGGCTGCACCATTGCGGGGCTAAACGAAATGGAACATCAAGGGCTAAGTTCGGCTTTGATACGTGGGATCATGACTTCTTTCGAAAAAATTAATGGAATAAAAAAGTAAAGACAGAAATGAAACTCTTTGACGTTTATCCGCTCTTCCCCATCGAGCCCGTAAAAGCGGAAGGCTCCTGGCTGTGGGACACGGAAGGAAAAAAATATTTAGATCTGTACGGTGGCCATGCGGTGATTTCGATTGGGCACAATCATCCGCATTACGTTGATCGGCTGAAAGATCAGCTCCATAAAATTTCTTTTTACTCCAACAGTGTAAAAAATTCGTTGCAAGAGCAGCTTGCCGAAAAAATAGGGCACGTGTCGGACTACACCAACTATCAGATGTTCTTGTGCAATTCAGGCGCGGAGGCCAATGAAAACGCATTGAAGCTCGCTTCCTTTGTAACCGGCAGAAAAAAAATAATAGCCTTTACCGGGGCGTTTCACGGAAGAACATCGGGGGCGGTGGCAGCCACCGATAACCCAAAAATCGTTGCCCCTTTTAATGCCGGCCACCAAATAGAATTTTTGCCGTTTAATGAGTTAAAACCATTAGAAGAAAAAATTGATTCGGAGGCGGCCGCGGTAATTGTGGAAGGAATTCAAGGCGTAGGCGGAATCCATGTTGCTACGAATGATTTTCTGGAATTGCTTTCGAAAAAATGCCAACAAGTTGGCGCACTGTTAATCCTCGATGAGATACAATCGGGCTACGGACGTTCGGGCAAGTTTTTCGCCCATCAGCATTCTGCCATAAAGCCCGATTTAATTACAACAGCCAAAGGCATGGGCAATGGTTTCCCGATTGGCGGAGTGCTGATCCACCCGGCAATAAAACCCTGGAGCGGAATGCTCGGCACTACTTTTGGCGGAAATTATCTGGCTTGCGCGGTAGCGCTTGCCGTACTGGAGGTGATCGAACAGGAAGACCTGATGACCAATGCATCTGTTGTAGGAAGTTTTTGCAAAACAGAATTGAAAAAATTTGAAATGGTAAAAGATGTGCGCGGCACAGGGCTGATGATCGGTTTCGATTTGCCCGAGTCGCAAACTTCTTTACGCAAAGATTTGCTTTTCAAACACCATATTTTTACCGGTGAAGCCAAACCAAACACCGTGCGATTGCTACCTTCGCTTGCTTTAAAAAAATCGGAAGTCGAAATTCTAATCGAGGCGTTATCGGTCGAATTTAATAAGTGGGCACACGTATGAAAAAATTTACTTCTGTATTTGATGTTCCTTCCATCCCGGACTTGATAGAAAAAGCGTTGGCCTACAAAGCAAACCCATTTAAAGACAAACATCTAGGGGCAAATAAAACGATGGGCTTACTTTTTTTAAATCCAAGCTTGCGCACGCGCATCAGCACGCAACTCGCTGCAAAAAATCTGGGTATGGAAGTAATCGTCTTTAACGTGGGTAGCGAAGGGTGGGCTCTTGAGTTTGAAGAGGAAGTAATAATGAGCGGCACTTCAGTGGAGCACGTGAAAGACGCTGCACCCGTGCTCGGAAAATATTTTGATATACTTGGCATCCGCACGTTCCCTTCTCTGCACGACAAAGCCAAAGATTACTGTGAGTTTTTCCTTCAGCAGTTTATCAAATATTCCGGGCTGCCCGTGGTGAGCCTCGAAAGCGCTACGCTTCATCCGCTACAAAGTCTAGCCGACCTCATTACCATCACCGAAACATTTCTGGAAAAAAGAAAACCAAAAATAGTTTTAACCTGGGCACCGCACGTTAAAGCATTGCCTCAATGTGTGGCCAACAGCTTTGCCCAATGGATCAATGCCTGGGGGCAGGCCGAGTTTGTAATTACACATCCCGAGAATTATGAACTCGACAAACAATTTACCGATGGTGCTGCTATTTTATACGATCAAAAAGAAGCACTAAAAGATGCGGATTTTGTGTATGTAAAAAACTGGAGTGCTTACCACGATTACGGAAAAGTTTACACCAGCGATCCGAACTGGATGTTGACCCAAACAAAATTAGAAGAAACCAGAAAGGCAAAAATAATGCACTGTCTGCCCGTGCGAAGAAATATCGAACTAAGCAATGAAGTGCTCGATGGTGCGCAAAGTTTAGTTACACAGCAAGCCGGCAACCGGGTGTGGGCAGCTCAATCGGTTTTGCAAGAAATAATAAAAGAGTTGAAGTAAAATAATCTTAGTTATCAAGCGTAATGAATAAACTGTACATCATAAAAATTGGCGGCAATGTGTTGGACGATGAAAAGTCGTTGGGGAAATTCCTAAACGATTTTGCCTCCATCCAATCTCCAAAAATATTAATTCATGGCGGTGGCAAAATCGCTACGGCTATCGGAGATAAACTCGGCATCGAATCGAAATATGTTGATGGGCGCAGGATAACCGATAAGCCAACTCGAGACCTCGTAACCATGGTTTATGGCGGGCTCATCAACAAGCAGATTACCGCGCACTTACAATTCTTGCACTGCAATGCCATTGGAGTGACTGGTGCCGATGGCAATCTCATTAAAGCCGTAAAAAGAGAAGTGGGCAAAATTGATTATGGGTTTGTGGGCGACATCGCACCCGAAAATATCAATTCATCGTTCCTTTATTTTCTTTTAAAACAAAATGTAGTTCCTGTTTTTGCACCGCTTACACATGCGCAGGGCGAAATGCTCAACACCAATGCCGATACCATTGCATCGGTGCTCGCCATCGCCCTGAGCAAGCACTTCGATACCCGCTTAATTTTCTGTTTTGAAAAACCGGGTGTGCTAAGAAATATATCCGATGAGAACTCCGTCATCACCAACCTGAACCAGGCCCTGTACAATAAACTTTTGAGCGAAGGCGCATTGCATGACGGAATTCTGCCCAAGTTGGAAAATGCGTTCAGCGCCATCCGCTCTGGGGTTAAAGAAGTGTTGATTGGCAGCCATACACACCTGCTCACCAACACAGGCTATACCACTCAAGGCACTTTAATCACACTTCAATGAAAGAGCACCTCGGCCATATAGCCATTGAATTGCTTCAGCAACTCATAACCATTCCTTCTTTCAGCAAAGAAGAAGATAAGACAGCCGCGTTGTTAGAAATTTTCTTCAAACACCACGGCATGGAAAGTAAGCGCAAAGGCAACAATGTGTGGTCTATAAATAAATTTTTTAATCCGGCAAAGCCAACGCTTCTTTTAAATTCGCATCACGACACCGTGCGGCCAAATCCGGCCTATACGCGCGATCCCTATTCCGCAGATATTATCGATGGAAAATTATTCGGGCTCGGAAGCAACGATGCGGGTGGCCCGTTGGTGGCCCTACTCCTCACCTATTTTTATTTTTACGAAAAACAAAATCTCAATTACAATATCATCGTGGCTGCCACAGCCGAAGAAGAAATTTCTGGTACAGGCGGAATTGAGTTGATCTGGAACGATCTTCCAAAAATTGATTGTGCCATTGTTGGAGAGCCTACAAAAATGGAAATGGCTGTTGCCGAAAAAGGATTATTGGTTCTCGATTGTGTGGCCAGCGGAAAGGCCGGCCACGCAGCGCGCGAAGAAGGGGTGAACGCCATCTACGAGGCAATGCGCGATATGGAATGGTTCCGTTCTCATCAATTTTCCAAAGTGTCTCCCGTATTGGGGAGAACGAAAATGAATGTAACTGTAGTTCATGCCGGGCAAGCACACAACCAGGTTCCTCCCGAATGCAAATTTACGGTTGACTGCCGGGTAACCGATGCGTATTCGCTCGAAGACGTGCTTAGCGAAGTAAAGCAAAACGTGAAATGCGAAGTAACACCGCGTTCGCTGCGGCTTCGTCCATCGGGCATCGAAGCAAGCCATCCGCTTGTAAAGGCCGGAAAAAAATTAGCACTGCCTCAGTACGGCTCGCCCACCACTTCCGATCAGGCCTTGATACCGGTGCCCTCGGTAAAAATAGGTCCGGGCGATTCGGCCCGCTCGCACAGCGCAGATGAATTTATTTTCATCAGCGAAATTGAAAAGGGAATTGAATTGTATATTCGCTTGATTGAAGGTTTATGAAACTCTGGCAAAAAAACAAAGACGCCTCGGCAGAGGTTAGTGAGTTTACGGTGGGCAACGATCTCGAAATGGATTTGCACCTCGCACGCTTCGATGTACTCGGTTCGCTGGCGCACATTCAAATGCTTAGCTCCATCAACCTAATGAGCCAAGAGGACTTCACTGTTTTACGTACCGAGCTGAAAAACATTTATCGGGAAATCGAATCCGGAAATTTTAAAATCGAGGATGGAGTGGAAGACATTCACTCGCAGGTGGAATTGCTGCTGACCCGAAAACTTGGCGACACCGGAAAAAAAATACACAGTGGCCGAAGCCGGAACGATCAGGTGCTGGTGGATATCAAACTATTCCTTCGCCATGAAATTCAAAATCTCACCTCTGCCATAAAATCGTTTTTTGATCTGCTGATTTTAAAAAGCAACGAAAACAAAGAGAAGCTTCTGCCCGGCTATACCCATTTGCAGCTTGCCATGCCCTCTTCGTTTGGTCTGTGGTTTGGCGCGTATGCCGAAAGCCTGGCCGATGATTTGATAACCCTTCAGGCGGCCTATCGTGTGGTAAACAAAAATCCACTTGGCTCAGCAGCAGGCTATGGGTCTTCTTTCCCCATCAACCGCAAAATGACCACCGAGCTGCTCGGCTTTGAAGACTTGAACTACAATGTGGTTTATGCGCAGATGGGCAGAGGAAAAACAGAAAAAATAGTTGCGCAGGCAATCGCGAATGTGGCCGCCACGCTGTCCAAACTTTCGATGGATGTTTGTCTTTTCTTAAATCAGAATTTCAATTTCATTTCTTTCCCCGATGAATTGACTACGGGCAGCAGCATTATGCCGCACAAAAAAAACCCTGATGTATTTGAACTGATCCGTGCAAAATGCAATACGCTTCAGTCTCTGCCGGGTGAAATTACGTTGCTCATCGGCAATTTACCTTCGGGCTACCACCGCGATTTTCAATTATTGAAAGAAAAAATTTTTCCTGCCTTCGCCACATTAACAAGTTGCTTAAAAATGGCTTCGCTGATGTTGTCTAACATTAAAATAAAAGACCACTTGCTTGAAGACGAAAAATATAAATTTTTGTTCAGCGTGGAAGAAGTGAACAAGCTCGTGCTGGGTGGAATGCCTTTTCGCGATGCGTACAAAAAAATAGGGCTTGCTATTGAACAGGGTAACTTTACCTATTCAACGGAAATTCATCATACCCACGAAGGGAGCATTGGCAATCTTTGTAACGATGAAATTGTCGATAACTTTCAAAAGACGGTAGAGTCTTTTTATTTTGATAGTGCTAATCGTGCCATCGAAAAATTAACCAAACGTTAATATTTTTTTTAATCAATAAAATGACACCCCAAACCATTCTCATCATCATAATCGGCATTACCGTTGTTTCTTATTTATTCAATGAGGTGCTTGATTTTATTAATCTTAAAGCTTTTAAAAAAGAAATACCCGGTGAAGTTGCCGATTTCTACGACCCCGAAAAATACCAACGTTCGATGGAATACTTGCACACACAAACCAGGTTCTCCTTTTTAACAAACGGCTTAGGTTTTATCGCCACATTTCTAATGTTGCTCTTGGGTGGATTCGGCTGGGTAGATCAACTCATTCGCCCGTTGGTTTCAAATGCGGCTGTGCTGGCGTTGGCTTTTTTTGGATTAATTCTATTTGCATCAGACCTCCTAAATCTTCCTTTTCAACTGTACTCCACGTTTGTAATTGAAGAACGATTCGGTTTCAACAAAACCACATTGAAAACTTTTTTCATGGACAAAATCAAAGGTTATGTAATGGGTGCAATTATTGGCGGTGCGTTGTTGTGTTTGCTCATCTTTCTGGTGAACCAAATCGGCCCCCTGTTTTGGGTTTGGTTTGGCTTGGTTACGGCAGGGTTTGTGCTGCTCATGAATATGTTCTACGCCACACTGATCTTGCCGCTTTTTAATAAACTCACGCCCCTGCACGAGGGTGAACTCAAAAACGAAATTGAAGCTTTTGCACGTAAAGTGAATTTTCCACTCGACAATATTTTTGTAATGGATGGTTCTAAGCGGTCGAAAAAAGCCAATGCATTTTTTTCGGGTATCGGCAAAAAAAAGAAAATTGTTTTATACGATACGCTGATTGAAAACCACACCACTCCGGAGTTGGTGGCGGTGCTGGCTCACGAAGTCGGGCATTTTAAGAAAAAACATATCGTGTGGAGCTATCTTATTTCGGTTATTCAAATTTTCTTTACACTGTTCATTTTGTCTTTGCTGATCTACAATCAAAATCTATCTTTAGCGCTGGGGGGCAGCGTGCAGGCCATCCATTTAAACCTGCTCGTCTTTGGCATTCTCTACTCTCCCATCTCCGGTGTAACCGGCCTTTTGATGAATCTGTTAAGCCGAAAAAATGAGTTTGAAGCCGATGCCTATGCAAAAGGAAATTACAACGGGCAGGCACTTTCTGCTGCGCTGAAAAAGCTTTCGGTAGATTCGCTCAGCAATTTATTCCCTCATCCTTGGTACGTTTTCTTTCATTACTCACATCCGCCTTTGCTCTCCCGATTAAAAGCACTTACTTAAAATTTATGTAATTCTATGCGAGGCCTTAATCTCACTTTCCCTTCCGGGAATACTGAATTATTTAGAACACCATAAAATTGGCAAGACACTTTTGTTGGGTATCGTTGAAGGAATTTGGATATTTGCGAGTGCTTGGTTGGCTTTTACCATAGCCCGTTAAATAATCTTGTTGGCTTATGAATATTGGGCGTCTTGTAGATTGGTTTATCCATAAAAAATATTTTGAAAATGCTACGGAACTGCGTAAGGCGAGGCTGTTGGTTAGGGCCAGCCTACTTACCAGTATTTTTTCTACGTCTTACGTAGCGTTGAGTGTTTTCTTTGAATACGAACGCGGAATATACTTTACCCTTTTCAACGTAGTTGGGTATTTTGCATTGCCTTTCCTCTGCAAAACAAAAATTCCGTTCCGTATCCTCGGCTTTACCTACAATGCCATAGGCTCCATAACCGTAATTGTTCTTACGTGGTTTTCGGGCGGCATGTGGTCTGCCATTTATCCGTGGATCATTGCTATTCCGTTGCTCGCTTTACTCATAATTGGAAAAACCGCTGCCCTTTACTGGACCATCTTTTCGTTGTTGTGGATGTGGGCTTTCGGCATCATCGAACTTAACGGAATCAGCCTGCCGGTAGAATACAATCCGGCCATGCGCTCCATGTGGTACCTGAGCATTGTACCCGGGTTGCTCCTCATCATTATGGTGGTTTCCTTCACGTTCGAAAACAGTATGCAAACCGCTATGCGCGATGTAGAGCAACAGAAAGTAACCATCGAAAAACAATCGATAGAGTTAGCCAAGCTTATTGAAGATAAAGATCATATCATTGAGATACTCGCACACGACTTAAAAAATCCTTTGGCCAATATTGGGGTGCTCGCCAACCTGCTCGAACGGGAAACGATTGAGCCTGATTCTAAAAATATTGTGGAGATGATTGCCAACGCATCTGCCAATGCACAAGTACTTGTAAAACAAGTGTTGGAGATGGCAACAACAAACAGTGTAGGCAGTGTACTGTTAAAGGCAACCAATTTCCAATCGGTAATCAACGAAGTTGTGCAATCGTTCAGGTTCACGGCAGAAAACAAGGGCATTCCCATTAAAACCGTAGACTTGAACAAATCGTGCGAAGCGCTCGCCAACTTAACCTATTTAAAATTGGTTTTAGAGAATCTAATCTCAAACGCCATCAAGTTTTCAACCTCAGGAAAAGAAATTCATGTTTTGGTTTCCGAAACCGATCAGCAAGTACAAATACGTGTTCGCGATCACGGGCCGGGCGTTCCTGCAGCAGAAGAGGCCAAGCTATTTAAAAAATTCTCCAAGCTTAGCGTGGCACCCACCGGAGGCGAAAGCTCCAGCGGCCTCGGCCTTTCGCTTGTTAAACGATACATGGAAATAATGAAGGGCAGCGTTTGGTTTGAACGCCCCGAGGGCAGCGGTTCTATTTTTGCAATCGAACTGACCAAGGCCTGATACAACCATCTTATTTTTTTACGGGCAACTTCTCTTTTAGTTGAGGTAAATTCAGATACTTACCAAACCAATTTACATACCTGGTCAGGCGGTCGATTTGGTAGCTCGGCACAGAAATTCCGTGATGTTGATTTGGATAAATAATGAACTCGGTGGGCACGCCCAACGATTTTAAAGCCTGATACATTTGCTCTCCCCCAATAGCCGGAACATTAAAATCTTTTTCGCCTACCATGTACAGTGTAGGTGTTTTAATTTTTTCAATATTTAAAAACGGGTAAGACACTTTCATCCATTTGTCTATGTTTTTCCAAGGTACACCCAACTCATTTTCGTACTGAAGCACATACTGGTCTGAGCCGTACATGGAAAGTTGTAAAGCACTGCCTGCACCACTCGCTGCCGCTTTAAACCGTGAGTCGGTTGCGGTAACGTAGTCGGTTAAAATCCCGCCATAGCTCCAGCCGCCAATTGCCAAACGGTTGGGGTCGGCTACACCGATTTTTATCAAATGATCTACGGCACCTATCAAATCCATCACTTCTTTATTTCCCCAATCGCCTGAAATTGTGTTGCTGTAAGCAAGCCCTCGCCCATTGCTGCCTCTGTAGTTTACACAGGCCACCGCGTAGCCTTGCGATGTGAAGACCTGGGCATCAGTGTAAAAGCTAAAACTGTTCTGCGAAGTAGGGCCACCGTGTATCCAAAGAATTAAAGGAAGATTTTTATCGTTTTGTTTTTCGTAAGGCTTGAATAATAGCGAGCCAACCTCCGTACCATCTTTGCTTGTTGAATTAAAAGCTTCAACCGAAGCCAAGGTTTTGGCTTTCAAAAAATCATGGGTGTGCGTAAGCCTGCGCGGGCTTCCATTTTCAATCGCATAAACTTCATTGGGCGTTTGTGGGTCGCTCGAAACAGTTACCCAATTAGCATTACTTCGAATAAGTGAATTAAAAATTCGATCACCCGTAGTTATCTGTTTCTTATTTCCATTAAAATCGAATGAAGCTACGTAACTTCTCCTGTCGTCTACTACTATTGAAAAAATAGTTTTGCTGTCGCCAGACCACCGTGGTGCAGAAACATCGCGATCTAATTTCGGGTTTAAGATTTTAGGCTCACCACCATCAATTGGGATTAAAGCAATTTGCGGTTGATCGTAAATACTGAATTGCTCCGATTGCGACTTCAAATAAGCTATCCACTTTCCATCGTAGCTAACAGACGGGCTTGTATCCGCTCCTTTCCAATATGTAAGTTGTTTTGGTTTCGAATTTTTCTGTGCGTCAATAATCCAAAGGTCGGAATTATCATTGCGGTCGGGGTCGGCTGTTCGGTTGCTCACAAACACAATTTTTTTGGAGTCGGGTAACCATGCCGGGTTGTTTTCATCAAAGTCTCCTTGGGTGAGGGTATCCAGTTTTTTTGTTTCTACATCAAACAAATAAAGGTGATCGCGTTTGCGCTCAAGGTAGCCCTCGGCATCGGATTTGAAATGATAGCGATCTATAACAATGGGTTTGGGTTTTTTCTTTTTCTCGGCATCATCGCTCGATTCCTGATCTTGCATTACCAGTAAAATCTTTTTTGCATCGGGACTCCAGAAATAATCGCTTATACTGTGCTTTAAATCCGTAATTTTTTCGGCTTCTCCCCCACGTCTGTCCATCCTCCAGAGTTGCGATGACTTGGTGTCATACCGTGACGAGAGGAAGGTAAGGTATTTTCCATCGGGCGACCAGCGCGGGTGATTTTCGCCATCGGGGCTTGTGGTTAACCGCACAGATTCGTTTCCATCCCAGCTCACCATCCAAATGTCGGTATCGTATTTATCTTTAGCCGAATCGGGTGTGGACAACACGTAGGCAACCCATTTACCATCGGGCGAAGGTTGCGGATCCGAAACCGACTTCATCTTGTAAACATCGGAAGGGAGAAAAGACGTTTGGGAAAATGCAAATGTGCAAATTGTAAATGCCGCAACGGTGAGAATATTTTTCATGATACTTTTTTAAGAAAGATATATGTTAAGATACAAGTTCAAACCGACTTAATCAATTCTGTAATCAGTCCATCTATGGAGCGGTCGAGTATCTTAAAAACTTCATCAAAATTTTTTTCAGATCCATAGTACGGGTCGGGCACATCGCCACTCCCGTTGGGGTCGTAGTCGCGCATCAATTTTACTTTCGTTTTATGATGGAGGTCGCTAAGTTTTAAAATATCTGCTCGGTTAGAACTATCCATAGCCAGGATTAAATCAAAATTTTCTAAATCCGCCCGGGTAAGTTGTCGCCCCGAGTGATGGATCGGTATTCTGTTTTTTACAGCGCATGTTATGGTGCGGTGGTCCGGCTCATCTCCTACATGATAATTTCCCGTGCCGCACGAGTCGGCTTGAAATTCATTCTGCAAACCCTTCAACCTAACCTTTTCGTTAAAAACGGCTTCCGCCAATGGCGATCGGCAAATGTTGCCCAGGCAAACAAATAAAATTTTCATAATGAGTAAAAGTTAATCGAAAATAGTTAATAGCTGATGGTACGCAAACTATATAGCTTGGATGGCCGGATTGTCCAAAGGGCTCCTTCGGAGAGTTTATCGAAACCTGACTTCGTTGCATCAAATATTTTAATTTCGCTTCACAAATAACGATTAACTTTTAAATATTTAACCGATTAAAAAATCGGTTAGCTTTGTCATTCAAAAAAAATAGTTACCGTCATGGAATTTATTAAAGTTACCGAACAAAGAGAACCCGGGGTTGCCTTGGTTGAACTCAATCGCCCCAAAGAACTAAATGCACTCAACCGCCAGTTGATGTTGGAATTACTGGAAGCACTGCAAGCACTCGACAAAAATGATAACGTTCGTGTAATTGTACTCACCGGAAACGACCAGGCTTTTGCAGCCGGTGCAGATATTAAGCAGATGGCCGATGCTACCGCCATGGACATGCTTATAGTAGATCAGTTTAGCACGTGGGATATGATTCGCAAAACCAAAAAACCGATTGTTGCTGCCGTGAGTGGTTTTGCCCTCGGTGGTGGTTGCGAACTCTCCATGATGTGCGATACAATAGTTGCCTCGGAGTCGGCCAAGTTCGGTCAGCCCGAAATAAAAATCGGTACCATCCCCGGTGCCGGTGGCACGCAACGGTTAACGAAAGCACTGGGCAAAGCAAAAGCCATGGAGCTGATTTTAACCGGAAGGTTTTTGTCGGCACAAGAGGCTCACTTTTACGGGTTGGTTTGCAAAGTAGTGCCTGTGGAAATGTATCTGCACGAGGCCTTGACACTTGCCAAAGAAATTGCGCAAATGAGCCCCGTTGCGGTTCAGTTGGCTAAAGAAGCCGTGAACCGATCTTTTGAAACACAACTGGATGAGGGCCTCGCCTTCGAGCGGAAAAATTTCTACCTCACGTTTGCTTCTGCCGACCAAAAAGAAGGGATGAAAGCGTTTGTGGAAAAACGAAAACCGAATTACATCGGAAAGTAAAAGGGAACTAATTACCCGGTCTGCCAGTTATGTGTTTAAACATATAATTTGAACATTTATGGCAACAAAGCATATTGAAACGATAATATCGCCAGGCCCTACGCATTTTGTGGGCGATGGCTTTAAAGTACACAGCTATATCCCCGGTCAGCTGGGTATGCAGCGCATGAATCCATTTATTATGATGGATTACAATTCTAAATTTTATTTCCCGCCAACCGACAAACCTCGTGGTGTGGGCGTACATCCACACCGTGGTTTTGAAACGGTAACAATTGCCTACAAAGGCAAAGTTGCACACCACGACAGCACCGGAAACAGTGGCGTAATTGGGGAAGGTGATGTGCAGTGGATGACAGCCGCCTCAGGTATTTTACACAAAGAATATCACGAGAAAAACTTCGCCAAAGCAGGCGGTGATTTTCAGATGGTGCAACTGTGGGTAAACCTGCCGGCCAAAGACAAAATGTCGAAGCCGAAATACCAGGAAATTACAAATAGCCAAATCGGCAAATACACGTTACCAGAAAACAAAGGTGTAGTTGAAGTGATTGCCGGCCAATTTAAAGACGTAAAAGGAACTGCATCCACTTTTACACCCGTGCATTTGCAAAATGCAAAATTAAATAAAGGTGCCGAGGTTGAATTTTCATTCCCATCGCACTACAATACTGCTCTGGTGGTGATTGAGGGAAGCGTTATGATAAACGATAAAGACATCGCGCGCGCCAATCAGTTCGCGTTGTTTAAAAATGATGGAGAAACTTTTAAAATCATTGCAAATGAAGATTCCATTGTATTGGTGTTAAGTGGCGAACCAATTAATGAACCGATTGCGGCCTATGGCCCGTTTGTGATGAACACTCAGGCGGAATTGGTTCAGGCCTTTGGTGATTTTGAAAATGGAAAATTTGGTGTACTAGAAGACTAATACCATGTCAAACATTCAGTTAATAGTAGAAGAGCGCTCGGTAAGCATCGGGAGTTTTAGGGTGGGGCGCCTTCTACCCTTTCGCGAAAAGCGGATGGTGGGGCCGTTTATTTTTATCGACCACATGGGGCCCATCGGTCTTAAAGAACAAAAGAACCTCGATATTGCGGCTCACCCGCACATAGGCTTATCCACGCTCACCTATCTCTTCGAAGGAAGCATCATGCACCGCGATAGCGAAGGAACTGAAGTTGAAATAAAACCGGGAGCAGTGAACTGGATGACGGCAGGCAAAGGAATTGTTCACTCCGAACGCGTTCCAGATCATCTGAAGAACTCCGATATGATACTGCACGGTTTGCAGATATGGGTTGCCCTCCCCCAAGAACTTGAACAAATGAAACCTTCATTTACTCATGTAGATGAAGATAAACTCCCGACTTGGGAAATGGACGGTGTACAGATGAAGTTGATTGCCGGTGAAGCCTTGGGCAAAAAATCGGCTGTTCCTGTTTACAGCCCCCTGTATCTGCTCGAAATAAAAAGCGGCAAACGACAAAAGATAAACATCGGCAACGAGTTGTTTGGCGAAAGTGGCTTGTACATTTTAAAAGGAACTATTTTTAGCGAAGGCAACACCTACAACCCTAAACAAATTTTAATTGCACGCGATAGCAAGCTCTGCGAATTCGAGATGGGTGACGACACCACGGTATTTATTTTTGGAGGCGAGCCGTTTGCCGAGCACCGATATATCGACTGGAACTTTGTGTCGTCAGACAAAGCGTTGATCGATAAGGCCAAGCAAGATTGGCTCAACCAAACTTTTCCAAAAATAAAAGGGGAAACGGAATTTATCCCGCTTCCCCAATATCCGTTTCAGACGAAATAGTTATCTAACCGATAAGCCTACACCAACGGTGAGTGAATTGTACTTTTGCACGGTGTAATCTCCGTTGAAATACAGCGGCCCAAGTTTTATGCGCAATCCGGTGGTCAATTTAGCACCATTGTTGTTGTACTTGATGGCGAGTGGATCGGTGATGGATACACCTAAATTGTATGGATCTAACGTAAACGTACCGTTAATATTTACATTAGAACTTACCGCAGCATAACCAAGTCCCAAGTAAACTGTCAGGATAGAAAATTTTTTAGATACAATCGCTTGTGCCACCCACGAATTGAGTTTATAGTTTACCTGACCATTAGCAGAATAAGGTTTTCCGTCATTCGACTGATCGGTGTTGGTTAAGGCTGAATATCCGGAAACCGAATTGTAAGCTACCAGCACTGAAAGATCGAAGGGCAATGCTTTTACGCCCGGAAGGTATTGCTTGATATCGTGCATCAGGCCAAAGCCCAACATCTTTATCTGGCTGTCTCCGCTTTTGGTTTGCGGTACGTATCGTATTTTTAAATCGGTATTTTTTACCAGGCCTATGCCCAGTTGAATCATGGGCACTGGCACCCAGTTCTTCCCAACTTTGCCTTTCAAGTCCACACCCTGTGGGCCGTTAATGGAAATTGGGGGAAGCGGGCTGTGACTAACCGTATAGGAAGAGTTTGTCTCCGCCCCTATGATTGTTGGCGCTGAGGTTTGGTTAGGGATAGTATTAGCAGACAGACCTATTTTTGTTGGATCAAATGTTTCGTCAGAGGTGGGCATCATAACTCCGCTAATAGTCACACCCAAATCTATACCCAATTTTTTATGGGTTTTTCCGGTGTGGTACCAACCGTTGGTCATGCCATACGAAATCCCCCTGATTACAGGGCTGATGTAAGCCCCAATCAGCTTAGAAGCGTCATCTTTTTCAGCTTGTAAAAAATTATTGAGGTCCGATTCGTTTTGACCAAACGCCACCATGCCGTTGAGTAAGAAAAGGAATAGTAACCCAATGTTCGCTTTTTTCATAAGTAGTTTAGTTTATTGCAAATATACATACCAAGATAGCAATTTTGGTAAACATCGAACGTCAAGGAAATTTGCATACGTGTTTTTGGTATTTTTGCCTTTCCATGAAATTAATACTCTATTCCATAGGCATATATGCAGTGCGGCTCGGGTACATTGTAGCTGCAATATTCAGCACAAAGGCAAAACAGTTTGTACTTGGCCGGGCAAGAATTTTCGCCAAACTAAACCAAAAACTTAAAAACCGGGGAGAGAATAAATTGGTTTGGGTGCATTGTGCCTCGCTGGGCGAGTTTGAACAAGGACGACCGATTATTGAACTGATCAAACAAAAATATCCGGATATAAAAATTCTACTTACCTTCTTTTCGCCTTCCGGCTACGAAATGCGAAAAGATTATGCGCTTGCCGATTACGTTACCTACTTGCCCTGGGATACGGCCTCGCAGGCACGAAAATTTGTGAAGATTGCAAAGCCTGCACTTGCCATTTTTATCAAATACGAATTTTGGTACTACTATACACTCCACTTAAAAAAAGCAGGGGCACACATTATCTCAGCCTCGTGCATTCTCAGGCCCGATCAGATATTTTTTAAAAATTACGGCAGCTTGTTTCGCGACTTGTTAAAAAATTTCAACTATTTCTTTACACAGAATCTGGAAACAAAAAAATTATTGGCTTCCATTGGAATTAATTCGGCCCAGGTATCCGGTGACACTCGTTTTGATCGTGTGGCCGAGATCATTAAACGCAACGAAGAAATTCCGTTGGCTAAAAAATTTAAAGACGACCAGCGAGTATTTGTGGTAGGTAGTTGCTGGCCCGAAGATCTGGAAGCGCTTGCCCCCTTTATCAACGAAAAGGCAGGCTCCTTGAAATTCATAATCGCACCGCATGAAATCAAAGAGTCGTTCCTTGTTGAAATTGAAAAATCGTTACAGGTAAAATGCGTTCGCTTTTCGGCACAACCGGAGAAACCCGAGGATGTTGATGTGCTTATCGTTGATAACATCGGTATGTTGGCACAACTTTACCGTTATGGCGAATTTGCCTTTGTGGGTGGCGCTTTTGGCAAAGGCCTGCATAATATTTTAGAAGCTGCCTGCTACGGCATACCTGTTTTTTTTGGCGACCGTAACTACAAAAAATACCAGGAGGCCAATGAGCTGATTATGCGCGGTGGAGCATTTGAAGTAAGCGGTTATGCTGATCTGAAATCGAAATACGACCTGATGATTGAACGGCCTGAAAATTTTATTCTCGCTTGCGAGGTAACGCGCTCGTACGTGGAAGAAAATCTGGGCGCCACAAAAAAAATAATGGACTACTGCAGCCCCCTACTCGAATCATGAAAGGCACCGTAACCAAATCAACCGGTTCCTGGTACGATGTGCTTGTGGGGGAAAAAAAATACGAATGCCGCATACGTGGTAAAATACGTCTTGAGGGCATCAAAGAAACCAACCCGGTGGCCGTTGGCGATTTTGTGGAGGTCGATCCGGAAACCAACACCATCACCGAAATTCTTCCGAGGAAAAATCACATCACCAGGCAATCGGTAAAAAAAACGGGGCATTCCAGCATCGTTGCCGCGAACATAGATCAGGCCATCCTAATTGCCACGCTTCAACAGCCGCGCACTTCGTTGGGTTTCATCGATCGCTTCTTGGTTTCGGCAGAAGCTTTTCGCATCCCACAGATTATCGTCTTCAACAAAATGGATACGCTGGACGAAGACAACAAAAAAGAAATTAGTAAACTTAAATCAGCCTACGAAACTATTGGAGTAACCGTACACCTAATGTCTGCCTTAAAAAAACTGGAGGTAGAAGGATTAAAAAAATATCTTGTTGGGAAAATCTCATTGCTTACGGGGCATTCCGGTGTGGGCAAGTCAACTCTGTTGAATCAATTATCACCGGGCATTCAACAGGCTACGTCCGAGATCTCAGATTTTTCAGAGAAAGGAAAACATACCACCACCTTTGCCGAAATGTTTTCGCTTGATGCAGAAACGCATGTGATTGATACCCCCGGTATTAAGGAATGGGGATTGGTGGATATGGAGCCGCAAGAAATCTCCGATTATTTTCCGGAGATGCGCGAGTTGCGATTACACTGCAAATTTGGTTCGAAATGTCTGCATTTGCACGAACCGGGCTGTGCCATTCGAGCTGCTCTTGCAAACGGAAAAATTTTAGCTAGCCGATTTGATAATTACGTTTCTATGGTGGAAGGAAAAGACAACCGGAAATAATTGCCCCATGAAATACAAATTGGGTAATCGGGAGGTTAGTTACGAAGCAGAAGGCCAAACCATAGCAGGAGATGACACGGTGCTGCTTCACCACGGAATTGATTTAACAGCCGGAAAAGGTTGGGGCAAAATCGGTTACACCATTGAACATCTGTTTGAAAAAAATATTTTTAATGATTTCAAGCAGGGAGTTAAACAGTTGCTGATTTCTCTTTGGGAAGAGGCGGGTTTGAAAATTGGGAATGATTTTAAGCTTGAACACTATCACCGGGTAGCTGATGCCGCCAACCTGCACTATCAGGCGGTGGAAAAAACAAAATTAATTCCGTCCGAAAAATTTCCGGTGTCCATAAAACATTTAGAAGAACGGATCAGCGAAATATGTGGGCATGCGCTCCGGGTTTTCAGCCCCACGTTCAAGCAATCGTATTTTCATTTTAGAGTGATACGCCCGGGGCAACCCGACAACAACCCGTTGCATCGCGATGTGTGGGTAGAAGAAAATGCAGACGGCATCAATCTCTACATTCCTATTGCCGGTAGCAATGAAAATTCATCGTTGGCAATTATTCCCGGCAGTCATCACTGGGCCGAGTCGAAGATTGAACGCACCAAAGAGGGAGCTATTATTCATAGAGTAAAATTCAATGTGCCAGCAGTTACCAACATACTCAGCTCGTTTGAAATTGCGCGGCCAAACCCAACAGAAAACCAAGTGTTGGTTTTCTCGCCCTACCTTATACACGGTGGCGCTATAAACCTGAATCGCGATGAAACACGAATATCTATGGAAGTGCGTCTTTGGAAAAAATAATTAATTGTAAAAAAACCGGTGGTATCTTTTCCGTATCTGAGGCCACGGCAGCGGTATATTTGAGATTACCTTCAAGATTTGATGAGTCAAATTCCAGCCCTGCAAATCGTGGAGTAGCGATTCGAACAATTTGGCTTCAGTTTTATTTTTCGAAAAAAGTGATTGTCGGTATTCGTATGCCACCCGCCAGATTAAGGCGCTCCGATCTCCTTCATTTTTACAAAGATCGATTGCTTTCCGACAGATTAAATACGTAGAATGCAGTTGCGGATCACCGCTTTGATACCACCCTGTGGATTTAGAATGTTTTGCTTTGCGTACCAGAGTAGTTTTAACGTTTAGGAAACCATATTTAAAAATACGAGACGAACGCACCCAAAAGTCAAAATCTTCATACGACAAATTCTCATCGTAGCCGTTTAAAACTTTCAGTACCTCGTTTTTGATAAGCATCGTTGGACCCGAAATAAAATAATTCGTCAATACTTTTTGAAACACATCTCCCTCTGGAATGGACCGAATAATTCGTTTTGAAATCAAATAATCAAAATGATTGCGAAACGGGTTTCCATGTTCGTCTAAATAAATGCAGTCGGTGAAGATCACGCCATACGAAGGATCGAGTTGTTGAAAAAAATTCACTTGCTGTTCAATCCGGTCGGGGAGCATCACGTCATCGGCCGATAGATCAACGATGTACTCGCCCTTGGCAATACGCCAACCTGCATTAAACGCTTTGCAGTTTCCTACATTCGTTTCAACAAGCAAATATTGAATATTGGAATTAGCTTCAACTATTTTTTTTATCAGCGATAGACTCCCGTCCGTACTGGCATCGTCCACAATAATTAGCTCAATATTTTTGTAAGTCTGATGAAGTACCGACTCCACAGCTTCGGCAACAAAGTTTTTTTGATTGTAGCACAGGCAGATTACGCTTACCAAGGGATTGCTCATAAACTCAATTCGAAAGTAAGCTTAGGCGAATCCAACGCACCAAACGATTTCTTAAAATCGTACAATCCATTATTCAACACTCCGTTTTCGGTGGATATGCCCAAGTCGATCAATTTAAAATTATTTGTTGTAGCCCATTCAAAAAGATTAAAAATCAAAAATGAACTCGGGCTCTGTTTTCGGTAAGACAGGTCATCGCCTGCAAAAAAATAATAAAGGAGCTCTTCATTCACCAAAACAGTCACAGCAGCCGCAACCATTTTTTGTTTTTCTCGAACTGCAAAAAGTTTGTAATGATCGGGAAATTTTTCAAATTCAGAATTTAAGTCGTGCAACTGCATGGTAACCGGATACCCCTTGTTTGCTCTGCTTTGCAAAAATAATTCGTAAGCTTCGGGTAAATCATTTTTACTTAACTCTTGAAACAAAAAACCCAAAGCAGCACATTGATTAATCCTTCGTTTTCTTGAAGGTACAGGTTTAAATGGCTCGTTACACAGCAAAACCTGAGTTGTATCTTTATATTTGATAACCCAGCCCAGCGAAAGAAGCAGTTGGTTAGTTTCCATTAATTTCTTGCTCGAATATATTTCGGGGCAATTTCTTATCTCTATTGATTTAAAGTTATTTTCAGTTGCGTAGGTAACTGCTTTTTCAATCAGTCGTTTAATTTTATTAAGGTCTAATTCTTCTTGGGGTATAACAAAACCACCAAAAGGGCTTTTGGTTAGCGATATCAGTTTATTTTCTGTTGCAGCGAAATAAATAGAGTGATCGTCAACCTGAAAATGTTGTAAAGGCAGATTGCTATTTCGATATACGAATTGCTCGGTATGAAATAAAAATGGCACACCCACCGTCAATACGGAATGCCAATTCTTTTATAGATGAAGTGCATGAGCCAGGCGGGGCCGATGAGCAGAAACTGAAGGTCTTTAAAGAAAGAAGGTTTCTTGCCCTCAACTTTGTGGCCATAAAATTGGCCGATCCAAGCCAGAGCAAAAATCACAACGCTCACCAACCACAACGTAGCAATGCCGGCAATAACATTTACCAATGCTAAGCACAAGATTGCAAACAAGCCCATGCCTATGGTTAGCGAAAACGAAAGTGACCTGTAATAAATCAACACCAATACCAAAGTTACAAATGCCCAATTTACATAGCTTCCAAAACGATCTTGTAAAATGCTTGCCGGTATGGAGGCAATCAACCCAACCATGCTAAAAAAAATAAGGGGTACGCAAACCCAATGAATTGTTTTATTGGTGGCGTTTTGGTGGCTTTCGCCATATTCAGACAAAAGGCGATCAATCCTACGCATAAAGATTTAAAATTCCATAAAGCTACTTTAAAGTACAAAACTTCTCAAGTCTTTGTTTTCACCTTTTTCCAATCTTTTAATTGCCAGTGGGCTACGGCCGTAGTTAAAATATTGCCTTTCAGATCGGTTATTTTCACCTCGCAAGGCACCACCACGGCTTCCTGAGTTTGAAGGGGTAAATAAATGTTTTGAGTAAGCCAATCTTCGCTGGCCGAAAATTCTGCAACCGCATCCATTTTGCCTTGATAATGATAATCCACTTCAAGCCGTTGGAGGATAAGCCTGTACCGGTCCATGCCCAATCTGCTGATCAGCAAAAAGCCTGTGGTAAACTCGCTCAATGTGGCAAGCGCACAAGCGTGAAGCCCGCGAACATGATTTTTATTTTTGCGCTTGTAGGGTAGCCTTGTTTTTATGGCGTTCGATGACAGTTGGGTTACTTCAAACCCGTGCGGAATGTTGAAGGGTATCATCTGCTTGAGCGCAACATTTAAAACCCACAGATAAAAGTTAGAATGTTTTGCTTTTTCAATTAACTTGGCAGGATTCATCGGTATTTCAATTTGTGATTGAGTTCTTAAAACTTCTTCAAGTTACAAATAACCAATAACGATAACGATTAACGATAGGCTATGAAAAAAATAATTGTACTGGGTGCAGGCCTTGTTGGTAAAGCGATGGCGATGGACCTCGCAAAAAATTTCGAGGTAACCTCGGCCGATTTTAATGAAGTGGCATTGCGCGAAGCAGCCGCACCAAATATCAAAACTCAAAAAATTGATTTCACACAGCTTGATCGCTTAGCGGAAGCAATTCAACCGTTCGACCTTGTGATTGGTGCTGTGCCCGGATTTCTCGGATTTCAAACTGCTAAGACTGTAATTGAATCGGGCAAAAACATGGTTGATATTTCCTTTTTTCCCGAAGACCCTTTTCAACTTGATGAGCTTGCAAAGAAGAAAAATGTTACCATCGTTACCGACTGCGGGGTTGCGCCCGGCATGGGCAACATTATTCTTGGATACCACAACCAAAAAATGAAAATCCATTCGTACGAATGCCTGGTGGGTGGGCTGCCAAAAGTGCGGGAGTGGCCTTATGAATATAAAGCGGTCTTCTCCCCTATCGATGTGATTGAAGAATATATTCGTCCGGCTCGCTACGTGCAAAATAGTTCGGTCGTTATCAAAGAAGCGCTCTCCGACCCGGAGCTTATCCGGTTCGATGGCATCGGCACACTTGAGTCGTGGAACTCGGATGGGCTGCGCACGCTCATCAAAACAATGCCGAACATTCCTAACCTGATTGAAAAAACGTTGCGTTATCCGGGTTGCATTGAGTATTTACGAGTACTCCGAGAAACGGGATTTTTTTCGTATGAAGAAATTGATGTGAAGGGAATGAAAATAAAACCAATAGACCTCACCGCAAAACTTCTTTTTCCAAAATGGAAATTAAAACCCGGTGAAGAAGAATTTACGGTGATGCGTATTCGTATTGAGGGATTAGAAAACGGAAATAAAAAAAATTACGAGTACAACTTATTAGATCAGACCGAAACCAAAACCAACACCCTTTCGATGGCGCGCACCACGGGGTACACCTGCACAGCCGCGGCCCATTTAGTGTTAGATGGAAAATTTAACCGCAAAGGAATTTGCCCACCGGAATACCTGGGCGAACAACATGCGAATTTCGAATTTATCATTAATTACCTTGCGGAACGAGGCGTGATCTACCGGGTAAGTGAAAACTAATTCATGCACAAAAATCATTTTCATAAAACCACCATCTCCAACGAAGAAATCAATGAACTGCCATTGCGGGCTTTCGAAGGAAAAATTGTTTTAATTCAAGATGAGGAGTACCTCACCAACGCTTTCCAAGAAATCAACAGACACTCCGTAGTTGGGTTCGATACCGAGACGAAACCTGTTTTTGTTCGTGGCCATCAAAACAAAGTTGCGCTCATGCAGATTGCATTACCCGATCAGGTGTTTCTAATACGTATAAATAAGACCGGGATGCATCCATCCATCATCGGTTTTTTAGAAAATAAAGATGTGCAAAAAGCAGGCGTGGCTTTGCGCGATGACATCAAAGCATTACAGCGGTTGAAACCATTTGTCCCTCAAGGTGTTGTTGAACTTTCTGACCTCGCTAAAAAAGCAGGCCTCGAAATTGAGGGGGTAAAAAAACTCACCGGACTTTTGCTCGGCTTTCGTGTTTCCAAAGCAGCACAAACCAGCAACTGGGAAACTTCTGAGCTCAACGGGAAACAAATCAGCTATGCGGCTACCGATGCCTGGACGTGCTTAGAGATTTACAAAAAGCTAATTGGATAACCAAACTGGTTAATGTGGTTTAAGTTTATATACCTCGGGCAACTCTCTTTGATTGTTCATCGATACTTTTAAGTCTTTGATAATTCCGTTGGCGATGTCGTAAACCCAACCGTGCACCCACGGTCCGTTTCGTTTTGTCCATGCGTTTTGAATAATCGAGGTTGTACTCAAATCAAATACCTGTTCAATCACATTGTATTCGATAAACTTTCTTTCTCTTTCGGTTTTGTCGGCTATACCGTCCAGTTCATCCTGGTATTTGGTGTACACATTTTTTATGTGCCTGATCCAGTTGTCGATGAGCCCAAATTGTTGGTTGCCCATAGCCGCCCGCACACCGCCACAGCCGTAATGCCCGCATACAATCACGTGATTTACTTCTAATACATTTACGGCATAATCCAACACGCTGAGCATATTCATATCGGTATGCACTACCATATTGGCAATGTTGCGGTGCACAAAAATTTCGCCCGGATCTGTGCCGGTGATCTGATTGGCCGGCACTCGGCTATCCGAACATCCAATCCATAAAAACTCCGGGTTTTGTTGTTTAACCAGGCGTTCGAAAAAATCTTTGTCTTCGTTGTTTTTCTTTTTTACCCATTCTTGATTTTGAGCAAGGAGTTTTTGGTAGGCTGCTAAATGCTTCATTACTTAAATAAAAATTATTTTTTCTTCTTGCCGGATTTTCCGAATTTCTTAAACCCTCGCTCAACAATAGAATCAATGGTGCGTTCCGCATCGCTGCTCACCATGTCGGCAAACGAATTGATGCGCCACACTAAAAAATTGCTTTTGTTATTCAGATCGATGATCAAACTGGTCTGCTGATAATTTCTTGACCACGAAGTGGCATTTGTGCCCGGAGTGCCTGGGGTTTGGCCGAGCGGGCCGATGGGCTCCATATCGGAGCGCGCCATGGTGCCCACGGCATACGTCACCACCAAATCCGCGGCTTCTTTTACCGGTTTGAGTCCCTTATGCTCAAGTTCGCGCGTTACCGCATTCTTCACCCATTTATCAATAACGGCATCGCTAACTTGTTTTTGATCGGGCGGTGTGATCACCTGGCTTTCGCCAAAAGAAAAACTTTTATAAATCGAAAAGTCGCTATTCTTGTCGTACTCAACCTTAATTCCTTGCGACTTGAGGAGCAGACTCGAAAACAGAAAAAATAATATTAAGCGCATACCTTAAAGATAATATTTTTTTGCCAGCCTTTAAGCTCTTGGGTGATATTCTTGCACCACTTGTTTTAGATAATCGCGGTCGAGGTGGGTATAAATTTCGGTGGTGGTGATTGATTCATGTCCCAGCATTTCTTGTACGGCACGCAAATCTGCGCCTCCTTCAATTAAATGTGTGGCAAAAGAATGGCGGAATGTGTGCGGGCTTATGTTTTTTTTCAAACCGATCGAATCGGCCAGTCTTTTTATTATTATAAAGACCATCACACGGGTAAGTTTGCCTCCTCTTCGGTTTAGAAATGCATGATTTTCAAAATTCTTTTTTATGGTTTTATGGATCCGCACCTGATCAATATATATTTTCAAGAACTTCAAAGCATCTTTGCCGATGGGCACCAGACGCTCTTTGTTTCCCTTGCCCACCACGCGCAAAAATCCAATATCGAAATAAACGTTAGACAACCGCAATTCTACCAGCTCGCTCACCCGGAGTCCCGAGCTGTAGAGCACTTCGAGGATGGCACGGTTTCGCGTTCCCTCGGGCGTAGAAAGATCTATAACCTCCAACAGCCGTACAATGTCGTTGTATTCAAGTGTATCGGGGAGTTTTCGCCCTAGCTTCGGGCCTTCCAGCAAAGTTGCCGGATTGGTTTCTATCAACTCTTCAAATGCTAAATATTTATAGAATGCCTTGATGCCGGACAGTATCCGGGCCTGGCTAAAGGCACTCATGCCCAACTCGTTCACATAATGAATAAACTTTTGCAGTTCTTTTGAGGAAATTTTCAGGGGGTCCGTTTTCAACTTCGACAGTTCGGTGAACTGTCTGAGTTTTTCTACGTCTCGCAAATAGGCTTCGATAGAATTTTGTGAAAGCGAACGCTCTAATTTCAGGTATTGACCAAATCCTTTGATGTAAAAATCCCAGTTCAAAATATAAAAGCTTTGTTAACTATCGCAGTTAATTTGCAAATTACAACTTGATTATGAAAATACAGATTATCAACGGCCCAAACCTCAACTTACTGGGCAAGCGCGAGCCGGAAATTTACGGCAACGAAAACTTTGAAACTTATTTTGAGAATTTAAAAAAACGGTTTCCATCGGTTGAGCTCCATTATTTTCAATCTAATGTCGAGGGCGAAATTGTTTCTAAGCTACAAGAGATCGGTTTTTCGTTTGACGGCATCGTGCTAAACGCAGCCTCGTACACCCATACTTCTATTGCCATTCACGATGCCATCGGAGCCATTAAAACTCCGGTGGTCGAGGTGCACATCAGCAATGTGTATGCCCGCGAAGAATTCCGGCACAAAAGTATAATCACCGCCAACTGCAAAGGGTTGATAACCGGTTTTGGTTTAGAAAGTTATGCCATGGCACTTGGTTATTTGGTAAGCCGATCGTCTTGAATTAATATATTTCACCTAAAAGCCAACGAATAATATGGATTTAAAAGAAATATTTTCAGTAACACTCATTCTTTTCTCGGTAATCGATATCATCGGGTCGGTTCCGTTTATTATTCTGATTAAACAACGCGAAGGGAGAATCCACACGGAAAAAGCAACACTCATTTCTGCGGGGTTGATGGTAGCCTTTCTGTACCTCGGGCAATCTATTCTTACTTTATTTGGCCTTGACGTTGCTTCGTTTGCCGTGGCAGGTGCTATCGTTATCTTTTTGGTTGCCATGGAAATGATACTCGGCATTACTTTAATAAAAGACGATCCGGAAGCCAAAGGGTCAGGTTCTGTTGTTCCGCTCGCTTTTCCGTTAATTGCAGGAGCAGGCACGCTTTCAACAATCCTTTCGCTTCGTGCCGTGTATGAAGAGACGAACGTGCTCATCGGTATTTTGTTGAACTTGGTGTTTGTTTACATTGTGCTGCGTTCGGCTTCCTGGCTTGAGCGCGTATTGGGCAAGTCGGGGTTTTCGGTTTTGCGCAGGGTCTTTGGAGTTATTCTGCTCGCCATAAGTGTGAAGATTGTCAAGTCGAATGTGTTTCCCACATAATGATCCGGATATACACGGACGGAGCAGCCCAAGGAAACCCGGGGCCGGGTGGTTATGGCACCATTCTGAAATTTAATCAGGCAGTTAAAGAATTGTCGGAAGGATATCGCCTCACCACCAACAACCGCATGGAGTTGCTTGCCGTAATTGCGGGATTGGAAGCTATAAAAAAGAGCGGAATACCCGTTACCATTTATTCCGATTCCAAATATGTGGTCGAAGCCATTGAAAAAGGTTGGCTATGGAATTGGCAAAAGAAAAATTTTAAAGACAAAGCCAACCTCGACCTTTGGTTACGGTATATTCCGCTCCATCAAAAATTCAATCCAAAGTTTATTTGGATTAAAGGCCATGCAGGCCACCCGGAAAACGAACGCTGCGATTTTCTGGCCGTTGAAGCTGCCTCTCAAAAAAAACTTTTAATTGATGAAGCATACGAAAAACAAAAAACCGTTAGTAGCAAGCACTTTTAAATAGGGAAAATAGCCTGAAAGTCTTCGTTGCTGTCCATCGAAACGTTCAAGTCTTTAAGCAGGCCATTGGCAACATCATATACCCAACCGTGAATCACCGGACCGCCTCTTTCTGTCCAGGCATTTTGAATAATTGATGTTTTTGCCAGATCGTGTACCTGTTCTATAACATTTAGTTCAACCAACTTGTTTTGTCGGGTTTTCAGATCACTGATGCTGTCCAGTTTGGCTTGGTGCAGTCGATATACGTCTTTGATGTGCCTGATCCAATTATCGATCAACCCAATTTGCTTATCGCTCATAGCTGCGAGCACTCCTCCGCAACCGTAGTGACCGCAAACTATTACGTGGCTAACTTTTAAAACATTTACTGCATAGTCGAGCACACTCAGCATGTTCATGTCGGTATGTACCACCATGTTTGCAATGTTTCGATGAACAAAAACTTCACCCGGTTGTGTTCCGGTTATTTCGTTAGCCGACACGCGGCTGTCGGCACAGCCGATCCATAAGAAATCGGGTTTTTGGGTTTCCGAAAGCCGTTTAAAGAAATCGTTATCTTCTTTGTTTTTTTGTTGCACCCATGCTCTGTTTTGTAGGAGCAGTTGTTGGTGCGTTTTATTTGAATCGTTCATATTTGGGGTCACTTAAATTGAAATTCTTTTTAACTCTACCTTAATATTTTTAGACCGTGCTTCCCAAATAAAATCACCTATGGTTTCTTTTATATCGGCATCGATAAAATTAGAACGCGAGCCGTCAATAGTTATCGTAGAATTGGGCGGAATGCCTTGCAGTTTATTCCTTAAGCTGGCTTTGTTTAAAAAAGAAACATCTTTAGTTGTCTTCAGCAAGAAATCGTTTCCATTATTCACCAACAGCATGGCATCGTAAAAATTGGTTCTGAGAATAAAAAAGATGGCAACAACAATCCCGATGAGCACACCGCTTAATAAATTGGTAAACGTAACCGCCACCACCGTAGCAACAAAGGGCAAAAACTGGCTCATTCCTTTTTTATACATGCTCTTATATTGATCGGGTGAAGTGAGTTTAAAACCTACCACAATCAATATAGCCGCCAAGGAAGAAAGCGGAATCATCTGTAATAGAGTTGGAAATAACACGACCATCAACAACAAGATAACGCCATGAGATATGGCAGACGCTTTCGTCATTGCACCATTGTTGACGTTTGTTGAACTTCGCACAATTACCGAGGTTACGGGTAGCCCGCCAATCAGGCCTGAAATCAGATTGGCTGTTCCTTGCGCCTTCAACTCACGGTTAAGTGGAGTGGTTCTCCGATGAGGGTCCAATTTATCACAAGCTTCAATATTCAAAAGAGTTTCTATGCTTGCCACGATTGCGATGGTAAAAGCCGTGGTGTAAATTTTAGGATTGAGCCAAACCGAAAAATCAGGGAAAGTAAAGAACGAAGACAGGCTTGCTGAGTCCGGCAACGATACCAGGTGTTTTTCGCTAACGGATAAGTCGGTTATAAAATATCTAAAAAAAACGTTGAGTAAAGTACCCACTACAACCACAACCAACGCGGCCGGAACAATTCTAAAAAAAGATAAACGTTGTAATTTTTTCAGATTCCATACCAACAAAATCGAAATAGACACCGTAGCAATTACTACGGCACCGGGCGTGAGGGCATTCCAGGCGTTCAGAATTTCTGAAAACGTATTTTGTTCATCTGCCTGCAAAAAATTATCATCGCCTTCGAAATCTACATCGTACCCTACTGCATGTGGAATTTGTTTTAAAATAAGAATCAATCCAATACCGGCCAGCATACCCTTAATCACCGAAACCGGGAAAAAATGGCCGAGCGACCCGGCCTTGGCATAGCCCAGCGCAATTTGAATAACACCGGCAAGCGCCACGCAAAATAAAAAAGCCGGATACGATCCCAATTCGATAATGGCAACAGCAACGATTGAAGTAAGCCCGGCTGCCGGGCCGCTAACACTAAGCGATGAGCCGCTCAGCGAACCTGCCACTACCCCACCCACTACACCGGCCAATAATCCGGATACTAATGGTGCACCCGAGGCAAGGGCAATGCCCATGCACAAGGGCAACGCAACAAGAAAGACAATGATAGACGAACGGAAATCCGTTGACAAATAATTTCTAAATTTCATAAAGTCAGTTGATTAAAAAATAAAACAAACTCCTTCAAGTAATTTGAAAGAGATTTCTTACATCTGGACTGGCTTATTGTTTTGGAGGGGGAGGTATTAATTCAATGAAAAAATTTGCCCGAAGGTCTTCGTAATAAAATGCAAAAGACTCTTTTTGAGGAGCTATCCATTGAACTTCGGTAGCAGAAATTTTTATCTTAAAATCAGGGTCATCATCGTGTTCTTCTTGTTCTTCTGCAGGTTGAGTCTGGCTTGCCGGTTTTGAAGGGAGTTCTGATTTTTCAGTACCTGAAATCGTTTTAGTTTTATTCAATGACTTGACGGGCACATTACTAAAAATGACGAAAACGAAGAGAACAGTTGTCATTAAACAGCTGAATATCAATTTAATAGTATGCTGTGCGCTCTTCATTTCGCTACAAAGATAACAGATCATAACCAAAATGTTGCCAAAAAAATTAACGTGACAAAAAAGAATGTTTTTCCTAATTAAATAATGGATTCTGAAGGTGACAGAATTTTTAGAGAAGCCGGTTTCAATTCAATATCAAACTTTTTGCTCGAAGCCATTGGCTCGCCATCAACGTGAAAGGCAACCGGTGTATTTAATTCAACCGATACTTGTTTGGCTTTATAGAAATCTACAAAACGAGAGCGGTCTAACTTGTGCGTAAACAGCTTTCTGCCAAACCCAACCAAATGAGCAAGTGGTATTTTTCGGATTACACACACATCCATCAACCCATCGCACAAAGAGGCTTGTGGAGCAACGCAAGCGTTATTACCAAACTGCGATGCATTGGCAAGTGCTATGATAAACGGGTTCACTTCAAAAGTTTTATCATTCAATTTTATTGAGGCTTCAAACGGCTTAAACTTTTTGAATTCACTAAACACCAGTTTGGTATAGCCCACCAGCCCACGCTGAGTTCCGGCAGCAAATAAATTTGCCACGTGGCCATCAAAACCGATGCCGGAGACATTCACCGAAAGAATTTGATTGATCTTGACAACATCAATCAAAACTTCGCGGTGCTTACGAATTATCTCAACCGATTTTTTTATTGACATAGGCATGCCCAGATGCCGTGCCAGTCCGTTGCCTGAGCCTTTCGGCAATATGCCCATTGCCACCGTAGAACCATAAAGCCCTTGAGCTGTTTCGTTTACCGTGCCATCGCCACCCACGGCAAAAACTAAATTTATTTTTTGCTCTACAGCCAAACGCGCTAAGTCTGTAGCATGACCGATTTTTTGAGTGAACTCAATCCGGCAATCGATATCAGCCTTTTTGCATTGTTCGCGAATGAGCAGTTCTGTTTCGGGTCGGTAGCTTCCACCCGAAAATTTATTTACGATAAAAAGAGCACTCCTATCACCCATATTATTGCCTTAGCAGTTTGATGTTGACAAAGATTTGAGCTTACTTGTCATTCGATTTCAAACCTAACCTAATTTAAAAGACCGAGCAAACGAAAATGTTATGTCAGATTTCACGCCTCGAAAAATAAAGTTTAAGGCTTGGGACCAAGAGCACAGATTACTGATGCGCCTGAACAGCATAGAGTGCAGCAAAGGCGAACTCCTTAAAAAAAATCACATCTTATTGCAATTCACCGGGCTGCTCGACAAAGAAGGCGAAGAAATTTATGACATGGATGTGCTTTTCATTTCATTGGACAAATACCTGGTCTTTTGGAATGAGACCAAAAACGGCTGGTATCACTCGCCTCTTTCCAATCGAGAAAATCAATCTCCCTTTTTAGCCAAAGACGCAGAAAAAATGAAACGGTTTGGCAATTACTTTGAGTTATCGAAAGAAGCCCTTGCCCCCGACAGCTTCCGCGGCAATAAAACTATTTCTTGAGTTTGGATTCGATGTAGTTTACGGCCTGCCCGATGGTTTGCATTTTCTCTGCATCGTCATCGGGAATTTTGATATCGAACGTCTGTTCAAACTCCATCACCAACTCGGCATAGTCTAGGGAATCGATTCCCAAATCCTTAACAAAACTTGCATCAATAGTAATCTCTGAGGCAGTGATGCCCAGTTTTTCAGTAAGAATGGTGGTGATTTTTTGTTGTACGTCTTGCATGGAGAAAGTTTTTCAAAACTAAGTCTTTTCGGGCTTCCCGCCAAAAGGTTTAAAACCGAAGAATAAACTCGGTGCCTTCGCCCGGCATCGATTTAGCAGAAATTTGGCCTCCATGTTGCCGCATAATTTGTCTCGACAAACTCAAGCCAATGCCCGATCCGGTTTTCTTAGTAGTAAAGAAGGGGATGAAGATTTTTTCCAACGCATCGGGGTCAATCCCATTCCCGTTGTCTTTTACCGAAATAGTTACGTGCCCATCATTGGTGTAGGCCGACAAAATGATTTTTCTTTCCTGCTGATTATCGAAAGCCTGGATAGCGTTCTTTATTAAATTGATAAGCACCTGCTCGATCATGGTTTTATCGGCCATCAATAGTAGTTCGTCTGACTGGATATTCGATTCGATAGAAATTGCCTGGTCTGTTATTTCTTTTTTGTGTAGCATTATCAGTTCTTCGAGCAAAGCCTTCACCTTGATCTCGACCAGCTTCGGTTTGGGCACATGCGTTAAATTTTTAAATTCTTTAACGAACCGTATCAGGCCTGCGCTGCGTTTGCTGATGGTTTGCATAGACAAGTGCATATCTTCGGCCTCGTCTTTTTTCAACTCCAGGTCCGAATTTTTTATCTTAACCTGAAGATCGTTTTCCACAACTCCTGCCAGCGATGAGATGGGAGTTACTGAATTCATTATTTCGTGGGTAAGCACACGCACCAGATCTTGCCAGGCTTTCATTTCTTTTTCTTCCAATTCGTTTTGGATATTGCTCATCGAAATAAGCTTCATTACTTTATTTCGGAGCGTCAACTCAATGGCATAAATTGAAAGCTGTATGGTTTCATCACCTGTTTTTAACTGAAGCAGCTCTCGTCCACCGGTTTTCAGTTTTACAAATGAATCTACCAAAGAAGAATCCACCTCGCGCAAATCGGTAAGTTTTTCAGCACCTTCAATTTTTAACAGACGTTTGGCTGCTGTGTTGATCATTTGAATTGCGCCCTGCTCGTCAAACGTAAGAATGCCAATGCCTACGTGTTGTACAATATTTTTGAAAAACTGGTATTCGGAGTCTCTCTCTTGCCGAGTAGATTTTAATTTGAGAAGCGAATCGTTGAGATACTCACAAAAATTGCGCGCAGCAGCATCACTATTTTCAGTTTTAAAAGTTTGTGTTACTTCATCGAATTTAATATTCGGCAATGATATATTGCTGAGCTGGGGTTGCTCCATCAAACGCAAAATCTGAATACCCTGAAAGGCGATTGCAACCACCAGCGCGAAGACAACCGTAAAGCTGAATTTGTCGGCCACGGTATAACCCAGTGCCAACACGGTAACCGCAAACACGGCCAGCCTTGTGAATGAGGGCGATCGCCATTTAAAGTCCATATTTTTCCATCCTGCGGTAGAGCGATGCTCTGGTTAAGCCAAGTTCTTCGGCAGCTTTAGAAATATTCCCACTGTGCAGTTGTATGGCTTTTGCCACAGCCGATTTTTCAACCTCATCAAGATTGAGCGAATCGTTTACCGCCTCGTTTGCTTTTCGGTTAAAAAGAAAATCGCTTTCCTGTAAAGTAGGCGAGTCGGCCATGATCACGGCACGTTCGATCGAGTGTTGCAACTCGCGTACGTTTCCGGGCCAGGGGTATTTTTTTAATTTACTCATAGCCTCGGGTGTAATCGATAAAACTTCCTTATGATATTTTTTCGAATAATAATTCAGGAAGTGAGTGGTCAGCATCGGAATGTCGTCAATGCGTTCGTACAACGGAGGTATGTTGATTTCAACCGTGTTGATACGATAGAGAAGATCTTGCCTGAATCTTCCGTCTTTCACCATTTGCTGAAGCGGCATATTGGTGGCGCATATCAACCGGATATCAACTTCAGTGGGTTGGTTGGCGCCCACCCTTGTAACTTGTCTTGATTGCAACGCGCTCAGGAGTTTGCTTTGCAGGTTCATACTCAGGTTTCCAATCTCATCTAAGAAAAGAGTTCCCCGGTTGGCCAACTCAAATCTTCCGGGTCGATCTTCACGGGCATCGGTGAAAGCTCCTTTTTTATGACCAAACAATTCACTCTCGAAAAGTGTTTCGGTAATCGCGCCCATATCTACAGACACAAACGAGTTGTCTTTGCGCAACGACTTTTGATGAATGGCCCTGGCCACCAGTTCTTTTCCGGTTCCGTTTTCGCCTAATATCAACACATTGGCATCGGTCTTAGCCACTTTGTCGATTAATGTAAATACTTCTTTCAGTGCAACGCTTTGCCCGATCATGTCCTTAAAAGGCTGGCTAATCTGTTCTTCGAGCATTTGTTTGGCCCTGCGGAGTTTGTCTACTTCAAGGTACGATTGTTTCAATTTTATCGCTGTTGAAATAGTGGCCACTAATTTTTCATTTTGCCAAGGTTTCAAAATAAAATCGGTAGCTCCTTCTTTCAATGCGCGAACCGCCATCTCTACATCACCAAATGCCGTAATCATTATCACAACGGCTTGCGGATCTCTTTCTTTGATTTGCTTGAGCCACTCAAAGCCTTCTTTGCCACTTGTGGTGTCTTTGCTGAAGTTCATGTCGAGCAAAATCACATCGTACGTGTCGTTGTTTAATAAGAAAGGAATTTTATTGGGATTTTTTTCGATGATAACCTGATGGTTGTATTTCTTCAACAACATTTTTGCGGCCAACAGCACATCTTCATCGTCATCGATCATTAAAATTTTACCAGAGTCGTTCACAGGTTTAGGTTTAAAGTTTTGTTTCAGGAAAAATTATGCCAACTGCAGGGCACGGCTAAAAACATACATTCGCTTTATTTCCATTGTTCTAATACGCACAGAACCGTTCACTATTGAACAGCTAAATTATTCTGCTTTTGGTTGATAATCAAAAATAATTACTTTGTTATCGGGGCGAACCAAAACAATCCGTTCATCGGTTACGATTACAAATTTACCTTCTTCTAATTTCAACTGGCGGCTCTTTTCCGAAAACAAATCGTAAAAAATAATTTGTCCATGCTGAAGATAGTACAGCTCTTCGCCAAAAAAACCAAAATTATTTATTGGGCCTTCGATAAAATTAACTTGTTGCCCAAGGTTATTCAAAAAATAAATGCCCGTGGTTTTATCCAGAAGAAAAATCATGTTCTGGTATTCTTGAAACTGGATGATGTCGGAGCTCGAATTAAACCGGGCAGAATCGATGGTAAACTCAGAAAGAACCTGATTGGTAACGGGCGAAATTTTTTTTACAGACCAATCTGCCCGGTCGAGCACCAGTACTTTGCCATCGTTTGTGGGGCAGGCAAGGTAAGGGGTTATCGCAACGGCAGGGTCTATTTTTATTTGCTCCAGCAACGAAAATTTAGGGTCGTAAACCAAATACTTTTGCTCAACTCTTCGGTACACAAAAATCCTAGGGTAAAACCACGGCTCAATCAAAGAAGGATTTATGTTTTTGATTTGTGCCGAACTTTTTCCATCACGATCATATTTTTTTATAGATCCGTCTGCCAGCAGTAAGAAAAAATTTCCTAAACGATCGACCGAAACGCTTTCAATTTTTCCGGGCTTGAATGATTTGATGATTTTTTGCGCAAAACAACCAGTTGCACAAAATGAAAAAGAAAGAAGAAAAAGAAGACGTTTCATCAACCTTCAAACGTTTTTAATTCCATCGCATTGCCATCAAAAACCGCATACGTGTTGAAGTGTACCCACTCACCCAAATTGATATACCTGCTTTTCACTCCCACTTTTAAATCCAAAGGCAAATGCCGATGGCCGAATACATAAAAATCATGATGTTCTTTTTGCTCCAGCTCTCTGCAATACGAAAGCAAAAACTCCTTTTCTTCGCCTTTAAATTTTTCTTCTCGCTTGGTGTTACTGATCCGGCTTTTGCGGCTCCAGAATTTTGCCATGGCAATTCCAAAATTCGGGTGTATCCTGGCAAACAACCATTGGCACAACTTGCTGTTGAAAAACCATTTCAACAATTTGTAAAAATTATCGCCATCGCCCAAACCGTCTCCGTGCCCTACAATTAATTTTAAATGATTAATGGTAATCTGTTGCGGTTCGCGGTAAATAACAATTCCAAGTTCTTTGGTGAAGTAATCAAACATCCACATGTCGTGATTGCCGGTAAAAAAATAAATGGGCATTCCGCTATCTCTCAGCTCTACCAGTTTACCCTGCAGACGGATAAACCCTTTCGGAATTGCTTGTTTGTATTCAAACCAAAAATCAAAAATATCGCCCAGCAAATAGATGGAGTGGGCATCGTCTTTAATCCGGTCGAGCCAGGCGGTTATTCTTTTTTCACGTTGTAAACTGGATTGATCATCGGGTGTGCCCAAATGAAAGTCGGATGCGAAATATATTTTTTTTCCGGGTGGCAGCGTGATATGCATAACAATTTAAAATAAAAAACCTGACGAAAAAGTCAGGTTTAATTTTTCTTTCAAATTTATTCAGGCACCACTTCTTGTTTGGGTTGGCCGTTATCACCACTCGCTGTTGCTTCTTTCTTTTCCTGAGCCACACCGTTGGTAAATTTTTCGTAGGCCGTCTGATGTGCGAACGGACGCTTGCCGATCAATCTTTCCAAATCCGATTGAAATAAAATTTCTTTTTCGAGCAGCTCCTTGGCAATAATCTCCAACTGCTCACGGTGCTCGGTCAATAATTTTTTTGTTCTCTCAAAAGCCATGTCAATAATCTTCTTCGCTTCCTGATCAATCTTTTCAGCTGTGGCGTCTGAGTAGGGTTTGTTGAAGCTGTATTCCGATTGTTTGGAATCATAAAATGAAATGTTCCCGATGGCCGGGTTCATACCATAGACCGTAACCATGCTGTACGCCATTTTGGTAATCCGCTCTAAGTCGCTAAGCGCGCCCGTAGAGATTTTTGCAAACACAATCTCCTCGGCAGCACGGCCACCAAAGGCCATACACATTTCATCAACCAGTTGCTCCGTCTGATACAAGAATTGTTCTTTGGGCAGATATTGCGCATACCCAAGCGCGGCCACACCGCGTGGCACAATGCTTACTTTTACCAACGGATCGGCATGTTCGAGAAACCAACCGGCCACGGCATGCCCGGCTTCGTGATAGGCAACAATTCTTTTCTCTTCGGGCGAGATAATTTTGTTTTTCTTTTCAAGACCGCCAATAACCCGATCGATGGCATCTTGAAAATCGTTCATCTCTACTTCCTTTTTATCTCTGCGTGCGGCAATCAGTGCGGCCTCGTTGCATACGTTGGCAATTTCTGCGCCTGCAAAACCCGGAGTTTGAGCTGCCAATTTTTTAATGTCAACATCTTTCGAAAGTTTGATGGGCTTGAGATGAACTTTAAAAATTTGTTCGCGTCCGGCAATATCCGGTTTGTCTATGCTGATTTGGCGATCGAAGCGCCCGGGGCGGAGCAATGCCGAATCGAGCACATCCGGACGGTTGGTTGCCGCCAGAATAATAACACCGCTGTCGGTAGCAAAACCATCCATCTCAACCAATAAGGAATTCAATGTATTCTCCCGCTCATCGTTTGCTCCGGGCAGTTGACCACGACCACGCGAACGGCCAATGGCATCAATCTCATCGATAAATACAATGCACGGTGCTTTTTCTTTTGCCTGTTTGAATAAATCCCGAACCCGTGCAGCACCCACCCCCACAAACATTTCTACAAAGTCGGAACCAGAGAGCGAGAAAAAAGGAACAGCGGCTTCTCCGGCCACGGCTTTGGCCAGCAAAGTTTTACCGGTGCCGGGAGGGCCAACCAACAAAGCTCCTTTGGGTATTTTACCCCCCAGCTTGGTAAACTTTGAAGGCGTTTTTAAAAAATCTACAATCTCTTTCACCTCTTCTTTGGCTTCTTCCAGCCCCGCTACATCTTCAAAAGTAATTTTCACTTTGTTTTCGGCATCGAAGAGTGCAGCTTTTGATTTCCCAATATTAAATATTTGTCCGCCAGGCCCCGCTCCTCCCGTCATTCTGCGCATGAGCATCCAAAAGCCCACGAGCAACAAAATCAAAAATCCCCAATTTAAAAGTTCGCCTACGCCTCCGCCTTCTTCATACTCAAGGTCGGGCGCATTGGGGTATTTGGTTTTTAATTGGGCATACTGTGTTTCAAAAACTTCCTGGCTTCCAATTTTAAAATAATAGTGCGGGCCGCTTTGGCTGATACCCAACGGCCCGTTTTTCTCCAGAGCCAGTTTATACTTTGCATTTTGCAGCGCCTCCGATTTCAGTGTGATTTGAACTACTGCATCTTTTTTATACAGTTGTACACGCTTAACATCGTTGCCCGCCACCATCGATTCAAAACCCGATTTCTGAACTTCGATCAGTCCGGAAGTGTTTTTCCAAAAGGTAACAAACAGCACCACAGCCGTCAAAATCAAGATCACCCACAACTGATAATTGGTCTTGGGAAGTTTGGGTGGCGTTAATTTTCGCTCCTTGCTCTTATCGTTTTCTTTATCGGCCATCGCTTAATAAGTTATCGTGATTGTAATTTTGTTTCAGTCTTCTATCAAAGTGGTTTTGGCATCGCCCCACAGTTTTTCCAATGCAAAAAATTCTCTTTTGTCTTTACGAAAAATGTGTGCCACTACACTGATATAGTCGAGAAGCATCCATTCTTTATTGTTTTTTCCTTCCGAATGCCAAGGGTTTTCGTTCAATTCTCTGTAAACAAACTCATCTATCGAGTCTGAAATGGCACCCAGCTGTTTATCGGAGTTGCCCGAGCAAATCACAAAAAAATCGGCTACCGTATTTTTTACTCCCCGCAAATCCATCAGCACAATATCCGTTGCTTTTTTTTCCTGCATTCCCTTCACCACGAGATCGGCCAGTTTTTCGGTGGCATCCTTTTTCCTTATTGGCATTAAATCAGTTCAGTATTTTATTTTTGTGTAATCTGCAAATTTAACCAAAATCTCTTGTATAAAATCCTTGCCAAAACGCTTTTCACGGGACAAAACCTGATTTTCGTGCCCGAATGTCAGTCAACCAATACTTTAATAGCAGAAAAGACGACAAAATCGGCTTTGCCCGAGGGCACGATTGTAATCACTGCACACCAAACAGCTGGCCGAGGGCAACGGGGAAATGCCTGGCTTACAGATGCCGGAGCAAACCTGACGTTTTCGTTGTTGCTGAAGCCAACTTTTTTGCAAGCGAAAAATCAGTTCAACCTAACGAGGGCTGTATCGCTTTCCGTTCTTGATTTGATAATAGAAATTGGTGCGAGCGCAAAAATTAAATGGCCCAACGACATTCTTTTCAACAACAAAAAAATTTGCGGCATTCTTATTGAAAACACGCTGCATGGCGAAACTATCCAACAAAGCATTGTGGGTATTGGCCTAAATATCAATCAAAAGAAATTCGAATATCCTTCGGCTTCATCGCTTAGTTTAATCTGTGAAAAAGATTTTGAACTCAACCCTGTTTTTAATTCGATTGTAGAAAAATTGGAGAAAAGATATTTACAGTTGCGGTCTGGGAAAACCGAAGAATTGAAGGAAGAGTACCTGCAAAATCTTTTAGGCTACAAACAACGGAGAAAATTTATAGCTGAAGAAAAAGAGTTTGAAGGTATGATTGAGGGCGTTACCGATAGCGGTGAATTAATCATCGCAAGCCAAAACAACATGTTGTCTTTCAACTTGAAAGAGATAGCTTTTATTTTGTGACGATTTATTTATTTACCTGAATCCTTTCCTTGCCAAACAACATATAGTGCTGTTTGCGTGTGCTCCAATGGTACCCCAGCGAAAAGGGCAGTGGTTCAGAGCCTTGCTTAAACGCGGAGTCAAGCGAAGCCTGATACAATCCACGGCTGAAATCTTCTACAGGCGGAACATATTCTCCGAAGAAAGTAGCTTTCCATTCGGGCTTCTTATCAAAGAAACGGAAAGGCACACCGGTGTCGTCTTGAAAAACAGAAACCGTGTTGTCCACGATCAGGCTTCGGATGGTGCTGAAGGTCTTTCCGTCATGTAAACAATATGATGCCGATTTTAAAAACGTGTTGAACGGAGCGCGGGTCTGTACAAATTTCACAAATCCCTGTCTTGACTTTAAGCCATCGTTGGAAATATCGATGGAGAAATAATAGACCGTCTTTAGTTTTTTCGTTTCGCGGTTGCGCAGAATAAATTTTACGGCACGGCTTTTATATTGATTGATCTTAGCTCCTTCTACTTCTTGTTCGTTCCCGTCATTATCAATATTCAAAAATTTCTGTTGCATCAGTTCGTAGCCCGAGCGCTCCATGAAAAAGTAAAACAAAGGCAACACCCCTTTAATTTGCCAAAGGTCTTTTTGCATGTGCTTGGTAATGAAATAGCTTTTATTGAAAATGTCGCGCAGCGAATTGCCGAGCGAGTCGAGGAAATGGTCGCGGTCGGCTTCCGAAAGTTTTTCAAGTGCTGGCACTTCGCGGATGGGTTCGAGTGCAGCCATTACGTATTCTTTGGTGCGCGGATAAAGGAAGTTTGCATGAAGAAAATCAGGGCCCGAGAACGGGTAAAATAATTTCAACGAATCGTTTACGGTCTTGGAGAGAACCTCTTGCTCCCACTCTGCCATTTTTGTGAGGCGCGTGTTGTACATCTTCTTCCAATTCGCATCCATCTGAGTACGGAAATCGATCCAGTATTTATCTTGCTCTAAAGCCGAAAGTGCATTGGAATCAAGTTGTGGAAGACCGGCAATAAACCGTGCCGTATTATCTAAGACCGTATCTTTCGGGAAATTCAGTTCGGCCGCGCGCTGAAGCGAATCAACCTTTGCCAGCGAATCAATTCTGTGGAGTGAATCGAGCGTGTGTTTGGGGATTTCTTTTTTTTTATTGGTGCAGGCAGCAGCAAAAAATAAAAAAGCCAGGCTAAAAAGTAAAAACCGTGAACGGATCATAAATTAATGAATTGAGGCGCAAAGATATTTGAAAAGATATAAGTATCAACACGTTGGTTGTGATACTGCCATTTTTTTGCAACCTGCGTTTACGCTTGTTTTTTCTTCATCCACAGATATACCAAAAGACCGGAAAGAATAGTGCCTACACTATACAGGATTACCTGCGGGTTTTTGGTAAACTCGAAATAGATCATCCAACTGGTGACGGCAATAAAAAAAATGGGCGGCAGTGGGTACAACGGCAACCGATACGAGCTGTTCGGGAATCTTTTTCTCACAAAAAAAACTCCAATTACTGTGAGCAAGGCAAACACCGAGAGGCTCACCGAAATGTATTGAATGATTTCTTTGAACGAGCTTACCATTACCAAAAAAATAGACCAAGTGCCCTGCACAATGATGGCGATGTAGGGCATTTCGTATTTATTGGTAGACGTAAACTTTTTCAGCTTTGGGTAATCTTCACCCATCGCTTGGAGCACGCGTGGGCCGGCAATAGTCATAGCGCTTAGCGTTGACAAAAGCGCTACGCTGAATAAACCTGCAAAGACCGAACCAATGGTTGCGCCAAATAGTTTGAAAGCCACTACGTTTCCAATATCATTTACATTTTCAAGCTCTGCAAAGTTGGCCACGTAGAGAAATGTACCGTTCAGCAGAACGTACACGGTAACTACCACGAGTGTGCCCAAAATAAGCGACCTAGGTAAATTTTTTTCCGGGTTCTCCAGATTGCCCGCAATGTAAGCCGCAGCATTCCATCCCGAATAGGCATACACTACATATACCAATGAAACTGCAAAACCAGAAGTGAAGATCAGTTGCACATCGAAATCACCGGGCACAAAAGAAACATCGGAAAGCGAGACATCTGAAACAAAAAAAGGAGCTACGCAAAAAACAAAAATCAGCGTAAGCTTTAGTGTGGTGAGAATATTCTGTGCCATTCCACCCGTCTTCACTCCAAACCAATGGATGCTTGAAACCAAAATAATGGCGGCTATGGCAATTATTTTAACATCAACGCCAACCAGTTTATGCGCGTATTCGCCTATGGCAATGGCAACCGCAGAAATGGCTCCGGCAAAGCCTACCAGCAAACTTATCCATCCTGACGCAAAGCCTACTGCCGGATGAAAAATTTCTCCGAGGTAGTAATACTCTCCTCCCGATCGTTTGAAACTTGCTGCAATCTCGGCATACGTAAAAGCACCGCACAACGCCACCACACCACCCAGCAGCCACAAAAACAAAATTGCAAAACCGGAAGGTATGGGGCCTACCTGATAACCGAGCGATGTGAAAACGCCCGTACCAATCATGTTGGCAATAACCAATGTAATGCCTACCGAAAGTGTGTACTTCTGTTGTCCTGTCACAAAAAATTATCTTTTAAATGTGATTGTTTGTTCTTGAAATACCTGATTATTTTTTCCTCGAATCTGCATCGTGATTTTAAAATCTTTTCGATGCCAGTCTATCCTGATAATCCCAAAGTTTTTTTCGATCACGATGTTGCCCACACGATGGCGGTTTGCCTCTACCCACTTTTCGGGCCAGGTGTGCGTAAGTCCGCTCGAGGTAAAATCGTACAACGGTAACCCGGATGGTAAATCCACTTTCGAAAACTCCGCAATGTGGCGGTCGCCACTAATGATCACAATTTTTTTCTTCGAGGCATCGAGTACATCTAATAAATGTTGTCGAGCTTGCGGAAAGTTAACCCATTTTTCGAATCGGTGATCTTCGGCAAGTGCCTGAATACTTGAGTTTACAATAAAGAGCGCAGCATCAGAATTTCTCAACTCCTCTTCAAGCCACTTCCATTGTACCTCGCCCAAAACATCTCCTGTGGTATTGACTTCGTATTTGTATTGCAACTTCTCGGTTCCTTCAGGCTTGTAATGCACTCTTACCAAGGTATCTCGAAAATAGCGCGTATCGAGATTGATGATTTTTATTTTGTTCTTCCCTTCGCCTAAAACTAAAGAATTGTAAATGCCGGGGTGATTCCACACGGGGTTGCTCTTCGGAATGTCGAGGAACTCCAACGAAAACTTTTTAAATGTGTCGCGGTGTGGCCAGAATCTTCCGCCATCGTTCATGCCGTAGTCGTGGTCGTCCCACGTGCCGGTAACGGGGCATGTTTTCAAAATATTTTGATAGCCCACATCCGATTTTTGCTTGGCGTACATGGCTTTTAATTCGGTGGTATCGCCTGTGTCGGCATAGATATTATCGCCACCCCAGATCCAAAGAGCAGGTTTTTGGTTGATTACATCGGGCCAAAGTTCCTGTGGCTTTCGTTGGTTGCTGCAAGAGCCAAACGCTATAACCGTTTGCTTCTGTGCGACCAAATGAGTAGAACAAAGAGCAAAAACTAAAATAAAAAGCGGTTTACATTTTCTCATAACTGCAAACATACAATTCTGATTTTACATCTGCTGTTAGTTTTTTACAACATCCTTTAAGAAGCCATTCATAGTGATGCCCGAATAATTTTACTATTTTGTTGCCCGAAAAAAGAATTTCATGCTCCAATCTTTGTTACGGAAAAAATCGATCAATACACTGAATTCGCCTGCGGGTAATAATCCGGAGCTAAAAAAAGTGTTGGGCGTTCGTGATTTGGTTTCGATGGGCATTGCCGCAGTGATTGGCGCTGGCATCTTTTCAACAATAGGTCAAGCAGCGTATGCGGGAGGGCCCGGGGTTATTTTTTTGTTTTTAATAATTGCCGTTACGTGCGGTTTTGTTGCGTTGTGTTATGCCGAATTTGCCGCACGCATTCCGGCTGCCGGAAGTGCCTACACGTACACGTACGTTACCATGGGCGAGCTTGCCGCGTGGGTGATTGGCTGGGCGCTGATTCTGGAATACGCCATCAGCAATGTAGTGGTGTCCATTTCGTGGAGCAGCTACTTTGTGAACTTACTGGAAGGTGCACATATTCATCTGCCTGTGTGGATGACCACCGACCCAAAAACAGCACACAACTTGTACGAAACAGCCGTGGCACAAGGAAAAACTATTGATGGTTTGGCGTGGACTTCTGCCCCCGAGGTTGCGGGTTTAAAAATAATCCTAAACCTACCTGCTTTTATTATTGTAGCGCTCATCACTGGGCTGGCCTACATTGGCATTCGCGAAAGTAAAAAGGGAGCTAACCTGATGGTCGGCATTAAGCTGGTGGCGCTTGCGTTCATTGTGGTGCTTGGAATATTTTTTATCAGTACAGACAACTGGGTTCCGTTTATGCCCAATGGTTTCACCGGAGTTATGGGAGGCGTGTCGGCTATCTTTTTTGCGTACATCGGATTCGATTCCATCTCAACTACAGCCGAAGAATGCCACAACCCACAACGCGACTTGCCCCGGGGGATGATTTACTCTTTGTTGATCTGCACTTCGATATACATTGTAGTAACACTGGTCATTACGGGTATGGTAAATTATTCGGAATTCAAAAATGTAGCCGACCCGTTGGCCTATGTATTTGAGAAAATTCAAATGCAAAAAATCGGCTACATCGTCTCGGTAGGTGCCGTAATTGCTGCCACCAGTGCGTTGCTTGTTTATCAGCTTGGCCAGCCCCGCATCTGGATGAGCATGAGCCGCGATGGCTTGCTCCCAAAAAAGTTCAGTGTAATTCACCCCAGGTTTCATACACCATCATTTGCTACCGTGGCCACCGGGTTTGCCGTGGCTATACCGGCACTCTTTATTGATATGGGCGTAGTTACCGACCTTACCAGCATCGGTACACTCTTTGCGTTCATCTTGGTGTGTGCCGGAGTTTTGAAACTTCCCAAACGGGAAAAGACTGCGGATGATAAAACCTTTCGCCTGCCAAACATCAACGGCCAATGGATTGTACCCGTTCTGTTTCTGGTTTTCGTTGTGGGGTATGCATCGCGTGCCGGGAAAATATTTTCAGATCAACGAACGGGTGAAGACATCATGTTCTTCATTTTTCTTTTGATTGCCTCCTTCATAACGATACTCACTTTTATAAAGAAACTGTCGCTTATTCCGGTGCTCGGCATTTTGTTTTGCCTTTATCTCATGATTGAAATTCCACCAAAGAGTTGGGTGGTATTCTTTTTTTGGATGACGGTGGGCTTGCTGATTTATTTCGGCTACGGAATACGAAAAAGCAAACTCGCTTCCCATCAACCGTAAGCACAAGATTTATTTTCCAATCTTGTGGAGGCGATAGCCCAACGAAAACTGAAACACCTGGTTTTGGGTTTTAGCTGTACTGAATGAAGGCTGTCTTCCATTTGGAAATACCGCATTACTGATTGAGTTTTTGTTGTTATCGGTGATGCCCAAATTGTAACGCATCGTAAGATTTATACCGGCCGGCAAATCGATGCCAATGCCCATGCCTACCGACAGATCAATGTCGTTTAGGTACGGTTTCAGGTCTTGATTCATCAGCGTCTGACCTATGTTTCCTCCGTTGTTCACTTGTATCAAATCTCCTTTTGCTCCAAGCAATAAACCGAACTGAGGTCCGGCCTGTAAGCTTAATCCTTTCAAAAGATAGTACTTCAGCATAATGGGCACATTGAGGTAGTTCAGTTTTGAATTAAGATTTGAGTAGAAAGGCGTTGTGAAATTTTGGCCTTGTGCCGAATAAACAAGTTCGGGTTGTACGGCAAATTTTTTAATTCGTATCGATGCGTAGCCACCTATGTGGAAACCCGAACGCACGTTGTACGTCAACCCTACCAACTTGCCGCCCGAACTAAGAGCAAGGCCTGAAATATTCATGCCTCCCTTCACCCCAAAATCGGCACGCAATTGTGCGAACATAACCGTAGTTGAGAAAAAGAATAGAGTGAGGAAAAAATTACGCTTCATACCAACATCTGATAAATTGTAGTTGACAAAAATAAGTATTTGATTTTCTGATGAAAAAAAAGAAATCCTGCTCTTTGCAGGATTTCCGAAATTAATTTCAGTTAAAATTATTTACCCAGTTTAAACAAACGATAACCTACCGATATCATAATTACTTGGTTTTTAGCGGTTGTTGTTCCCAACGATGAAACCACAGCCGGGTTGGCAGTGCCGGTAATTTTGTTGATGTCGGACAAGCCGAGGTTATACCTTGCCGTGATATTAAGACCAAACGGTAAATCCCAACCAGCTCCCAAAGCGAGTGAAACATCGGATGACTTTACAAAATCTTTTAGCTGAGCCGTAGTAAGTGTTCCTGAATTTGTTAGTGCAGTGATCGAACTTGTCTGGTTGGCTAAAAAACCAAATTGCGGACCGGCTTGAAGATTTAAACCTTCGGCTAAATAAAATTTTAACATAATCGGGATGTTGATGTAACTAAAATCAGCCGTGAGGTTTGAGCTGGTAGGGAAAGAATAAGTCTGCCCTTGTTTTGAAAAAAGTACTTCGGGTTGTATAGCAAATTTTGTGAATTTTAACATGGCATACGCGCCCACATGATACCCTGTGCGGTTGTTGTAATCTTGAGCAACGCTCGAACTGGTATTGAGGCTTGCAAAGTTAAGCCCTCCCTTCAAGCCGAAATCGAACCGAACCTGCGCTTGAGAAACCTGGAATAGTAAGGCACAGCCCACAACAGAAAGAATCTTTATCAATTTCATATTGGTATATTTTGAGTTGCAATCTACAAAAATGTATTTGGACTTTTATTTTAGGCTATCCCCAATTTTTCATTCTTCCCTTTGATGCTGCCGTAAAAACGTACGAGATTTTCAAAGTCTGCGTTTATGTTTTCGGTAGTATAAAATGGTTTACCGATCACAACTGTTCTTTTCTTGTAGTCGAAACCACAAGGCACGATTGGCACGTTGGCTTCTTTGGCTATGTAATAGAATCCGGTTTTGAGTCGTTCTACTTTTTTGCGAGTGCCTTCGGGGGCGATGGCGAGAATAAATTCATTGTGATGGTTAAAAATAGCAACCACCTGATGCACCAAATCGTGCGATGAATCGCGGTAAACGGGATAGCCACCCAGCCACCTGAAAAACCAGCCGTACGGAGACTTAAAGAGTTGGCTTTTGCCTAAAAATTTTGCCCGCTGTATGTGCACAATGCTACGTGCCATTACACCAATAACAAAATCCCAGTTGCTGGTGTGCGGTGCTACGGCTACAATATATTTTTTTATGTCGACCGGAAATGCGCCCTCTACCTTCCAGCCAATAATTTTAAAAACTATGATGTAGATTGATCTTAACAATTCAAACAATTTTTTCGATCAGTTTTTCATCGGCCAGATGAGGAACGGTTATTTGCAGTCCTTTATTTACTTCTTTACCGATTGCATTCATAGCTCCTTCGTTTCGCGCCCACGATCTTCTCGCTATTCCGTTGTTCACATCAAAATAAAGCATGTTTTTCAATTTGCGGTCTGCATCGGCCGTGCCATCGAGCAACATGCCAAAACCACCGTTGATCACTTCGCCCCAGCCCACGCCTCCTCCGTTGTGAATGGAGACCCAGGTTGCCCCGCGAAAAGAATCGCCAATCACATTGTGAATGGCCATGTCGGCTGTGAAGCGCGAGCCATCATAGATATTGGAAGTTTCGCGGTAAGGAGAATCCGTTCCGGAAACATCGTGGTGATCGCGCCCCAAAACCACAGGGCCAATCTTTTTGTCTTTGATGGCGTTGTTAAATGCTTCCGCAATTTTTATACGCCCTTCGGCATCGGCATAGAGGATACGTGCTTTAGAACCTACCACTAATTTATTTGCCTTCGCTGCTTTAATCCAATTGATGTTGTCGGTAAGTTGCGATTGAATTTCATCGGAGGCCGCACTTAATACTTTTGAAAGTACATCCGTTGCTAATTCATCGGTATAATCCAAGTCTTCTTGCTTGCCGGACGTGCATACCCAACGGAAGGGGCCAAAGCCGTAATCGAAACACATCGGTCCCATGATGTCTTGCACATACGATGGGTACTTAAAATTAATTCCATCGACCGCCATCACCTCTGCCCCTGCGCGCGATGCCTCCAGCAAAAATGCGTTTCCATAATCGAAAAAGTAAGTTCCTTTTTTGGCGTGTTTATTAATTGCGGCTGCTTGCCTCCGCAGCGATTCCTGAACTTGTTTTTTGAATTCATCCGGTTGAGACGCCATCATTTTATTCGATTCATCGAACGATAACCCCACCGGATAATACCCACCCGCCCAAGGGTTGTGTAACGATGTTTGATCTGAACCCAAGTCGATGTAAATATTTTCTTTCAAAAATTTTTCCCACACTTCAACGATGTTCCCTTGATAGGCAATCGACACCACTTCCTTATTTTTCTTCGCTTCCGTAACGCGTGAACAAAGTTTATCCAGATCATATGCTACTTCATCCACCCAGCCTTGCGAGTGTCTTTTCTGTGTGGCTTTCTCATTCACTTCAGCAATTACTGTTATGCAGCCAGCTATATTTCCGGCTTTCGGCTGTGCCCCGCTCATACCTCCCAGGCCGGATGTAACAAATAATTTTCCGGCAAGGCCTTCTCCGTTTTTAGAAATTTTTCTCCCTGCATTAAGAATGGTGATGTTTGTGCCGTGCACAATTCCTTGCGGGCCAATGTACATGTAGCTGCCGGCTGTCATTTGTCCGTATTGCGTTACGCCCAACGCATTATATTTTTCCCAATCGTCTTGTTTTGAATAATTCGGAATCATCATCCCGTTGGTAACTACAACGCGTGGTGCTTCTTTTGATGATGGGAACAAACCCATGGGGTGGCCGGAGTACATGTGCAACGTTTGCTCGTCCTTCATAGTTGCCAGGTATTTCATGGTAAGTAAATACTGCGCCCAATTCTGGAAGACCGCACCATTGCCTCCATAGGTAATCAGTTCGTAAGGATGCTGCGCCACAGCCGGATCTAAATTATTCTGAATCATTACTTGTATTGCAGCCGCCTGCAAGGAATGATGGGGATAATCGTGGATGGGGCGGGCTATCATTTTATAGTCGGGGCGAAAACGATACATGTAGATGCGACCGAATTTTTGAAGCTCTTCGTAAAATTCAGCCGCTAAAATTTCATGGTGCTTCGGCTGGAAATAACGAAGCGCATTTTTTAAGGCCAGCTTTTTTTCTTCCACCGACAAAATATCTTTTCGCCTGGGCGCGTGGCTAACAGACAAATCGTAAGCCTTTGCTTCAGGAAGTTGGTCGGGTATTCCCTGCAAAATCTGTTCTTTAAATGAAAGTTCAACGGTTGTCATGCTGCTCGTTTTTTAAAATTATCCGATGTAAAATTTTCTTTCGTAAACCGATAACCGGCCTCAAAAATTTCTTGTGCGCGGCCAATGTCGAATACCGTAAACCGATCCATGTTGGGTGGGGCAATGGTGAGGTCGCAAAGTTTTTGACTCAAAGTGGTATTGGCAGAGATGGCCAAGAGCAAACTGCGCTCAATCATGGTCTTTAAATTTTTGGGATCAAACTCATGACTGATTTCATTGCAATGCGAACCGATCAAAAAATCGCATTGGTTCCGGATGCAGCCTGCCGGTAGGTTATCGAGCAAGCCACCGTCTACATATAAATTTTCGTTCACCCGTGTTGGACTGAACACAGCAGGGATGCTGCACGAAGCTACCACAGCCGCAGCGAGTTCGCCTTCCGAAAAATAATTTACCTCCCCTTTGCGAATTTCGGTTGCCGCAATGGTGAGCGGTATTTTCAACGCGTTAAAATTATTTTCAGGAATGTTTTTTAAAATTAATTCCTTTAGCCCGTCCATAACCAGCAAACCGGCCCGTGCCCAGGCCAAACGCACGGATTTGAATAAACTCAATTGCTTGACTTGATCGAATATCCGATCGGGTTTAATTCCGTTGGCATACAACGAAGCCACAATGGAGCCTGCACTTGTACCTGAGATTGTCGAAATCTCCACACCCATTTCTTCAAGTGCCTTGAGTACACCGATGTGAGCGATGCCACGCGCACCCCCTCCCGATAACGCTATCCCGATTTTCATTCTTTCTATATTAGTAGCCTTGTGCGTTGCAACCTGATTTTGTGTGTGGATTACAAAATATCATTCAATGCAAACGCCTTGTCCAACCTCACCTTGCCATCCACTTCTTTCACGGTGCAACACTCGTTAACCGAATCGTGTTCTAAAAATAAAACGTAATTATTAGCTGCGGCTTCTTTTAAAAATTTTTCTTTTTCACCCAACGTAATCAGCGGTCGTGTGTCGTAGCCCATTACGTAGGGCAACGGAATATGCCCCGTGGAAGGCAGCAGGTCGGCCACGAAGCAAATAACCTTGTCTTTGTATTTTATTTTTGGCACCATCATTTTATCGGTGTGACCCGAAGCATAAAAAATATCAAACTGTGAAAACGGTGAGGGCTTATTGATTTCAACAAAATTTAAATGACCGCTCTCTTGCATTGGCAAAATATTTTCTTTCAAAAAACTGGCTTTCTCCCGTGCATTAGGCTGTGTGGCCCACAGCCAATGATCGGCATTGCTCCAGTATTTTGCATTGGGAAAAGTGAGCGATAATTTTTCGCCTTCTTTTTTCACCCCGCCACCACAGTGATCAAAATGGAGATGCGAAAGGAACATATCCGTAACATCGCCTTCGCTAAAACCAAGTTGGTTCAAACTTTTGGTGAGCGAATCATCGCCATGCAAATAATAAAACTGAAAAAATTTGGCATCTTGTTTATTGCCGATGCCGTTGTCGATCAAAATCAATTGATTACTGTCTTCAATGAGCAGACAGCGCATGGCCCAGGTGCACATATTGTTTTCATCGGCCGGGTTAGACTTTTGCCAAATGGATTTGGGCACCACGCCAAACATGGCGCCACCGTCAAGTTTAAAAAGACCGGTGTTGATTACGTGGAGTTTCATTTCAATTTACAGATTACCATTGCAAATTACAGATAATCCGTAATCTGAAATGGTGTTACCTGCAATCATTCTTTCACTACGCCCATAGCGCAAAATTTATCGATGCGCTGGCTAATGCGTTCTTCTGCAGAAAGTTTATGGAGTTCTTTGAAATGATCCAGGATGGTTTTTTTCACGGCATCGGCCATGGCTTTCACATCGGTATGCGCACCTCCGAGGGGTTCTTTAACAACACCATCAATCAATTTAAGGGAGTGCATATCCTTGGAGGAGAGTTTCAAAAGTTCGGCCGCCTGTTCTTTAAAATCCCAACTGCGCCACAAAATGGCCGAGCAGTTTTCGGGTGAAATAACAGAATACCAAGAGTTCTCAAGCATCAGCACGCGATCGCCAATGGCAATACCCAACGCACCACCCGAAGCACCTTCGCCAATGATGATACAAATTACTGGCACTTTGAGCATGAACATTTCTTTCAGGTTGCGGGCAATTGCTTCGCCTTGTCCGCGCTCTTCGGCTTCAAGCCCTGGAAATGCACCCGGTGTATCGATGAAGGTAACGATGGGCTTATTAAACTTCTCGGCAAGTTTCATCAAGCGCAGTGCCTTACGGTAGCCTTCGGGATTAGCCATTCCAAAGTTTCGCATTTGGCGCTGTTTGGTATTTCTGCCCTTCTGCTGCCCAATGAGCATAAACGATTGCCCCTCAATCGAACCAAACCCGCCCACCATCGCTTTGTCATCGGCCACATTTCTGTCGCCAAACAATTCGATAAAGTCCGTGGTGATTTCATAGATATAATCTAACGTATAGGGGCGATCGGGATGGCGCGAGAGCTGCACGCGTTGCCAGCCGGTAAGGTTTTCGAAAGTTTCTTTTTTCAATTCAATGATTTTTTTCTCGAGGGCGAGGATCGCATTGTTCACGGCTTTATCGCTGCCGTCTGCCAGTTGCTTCATGTCTCCCAGTTTCGACTCCAGTTCTGCAATCGGCTTTTCAAAATCGAGCAAATTCATTTCTTGATTTGATTGATAAGGGAGCAAAATTAAAAGATTTTTCAGAATTGAGCTTTCCGAGACAGATGCAAAGCGTTGTTCATTTCAAAAGTAGAAAGATGAAGTTTATTTTTTTCTGAAATAATTGACAGCAACAAGCATCCGAATAGCGAAGATACGCTACCTTTGCGGCCATATTTTTTTGGCGTATCATGTCTTCTTCTAAATATATCTTCGTTACCGGTGGTGTTACCTCTTCGCTTGGCAAGGGAATTATCTCTGCTTCGCTTGGCAAATTGCTTCAAGCCAGAGGTTTCAGCGTCACCATTCAAAAGTTTGACCCGTATATCAACATCGATCCGGGCACACTCAACCCGTACGAACATGGCGAATGTTACGTAACCGATGATGGCGCAGAAACCGACCTGGACCTGGGCCACTACGAGCGCTTCTTAAACGTGCGCACCAGCCAAGCCAACAATGTTACCACCGGGCGTATCTACAACAACGTGATCACCAAAGAAAGGCATGGCGAATACCTCGGCAAAACGGTGCAAGTGGTGCCGCACATCACCGATGAAATCAAACGCAATATTTTTCTGCTTGGCGAAACCGGCCAATACGATTTCATCATTACTGAAATCGGAGGTTCCGTGGGCGACATTGAGTCGCTGCCTTTTGTAGAAGCCGTGCGGCAAGTGCGCTGGGACTTGGGGGCGAATAATTCTATGGTGATTCACCTCACACTCATTCCTTATTTAAAAGCGGCCAAAGAACTAAAGACCAAGCCCACGCAACACTCGGTAAAAGAATTGCTTTCGTACGGTATCCAACCCGATATTTTGGTGTGCCGCACAGAGCTTCCGTTATCGATGGATATCCGAAAAAAACTGGCACTCTTTTGTAACGTAAACGTAAACTCGGTAATTGAAGCCATCGATGCCGATACCATTTACGATGTGCCGCTGTTGATGAAAAAAGAAAAGCTCGATGAACGGGTGCTCTCAAAATTGAAGATGACCTCTAAGCACGAACCCGAACTGGAGCAGTGGAAAGCCTTCTTGGGCAAACTTAAAAACCCATTGAACGAAGTCAACATCGGGTTGGTTGGAAAATACGTGTCGCTGCCCGATGCGTACAAATCGATTGCCGAAGCCTTTATTCATGCCGGCTCTCAAAACGATTGTAAAGTAAATGTAAAGTGGATTTCATCGGAAGATATCAATAAAGAGTCCGTTGCCGAAGTGCTCGGCAGTTTGGACGGTGTTTTGGTTGCACCCGGTTTTGGCGAACGTGGCCTGGAAGGAAAAATTGAAGCGGTACGGTTTGTACGCGAGAACAAAATCCCCTTTCTCGGCATTTGCCTCGGTATGCAATGCGCTGTGGTAGAGTTTGCACGTCACGTATTGAAATTGGAAGCCAGCACCACGGAGCTCAACCCTAAAGCAAAGCACCCGATCATCGATTTGATGGAGGAGCAGAAAAAAATTACAACAAAAGGCGGCACCATGCGTCTTGGTGCGTATGCGTGCAAATTGAAGAAGGGATCGAAGGCACAACATGTTTATGGCGATACGCTGATTCACGAGCGCCATCGGCATCGTTATGAGTTTAACAACAAATACCTCGAACAAATAGAAGAAGCCGGACTGAAAGCCGTGGGCACCAACCCCGACTCCGGTTTGGTAGAGGTGGTTGAACTAAAAGATCACCCGTGGTTCATTGGCGTACAATATCATCCCGAACTGAGAAGTACAGTGCTTAACCCGCATCCGTTGTTTGTAAAATTTGTGGCTGCGGCCATGGAACATAAGAAAGTAGTTATTAGTTAGTGATATCTCGCAACCTTTTATTTTAGTTGTCAGGTTGTCCAATGGACTCCTTCGGAGAGCTTGCCGAAACCCGACAACAAGTTGAAAAGTTTGCGAGACATCGGTTAGTTAGTCGTTAATCAGTATTGTAGAATTATCAAATCAAAAATTGAATGGATAAGAATTCCGCCATTGGGCTCACCTTGATTGCCGTTTTATTGATGGGCTACTTTTATTTTTTCTCAGCCTCCCCCACGCCTCCGCAACCGCTCGCTAAACAAGACTCAACGAGTCAAGAAAAATACGACACCGTAAAACGTGTGGTGTTAAAGGCAGCGGTGGACAGCAGCTTAACCAAACAATACGGAAACCTGTCGGCCTTTGTAAACGGTAAAGAAGAATTTACAAATATCGAAAACGATGTTTTGAAGCTGACCTTCAGCAATAACGCAACGTTAAGTGAAGTAAACTTAAAAAAATTCAAGACCCACGGCCAAGCTCCTTTGTATTTGGCTAAAGACGGCAACAACAAATTTGCACTAACAGCAACATACGAAGGCCGGCTAATCGATTTGTATCAACTGTATTATCAAACAGAAACCATCCGTCAAGGAGATTCCACGCAAATCGTTTTCACTGCAAAAGTTTCTGAAACCGCCTACTTTAAACACATTTACACAATCCCTTCGAAAGGCTACAACATTGGTTACCGGATCGAATCGAAGGGAATAGCACTAACGGGAAAAGCCATCAACTTTTATTGGAGCGATTTCATTGCACTTCAGGAAAAAGATCTCAACGACAGCCGCAACAGAACCACTGTCAACTATTACACTACCGAAGAATCGTTCGATGGGCTTTCGGAATCTTCTGCCGATTCGAAGACGGTAAACGATCTAAAATGGATTTCCATCAAACAGAAATTCTTTCTCAGTGCCTTCTTTGCCCGTGAAAAATTCAATACTGCCGAATTGTCTATTTCAGTAGATGCGAAAGATTCATCGTACGTAAAGAAAGCTGACGTAAACCTTACCATACCGGTCAACGCCATCGTTGATAACAGCGCATCCTTCTCGTATTATTTTGGACCCAACGATTACAGAATCACCAAAGAGGTAACCGAAGGCTTTTCGCGCAATATGTACCTCGGCTGGCCGCCCGTAATTTGGGTGAACAAATTTTTGTTGATGCCCGTGTTCGATTTTTTACAAACGTTCATCGGCAACTACGGCTTGATCATTTTGCTGCTCGTTTTCTTTATGAAGATGTTGCTGATGCCGCTTACCTATACTTCCTACAAAGGCATGGCAAAAATGCGTTTGCTTAAACCCGAGCTGGATGCCATCAAAGAAAAAAATGGCGACAACATGACGCAAGCACAGCAAGATCAGATGAAGCTCTACCAGCAAGCAGGTGTAAACCCTTTTGCAGGCTGCATCCCCCTGCTGTTACAAATGCCGATATTGTTTTCGATGTTTTACTTGTTCCCCAATTCGATTGACTTGCGCCAACAGCCGTTTTTGTGGGCCGAAGATTTGTCTACCTGGGATTCGATCGCCACGCTGCCGTTCTCTATTCCGTTTGGTTACGGAAACCACGTTGGCCTTTTTGTGTTGCTAATGACGGCCTCGCAGATTATTTACACATGGCAAAACAACCAGCTTACCTCCGTGCAAGGCCCAATGAAGTCGATGAGCTACATCATGCCGCTTATCTTTTTGTTTGTACTCAATTCTTTCTCAGCCGGCTTAAGTTTTTATTATTTTGTTTCCAACCTAATCACCTTTGCACAGCAAGCGGTGATCAAACGTTTTGTGGACGAAGACAAGATCAAATCCATCATGGACGAAAACCGGAAGAAAGCAGCCCTCGGCCAGAGCAAAAAATCCAAATTCATGGCAAAGCTTGAAGACGCCATGAAAGCCAGCGAGGAAGCGAGGAAGAAGGGAAAGAAATGATTAAGTGAAATCCGCCATACACAATTAATCATTTATATTAACAATCCTTTGTGCATGCTCTGTTGAGCATAAGTGGATAACATTGTTTCACGGATGTTCCACGCGGGTTGAATAACCTTATCTTTGCCACTCTAATTTTAAAAATTTGAAAATCGATTATTGACAAAACGAAGTTTCAATTGCCTGATAACATTTTCAAATCTTCAAATTAGCTAATCATCAAATTAAATTCATGGGCAAAATCATCGCGATAGCAAATCAAAAAGGCGGAGTTGGAAAAACAACATCGGCTATCAATCTGGCCGCGAGCCTCGCTGTGCTGGAGTACAAAACGCTGTTGGTCGATGCCGACCCACAGGCCAACTCCACTTCGGGCTTGGGTATGAACCCCAAAGACATTAAGAAAAGCATTTACGAATGTATGGTGGACGGTGTGACCGCCTCCGAGGCCATTATTAAAAATGAATTGAAGTACCTCGATGTGCTCCCCTCGCACATTGATTTGGTAGGTGCCGAAGTAGAAATGGTGAGCATTGAACACCGCGAAGAAAAAATGCGCAACGCGTTGGCCAAAATAAAAGACCAATACGATTTTATTTTGATCGACTGTTCGCCATCGCTTGGGCTGATCACCATCAATTCGTTAACCGCAGCAGATTCTGTTATTATCCCGGTACAATGCGAATATTTTGCTTTGGAAGGTCTCGGTAAATTGCTCAACACCATCAAGATCATTCAAACACGTTTAAATCCAAAGCTGGAAATCGAGGGGATATTATTAACGCTTTACGATGCCCGCACTTCGCTCGGCAACCAGGTGGTGGAAGAAGTACGGACTCATTTCAAAAACATTGCCTTCAAAACCATTATACCCCGAAACGTAAAATTGAGTGAGTCGCCAAGTTTTGGTCTGCCGGTGATTGTGCACGATGCCGAAAGCAAGGGAGCCATCAGTTACCTAAACCTGGCACACGAAGTGTTGAACAAAAACGGAATGCACAAATGAGCACCAAGAAAAAAGCATTGGGTCGTGGGTTGAGCGCACTGCTCAGCGACTCCGAAGGAGAGAAATCGGAAGTGGAAGTAGTGGCACCATCGTTGGGTGCACCCGCCAGCAACTTAAATGAAATATCCGTTAATGAGGTTGAAACCAATCCGTTTCAGCCTCGCACCCATTTCGACCAGGAGGCGTTGAATGAGTTGGCCGAGTCCATCAAAGTACACGGCATCATTCAGCCCATCACGGTTAGAAAACTTTCTCATAATCAGTACCAATTAATTTCAGGGGAAAGACGTTTTCAGGCATCGAAACTTGCCGGACTGAAAACATTGCCGGCTTATGTGCGCACAGCCAACGACCAGCAGATGTTGGAGATGGCGCTGATCGAAAACATACAACGTGAAAATTTAAACCCGATCGAAATTTCGCTGAGCTACCAGCGCCTGATTTCCGAATGCAACCTCAAGCAAGAAGAACTTGGCGAGCGCGTAGGCAAAAACCGAACCACAGTAACAAACTATTTGCGGTTGTTGAAGCTTCCGCCCGACATTCAAATTGCACTGCGCGACAATAGGCTTTCGATGGGCCACGCGCGGGCCATCATCAATGTAGAAAACCCCGAGTCTCAATTATTTATTTTCAAAAAAACAATTTCCGAAGACCTTTCGGTTCGGGCGGTAGAATCGCTGGCGCGCGAATTGGCCGAGGGCTCTAAAAACAAAATCGAAACCAAGCCTGCTGGCGCATCCAAAGAAGTACATCAGCTTCAGTCGCGTCTTTCTTCACACTTTGGCACGAAAGTTACTGTGAAGAGTGACGGCAAAAAAGGCGATATTCGCATTCCGTTTTTGTCGGTTGAGGACCTGAATCGTATTTTGGATATTTTAAAACTTTGATATGTACACCCGTGGTTTAGCTGCAATTTGTTTGATCACTTGTTTTGCAGCCAACGCACAAGAGTTAAAAAAAGATACCGTCAAAATCTCAACCGATTCCGTTCGCCTGAAAAACGGAAAAATGGTAAACATCGAGGCGTATGTGGCACGCTTCAATCCGCGCAAAGCTCTTTTTTACTCAGCCATTTTGCCGGGTGCAGGTCAGGTGTACAATAAAAAATACTGGAAAGTGCCCTTTGTTTACGGTGGGATACTGGGCATGGTTGCCGTTGTGAAATTTTACAACGATGGCGAAGCAAAATACACACAGCAGCTTTTTTACAACATCAACCACCCCACCGCAGGAGCTAACCCACAAAGTGGTTTTACAACCGATCAACTTCGAAAGATTGTTGATCAAACAAGGCGCAACCGCGATTATTTTATGATCCTCACCGGCTTCATGTACATTTTGCAGGTGGTCGATGCCCATGTCGATGCCCACTTAAAAGAATTTGACATCAACCCCAAACTGCACGTGCGCATCGAACCTACATACAGCCCTTTCTGCGGCATCGGCACAGGGCTCACGTTCAGATTTTAAAGCATACTATTCCAAATGAAAATACTACTCATCGGTTACGGCAAAATGGGGAAGGCCATCGAAGCCATAGCCGTACAACGCGGCCACACCATCGCGGCAAAAGTTGACGACCACAACGAGTTGGTAAAATTCAATTCATCGGCTGATGTGGCGATCGAATTTTCTCAACCCGATGCGGTGATGGAAAACCTGAAATTCTGTTTCACAAAAAAAATACCGGTGGCGTGCGGCACCACCGGATGGCTGGAGCATAAAAATGAAATGGAAGAGCATTGCCGAAAACAGGAAGGCACTTTTTTTTACGCCTCAAATTATAGCCTCGGTGTAAATATTTTTTTTAAACTGAATGAGTATTTATCCAAACTGATGAATGGCCGAAGTGGCTACGAAGTGAGCATTAACGAAACTCACCACACTCAAAAAAAAGATGCACCGAGTGGCACAGCCATAACATTGGCCGAGGGCATCCTTAAAAATTACCGTTCAAAAAAGGGTTGGGCCTTAAACGAAACCCAGAACCCCGAAGCGCTCGTTATACACTCATTTCGAGTTGACCCGGCACCCGGAACACATGCTGTAAATTACAAGTCGGCCGTAGACGACATCGAAATAAAACACACCGCCCATTCGCGCGAAGGCTTTGCGATGGGTGCTGTTCTGGTAGCCGAATGGCTTGCCGGCAAAAAAGGCATTTTCACTATGGACGATTTTTTAAAATTCTGACTTCCCCGATATTTTGACTTTCTTTGCAACCGTTTTTAAACAGACTGTATGAATATCTTTTTGATTCTCCTCCTACTCTTTACCATTGGCGGCACAATCGGTATATGGAAATTGTTTGAAAAAGCCGACCTGCCCGGATGGAAAGCCCTCATACCTTTTTATGCGCAATTCATCATGATGAAATTGATCGGCAAACCAACCTGGTGGATCGTTTATCTGTTTATTCCGGTTATCAATGTCTTTGCCCTTTATGTTTTGATCTTTGATTTTATCCGTTGCTATGGAAAAGACAAACTTGTTCATCAGGGCGCGGTAGTGTTTTTTGGATTTATTTTTCTCCCGATGATGGGTTTCGATTCGCAGGTTAAATACCTGGGAACATTGGATAAAATTCCGGTTCGGCACAAAACGATTGTACAAGAATGGACAGACGCCATTGTTTTTGCCGTAGTGGCCGCCACGCTTATCCGGTGGCTCATCATGGAAGCCTACACCATACCCACTCCATCGATGGAAAATTCTTTGCTGGTAGGAGATTTCCTGTTTGTAAGCAAATTCCATTACGGCACCCGAACACCCCGCACACCGTTACAGATTCCGTTGACACATCAAAAAATTTGGTTTACCGATATCCCCTCGTACCTGGATTGGATTCAGTTGCCCTCCACACGCCTGCCAGGACTTACTTCTGTAAAACGAAACGATGTAGTGGTTTTCAACGTGCCCGGCATGTATGAAAATAATTTGGAAGAACCCGACCGCTCCCGCTGGATCAAATATCCGGTAGATTTAAAAACACCTTACATCAAACGATGTGTGGGCATTTCGGGAGATGTGATTGAAGTGAAAGACAAACAGCTTTATGTAAACCATCAGCCGGCCAACAATCCGGAAGAAATGCAATACCGATACCATGTTGTATCCAAAGATGAAATAAACAAACGAAACTTTGACAAGCTGGGGTTAGATCCTGAAGATTTTCAAACGTATGGCAGAACCTCGCCCGATGAGGTGGAGTACACCATGTTGCTTTCGGCCAAGAAAGCAGAAGAAGTGAAAGCATTGCCCTACATCAAATCCATAGCCCTTCTTCCTACCGACCACGAAGCCGATCCAAGAATTTTCCCGGCCTCAAAATATGCCCCGTGGAATGGCGACAACTTCGGTCCGCTCACCATTCCGAAAGAAGGCATGACCATCGCCATCAACGATTCAACGCTGGCCATGTACGGCTCTACCATTCGCGATTACGACCACAACAACGAAGTGAAGATTGAAGGCAACAAGTTAATTATCGATGGAAAAGAGGTGACCCAATACACCTTCAAACAAAATTATTATTTCATGATGGGCGATAACCGCGACAACTCTCTTGACTCGCGCTACTGGGGTTTTGTACCCGAAGACCATGTTCTCGGCAAAGGATTTTTCATCTGGCTCTCGCTTGATAAGTACGCGGGTTTCTTTAACAAAATCAGGTGGAGCCGGTTCTTTAAGATGATTGAATAACCGATGTTACCACTCGATCTGTTTCAAGCCTTTGCTTTGTAAATAGTCGTTGGCTTTACTGAAATGTTTACAACCGAAGAAGCCCCGATCGGCCGAAAAGGGCGATGGGTGCGCACTCATCAGCACCAAATGTTTCGATCGGTCGATCACCTCACCTTTCTTTTGTGCATAAGCGCCCCAAAGCAAAAAAACCACGTTTGATTTTGTATCAGATATAATTTTTATCACGGCATCGGTAAACACCTCCCAACCTTTATTTTGATGAGAACCGGCAGTGGAGGCACGCACGGTGAGTGTTGCATTCAACAGTAAAACACCCTGCTCCGCCCAGCGTTCCAAATCTCCGGAGGCCGGGATCGGCTTCCCTAAATCATTTCTTATTTCTTTAAAAATATTTACCAGAGATGGTGGTTGCCGAATGCCATCGCGCACCGAAAAACATAGCCCGTTTGCTTGCCCGGGGCCGTGGTAAGGATCTTGACCGATGATTACCACCTTTGTTTCATCGAAAGTGCAACAATCAAAGGCTCTGAAAATTTCTTTACCGGGCGGATAAACAGTGTTTGCGTGGTACTCGTCTTTGACAAATTGAATGAGGTTACCAAAATATTCCTTTTGAAATTCATTGCCGAGCTTTTCCCTCCATGAGGGTTCAATTTTAACATCCATGTCAAAAAAAATTAATTTTCGAATCAAATTTCGCATCAACTTGAAAATTAGAAAAAATTAATACTTTTGACCAGATGATTGCCGAAATAACACAGGGCGTAAAAGTAAGTGTGGAAACCGAGTACCAATCTTCGTACTCCAATCCCAGCCAATATCATTTTGTGTTTACCTACCGCATAACCATAGAAAATCAAAGTGAATTTACGGTGCAACTGCTGCGCAGGCATTGGTACATCCATGATGCTGCTTTTGAAGCACGTGAAGTGGAGGGCGATGGTGTGGTGGGGCAACAACCCGTGCTGGAACCGGGGCAATCGCATCAGTATGTTTCGGGCTGTAATCTGAAGTCGGGTATTGGTAAAATGGCAGGTTCTTATTTGATGGAGCGAATTATGGATGGCACCACATTTAATGTTGTCATACCCGAATTTATGATGATCGCGCCCATGCGGCTGAATTAACGTATGCCCAATATCTGGAGTTCGTTACGGTAAACGCAAAGTCCCTATCTTTGAAATAAATACACCGTACTTGCAAAATTATTTTCGGGCAACATCGTACATCAATCACTGGCTCGATGCCGTAGACGAGCATTCCATACATTCCCCTTTTTTTTATGAGTTCTACCATCAAGTGATTAAATCAACCAGTGATCGCGATCATTTTTTGGAGATTGAAAAAACACGCGAGGTTTTGCTTAGTAATGAAACGGTTGTAAGTGTAAAAGATCTGGGCGCAAAATCGCCTCATTTCAAAAGTGACGGGCGCACCATTTCAAAAATTGCTGCCACCAGCCTTAGCCCCGAAAAACATTGTGCCTTGTTTTACCGGATAGCAAAATACACGGAGGCCAAGCGGATTGTTGAACTGGGCACCTCTATGGGTATTACGTCACTCTACCTGTCGAAGATAGAGCGGAGTAAAGTAATCACGTTCGAAGGAAACCCCTGGATGATTAACATTGCCAAAAGCAATTTTGAATATTTTCATCAGAAAAATATTCAACTGATCGAAGGGAACATTAATCAAACACTTCCCGATCATTTGCAAAACCCGGTTAAAATTGATTTTGCCCTGCTCGATGCCAACCACCGTTACGAACCCACCCTGCAATATTTCGAATGGCTCTCCAAGCGCATGGCCGATCGGGGGGTAATGGTGATTGATGACATCTACTATTCGGAAGAAATGGGCAAAGCTTGGCGCGAATTAAAAAAACACGACCTGGTGTACGGCTCCATCGATTTATACCGATGCGGAATTTTGTTTTTTGATATCCGGCTGAACAAGCAACATTTCGTTTGGTCGTTGTAATACTCTAATTTTGAACCTGTAACACCTCATTATGGAAGTACAAGAAGCACCCAACAAAAACAATGAGCCCCGCAAAACGAGCAAAATCTCTCTCATCATTGGTTTGCTCATCGCTATTATTCTGATCCAAAGTATCAAAATTTTTCTCGACTATCAGGAAAAGGCCGAAGTAAAAGCACAGTTGGTCAACACCGAAGAAGACCTGGGCGAAACCATGCAGAAGCTCAAGGACATTCAAACCGAGCTCGATCAAAAAATAGTTGAAATACAAAAGCTCGGAGGTGAAGTTACGGAATTGCAAAAAGCAAAAGCAGAGGTAGATTTAGAATTGAAACGAAACAGCAGGCGAAGTGCCAAGGCGCTGAAAGAATTGAAAGACAAAGTGGAAGGCTACGAAGAGCTGCTCAAACTTAAAGACAACGAAATTGAAAAACTCAAACACGTAAACACGCAATTATACAGCGAAAACAGAAACTTGAAGACGAAACAAAACAGGCTTAGCGACTCCATCGTAAATCTTTCCAAAGGCAAAGATGAACTGGCTTCAAAGGTAGCTATTGCCTCGCAACTAAAGGCCGAGAATATTTCGATCAAGGCGGTGAGCAGCAAGGGTAAAGAACGCGAATCGCCATTTAAAAACAGGCAACTTCAAAAATTAAAAGTTGAATTTAACCTGGCCGACAACAAAGTAGCCCCCATTGAAGGCAAAAAAATTATTATTCGGGTTATTGATGAAAATAACCAGGTGATTTTTGACGTAGCCCGGGGCTCGGGCACATTTATGTACAACAGTAAAGAGGAGTTTTACACAGCCGCTCAAGAAATTTTATTCGACAACACCAAGCAACGACTCACCTACTTCTATGAAAAAGGTACAGACTATGTTTCTGGGAAATATACAGTAGAAATCTACGCAAGCGACTACAAGATCGGAGCCGGGCAATTCGAAATAAAGTAATCGTTAATATTTTCAGCTGGGCATAACCACCTTGGGTTCCATGGGGTAATCGAACAGGCCGTGTTCTTTTATGGCCTCCTCTACTTTGTGCGGAACAAATTTTTCCCAGCCGGCCTCTCCTTTTTTAATCATGGCCAGTACATTATCGGAGATAATATCCAGATTGCTGATGTTGGCATCGTTAATATCTTCCAGTTTGTTATTATCCATTAAATAACGGAAAAGGCTTTTGAGCGCGGCCGGAAGTTCTGCTTCAAAATCTTTGAGCGTAAACAACGTGTGGTCTTTGCGCAAGGCCGGGTAGATGTACAATTTTATGTTTCCGCCAAACAGTGAAGCAAAGCATTCTAAAATACCGCCCCGAAGATTTTCGTAGGTCTTTTCGTCAAATACTTTCTGCAAAGCATAGATGCCCATAACCAAACCGGTTTTATTTCCTTTCGAAATTTTCGACAGATAATCGACCAGTCGGTAGTACTCAAAATAATTTGATACCAGCACATTTTGCCCCAGCGAGCAAATAATATCTGCTCTGTACAAAAAATCTTTTTCGTCTATGTTGCCGTCCGCACTCAAGTCGTTTAGGGTGAGCTCGGTAATGGTTTCTAATTTACTGCGGTCCACATCGGCCTCGTGAAGAAAATGCCTGCGCGAGGTGAGCAGCATATCTACGTTAACGTGGGTAACCGGGCGAAACCGACCGCGAAGAACGAGCACATTTTTTTTGTAGAGGAATTCGGAAGGCTGCATAACGTGACCGCTGGGGCCAAACATGGCTGCTTTGGTCAACCCGTTTTTCACCAGTTTCAGGGCCATCAACCGATTGTCTACGTGTTGTAGATTGGGCCCATCCAGCCGAAACATATCAATCTCAACCCTTCGGGTGGTTAAACCATCCACCAGCGATATCATGAACTCCTCGGGGTCATCGATAAACATGCAGCCGTACAATAAATTTACCCCGAGTATGCCGAGTGCCACTTGCTGCTGCAGCGGATCGTTGTCGTGTAATTTTACGTGAATGATACAATCGTTGAATTCCCCTTTTGGTTTCGTTTGGAAGCGGATGCCGATCCACCCGTTGCCTTGGTTGGTGCGCTCAAAATTCAATGCTTCAACAGTATCCGCAAAAGCAAAAAAACGAGAAGTTTCAATGCGGTGGGGTAGGCGCTCGGGCAGCAGTCGATATTCGTGTTCCAACATTTTCATCAGCCGATCTTCGCTTACGTACCGTTCACACCGGCCGTAGATGGCATCGCTGAACTTCATGTCGTAGGCCGACATGGTTTTGGCTATAGTGCCGCTTGCCCCACCCACTTTAAAAAAATTGGCTGCGGTTTCTTGCCCTGCTCCAACTTCGGCAAACGAGCCGTAAATGTCTTTGCTTAAATTAATCCGAAGAGCTTTTTCTTGGGTGGTGAGTTTCTTTTCTTCCGTCATAACGGCAACAATAGATTCAAAAGTGATTACTGCCCAACAAATTTCACATTTTTTGTGATATGTTTCATGGTTACAGTTTACCTATTTGCTAACGTGGGTTTGGTGATTTTGTTTGTATTAACAGATGAGATTGAAATTAAAATATACTGAGTTGGGCGATCTCACTTCTTTAAAAACATCTTTTGTGCATCTTTAGTCAAGTCGGCCCATTCATCGGCAGGGGGCGGAGTGCCTTTTTCGAAGACTTCTTGCAGCAACCATTTTACGATGTCTTTTTTTAACCCAAATTCCTTAACCAAGTCTTCGCAAAACTTAATTTCACTTTTCTCTACAACTCCATCGGCCCACACCATTTGCATCACATCGTAGAGCACGTTCATCTGATCGCGAAAGTTATCGGGCACATTCACCGTAAATTTTTCTTTGCTGTCGATCAACTCCTGAACCTGGCGTTCTTTCAACCCAATGCGTTTACCAATTTTAAACAACATCTTCTGTTCTTTAGTGTGCACAAACCCATCGGCCTTGGCCAGGGCAAGCAAATTTTTAATGTGATTTTTTTTATACGATAGATATTGGTTTTCGAAAAAGCCTTTCATACAAATTGCTGTTTGAGTTTACAGTTTCAAGTTAAGTTTAAAAGTTAAAAATTGAAAGGCGGGTTCAAGAAATAGATACTGTTTTATCAGGCTTTGATCTTTACCCATTTTTTGTTTGACGAGGCAGATCGCACAACCGATTCCACAAAAGCCATTCCCCGCACACCATCGTACACGTCTGGGAAATCGTATTTTTTTGCATTCATCTTTTTACCGGGTTTATATTCATTCATAGCATTAGCAAAAGCACGGTAAATGTTGGCAAACGCCTCGAGATAACCTTCGGGGTGGCCGGCCGGGGTTCGGATAAATTTTTTAGCATCGTCCGACAAATAATTCCAACCTGCGCGTAAAATCTCTTTGGGCTTGTCGAGCCATTTTAAAACAAGCGTGCCCGGATCCTCCTGATGCCACTCCAGGCCTCCCTTCTCAAAATAGATGCGAATGTTTAAGTTATTTTCTTCGCCTGCGGCTACCTGCGTGGCCAACAGCACTCCGGTGGCTCCGTTATCAAATTTTAAAAGCATGGAGCTGTCGTCATCCAACTGGCGGCCGGGTACTACCGAATTGAGCATGGTGCAAACCTCGGCAATCGGTGAGTCGGTAATATATTCAGCCAAGTTAGCAGCATGGGTCCCGATATCACCAATGGCTCCGCCCAGTCCCGATCGCTTAGGGTCGGTTCGCCACGAAGCCTGATTGTTCCCTGTTTTCTCAACGCGTGTTGAAAGCCACCCTTGCGGATATTCTACGAACACTTTACGCACCTTCCCCAGCCTACCCGATTTCACCAACTGCCGGGCTTCCTTAACCATGGGATAACCCGTATAAGTATGGGTGAGTGCGAGAATCAACCCTGTTTTTTCAACCAACTTCTGGAGCAACTTGGCTTCGGCCAATGAATAGGCAATAGGTTTTTCTAACACTACATGGAATCCTGACTCTAAGGCCAACTTTGCAGGCTCGTAATGAACGTGGTTGGGTGTAACTATGCTTACGAAATCTATTCGTTGGTGTGGCTCCATTTTTTTTTCTATCTCAAACATCTCGTGATACGACTCGTAAACACGTTTGTGGTTAAGAAAAAGAGATTTCCCCGTTTCCTTTGATTCAGTCGGATCGTTACTAAAGGCACCACACACCAATTCAATCTGTCCGTCAATACCTATTGCCTTGCGATGAACCGGGCCTATAAATGAAGTAAGCCCACCACCAATCATTCCCATTCGAAGTTTTCTTTTCACAATGATTTATTTTTTGTTGTAATGCTGCTGCTAAATACGTTTGATTTATTCAATTATCAATGAGCAATTCTTCAATTAAAGTACAGCACAGTGCTACATAATCTCCATGGGTGGTTGCGTACTAAAACACTGAGCAACAAAACCTCCCTAAACGGTAACAATGTGGAAAAATTTCAGTATATTTCTATATCACTAATTAAACACCACAGCTATGAAAAAATACTTAAAAATTGCGATGACATTATTCATTGCGTGGTTTGCGTTTGTCAGCTCGTCAGCGCAACCCAAAGACGAAACTGCTGCAATCAAAGAAGTGATTGCCAAAGAGACTCAAGCCTTTTTCGGTGTAAACCGTAAGGCATGGGCTAATTGTTGGCTTCAAGTGCCGTATGCCTACTGGTCGTACTCCGATTCCACGGCAACCAGCTTTATACAAGGATGGGATGGAGATAAGGGAATCTACCAGACCTTCGAAGCCTACTTCAGAACCAATCAACCTTCAAAAGCCAAAATTTCGCAAGAGTGGCTCGAAATAAAAGTGTTTGGCAATGGGGCGTATGCGCGCTATCTACAAACGATAAAAGATGAAATCGATCGCGATGAAACATCGGAAGTACGGGTGCTCGAGAAAAAAGATGGCCAATGGAAGGTAATCCATGTGGGAGCCATTGCAAAGTACCCAAACTTGCCAACTTTAAACCACTGATTTAAAACTGACCGGTACGGAGCATAACCAGTGTGCACGCTTCAACTGCGTCTATATTTTTGCTTTCTAAAATGGCCACGAGTTCGGGGTTCTCGGTGCCGGGATTAAATATTACTCGTTTTGGTTTAAGCGATAAAAAGTAATTGTACCATTCCAGTTGGTGAGATGGGTTGATGTACAAGGTTATGGTATCAACTTCATTTATTTCAGGACGTTTACGTAAATCCAGTATTTCTTTACCAAAGACATTCCCTTTTTTAATCCCTACCGGAACAAAATCAATTCCTTTTTGCTGCAGATTATCGGCAGCGAGATACGCATAACGCGATTGGTTTGTAGTTGCGCCAATGATTACCGTTTTTTTCATTTTTTAATATACAGGTTTATAGCCGCCTCTGCACAGCGTTCACCGTCCATAGCCGCAGAAACAATTCCACCCGCATAGCCAGCTCCTTCTGCACAGGGAAACAACCTTTTGATCTGCAAATGTTCTGTCGTGTCTTTATGGCGTGGTACCCGCACGGGCGAGGATGTGCGACTCTCCACCCCCACCACCTGTGCTTCGTTTGTAAGATAACCCTTCATCTTGCTGCCAAAGTTCCTGAACCCCTGTTTTAAACTTTGAAATATAATTTCCGGGAAAACAGACTTCATATCTACGCTTGTTAGCCCCGGCTGATACGAAGTTTCCAAAAGCGAATCCGATATTTTTTCATGTACAAAATCCATTAGCCTCTGCGCGGGAGCAGCTTGGCTATTTCCGGCAATCCGGCAGGCTTGTTTTTCAATATCAGCCTGAAAATACATTCCGGCCAAAGGGCCGTGCGATGAGTAGCTTGCATAATCTTTTTCATTCACCACCACAACAATGCCGGAGTTGGCAAATTTTGAATCGCGCCTGGAGGGGCTCATCCCGTTCACCACCACTTCACCAGGGGCTGTAGCCGCAGGCACAATAAACCCGCCCGGGCACATGCAAAATGAAAATACACCACGGTCAACTCCTCCTACTTTTGCCTGATGAACCAATGCGTAGGAAGAAGCCGGCAAAAATGGCCCTCGATCTATCCCACAATGATATTGTATTTTATCAATCAGGTTTTGTTGATGCTCCACGCGCACACCCATTGCAAAAGGTTTTGCTTCTATTAAAATTTTCTTCCGGTGCAGCATTTCAAATATGTCTCTCGAAGAATGACCCGTGGCAAGAATGACCGCCTCTGCCTCGTGCTTTGTGCCGTCACTGGTTACCACCCCTTTGATTTCATCGGCTCTTAAAATCAGATCGGTTACCCTTGAGTTAAAGTGGATTTCGCCTCCGGCCTGAATAATGCTTTCGCGAATGGCCGTGATAATCTTAGGAAGCTTATTGGTGCCAATGTGCGGGTGCGCATCGAATAAAATATCGGGCGAAGCCCCGTGTGCTATCAGGATTTCTAAAATACGGGTTACATCTCCGCGTTTGGTGGAGCGCGTATAAAGTTTTCCGTCAGAATAAGTACCGGCTCCTCCTTCGCCAAAACAATAATTCGATTCCGAGTTAACGATGTGCTCTCTATTGATGGCCGCGAGATCGCGTCTGCGCTCCTGCACATCTTTGCCCCTCTCAAAAATAATCGGCTTCACCCCCATCTCGATTAACCGAATAGCTGCAAACAACCCGGCCGGGCCTGCTCCAACAATAATTATTTGCCGGCCGTGAGTAACAGTGGGGTAATCTTTTTGATAGTTTAAAATTGGGGTTTGTTCACGCGACAAAACCTCTACTTGAATTTTTACCAATACTTTTTTGCCTCGGGCATCGATCGACCTTCGAACGGGGCGGATGAAAACCTCTTCCGGATTAATGTTCAATTTCCTGTAAAGAGTGGTTTTGAAAAGCGACTCATCGTACGCTTCTTCCGGAGAAAGACTGACTTCTATTTTTTGGGTCATACGGAAAGGGATTTATCCTTTCAAAGTGACACAAAGATAATCGTTACAAAATCTTTTACTCCTTATATATTTGCGCTTTTGTTTCGATCATGAAAGTGAATTTTATAAACGAACTACGCTGGCGAGGCATGTTGCACGACCTTATGCCAGGCACCGAAGAACAGTTGTTAAAGGAGTCGACAGCGGGCTACATCGGGTTCGACCCTACGGCAGACTCGTTGCATATTGGCAACCTGGTGCAAATCATGACGCTGGTGCATTTTCAATCTGCCGGGCACCGACCTTTTGCCCTAGTGGGTGGCGCTACGGGCATGGTGGGCGACCCCTCGGGTAAATCGGCCGAAAGAAATTTGCTGTCGGAAGATGTGCTGCGCCACAATGAATCTTGTGTAAAAAAACAGCTCGAAAAATTTATCGACTTCTCAGGAGCCAACCGCGCTGAAATGGTGAATAATTACGATTGGTTTAAAGGCCTGAGTTTCCTTGAGTTTATACGCGATGTAGGCAAGCACCTCACGGTTAATTATATGATGGCCAAAGATTCGGTGCAAAAGAGATTGGAGACGGGCTTATCGTTTACAGAATTTAGCTACCAGCTTGTGCAGGGCTACGATTTCTATTGGCTGTACAAAAACAAAAATTGCAAACTGCAGATGGGCGGTTCCGACCAATGGGGGAATATTGTAACCGGCACAGAACTGATCCGAAGGAAAAACGGAGGAGAAGCCTATGCACTCACCACGCCTTTGATCAAAAAAGCAGATGGCACAAAATTTGGAAAAACTGAACAAGGCAATGTGTGGCTGGATGCCAAAAAAACATCTCCCTACAAATTCTATCAATATTGGCTCAATGCCTCGGATGATGATGCCGCAACCTTCATAAAAATATTCACCCAGAAACCGAAAACAGAAATCGATGCGCTTCTAACCGAACACGCAGCAGCAGCGCATCTTCGTAAACTGCAGGTCGAATTAGCAAAGAATATTACAGAGCGGGTGCACTCTAAAGAGGATGTGGCCATGGCGGTTAAGGCCTCCTCCATTTTGTTTGGCAATTCGGTAACCGAAGATTTACTCAGTCTTGACGAACCTACATTTTTATCCGTATTTGAAGGTGTTCCTCAGGTTACGATCTCGAAATCGGATTATGCAGCTTGCGCTAACGTGACGGACCTGCTTTCGGAAGTAACCCAAAAAAAGATATTCGCCTCGAAAGGGGAAGCCCGCAAAATGATTACTGCCGGAGGCGTGAGCATTAACAAACAAAAGCTGGACGACAGCAATGCCAAACCCGATTACCAATTACTCCAGCATCGGTTTTTATTGGCACAGAAAGGGAAAAAAAATTATTTCCTGATTGAAATTACGGAGTGACATGTGGAACAACTGGAAGCAGGCGTTATCAAAAAGAAAATTTTTATTGAGATTTGTTTTAGCTCTTGCCGGGTTAATTCTATTCGCAGTTTCGCTTCCCCATTTTTTTAACGAAGTACTTCAACCTAAACCGGGAGTTCAATGGAATGATCCGGTTTTGATTTTTTTTGAACCGAGAGATTGGTCGGTAGAGATTTTCATATTGATTTACTCAAGCACAGTTCTCTCCCTTGCGTTCAACTTCCAAAAGCCCAAAACAATACTGACGGGGCTTCAAACTTATGTGATCGTAAATTTTTTACGGATGACGAGCCTCTACCTATTTACCCTTGAGGCTCCCGAGGGGATCATCGCTCTACGCGATCCGTTCTTAACTGTATTTGCATACGGCAAGGAAATCTTTGTAAAAGATTTATTTTTTTCGGGCCACATCTCCACACTTTTTTTATTAGTACTGATTGAAGAACGCCTTTGGTTGAAATATACGGTGATTGCAACTACTACAGTTGTGGCTGTTTTATTGGCTTGGCAACGAGTGCATTATACCCTTGATATGCTCGCAGCTCCTGTTATTACCTGGTTGGTTTGGAAACTGATTAAAGGGTCAAATTCTGCATTGCAATAACCATAAACATAGCCGAAATTTAGGCCGAGTTCCCCCGGAAAACCCCAAACTTAACTTATACGTTCTTAATCTAGGATCAATAATTTTATACTAATTTAGCGACACTTTCTATAAACCACAGGGCAACGCATGGAGTTGAACGGAATCACAAATACAAATGGTAATGACCGCTTATTCGGTCATAACTTTAACCATAATAATGGCAAAGATCCTTTTGAAAATAAATACCCGGTTTTTGAGTTAGGCGGACAGCTTACCCATGAACAAAAAGAATTCTTTGAACAAAACGGCTTCATCCACTTTAAACGTTTTATTTCTAAAGAAAGGGTAAGTGATCTTTTGCGCGAGTCGGAAAACATCCAACATGAGTGGGTATCGAAAGATTACAAAACTATCAACGGTGTGCCTATAAAATATGGCACTGACATTGACGGAAAGAAAATAGTTCAACGCTTTGCTTTTATCAATCAACATAGTGAAAAGTTTTCCGAACTCCTTCGGGACGATCGGTTAAAAGGCCTGTTCGAATTAATCGGAACTGCCGATTGCCGTATTGGCGAAACAGAAAAAGATGGATTGGTCTTCAACCACTACATCAATACCAACCAAAGTAACTATAGCCAATTGGGTTGGCATACCGATGCTCTTCGCGATATTTTTCAGGGTCAAAAAATCATGCCCATGCTTAATGTAGGTATCCACCTGGATAACTCAACTACCGACAACGGGGGCTTGCGCATTATTCCGGGCACCCACAACAAGGGCATTGGCACCATGCTTTTTAAGAAAGTTTATTTTATCAGCCACAAACCCGACAAAAAGGAAATTGGTCTTAATGTGGAAGCGGGCGATTTAACCGTGCACGATGGCCGCCTGTGGCACCGCGTGGCACGATCTCCATTTAGTGGCGAAAAAAGCCGGAGGCGTGTAATGTACGTACCCATCGTCACCGGTAAATTTACCCCTCGCGATGTTAACAGCAAACCCTTGCTGTACCAAAGACTGATATCCATTACGAACAAATAAAATGGCCTTTGCACTGATTACAGGAGCCAGCGGTGGCATTGGTTTGTCCATAGCTCGCGAATTGGCAAAACAAAAAATCGATCTTTTGTTGGTAGCGCGGAGTACCGAAAACCTGTTAAAAGTTAAAACAGAGCTGGAGGAAAATAATAAAATAAAAGTCGAAGTTTTCAGTGTTGATCTATCACTACCCGGAAGCGCTCAGTCTGTTGCCGAATGGGTTGAACGTAATTCCTTTCCGGTAAACATGTTGGTAAACAATGCGGGCTATGGTGTTTGGGGCAGCGTAGATAAAACCCCGCTGAATCAACTTACCAACATGATGCAACTGAACATGGCCTCACTCACCGAAATGTGCCACCTGATGTTGCCCGAATTAAAAAAACATGGACAGTCGTACATCATGAATATTGCCAGTACGGCTGCTTACCAGGCTGTCCCCACGCTCAGCACCTATGCGGCCACTAAATCGTATGTGCTACTCTTTACACGGGGTTTGCGCAGAGAGCTAATTAATACACCCGTTTCAGTAACTTGTGTTAGCCCCGGAGCCACTTCTACCGGTTTTGTAGACCGGGCTGGCATGTCCGATTTTTTAAAAGACCGAGCCGAAAAATTCAGCATGAAAGCAGATGATGTTGCCAAAGTTGCTGTGCGGGGTATGTTCAACAAAAAAGCGGAGGTGATCCCGGGTTTGATGAACCAAATTACCGTTTTGTTAACTTACTTTGTACCTAAAAGATTAACAGAATCAATAGCCGAAGGGTTGTACAAATCAAAATCTTAGAACGCCTCGGTGATATAAAAGTAAAAACCGTTGGAGTGTTGACCGAATCCAGCATCAAACCTTAAATTCAGTTTTTCTTTTTTGTCGATAGCATAGCGCAAACCTGTACCCACCGAAGGTTTTAGACCGCTGAATAAAAATAAGTCCTCCGGTTTGGAAGCCACCCTGCCTGCCGCAACGAATACAACCATACCAAATCTACCGTACACCGGAAAACGATGTTCTACCTGAGCTGCCAGTAAGTTATTATCGGTAAACCTTCCTTCGTAATATCCGCGCATAATGGTGTTGCTACCAATATTGGCCTTGCTGCGCAGAGGAACATTGCCCCGATTGGTGTTGATTACCAATTGAAAGGCCAACACTTGATTTTTATGGATTGAAAAATATTTTCGAACATCGGCCAACTGAGTAACGTAACTAAATTCGCTGCCAAAATTGGGCGAAAAATTATTTACATAGTAAGAGAAATAAAATCCTTTGCTGGGGCTAAATGCATTGTTGCGGCTGTCCCAAAGAGCTACTAACCCCAAGCCCGACACAAAGCTTCCTTTTTTTCCGGCAACCGATTGCTTATCGAACAAGCTGGATCCGGCAGGCATTCCGTATCCATAGTCGAAACTAAACACGTCCTGGATTTCAAAAACAGCACCCAAAAAAAGGTTCTTATATGTTTTTCTTAGTAACTGTGGAAATAAATAGTATTGACCAACGGTATATCGTTCGAAATTATTACCTGAATTGTTTCCCAGACCCCAAAATCGGTCTGGAAAATGACTGAACGAGACTTTTGTTTTTAGTATATATTTTTCATTATGAAAAAAAATAACACTTTCAAGGCCTACAACAACTTGTTGGCGTAAGGTGTATAAACCAAGAGCTTGTACGTAGGAGGTACGCGTGGTTGAATCGTGCCCCAATTTAAAATTATAGTTTCCTGCACCCCCAAAGGCAAGGGTAGTTTCGGGCGAGTAGATCATTGCCGGAAAGGCAAAAAGTTTGCGTCTTTTTCCCTTGTGGGTTATGGAGTCTTTTTTATCAAGATTGATTTTCTCATCAACATTATCTTGAGCGTAGAGACTGATGTTTAGTCCATAGAACAAGAAAAAACAAAAAATAAAGCCAACGAATCGATTCAATGCAAAGTGGTATTCGTTGGCAAGATTACTATTTCGTCTTTAAAACAAAAATAACCTTCCCTTTAGACTTGGGTGGGGTCTTTCCTTGTGTAGTTCGGATCAGAGAATTTTTCCGGATTTCATCTTTCAGTAGCTGTTCTGCCTTTGGGCTGAGCCCCCGTTCGAGGGTATTAATTCCAACGATCTCACCATTTGCATCGCATTCAATTTCAAAAACAATTCTTCCATCTTCGTTGTCGGGCAGGTTTGGTGTGCTGGGCGTACTGGCCCACTCCCATCCCGACATAGCCAAACCAAAGCCATCTCCGCCTCCGCCCCCACCGGGTTTTCCGTACAATGCCTTGGCGTCAAGCTTGCCTTGTGGATTTCCTTTGTCTCCGGTTTTGCCGTTGTCATCGCCCTGGCTTTGCTGAGTTTCGCCTTTCTTTGAGTTCGTGTTGCCCGTATACGTTGCTTCCTTTTTAACTTCTTGTTTTGCCTCAATGTTTTTCTCCTGCTTAACTTCAGGTCTGGTTTTGGGTTTTTCTTCGGCCTTCTTCTCTGCTTTAATTTTTACTTCAACCGGGCTTTCTTCGTCCGAAATAATTTTTCCATCGGTCTTAACTTCGGCTGATTCATCTTTTTGAATCTTCTCATCTGTTAAGTCTGGTGTTGTTGTTGTTTCTTCGGAAGACTTCAATTCTTTTTCTGCATCATCCCCCAGAGGATTGCCGACCGGTACATCGGGTTGAATCTCTCCTCCACCCTGATCATCGAGGCCAAAATTCAATTCCACACCATATTCAGGAGCAGGCGGATACGGGGCGCGCCAAGAAATCAAAAAGAAAAAAGTAAGGAATAAGCAGGCGTGAAGCCCTACTGAAACAAGAAACGCAATGCGCTTATTTTTTTTTTCTTCAGAGCCTACCATCATTATTTAGAGATCAGTACTTCAATACCCAAAGCGCATCGCCATACTCGCTTTTAGAGGCATCGGCACTTGCTTGCGCGTTGGCAAACGTATCAAAATCGCCAATTCCAAGGCGATAGAATTTCCATTTACCATAAGGTTTAATGATTCTTGAACTTGTGCCGGCTGCGCTTAATTTTTTTGCCCGATCCATCACCAGGTCACCGTCCACGGCACTCGCAATGATAACATAGAAATGGCCGGTACGTTGTGAGAGGGTATCAATTGCCCCTGTTGTAGGTTTGGCATTTTTCTTTGCTTCTTCTTCAAGTCTAAGCCTTTCGGCTTCTGCACGAGTAATGCTGTCGGCTTTAATTTTTTCTTTGGCTACTCGTTCTTTTTCAAGTAACGCCAGCTTTGCTTTTTCTTGCTTGGGTACCCACACGTACTTGTAAATGAAGAAACCGCCAACACCAAGAATTAATAAAACGATAATAGCAATAGCAACGCCTGATTTTGATCCACCCTCCTCCTCTTCTTCATAATAGACGGATGTCTCTGAGGATTCTTGTGCTTGTTGATTGCTATTTTGTTCCTCTTGAGAGGTTGAAGCCTCCTGCTCGGTTTGGGTGGTATCCAACTGATCGAGCGGTTTATATTCTAAATCGGGCAACCCAAAGTTGTCCTCTTCTTGGTTCTTTTCTTTGTCGTTAGTGTCGTCTGCCATGATGTTAGGGTTAACTTATGTTATACAAAAATAAAAGAATTTTCATGATTTCATTAAAAACTCCAGCTCGCCCCCCCCATCACCTGGAATCCCCGCACCGGGTAATTCAAGTACAACTGATAATTGCTGGCAAAAATGTTGTTAAAATTTAAGAAAACAGAAAACTGGTTCGATACAAAGTAATTCACTTTTGCATTCAAATCAAGGGCAGCCTTAAGCGAGGTGAGGCTCTTCGTCTCCCTATCCAGCGCTTTTATTCCGCCTTGTGCAATAAAATCTACTTGCAGCAGCAGCTTGTCGTATATATTGTAAGACGAATTGATGGAATAACGATAGCTCGGCCTCTGCAAAGCACCGCTTGCAAAAGTTTTACCGAGTAAATAAAGGCTCGCAATTTGATTTGCAATGGATGAGGAATAAGCCCAGTAATCTATTCGCGAATTAATTTTAAAAGTTTTGCCCGAATAACCAAGTTCGCCAAAAAATTGTGTTCGCACGGTATTGCCATTGTCGTACGCGGTGTTAAATTTTGCCCGTTGTGTTGCTCCCGTATCACTTTGGTAGTAATAAAAATTCTTTAAAGTTGATACAGACAGGCCCGCTCCGGCATAAACTTTACTACTGATCTTGCCCTGCAGTCCCCCAAAAAATTCGAGCGCACGGTTTGTATTAAAAATAGCTATGTTCGAATTAATCCATACGTTTTCCCGCGATAGCGAGTGAAGGGAAACTTTATCGATATCGCCCGTGAGGCCAGCGTACACATTGACGGACGGAGACACACTATAGTCTGCTTTTATATTTGGGTACACGTGAATTTTATTTTGATTGCCGATGGTATCATTTTCGTACGTCATATTTGCGCCCACTAAAACGGTGAGTTTATCGATTGAAGAAAATTCAAACGCGGGTTTCACTTTAAAGATTTGCCGCGTATGCGAAGGCACCATCGAATCTTTTCGATCTATTAAAAAATAATCGGAATTGATAACGATTCTATTCTTTTTTGAAATTTTATAGGCACTTGCCCAATTCAAATTAATTTCGCTTTCGCTGGCCGCGAAATGGTCGCTCAGGTAACTGTAGCCTGCCACCAGCTGATACGACAAATCGGAAGTTTTGGCGTTCTCCAATTTACTGCCCGCGCTTACGATGTTGTACGATTGCCGGATAGAACTTGCCGATACATCTTGTCCAGGCCGATAACCGTAAAAATGAGTAGTGGTATTTTCATAGTTTACAAAACCATCTAAAGCTACCTTTTCACTCATGGCTTTTCCGAACAACCTCAACTCGGTATTTCCACTGGCCGAGTTATCGGCATCAACGGGGCCGTTCATAAAACTGCGGTGAAAAAATTTGGCACCGTAATATTTATTTTTGCTTCGTTTGTTGGTGATGTACGCCTCGGCATAGGGTGACGAATAATTGCCAAATCCTGCGCTTATGTAATTGCTATAAATCTTTGAAAGCGGTTCGGCCTTCAACCGCAAGGGGCGGATGGCCGGATTGAAATCGGGTACGTGAAATGGTAAGTTTTTATATTGATACGTGATCTCGGGTTTTATGGGTTCGGCTGCACGGGGTGGAATTTTTTCAAAATTACGACTGGCTTTAGGAACCGACACTTGTTTATTTTTAATAATCTCGATTTCTACTTTCTGAATTTCGCCTTCATCGTCTTGGGCTTGGGCCGTGTTCAATAAAAACAAAACAAATACACCAACAAACAAAGCCTGAAGTTTCCTGTTCATGGTGTGAACTGTAACCCTAAAAACCAAATCGTATCTGTTTCTTTCCTTCATTATTAATTCTTGTCTGTTGTATCCGATTTTACAGGCTGTTGTTTCAATTCTTTTTCTTCGATTTCCTTCAGCTTAGCAGTGGCCTGATTTTTAATCTCATCCAATGGAAAATTATCTACCAGCGATTGCAAGGTTGCCTTGGCCTGATACGAATCATTTATCGCAAGAAAGTATTCGGCTATCAGCAAATACGATTTACCAACCCATTCGGTGTACGATGAAAAATCAGAATTAAGACCCAGCAATGTTTCGTAACACTGCTTATAGTCTTTTGTATTGTAAAAAATTTCCGCCAAATGATATTTGGCTTCCGCTCCGTTTTCATCTTGAGCTGTGTTGATGGTTGCCAAAAATTCATCTTTAGCGGTTTCATAGTCGCCCTTGCCCATAGCCGCTTTGCCTATAAACAAGGATGCTTTGTTTTGTGCGCCTGCGTTTACACTTCCTTTCTCTAAAATCAACTGAGCGTATTTCTGAACCGAGTCGTATTTCGACAGTGCATAGTACGACTCCATCAAACCGTTCCAGGCATTAAACTGTTCTTTTTTGTTCGATGCTTCTCGGGCTTGTAATTGATAGTAAGGAATTGCTTTTTCAAAATGCTTTTGTTTGAATTCAAGCTCAGCAATCCGTGCGGTAACTTTAGCCGACAATGAAAAGGTTGTGTCCACATCGAGGGCATAGTACAACGGCAAAGCCTTTTCCGTTTCTTTTAAACGATAATACGATTCGGCTTGATAGTACTTTGCTTCTGCTAAATGAGTACTCTGAGGATATGCCAGAGCATAGGCATCAAAATTTTTGATAGCATTCTGATATTGTTGATTAAAGAAAAGATTCTTGGCTGCTTCAAACTCAACAGATTCAATTCCCTTCGCATCGGGGTTTATTTGTTTGTACATCGCCAAATATTTTTCGAACTCATCCGAGCGATTTGCCAGATTAAGTGCCTCCTGCAACGGCAACAGCACATCTTTGGCCGCAGGATGATTGGGATAATGTTCAATTACAGTAATGTAATCGCTGGCTGTTTTGTTGTACTCTTTTAAATTGAAATACGATGCTGCCCTGCGCACATACGAAACGGGGGTAAACGGAGACGAAGGGCTTGAGGCAATTAAAGCAGAATAGCCGTCTTTGGCTTCGGCATAGTGCCCTTGTTCAAATTCCAATTGTGCCAACTGAAACCGCGCCTGATCTGTAAACCGAGACGAAGAATAGTTTTTGATAACTTGCTCTAATTCATTTTTTGCCTCGCCATATTTACCGAGCACACCAAGGATATTTCCTGCCTGAAAATGTGCATAGTCATTATCGGCAGAATTAAAGGACATGGCTTTTCGGTAGTAGGTCAATCCCTCGCTGTACGATTTGGAAACATAATAACAATCGGCCAGTCGCAGGGTGGCATCGGCCAGGTTAGGCTGCCCGTGTGGCGACTTCAGTACAAATTCGCGAAAACTAAAAAGAGCATTGTTGTATTTCTCTACATTAAAATACGCATACCCAAGTCCATACCTTGCTTTTAAAAGGAGTGCGGGGTTCTCCTCTCCTTCTTCAATTATTTTTAAATAATTCTGAGCCGCATCATCGTATTTTCGTTTTAGAGAGTAAGCTTCCCCATTCCAAAATGCTGCCTCGGCCACATAACTTTTTTCTATGGGATGCTCTAAAGATTTTTCGAAATATAGGATCGCCTGATCGTAATTCTCCTGGTTGAACAAATCCATTCCTTTGAGCATGGTTGCTTTTTGATACGCCCGCACTACGGCCGGTGCGCGCGTGGGCAACGATTCGATATAGTCAATTGCTTTATTGTAATTATTTGCATTTACATAGGCTTGCGAAAGGAGCTCTTTGATTTCGTTGACGTGAACACCAGCCGGAAAACTTTTAAGATTACGTTCAAATTCCGCGATCGCTTTATCCGGCTGACCGATTTCATACGATACTTTGGCGTATTGAAAAGAGGATTCTTCCACCAGCGTTTGATCGGGCGTGTACTTACGGGCAATATCAAATGCACTTTGTGCCATCGGCTTCTGCCCGTTTTTCAAGTAAATCAGGCCGAGGTAATACGATGAATAAAAGCCTACGGAATCTACATCGGCAAAAGAATTTTTTAAGTAATCCAAGGCTTTCTTGTCATCGTTCAACACATAAGCAGAATAACCGGCCCGGAGCAGAACACTTTTACTTGCGGTCGATTCTTTGCCGGCCAAATAGTTATCGTAACCTTGCAAGGCATTCTTAAAGTCTCCTTTTTTATAGCTTGCCTCGGCCGAAAGCAGGGCAATTTCATCGGCATTGGTTAAGTCTGTTTTAGAACTGATCGACTTTACATAAGCCAGCAATGCGTCATAATCGTTTTGCTTGTAATACACATTGGCAATTAGATAAGGTACAATGGACGCATAGGCTTCGGCTTGCTCGGCACGTTTTAAATCGGTGAGCGCGTTGGCATAATCGGCTTGGCTGTATTCAACAAAGCCTGCATAATAACTCGATGCTGGTCCGTATTGCCCTCCTTGCGCCTTAACAAAATTGAACTGATCTAAGGCATCTTTCAATATCTTTTGGCTGAACAAACTGTAGCCCCACCGGAAGTGGGCGGTATTTTGTTGCAACGGGGTTAAGGCACTAAAATCTGACTTGGCATAATACGATACTGCTTTTTTGTAATTTTTCTCGTTGTAAAAAAAATTGGCCAGCTCGGCATAGGCCAAAGATGCTTTGGGGTTTGCCGGGTAACGATCGATAAACTCGCGGATTTGCTTTTCGGCATCGGCATGGTACAGGTTGAGCGAACAGATGGCCCGGTAGTACTCGGCATCTTGCCGGGTGCTTGAAGCAGAGCTGATGGTTAAATATTGATTGAGGTTTTCGCGGGCTGCACCAAATTGGTTTTGCGCCATCAGATCAACTGCGGTTTGATACAACCTCGCAGCTTTCTGTTGCAAGAGCACATCTTGGGCAAAAAGATTTATGGAAATTACCGACAGGAGAACACAAAAACTTCTCATCCCAAGTTTCTCTTTAAAACTTTTCTTCACGGATTTTATTGCGGTCTTCAGTTTAAAAAATAATACCATGCAAAAAATATTCAGTAGGCACGAACAGCATGGACTCAAAGCTACTAAAAAAATAACTGATGTTATGCAACCGCTCAAAACATTGTCAGCCTGTCTAAGAGAACTCCTTCGAAGAGCGAGTCGAAAGGCGTTTTTGAGCATTGAAGTCAGGTGTCGATAAACTTACCTGACAGCCAAACTATAGCTGCGTAACATTCGAAAAATAAGACAAATGAGACTTACAATTTATTCCTTTTCAAATCGATTTAAATATTTTTTGTCCTAAAGCGATAAATCAATGAAAAAGAATTGCCGAAACTGAAACTGGGGTGATAATAAGTTGAAGGATCATCCCTGAAAATTCTGTCATTACGCCACGAAATAGCTGGTAAAAGCAAATTAAAACTTACAGAAAAATACTTTCCAAGTTTTCTTTCAACACCTAATGTCAAGGTGACTATTTTGGCAAAATCAATACTGAATCTATTTGTTTGAATAGGATCACCTGATGTGGGTGCATAGTCTTGCTGAAATGACCTGAATTGTTGGTACGATAAATCAGCGGTAAGCTCATACTTTGCATTTATTGGATAGCTGTACTTCAAGCCAACAGACCAATTCCAACACTGGTAAGAGTAACCTGATGTTCGGTATATTATTTGGACGAAAGAAGCATAATCAAAAGGTCGGCTTATATCAAATTTTTGTTTGAAATACCCCAATCCTACATTTATATTGAAGTGTTTAGCCTTACCTTTTAAAATAAATTTTGGCTTAATAAAGTATTTTAAGTTTATCCCTGATCCTAAAGCGGTGCCCGTTAAATATTCTTTGTAGTAAGGGGCAGTAGTTGGTGTCCAATTGTCTTTCACTTTAGCAGTGCTCCAAATCATGGGTGTGGAAATAGACAGACTGCTTTGCCCATGAGCGATGAATGAAAGCACTACGCATAGACTAAAAAGAACCCTTTCCATTTTATAGTTTGTCATCTGTTATATCTCAACTTCCTCATCTCGGCAACTTCTTCAACGGTCGTTGAGCAGGTGCGCAAAGTGCAGCAGCCCGAGCTGGTAGTTTTGATTTTGGTTTGTTTTATCTACCTCATGATCACAATCTGTTTTGCGCAGCACCTCGCAAAGTATTTTCGTTTTCATGAGTCATTTATTTTTTTTATAACTTAAACCTAACAGAATTGAGTACGAATTAAAGTACCATGGGTCAGCTGCTGTTGAAGGGAAAACATTTTGAAGCCCATAATTATCTGTGAGTTGAACCGTGAAGAGTAGATGTTTGAAAGGCACGGTGTACCCAGCTGTAAAAGAAAAACCATTATCATATTGACTTGACTCGCTAAGGTGAGAGCCGAAAACAACAAGATTGTAGGTTTGAACATCCACTGTAGATTTCACAAATTTGCTTATGTAAAAACCCACACCTGCATTAAAATTTTTTCTAATTACAAATTGCGGAATGATGCAAATTGTCATATAGTATTTAGAGAAATCCTGTTTCGACCACCCAATAAGCATATTTGTGTTACTATAATGTACATAATCAACTCCAAACCTTTTCCTTTCCAGTAGCAGGCGCGAGTTCAAAAAGACACGTTTCCCTAAATGGTGCACTAAACCCAGTCCCAAAGTATACCCTAACTTTTCTTTGCCCTTTTGTACGAAAAAGCTTGAGTATTTTGCTCCGCGAATATCCAAATAGGTAGGCCCTGCCACCAAAAATAATGCTGTCTTTTTACTAAGATTTTGGCCTGTCAATGTCGAGCATCCGATCAAGCAAATAACAATAGTTGTGAGACAATACTTCATAAGGCAATGAGAATTTTCTTAATATGAATTCATGATATCTCCTTTAGTCTCATCAGTTTTTTCATCGCGTCTTTCTCGCGGTTGTCAACGAAGCCATCTACGGTCACCAGCAGGTGCGCAAAGTGCAGCAGCCCGAGCTGGTAGTTTTGATTTTGGTTTGTTGTTTTCATAACGATCATTGATTTCGTTCAAACATTCAACTTCCTCATCTCGGCTACTTCTTCCATGGTCATCAGGTCTGCCCACAATGGTTTTAAAAATTTACCCTTTCATCAATTTGGTCATTGTTGTTAAAGTTTGTTTTTACTTGTGCGTTAGCAAACGCAGCAAGCACAGCCAGTATCATGGAACACAAAAGAGATTTCATAGAATTTTATTTATTTGTCGTTGAAATATTTTTTTTAAGAAGATAAGACACATTTATAGAGCCACCCAAACTAAAACTTGGGTGAAAAAATTTTGACGGGTCATCCTTAAAAATTTCATCATTCCGCCAACTCAGGTGCGGGATAAGCAAATTAAATCCGATTGCAATTTTCTCCTGAATTTTTCTTTTAACCCCAAGAGACAACAGAATCATTTTGCCAAAATCAATATTATTTCTATTGATTTGTGTAGGATCTCCACTGTTAGGGGTATAGTCTTGCTGAAATGATTGAAGATACGTGTATGTTGCTCCACAACTCAGAAAATACTTTTTCCCTATTGGGTAATTGTAATTCAATCCAACAGATACTTGCCAGCTTTCATAAGAGTAGTGATTTGTTGAATAAACAATGTAGATCGGAGAATTATAATTAAAATATCGAATTATATTAAAACGTTGACTGAAGTATCCCAGTCCAATGCTCAACTCAACGTTCTTGTATTTGTTTTTGAAAATAATAGGGGGGCGAAAAGAATAATTCAAAATAATCCCTGTTCCTATAGCATTTCCTTTAAATTGATTTATCCTATTAACAGCAGTATTAGGACTCCAATTGTTTGGCACAGAAACTTTGCTAAATATCGTTGGGGTTGATACGGTTAAACTACTTTGACCATAAGACATGGGGTATTCCAGGCAAATAGCACAGACAACTATCAATATTTTATTTCTCATTGCGATTTTTAACATCTTCCCATTTGTATTTTTTTGCTTTTACATTTGGTGATTTTTGTTTCGCTGGATTTCTATTGCATCACTTTGTTGTGAGTTTGATAAGAAATGGCACAAGCACAACATAGTATAAACAGAGCATAGTTTGGTTTTTTCATGTTTAGGGTTGTTTGGTTTTTAGATAATAATAGTAGTAACCATCAAAAGCGTCATCAATTATAATCAACGTGTCATTTTTAATACGATCTACAACTTTGTAAATAAGTCCACCGGGATACCCCGGTGGTCCAGGGGTACCCATCAAGTAAGTATATTCGCTAGGAGGGTTGTACAATTCTTTTTTCCACACAATTGAGGTGTCAACGGTAACCCCCAGCGAATCATTGCCTGCAACAATATGGTCTCCAGCAATATCCATAAATGCATTATATTTAGCTGGGTAAGTTCCCCAAGAAAGTCCCCCTTGTGCGTACAACAACTTCCATTTGCCTTGTACATTCACTCTAATAACATCTAGCGATTTATCGTGCAGAATGATATTGCTGGATGGAGTAATTAGGTAGTCGTATTTGCAGCCAAAGAAGAAAAGCTGTAAAGCCAGCAACAAGACAAATACGTAAGCTTTAGTTTTCTTCATAATTAAAGGTGTGAAAATATGTGCGTGATCTCCCCTATGCTGCATATCCTTTAGCCCATCTCCAGTTTCCTCATCTCGGCCACTTCTTCCACGGTCATCAGGTTGGCGTTGAGCAGGTGCGCAAAAATAGTTTTTGGAGACAAGGCAAATTCAGCAAGCTAACAGGCAGCAAAACACAACAAAAAATTTTCAAACAATCATATCATCAGCTTAAACACCAGTTCTTTTAAAATCTGGCCTTCGCTTTCGTTTCCGGAATTTACGCCCTTCAATTTTAAATCGGTTTGCCGCAACAAGGAGATGTTTTCAAGAGCTTTCTCTTTGCTGTATCGTTGCACGGCAGCCGCATAGTCTTTGGCGGCATACGGGCTGATCTTCAATGCAGATACCAGCCCTTGAGGAGACCGATCGCCAGCGCCATGGGCTGCCAACACTTTACTGAAAAATGAATACAAAAACGCAACCGTGGGTATGGCCGGATTTTTTTTGGGGTTGGCCTCAAAATAATTCGAAATTTTTGCGGCCTGCATCCAGTCTTTATGGACGAGTGCCCGCTGCAACTCAAAAATATTATACTCGCGGCTGATGCCCACGTTGGCCATCACCTGAGTTGCGGTGATCGCTCCTTCGGCTTCGCGGCCAATCAACACTTTATCGATTTCATTCACCAGCCTGTTTAGATCGTTGCCAACGTATTCGGCCAATATGCGGGCGGCATCTTCGTTGATAGAATGTTTTTTTTCTTTAACATACTCCAACACAAAATCAACCAATTGATAGTCGGGTGTTTTTTTAAACGAGGCCGAGGTGGCTAATTGTTCTGCTTTTTTTCCGAGCTCTTTCCGTTTGTCCAGCGTTTTGTGTTTGTGGCAGAGCACCAAAACCGTTGTGGGCGATGGCTTTGCCAGGTATTCGAGCAACAGTTTTGAGCCGGGCTCTTTGTTTAAGTCCGGTATATCCTGTGCCTCGCGCACCACTACCACCTGTCGTTCGGCCATCATGGGGAATCTTCGAGCGTGTGTAAGTATTGTGGCCACTGCAGCATCTTTTCCGTACACAACCACCTGATTAAAGCCTTTTTCAGATTCGGTTAACGCATGTGTTTCAATATAATCGGCAATCAGGTCGATATAAAATGTTTCTTCTCCTTGCAACAAGTAAACGGGGTCGTATTTACCGGCTTTTAGTTTATCAAGGATTTTCTTGGCCTCAGTATCCATCAGCGTATCCTTTTTTTACGCGCTAAGGTAATAGCTGTTGCCGCACCGGTCAATGCACCAAACAAATGAGCCTCCCACGAAATGCGCGGGTCTGTGGGAAAAACTCCGTAGAGAAATGCGCTTCCGTAAACCAAAATAATGACGAGGGAAATGACAAGCGACAAAAAATCCTGGCGCAGCAATCCGTACAAAATCAAAAATACGCCAATGCCGTATATCAAGCCGCTGGCACCGATGTGGTAAGAAATCCTGGGGCTGAGCAACCAGATTAAACAGTTGGTGATGAAATAGCAATTAAAAAAAACAATACCGGCAATACGCTCGTAAAAAAAATACAGGAGCGTTCCCAAAAAAAGCAACGGAAATGTGTTGGATACTAAATGAATTAAATTACCGTGCACCATGGGTGCAAAAAAAATTCCGAGCAGCCCCCGGAAGGTTCTCGGTAAGATTCCCAGAAAACCCAAGTCGATTCCGGAATAAAATTCAATGCTAAACGAAAGCCACATTAAAAAGACCAACCGGAAGGGCACTACGGAACTTCCGAAAAACTGATGATCGCGGCTCATCCGTTGGCCGCAGGATTATTTATCATGGGCAGTTTTACATAACGGGCTTCGGCTTCACCAATGGATTTCATACCAAACCATCCACCCGATGACTTGGCTACTTTCAGGGCAAGATCGCACAGGCTTTGATAATAATTGCCGGAAAACAAATTATTGAGCTTCGGCAAGATTTCATTTAAACGAGCGAGTTCATCTTCAATTATGGGGTTGCGTTGCAATGCTGCCATCGGATAGCTTTGCAATAAAACTTTCAGTTTGTCTTCAAAATCTTCCCCGATTTCGCGATAGAGTTCCATCATGCCATCGGTGGCATTTTGCTGCTTCTTTTTGGCGTGCGCAATAGCTTCCTTGATTTCGCTGCGGTCGATATCGCCATCGGCACCTGCAATCAGGATACACACCAAAATGGGGGCCTTATACATAAACTCCTGCTCCTCGGCCGAAAGCGAATTAAGCTGGGCAATCATAGCCTGAAAATTTATTCCGTAAAAGTGATTTATTTACTGTAAATTTTAAAACTTTAGCCTCTAAAAAAACAGCATACCCGATCCTCTAACTTACCCATGTACGAAAAAGACCCCATTCGGATTTTTGTAGTAGAAGACGACCCCGCCTACACAAAATTTCTTCAATACGTGTTGAGCCTGGACCCTGATTTTGAAACCGATTTTTTTACCACCGGCAAAGACTTGATCAGTGCCCTTCACAAAAAACCATCGGTAATCACACTGGATTATTCCCTTCCGGATTTAACCGGTGAAAAAGTGTTGCAGGCTATTCGCGAATTCGATCCCGACATCAGCGTGATTGTGATTTCGGCACAAGAAAAAATAGGCACTGCTGTGGAGTTGCTCAAACTGGGCGCTTTCGATTATATCGCAAAAGACGAAGAAGCCAAAGACAGGATTTTAAACGCCATAAAAAACGCTCGAAACAAATCCTCCCTCATCCGGGAAATCGGACGCCTGAAAGAAGAGATCTCTGCCAAATACGAATTTGAAAAAAGCATTATCGGCAACAGCCCTGCAATAAAAAAAGTATTTAGCCTGCTGGAAAAGGCGGTTAAAACACAAATCACAGTTTCCATTACCGGAGAGACCGGCACCGGTAAAGAACTTGTAGCAAAAGCCGCACACTACAATTCGAAAAGAAAAAACAAACCTTTCATAGCGGTTAATATTGCTGCCGTACCCCGCGATCTGATTGAGAGCGAATTGTTTGGCCATGAAAAAGGCGCCTTCACCGGAGCAATCAACCGAAGGATCGGAAAATTTGAAGAAGCCGAAGGAGGCACTATTTTCCTTGATGAGATTGGAGAAATGGATTTAAACCTACAGGCTAAATTGCTGCGGGTGTTGCAGGAAAAAGAAATAACCCGCATTGGTAGTAACCAGGTTGTAAAACTGGATGTGCGCGTGATCGTGGCTACTCATAAAAATCTGGCGGAAGAAACAAAGGCAGGGAAATTCCGCGAAGACTTGTACTACCGGTTGCTCGGCTTGCCCATCAACCTGCCCCCATTGCGAGACAGAGGGCAAGACGTTATTTTGTTGGCGCGCTACTTCCTCGACCAGTTCAGCAAAGAAAATCAAATGCCCAAATTTAAGATCAGCGCGGAAGCACAAAATAAGTTACTAAACCATCCCTTCCCTGGAAATGTGCGCGAGCTGAAATCTGTGATCGATTTGGCTGCCGTGATGGCCGATGAAAACGAAGTTCAGGATCAGCACATCAATTTTCAAAGTGCCGTGAAAGACGGAGCCATGATGCTGAAAGAAATGACCCTGGAGGAATACACCTACCACATCATTCGGAATTACCTGAATAAATACGACAACAACGTGCTCGATGTGGCCCGAAGGCTCAACATTGGTAAATCATCTATTTACCGATACCTCAAAGAAATGGAACAATCCGGAATCTGACTCTATGCAAACCTTACGGAACTATGTAAAGCAGGGCGGCTTTTACAAAGCGGTTGTGGAAGATGGCTCCGACCTCATTTTCATTGTAGATTACGAAGGGCAGATTCTTTACCATAATAATTCAGTAAAAGAAACGCTGGGCTACGGAAGCAATACTTTGGTAAGTAAAAATTTCTTTGATTTCATCCTTCCCGAAACGTTAGTCGATTTTAAAAAAGCCTATTTGGCCAGCACAAAAAAACGGTTTAATGAATCCATCGAGTTTCAGTTTTTATGCAAAGACAAATCGTATAAATATTTGGAATTCAATTCCATCAACTTGTTTCATTCTGAAAAAATTAAAGGTTTAATCCTCGATTGCCGCGATATTGCCCAGCGAAAAAAAGATGCCGAAGAATTGTTGCGTGCACAAAAAGCCAAGGAGTTATTCCTGGCCAACATCAGCCACGAAATCCGCACACCCATCAACGGCATTGCCGGCTTAGCCTCGTTGCTCAGCAGCAACCAAAACGTTAGTGGGCAATCCACCTACCTGAGTGCCATTCAAAGTGCAGCCGATAATTTAAAAGTAATCATCAACGATATTCTGGATTTGGCCTCCATCGAATCGGGCAAGTTGAAATTTGAACAGATCGGTTTTAACATGAATGATTTGCTTCATTCGCTAATCAATATTTTTTTACTACAGGCAAACGAAAAAAAAATTGACTTACGCTATCACTTGCACGAAGATGCCAATAAAATTTTCATTGGCGACCCGGTTCGGTTAAATCAGATATTATTAAACCTGATTAACAACGCCCTGAAATTTACCAACAGCGGTTATATTTCGGTTAACTGTTATGTGAAGAAAAAAGAAGCCAAAAAATATTTACTCGAATTTGAAGTGCGCGATACGGGCATCGGCATACCGAAAGATAAACTCCAAACTATTTTTGAAAGCTTTAGCCAGGCAGATGCCAGCGTAACCAGAAAATACGGAGGAACCGGATTGGGTTTAACAATTGTGAGGCAACTGATCGAATTGCAAAACGGTTCCATTCATGTTGTTAGTAAAGAGGGGTTAGGATCTACCTTCAGTTTTACAATACCCTACCAACTGGGCAGCAAAGCAAATATCCGTGGCAACTTAGTCAAGGATTCATCTTTCTTAAAAAAATCATTAAAGGATTTGTCGGTGTTGCTGGTTGAAGACAATGATGTGAACCGGCTGTACGCAAGCAGCATCCTGAAAATCTGGGATTGCAAAATAGACATGGCAGAGAACGGGTACGTTGCCTTTGAAAAAATAAAAAACGAATTGTACGATATAATTTTAATGGACATCCAGATGCCGGTTATGGATGGTTTTGAGGCTACCAAAGCCATTCGTGGGTTAGAGTCATCTAAAAAAAATTTACCCATCATTGCCCTTACCGCAAATGCTACGCGGGCTACAATCGAGCAATGCCTTGCACACGGAATGAACGATTGCATCTCCAAGCCGTTCACCCCCGAAGATTTGTACAATAAACTATCGCATTACAAAAAAAATGAGCAGCGAAAAATAGAGCAATCCAAAACCATTGACCTTTCGTATCTGCAAAAAATGTCGAACAACAACAAAAAGTTTATTGACGAAATGTTGTCTGCCTTTGTAGAGTCTTTGCCCAAAAGCATTGATGAGATCACCAATTATTATAATATAAAAGATTGGCAAGCGCTTGCCCGAGCGGTGCACAAGTTAAAACCTTCGCTTACGCTTATGGGCTTGCACACTGCGCGCGAGCAGGCGTTGGTATTGGAAGAATTGGCCAAGCAGAATAAACCCACAAAGCAGATCGGTACGTACACGCAACTCCTTTGCGCCAGCCTCTCGCAAGCTTTGCTCGAACTGAAAGAAATAGTTTAGTTTAACACAATCAACTTTCGATAGACGGGTACCGTACCCGGTGCAGCAACGGCAACAATGTACACTCCGTTAATCAAGCCGGAAACATCTATTGTTTTTACTCCTCTCACGGCATCTATAAAATTACCGCCCAACACGTTGATACCTCGCTGGTCGGAAATCTTCCATATACTTCCTGCCGGAAACTCACCGGGCAAACTCAAATTGAATTTACCGCTTGCCGGGTTAGGATAAAGCTGCAGGTCATCCAACGAAGCAACCGATGGGTCTATTGCTGTAATAATTTTTCCTTTCTTCGGGTTGACCCTCATTATTGCACTTTGCAAAATTTCTTTGGTGGTAAAATTCTGCACGAAGGCTATCACATAAAATTTACTCGTGTCATTAGCTTTAACTGAGATCTCAATGGGAATAGATTCTTTAGTGAAGCTTGTTGTGTCACCGGGTTGCAACAGGTCGTTCTTCACAATTCCTCCACTACCAAATAGCAGTTTACGCACCACATTTCTATACGGGTATGGACTGCCGCTATCCATGATAAGGTCTTGAACCAAAACTGCTTGGCCCAATAACGGGTAGTTGATCAAACTATCGGCCGCCACCTTGAAACTGATGCTGATGGATCTGCTTGAATAATTTCCTTTCGAGTTTAAAGTATCGATTGCGCCCATCTTGCCGGCCTTATTCGTAATCAATAATTGAGGCGCAGACAAAGCCCTTCTGTCAATTTCTACCTGATTTATTTTTGAATAATCGCTGTTGCTGAAATTTGGAAGACCATCCATCACCGAGTAGGGCACCGTCTGAACTCCAAAGTAGAGTGCTCTGGCCGAAGGATCGTTGTTGCTTTCATCGGCAAAAACATCGGGCTGAGGGAAACGTACATGATACTGGAGATCGTAAAAATCAGAACTGTCGTTTCTAAATTTGGTTTGTATTCGGTACAGGCTATCAAAATACAAATCTGCACTTCGGCTGATCGGCAAAGTTGCATTGGTAAAATGCTCGATGAGTACATTCCTTGTTTTGTTGCCCACAAAAACATTATCAAACGCAAAACCATTGTAGGTGTCGTCAATATTCTTACTTGCATCGCCTGCAAAAGCAATGCGTATACGTACCTGTTTGCGACTTGATTTCGGAATGCTGTCTAAACTAAAACTGCCCCTCAGCCATTTTGCCTGAGTAGGTCCCGACCAACCATAAGGCCCAAAGCCTACCGGTTGATTGCCCGGGTTAGACACAATCAATGCGGGCGAATACCAGTTAATGCCCTGTAGAGGTCTACCGATATTCACCCACGACCCACCTCCATCGGTTGAATATTGTAGAGCAGCGCCATCATTATTAGACTTAGGTGTATTCACCCAATAATCGAGCGAAATCATGGGTCTATTCAATTGTGATAGATTGAAACAAGGCCCGTTGATTGCAGATGATTCGGCACTATCATAAGTTGTATTCTTCAATCCGGTCCACCACACGCCTGTACCAGTATTAATATATTTTCCGGTTGGTGCATTTTGTTCCCACTCCCAACTGCTTGCCAGTGGTCTTCCGGTATTCAGCGACTCAAATTTCCAACCACCATCACTTGAATTAAAGTTTTGAGTATAAGCAGATGTTGCAGACACACTAATAGTATTTTGGGTCGGTAAAATAAAGATGGTTTTGGTCACCGAGTCAGAACAGCCCGCACGGGTGTACACTCTCATAGTCACATTGTAGTTATTTGGCCCAGGATAAATATGTTTAGGGGTACTGTAGGTGCTGTCTGTGGTGAGATTGCCTACAATAGTAGAATCTTTTGCTCCGGATATTACAATGCCATCGCCAAAGTGCCAGTCGTACCTGCTAACCGAATCTTTACCTGTTTTAAAATTAGTTTTATCTACAAATGTGGTCTTGTCGAAAGTACAAATTGCCTGCCATCCAAAATCGGGCTTAGGGAAGTCTCCCACATTAAGCAACACGGTTGTATCTGTTGTACAAAACTGATCTTTGGTAGACACCGTAAGCGTAATGGTTTTAGGCCCCGGTGTAGGGAATTTAATAGAAGGGTTTTGCATCAAGCTGTTCCCTGCATCTGCTAACTGCCAACTCCAACGATTAACATAAGTGGGGAATGGTGTGGCTACGGGAGTAGTATCTCCTTTGAGTTGAACAAACCCAACTACACAAGTAGTGTCGGGTAATATGATCTTTGGCTGTGGAGCTGCAAAAATATGCACGGTATGTATTCTCGAGGTCTGACCACCGAGCGGATCTTCATAATCGTATTGAATGGCGTAATAATCCGATGCCAGGCCATCCGTTAGTAAGTACCATTTATCTCCATCACCCGGATCTACCTGTACCGGTGCAATAGGCCCACCGGGACGAGCCACAATTCCTTTGAATTTAGTAAACGTGCTACCTGATTTTCCCTGGCTTGGAAGCGGGCTGCCTGTAATAAGTACCTTCCCCTGATTGGCGCATACTTCAAAATCACCAAACGTATTGATCCTCGATTTTGTGTTATCGAGATAATACTCAGCACTCGTAACCGGATAGACTAAAATATTTTGCGAATTGCTATTCGAACAACCATTCAAATCGGTATAACTGTAGGTGATGGTGTTCAATCCGATAGTTGCAATACTTGGATCGAAAGACGACACGTCTCCACCCGGGCTTGCGGTAGTATTACCTACATGAGATGAATCGGGTTTAACGGTGAAAAGTCCTCCGATCTTAGTTCCTTGTAACGGATACGGAGCAATGTTATTAAAGGTGAAAGGCGGTGTTCCGTTTTGTGGAAGCCCTGTAAAATTAATAGGCGATGGCAAAGGGTTGATCGTCAGATTTGTTTGTGTGCTTACGGCAACACATGGCCCTGCACCGTCCGGATCCAAGGCGGTCAAGATCAAAGGAATTGTTAACGAAACAGTTCTGTTTAATTCTGATGGTGCGGGGATGTACGATGCATTCGGATCATTCACATTACTGTATGTACCCGATGCACCTATGCCATTCGACCATACTGTTGTGCTGGTTGAGCCACCAATACTCCCTCCTAAAACAACACTGGTGGTGTCCTGACAAACAGAAATGCTGGCGGGAGCAAATACTTTGGCTGCCCGGTTGATGGTAACATTAATATCTGCACTTACGGAAGTGCATGGGCCGGAGCCATCGGAGTCGTTTGTGGTTAATCTAAATTTAACCACAGTAGAAATATCTGACGGATCAACCTGATAAGAAGCGGTAACTGTATTTCCTGAAACATTTGTAGCTGATAAAATTCCATTTCCTGATACGATACTCCACAATCCTGAACTGGCACTTCCTCCAATCGTACCCGTGAGCGGGATGGTGGTGGGTTCGCAGACCGTGTAATCAGAAGGAAGGCTTACTGTGGCTGCCCTGTTGATTGAAACATTCAAATCATCAGAAACAGGGATACAACCTATTCCTAGTCCATCCGGATCATTTGTAATCAATCGGAAAACTGCAGTTGTTGCAATATCCGATCCTACAACTGTATACGTTGCTGTAACAATTGTGCCGGACACTGTACTGGAAGAAATTGATCCATTACCCGAAACAATTTGCCAAGTACCGGTGCTGGCTGCACCACCGATCGTACCCGACAGAGCGATGGTTGAAGGTTCGCAAACTGCGTAATCAACACCTGCATTTACCGTGGCTATCGGATTAACGGTTACAACTATATTTTTAACTGGGCCATTGCAATTATTAGCCGTAGGTGTAATACTGTAGGTAGTAGTACCAACAGAATAATTGGTTAATGTCAGGACTTGGTTTATTGTAGAACCATTACCACTGGTAGCTCCTAATGTATTGGCAGATGAAGTAGCAGTCCAGGCGAACGTAGTTCCTGCAACGTTTTGTGGGGATGGATCAATAGCAATAACCGCATTTGATCCTGAACAGATTGTACTATTTGTTCCGTTTGCAGATGGCACAGGTTCAACCGTCACGGTATAATCTTTCACCGCTCCGTTGCACGTGCCCACCGTGGGCTTGATGTGGTACGTCACCGTCCCTGCCGTGCTGCCCGTGTTCACCGGGGTGTCCGTGACCGCACCGCTGCCGCCCGCGCTAACGCCCGCGACTGGCCCCACCACCGTGCTCGTCCAGGTATAAGTCGTGCCCCCTACCGTGCTGGCCGGGGTGAAGTTCAGGGCCGTGCCGCTGCAGACGGTGGCCTGCAGCTGCGGTGCCGTGTCCGTGATCACCGGTACTGGGTTCACCGTGACGGTGACGTCCACGAAGGGCCCGCTGCACCCGTTGGCCGTGGGCGTGATACGATACGTAACTGTGCCCGCAGTGGTCCCGTCCGTGCTCGTCAGCACCTGGCTGATCGTGGCTCCGCTCCCCGCACCCGCCCCGGTCACGTTGCTGCTACCCTGCACCACCCAGCTGAAGGTCGTCCCCGCCACCGCGTTCGGGTTCGTGATTGCTACATTCGTAGTGCTACCGCTGCAGATCGGCTGGTCGCTGGCCGAGGCGTCAGGCACCGGGCTCACCGTGACCACATAGTCCCTGGCCGTGCCGCTACACGTGCCTGCCGTGGGCGTGATGTGGTACGTCACCGTACCTGCCGTGTTGCCAGTGTTCACCGGGGTATCCGTGACCGCACCGCTGCCGCTCGCGTTAACGCCCGTGACCGGGCCCACTACCGTGCTCGTCCAGGTATAAGTCGTGCCCCCCACCGTGCTGGTCGGGGTGAAGTTCAAGGCTGTGCCGCTGCAGACCGTTATTTGTAATTGTGGCCCTGTGTTGGTGATCACCGGAATGGGGTTCACCGTGATGAGCACGT
>JAFDYU010000018.1 GCA_018267285.1 Bacteroidota bacterium | reverse complement strand
GCAAAAGGCAGGAAATAGCCCTAAACGTTTCAAGCTATAACATTAGAAATAGTAAGGCTATGAAAAAATTAAGAGCAAATATGGATAGGTATTTTGATAAGCTCGACGAGCGTTGGCAGGCATTGCCAGTGCGTAAGCAGCACCAATATACGCTGTACTTTTTTGTGGGTTATCTCTTGCTGACGGCAGGGGTTATCGGCAAAGTAGTGTACGATACGGGAAAGCCCAATGATACTATCAATATCAGGCATATCGAGAACCCTATCCTTAAAAAGAATGGAAGTCCTGCAATCCCGCAGGACACAGTATCAACATTTAAAAAATAGGATTTATGAAAGAAAATGAGAACAAAAAATCGGTTGTTCGGGTAACCGAGGGAAGCCCGAAAGAAACCGCTGATGTGCTGCAAAACGGCACACAGAATAACAAGGAAAAGCTCAAAAAGCCTTTAATCTTTGGCTTAATGGCGATTGTATTCGTGGGTTGTATGTACCTCATATTTAAACCGTCCGAAGATAAAAAGGCAATCGAAAACATCGGGCTGAACGATGCTGTACCGCAGGCTACCGGAGCAGGAATGCCTGCCGATAAAGGCAAGGCGTATGAGCAGGAAATGCTTGAACAAAAAGAGCAGGAAAAACGCAATGCCCTGGCTACGCTTTCTGACTATTGGAATACGGAAGATAAGCAAGAGCCAACCGATGAGCAGCTTCCTGAAGATGAAGAAAGCACTGGCTTAGGCGGTGGTGGCAGAAATTCAGGAAGAAACGGCAATCCTGCATTAAGCAGCTACCGCAATATGCAAAGCACACTGGGTTCATTCTATCAGGATAACAATTCGGAAACAATGGAACTCCGCAGGCAAGTGGACGAAATGAAAGCGAAGTTGGCGGAAAAAGACGTGCCACCTGTGGCCACGGTTGACGACCAACTGAAGCTAATGGAGAAATCCTACGAAATGGCAGCAAAATATCTTCCGCAAAATGCCAACAACGGAAATGCTGCACCTGCTAACGGCACAGCTACGGGGGCTGCGGGTGCTAACCAAAAAGAGCATTTTGTATCGTTCACGCCAACAAGAAAAAATACCGTATCAGCTTTATACCGTGAACCGTCTGACAGTGCCTTTGCAGCCGATTGGAGCCAAGCTAAAAATCGTGGCTTCTATACCGCAGGTGCTACTGAACAGGTAATGCAACCTAAAAACAGTATCAAAGCCTGTGTACACGAAGCACAAACGGTAGTGGGCGAAATGGGTGTAAGGCTGCGACTGTTGGAAGCTGCCCAAACGCCACAACGTACCATCCCGAAAGGAACTATTGTAACAGCTAATGCCAAATTTCAAAACGGCAGATTGCAGCTAAAAGTTACCTCGATAGAACTGGACGGCAATATCATCCCGGTGGATATTACAACTTATGATTTGGACGGGCAGCAAGGTTTGAACGTCCCTTATTCGCCCGAAATGAACGCCCTTACCGAAATGGCGGGTAATATGAGCCAAACAGGTGGAACCAGTGTAATGCTCACGCAAAATGCCGGACAACAGGTTGCTGCTGATTTAAGTCGTGGCGTGGTACAGGGCATTTCGGGCTACTTCGCCAAAAAGGTAAGAACCCCGAAGGTTACGCTGAAAGCGGGGTATCAGGTCTTTTTGGTATCTAAAAAATAATGTTGAACTCAAATAAATAGAACAATGAAAAATCATTTAAAAACCTTTTGGGCTATTGCCCTGATACTCGGCTTTGCCGTACAATCTTTTGCACAGGACAGTGTAACTATCAAAACTCCGCTTGCATTGGGCAAGATAGAACCGTACCGTATGGAAGTTACCTACGATAAAACGTCGCACCTGATTTTCCCGACCGCCATTCGTTATGTGGATTTGGGCAGCGAATACCTGATTGCAGGGAAAGCGGAAGATGCGGAAAACGTGCTGCGTGTGAAAGCATCCGTAAGGGATTTTGAACCGGAAACCAATTTTTCTGTGATTACCAACGACGGGCGTTTTTACAGCTTTAACGTGTATTACAGTTCCTACCCGGAAGCAATGAGCTACGACCTGCTCACGATGCAAAAGGCAGTGGACAGAACCAATGGTAACGATGTGCTTTTTGAGGAACTGGGTAATAACTCGCCCTCACTGGCAGGCTTGCTATTGGAAACCATTTACAAAAAAGATAAGCGTATTGTAAAGCATATCGGGGCTAAGAGTTTTGGTATTCAGTTTATCCTGAAAGGGATTTACATACACAACGGAAAATACTATTTCCATACGGAATTAAGGAACAAAACCAATGTGCCTTTCGAGATTGATTTCATCAATTTTAAAGTAGTGGATAAGAAAGTTGCCAAACGTACCGTAGTCCAGGAACGACCGCTAACACCGTTGCGCACTTACAAGCCATTGGACGGTATTGCCGGAAAATCGACCGAACAAAATGTGTTCCTTTTAGACCAGTTTACCATTGCCGATGATAAGGTACTGCTGATTGAGATTTTCGAGAAGAATGGCGGCAGACATCAAACTCTTCAGGTGGAAAATTCTGATTTAATCAAAGCCCGTTTGATTGACGATATGCACCTGAAATTTTAGTAACCTTTTAAAGCAATAATATGAAAAAGTATATCTATACCGTGATGCTCGTCCTGATAGGCATTACGGCTGCACAGGCACAAAGAATGCTGCCAAAGCAGAAAGGACTGGAAATAAGTGCGGGTGTATTATCAGATGATAAAATCGGTAACGATTATTACATCAGCGCAGCAATGACTGTAAACGGTAAAAACGGCAATTATCAGCTTTGGGCGTTAGAATACACGCACCAGTACCACGACTACAAAGACCTCCGCATACCGCAGGAAACCTATTCCGCAGAGGGCGGTTACAGCTTCTTTTTGTTGGGCGATGCCCGAAAAAATATCACGCTGAATTTTGGGATAACTGGTGTGGTCGGTTACGAAACCATCAACCGGGGCGAAGCAATGTTGTACGACGGAGCGAAGATACTGAGCGAAGATAATTTTATTTACGGTGCAGGTGGTCGCCTCACTTTTGAAACGTATCTGTCCGACCGTTTTGTACTCGTGCTGCAAGGGCGTACAAAAGTCCTTTGGGGTACAGACTTACAGCAGTTCCGACCGTCGGCAGGTTTGGGATTAAGGTTTAACTTTTAAAACGTAAAAACGATGATAGCAATATTCAATAAATTCAGAACGGGATTACTGCCATTATATGTATTCCTGACAATCCTCACAGCTTCGGTTACGTTGGTATCTTGCAGCAAAGATGATGAACTCGAAATACAGAATGATTTTCCTTTCGAGGTCATTGTAATGCCAGTGCCTAAAGACGTTGCCAACGGGCAGACCGTAGAGATACGCATTACCATACAGCGTACAGGGAATTACAGCAACACGCAGTATTTCCTCCGCTATTTCCAGTTTGACGGGCAAGGCACTTTGCGGTATTACGATGAACCGCCGTATCAGCCCAATGACCTGTACCAATTGCCAACGGAGCAATTCAGGCTGTACTATACATCAACTTCTGCCGTATCGCAATCTTTTGATGTTTGGATTTCAGACAGCTTTGGGAATGAAAAGCAAATAAGTTTTCAGTTTAACAGTAGTGATTAAGCAATATTTTATACATTGCGACGTACACTGAAAAACTTATTATTTCCATAAACGATGAAAGCGGCTTATCTCAATGGTAAGTCGTTTTCTATTTATGGCGTATTGGCTTACTTGCATTTTAGGGGTTCATCAATATTTCTTAAATTTATACTTGCGAATTAAAAATGTGAGGATATGGTTTCATCATTAGTTATAGGGATAATATTTTTGGTTGCAGGCTTGGGACTTCGTTACTGGATTAACAGAAGAAAATTTTACAGGCGCAGCCCTATGGGAGCAGAGGGCTTTTCCTCTTACGAAAGTTCAGTCTTGATTAAATTTATCGAAAGGGTTGGTAAATGGGTAGCTTACGCACTGATTATTTTCGGGCTGTTATCGCTATGGGTTTACTCCCGTGAGAAAAAGGATAAGCCAACGGTAAATACCGAACAACCTGCCCAACGCAGATAATTACAATACAGATTTAAAGCAAATCGAATAGCCCAAAAGGTTATCCGATTTTTTTGTTTTATAGAGATAGTAACCCGCCAAACACTGCCTCTCAAAGCCAAACCCTGCAACATTCTCCACCCCTGCATTAAGCCTTTATAAATTCGACTTCCACAGCAAAATTGAGCAAACGATGGAAGTTATCGCAATACAAAAATCCGCTTTCGACGGAATGAAAAATGAACTAAAGGCACTTTTGGAACTGACCGAAAATGCCACACAGAAATACACGCCTATTTTTAAAGAAGAGCAATGGCTCGATAACCAGGAAGTGTGCCTGATGATGAACATTACTAAACGGACTTTGCAGACCTATAAGGACAAAGGCTTGCTGCCTTATTCCAAACTGAACCGCAAGAATTATTATAAACGCTCGGATGTACAGGCTTTGCTCGAAGCCGGACAGCCGTACAATACTGTTGAAAATGGATTTATTCACGAATGACAATGAGGAAATCATCGCCCATAAGGAAATGATTGCGCAGCTAAAAAACCGTATTGAAAGCATATTGAAAAACTATCGCCCTGTAATGAACGGGGAAATATACCTATCAGGGGAAGATGTGTGCAAGCTGCTCCATATCAGCAAGCGGACTTTACAGCAATACCGGGATGACAATATACTGCCGTATATACAGATAGGCGGTAAGATTATTTACAAGGAAAGCGATATTCTGACTATACTGGAGCAGAACTACAACTCACAGAAAACACATTGACTGTAACCTTTTTTGTCATATATGCTATCAAAAAGGAATGAGTTTAGTATCTTTGTTTGTAGAAAATATAGAAAATACTTAAAGTGTTTTTGCTTTAAGTTCCGCATTAGAAACTGGTAATTTTTAAAACCCCGGAACAGATAAGTAAGAACGCTCACGTTATAGGCGTGGGCGCTCGCTTATTTGGGGGTCAGGCGTACCAGTGCCTTAATGCCAGTAAGTGTGGTTGCCTGCGCCTTATTTTTTTGCAGGTTCCACTAACTTAATAAACATTAAGATTATGGAAAGCAAAGACAACTTTTACCCAGATTTTGACCTCCCTGCGTCGCAACTATCAGCTTTCTCTCTCTGCATAGATGTCTTTATTATATCTCTCATAAATGGGGAAATTGTACGTTTCAAACCTAAAGAAATAGCACACTTTAAAGAATGGCTTTGCCGTTTTAATGTTAGGGATATTGCCGTTAATGATGGCATACCTCACGTGTATAAAAGGGTTAATTTATCTAAACCCGGATTTTTTAAACTTATTAAAAGAAGAAAATGAGCAAAGAACCAACAATTAAGATAGCATTTATAGATGACCACGACCTGCTAAGAAAGGGCATTTGTGATTTTCTGACAGGCTACGGATTTGAAGTATTATTTGAAGCGGAAAACGGAAAGTCTGCTATCGACAAAATTGCGCTCTGTGCATATCTTCCTGACCTCTGCATCGTTGATGTGAGTATGCCTGTTATGAATGGTTTTGAAACCACAAAAAGATTACTGGAAATGTACCCTCAATTAAAGATACTGGCATTCAGTGTCAATGATGATGAAAAGGACGTTATAAAAATGCTTGAAAACGGTGCTAACGGTTACGTCCTTAAAGGAGCCGACCCTGACGAATTAAAAAAGGCGGTGGAAGTTATTTATAACGGTGGGCAATACTTTAGTGCAGGTGTTTCCGAAATTGCACAGGACTATTACAAAAATTAATTTTATTAAAGGCGGTCTTTTTCCTCAATGGATAAGGCATCGGCAATGTCGTTTAACAGCTTTTGCTGCTCTTCTGATTTCCAACTATCACTACCTGCAAAAGTATCATCGCAATCTGCCAGTTTTTCGTATGCCCGCTTCAGTAGTTCCTGGAGCTTTAAAATATCGTCTTCCATCGCTTTGCTGTTGGTTGAACGTAAAATTAATAATATTCCAAATATAACAAATGGGATAACGAATATCCCACGCAATAATGTCGCAATCTCTTTGATGAAAATGTAAGGAAAGGGGCTTGTGTGGCGGCACATTTTGTCAATGGGATTGCACCGATTGAATGCAAAAAGACTGCGCCGACCATCGGGAGGATCTGTCTTTTTGCCGCCCGATTTTTCAGGTCGGGCGACTGTTATTTTAGCTTATGGTTTTTAAATACTCGTCGTAACGTTCCGTTATATCCTTGCCTTTCCTGAAAGTGTCTTTTGTATAGCTGTAATGCTCTTCAAAAAACTTTACTTCTTTGGTGGTAAGGTCTATGGTATAGCGGTAGTCTGCATTTGCCCGCCTTTCATCCATTGTGCAATGCTCTTTCAGCATTTCGAGTTCCTGCTCACTGTTATCAAGGGATAACAAGGGCAAAAAAAGCCTTTCAACGATATAGCCCTGTTCGGGTGCGCTGCTGCTGTCTGCAACGCATATCAGGGATATGCCGTTGCTCAATTTGATATGAAGATTTGAACGTGTCATTGTTTAAAATTTTAAATAGTGGTTACTAAATAGCTAAGTCTAAAAGGTTATTTGCCATTTTTCCATCTTCCGTAAAAAGGTACTCGTTTGCTTCAAAGACTTCCTTTAAACTTTTGTCGCTTGTTTCAAATTCGTACTGTCTTTCCAGTGATTTGTATAAATAGCTATTCAGCCGATTGAGGCAACCCCTTAACCATTTGTCTAACTTTTCTAATTCATAGTCGATATTCGGCTGCAAGGTGTCCCTGCTCGGTATGTAATGATAATCCGTCCACGTTTCAAGCCAGTAACCCCTGTTTGGGGTTTCTGTGCTCCAACTGCATTCTATAAACCCTTTTTTGATTAATCGTATTACCCGTTCATCGCAAGGGCAATCATTAAAGTACAATTCCAGTGTCGGGGCGTATTCTTTCCACGCTTCCGATTTGATGCCTTTGATAAACTTTACTTCGTCTATGGTAGATTTAAAGGTGCTGCCGTTGCCCTGCGACCAAAAGCCACTAAAGAAAATACTGTCTTTGTCTATCATAATCCCAATGGTTTTACAAATGGCTGTAAAGTCTTCGTACTCGCCCTCAAACCAGTGAGTGTCTTCTACGTTAAAATGTCTGTATCTTTCAAATGCCTGCCCCTGTGCTTCTTGGCTTAATTCGTCTATGCTGAATAGATTTAATGATATACTTTTCATAACTATGCTATTAACTTGGTTAGTAAAAATTCTTCTGTCCAAAATTCCTCGCTCGTGTGCTTGCCGTATGCTGTATAGTAGCCTGTACCGTTTGCCCGCAATACAAGCCTGTAACAATCCAGTCGGTTTTCAGGTACGGTAAACGTTTCCTGCTCTTGCTCGTCAAGCTCTACAAATACCCATTCTTTGCCGTTAAGCAGTTCTTCAATGTTCGGGTTATCATCTTCGCCTGTCCTGTAAAAATCTACTGCCGTATCATAGTAGTTCATCGAACAGAAATAATGATTGCCCTCTAACGGCTTAACGAGTGCAAGCCGTTTTACCTGTTCTTTTTTCCATTCTTCGGATAGGTGGATAATTGCAAACTCACAATTATCCCACTCGCTGTTGGTGTTGGCTTTAACCAAAATATGTGCTGTTGTTTTATCTGATAGTTTCATTGTCTTAAATTTTAATGCTGTTTAACTGATTTTCGATTTTACGCTCTAACAAGGTTTCGAGTATTTCCCATTCGCTGTCATACTCCTTACCCTCAAAATGGTAGATGTCGGTTTCCTCGTCTAATTCATAGCTTTCAAAATCCTGACTATCTAAGCAGGTTTCCGTTAGTGTACCGTCCTCAAATGTTGCCTTGCCATATACTAAGCATCCCAATTCCTCATACTCGTGTGTAAAGGCAACTTTAAAATGTTCTGCTATCTGCTTAACGACCTCCGTATTAGGCGACCATTTTGTTTCATACTGGAATACGCCCGTACTTTCATTGTCCTGGCTGATATTGTAGAAATAATCTCCGTGCGTGTCCTGTACGAAATCGGGCAATTGCCCGCAATCTTCTTTCTGCTCTTTGTCAGCCATAGATTTGAATAGCTGTGTTATCTGTTCGATTGCTTCGTCTGTTCCCTCGAAAACAACCGTATTGTTGCACCAGTTAGCCATAATTATTTATCGTTTAAGGTTATTTGTAAAAATTTGTCGCTCCCGAATAGCAGGTGTATAGCCTGTTTTAATTGTGGGTTGCATTGCTCTTCGTCTGCGTATTCAACAAGGCAGTGGATAGCGAATATTGAGTGATGTCCGTCGAAAAAATGGTCAGTAAACCAGTGCGGACGTTTCCAAAGCGGTTCATTTTTGTTTATACCGTTTTTTGCATTCTGCACAAGCCTGTACCAAAATTCAGCGGTAAAAAATCCTTTTTGATACCATCCCTCACGGAAGGCAGTTTCATTTTCAAGGAAGTACCCGCATTGTTTTTCTATTGCGTTTTGCAGGTTCTCCAGTTCTTCGGGAAACAGTTTGCACAGTAAGCCCGCCTTGTCCAGATTATCCATTTTATGTAATGCTTTCATATCTTTTGTTTTTAGTAGGCGACCACCTTTGCAGGCAGTCGCCTTTGATGATTTAATTGAAGTTGAAAATCTCTGCTCCTGAATAGGCAAAGTCGGTACACAGTTCAAAGGCTTTTTGTGTCTTTAGCTGTGCTGTACCGCCCATTACAATAGATTGTAGTTTTGCTTCGCCATCCCTGTAATTGCGTACATTCTGAAAATAACCCGTAACAGCATTGTAAGCCCCGAACAATGTGCCTTTGGTGGTTTCCATTTGTTGGGTGTCGCTTATCATAGCGTATTCAAAGGCATCATCTACGGTGTTTTTGAACACGGTGGAAACTTCATCTTCAGCACCTTTTTTGAGTAGGTTAAGCGTTTCCTTGTTCGGGCAAAGTGCCAACTGGATTAGCTTTCTTACTTCACGGTCTGTTACCCTTACTTTAGCCCAGTCGTTAAAAATGTTCTCTAACTGGTTGCTTAGGGTGTTGGCAAGCCCCATAACCTTGTGGGCGTTTTCAAGGCGTTGTTTTGCCCCTGATGTGTGTTTGATACGCACTACATTGGTCATACTCCGCAATGAAGCGTTAAGGGTGTTTTGGCATACGATACGGATAGGGGTAAACGCTGCGGTAATACTTCCGCTACCGTCGTGGCTTGTTGTCAAGAAAATGTACTTTTCTGTAACGTCGTCGCCGTTACCTACTCGGATATAGTCGGGCAGCTTGGCAGTGATAAAAATGCGTTCCCCGTTGCCCAATGCTCCTGCGGTTTCGTACAGTATTCCCTCGCCTCCGCCGACAATAGCATCAAAGAAGTTAAACGCCTCACGGTTTTGTACGATATGGTAGTCTTTACCTACTACGCCCAGTGGGATATTGGTATCGGTGCGAAGCGTGGCGAAACTGTTAGGTACTAAAATGTCGTTAGCTTCAATCAGCTCTCCGCTATCGCCGATGCTCATTGTTCTGCCCTGTGTAAACAGTGGGGACTTGATAACCTCATAATCTAAACCTGCGTGTACTATTGCTTCCTCGCTTGTTGGGTACTGCTCTACGATTTGCCCCAAACCGTGCCACGCTTTTTGCTGAACGCTAAAGAATGAATGACGTCCTGTTTGCTCGTTGAAATTGATGTTGTGTGCCATAATGCTAAAATTTTGATGTTTGAAAAAAATGTTTAAATACTCACTCGCTTTTCTCGTTTCCCGCTTCCGTTGTGGTCTGCTCCGCTTCGCTTCGCATAATTTTTTCCAAAAGAAAAACCGGAAAAAAGAAAGCAGATAATCCAAGCGGGCAACAGCGAAAACCAAGAAAAAAATGATTTAATGGGGGTTCCTTTAGGGGGAAACCGTTCATTCACTTTTTTTATTGGTGGGCGTGTGGGGTGGCTGCCCGCTATAACTTAGCTGCCTTTTTACCGGTTGATTGTGGAAATATTCTGTTCTAATTTTTATGGCATTATTGGGCAGGCTATGATAGCCTGTAACAGAAAGTGGAGTAAAGGAAAAGTAAGTGCATAAAAAAAGCAGAACCGTTAAGTTCTGCTCATTGTGATTAAAAATGAAAGCTAATTATATAGCCGCCAAAAATGCTTCTTCCATTGCCCTGAATTTTGGCGTAACCAAATCCATATCCTTACTGATTTTTTGGCTTGTGATTTTAGCATAAATCTGTGTGGTCGATATATTTTTATGCCCCATCATTTTGCTAAGGCTTTCAAGCGGTACGCCCTCGGTCAAAAACATAGTCCCGAAAGTGTGCCTTGCCGTATGAAAAGTTACTTTTTGTTCCGTAATAATTTCGGCTTTTTCAATTAGTTTGCCTATGTGTGTATTGCAAGTCGCATTGGTCGGAATAGGAAATATAAATTCATTCCTTGTAGTACCCTGATATTTCTCAATGATACGTTTGGGGATTTCCAATAACCGAACATTGGAAGCAATATCTGATTTCTTTCTTCTGCTGATAATCCATTGATGACCGTCAAAGAAAGATTGAATATTGTTCCTTGTCAGTTTTTTAATATCAGCGTAAGCAAGTCCGGTAAAGCAACTGAAAATAAAAAGGTCTTTTACAAGTTCGTAACGTGGGTGTGGTGGTACACACATCATCAACTTTTCTACATCCTCTTTCAGAATATAACCCCGGTCGGTTTCTTCCATATTGATTTCGTAATCCTGAAAAGGATTATCACGTATCAAACCTTTTTTAATAGCCAATTCTGCAAGGGCTAATACAGGCATCGTATAAACCCAAACCGTATTATGCGAAGACTGTAAATCGTACCGGAGATAAAAATCAAACTCACGAATAAAGTCGGAAGTCAATTCCCGAAAAGCCATATCATCACGATGATAGCGTTCCTTTATAAATGTGGTAAGATGATTATAAACTGTGATATACTTGTTGTAGGTGCTTTGTGAGCGTTCTTCCTTTTCAACCAATTTTTTAAAATCCTCATTTTGGTCGTTAAAGACTTTTAGGATTGCATCATCCATTACTCCTACACCCAAAAACGATAGCTTTACTTTTTGGGCGGTGGCAAAACCCTCGTGTTTCAGCATATCTTCGTAAATCTTGTCGATACGTCCACGAATGTTATCCAGTTTTTTATTAATGCTCAATGCCTGGGCACTCTTGCCCTCAACTCTTCCGTACTTTAAATCCCAATTATTGGGGTTTATTTCTAACTTTGTTCCGAAAGTTTTAGGCGTTCCGTCAATGGTAATACGTGCCATAATTGGTGCATTACCGTTCTTTTTCAGTTCGTTCTTTTTCAAATAGAAAAGCAGTTTGAACGTCGATTTTTTTGTCTGCTCCATAACTCAAATGTTTAACGTTTAAAATTAAATTACATTGAGTTACAAGGAAACGTAGAAAGGGGTGCAAAAGACTGAAATATAATCGGTTAAGCTATGCTGTTACCTTTGTTAATCGGTAACGAATTAGTAACCTAACCTTGTCATTTTAAGCCCAAAACTTATCAGACACCGACTTCCGAACTTAGACTACAACTTTTATAAAGCCTTGTATAGCAACGGTTTTAACCATTTTGCTTATTTTTGCTTTTTACTAATCTTTTTTTGCAAAAAAATAAACGGCAACTGGCTTTTAAATAATTCTTTGCCTGTTTGGGTGAGAGAACGGGGAAATCAAAATGTTGGAAACAATAATATAATCCCGGTTGATGAAAGAGGCCCCAACCATGCTTATAAACCCGGATTTGCGTATGAAGCAGGAATAAAACCTGTACTGCAAATGCCTGTTAAAGGTATGCTTTGCTACCAGGGTGAAAGCAATGCACAAGAACCAGAACGGGTAAATGAATATGCT
>JAFDYU010000017.1 GCA_018267285.1 Bacteroidota bacterium | reverse complement strand
TCGATCAGGTCTTCAATGCGGTGGCCATCACCATTCAGTGCATGCTCGGTTTAGTGTGCGACCCTGTTGCCGGGTTGGTAGAAATTCCGTGCGTGGTGCGCAACGCCAGTGCGGCAGCCATTGCCAATAGTTCGGCACAGATCGGGCTGGCCGATGTGAGCAGCGTAATCCCCGTAGATGAGGTGGTCGAAGCTATGGGCGAGATAGGCGCGAGCATGGAAACCCGTTACAAGGAAACCGCTCTTGGTGGACTTGCTGCCACCAAAACCGGACAAGCCATTGCAAAGAGGGTATTAATAAGAGACATTGAAATTTTGCCCGACCAAGTATAGCCGGCTATTGTAGGATTCTGCGCGCCACACGGAAACGCTTCAAATAATAATCCGAAAATAAATTTGTTTCTACCACACCCAGCGAGGTGGAGGCATGGATGAATTTCACATTTTCTTTGCCCTTTACTTCCGTAACCAGTCCAACGTGTGTGATTTGGCGTTTCTTTTTTCCTGTGGCAAAGAATAAAAGATCCCCCGGTTTCAATTCATCTTTTTTTATTTTTTTCCCCTTCAACGCCTGGGCATCGGCAGTTCGGGGCAACAAAACATTAATCGCCTGGTAGGCGTGGCCTGTAAGCGCGGAGCAGTCGATACCTGCACGCGTGGTGCCACCCCATTTGTATGGAGTGCCCGTAAATGAGCGGGCCGTTTGAATAACGGTTGAAATTTTCTGCTGGAGTTTTGATTTTCTGGAGGAAGCACAACCCAAGGCAACCCAAGCCACGAACACGAAAAAATATAAATGCTTAATTTTATGCCTCACAAATAAAATGGTTATACAAAGATAACGTAATGGAAGGTGTTATAGAAAAGAAAACTGCAACGAACGAGGAAATTGTTCAAGCCTTGCAGCAACTGGTGGGCGATGCAAATGTGATTGTGGACGAACAAAAAAAATCAGAGTACGGCCACGACAAAACCGAAGACTACCAGTTTATGCCCGATGTGGTGGTTAAACCGGGTACACCTCAAGAAGTCAGTGAGGTACTGAAACTATGCAACCGACATCTCATTCCCATAACGCCACGTGGTGCCGGCACCGGATTAAGCGGAGGCGCACTGCCGGTAAAAAACGGGGTGGTGATTTCTATGGAACGTTTCAACAAAATTATTGAGATCGATGAGCTGAATCTTCAGGCAACGGTAGAGCCCGGTGTGATCACCGAAGTTTTTCAAAATACAGTGAAAGCCAAAAATCTTTTTTACCCACCCGACCCAGCAAGCCGGGGTTCCTGTTTTCTTGGCGGGAACTTGGCAAACAATTCCGGAGGGCCGAAGGCGGTGAAGTATGGCGTTACCCGCGATTATGTAATCAATCTGGAAGTGGTGTTACCTACCGGGGAAATAATCTGGACAGCAGCGAATGTGCTGAAGAATTCCACTGGCTACAACCTCACCCAACTCATGTGCGGCAGCGAAGGCACATTGGGCATCATCACCAAAATTGTTTTCAAGCTTCGCGGCCTCCCGCAGAAGACCGTTTTGATGATGATTCCATTCGTAACCAACGAAGAAGCGTGTCGTGCCATTGCGGCCATCTTCAGAGAAGGCATCACCCCTTCCGGCATGGAGTTTTTTGAAAAAGAAGCGGCTGCCAAAACGTTTGCGTATTGCGAGAAGGTGCTCAACAGCCCGGTAACCACAAAGCTGGTTGACGGCATGAACGCCTATCTGCTCTGCGAGCTCGATGGCAACGATGAGGAGGTGCTTATGCGCGATGCCGAGCGTGTGATGGCCGTAGTGGAAAAATTTCAGTGTGGCGAAGTGCTGTTTGCCGACAGTGCCGCGCAGAAAGAAGAACTTTGGAAAATCAGAAAAAATATTTCTCCGGCCGTAAACTGGTACACACTCACCAAGTCGGACGATGTGGTGGTGCCGCGTGCCAACTTGCCTAAATTAATTTCAGGAATAAAAGAAATTGGTAAGCGATACGGATTCAACACGGTGTGCTTCGGGCATTTGGGCGATGGGAACCTGCACGTAAATATTTTGAAAGAAGACATTAGTGACGCACGCTGGGAAAAAGAAATTCCCGAAGGCATAGGCGAAATTTTTAAACTCACCGTGAGCCTTGGCGGAACACTCTCGGGCGAGCACGGCATCGGCATTGCCAAACGCCCGTACATGCCCATTGCCATGAGCGAAGTGAATTTAAACCTGATGCGTGGAATCAAAAAAGTTTTCGACCCCAACGGCATTTTAAACCCCGGAAAGATTTTTTAGGTTCTGACATGAAAGTCACGGCTCAACAATTGATTAACATACTGGTAAAAGATTATCAGCTTATCGGACAAAGTGGCTTCATTCAGTTCACGCTCAAAGACATTACCGTTAAGATTGAAACCAAGGATGCAATCGGTAACTTGATTCAAGAATGGCTGAAAGCATGGATGCTTAAGGAGAAGATCGTTTTTGAGGAGAATACAAACACTCAGACTTTTCCTGATATTTTTCTCAATACAGAAGACAAGACAAAAGGTCTATTAGAAATTAAGACTTTTGATTTCGATAGAGGCCCTGGTTTTGATCTTGCCAATTTTGATTCATACTGCAACTCACTTCTTGAAGATTCACATCGTCTTGATTCAGATTATTTGATTTTGGCTTATCGAATGAACGGCTCCAGTATTACGATCAAAGATGTTTGGCTGAAAAAGATTTGGGAGATTTCTGGTGGAAGTGGCACTTATCCTATTAAAGTTCAGGAAAAGAAAAAAATCATTTACAACATAAGGCCAATCATTTGGTATTCTACTCGCGCTGAATTTAAACCATTCTCCAGCAAGGAAGAATTTCTGAAAGCTTTAAATGAAACACGATATCAATACCCAAAAACGCATCACGATAATGCTCATTGGTTGAAGAAGGTTATCAAGAATTACAAGGACAGGACTGGCTCAGACTTAGTTGTAAAATGAGCTTGCTGAAATACTTCGGCTACACGATTTGAAATTGCAGATACTACATTTACGGCAACTGTGTTTCCCAACAAATCGAAACCTTCGTCAACCGACACCGGCATTTCAAACCATTCGGGGTAGCCAAACAGCCGAAGTCCTTCGCGCAATGTCATTCTTCTCAACCCTTTTCCATCGGGCACAACCAATCGAGCCATATCCGTTGCCACAAGTGTAGGAGCAACCCCATTGGGGTCAAGTATTTTGTTGATCTCAAAACTGAGCTTGCCCGTCACAATATTATACCCGGGTTTCAGCGATCTATTTTCTGCACGATAATTTTTTGTGCCGAAGATGGTATGCTCTTGCATTAAGCTTTTTGGGTGCTCAAATTTCAAATAACCTTTTTCAACCAAATCGTCCAACATTTCTTTCAGTTTCGGGGAATTATGAAATGTTTTAATCTGCTTCAAGGTAAGCGACATCCCGTCCATCCACTTGATCCCAATTTCTTCAGCCCAATGTTTTCTTCTACGTTCCTTAAATAATTTACTGAGTACGATCGATTGTTCTTTGGAAACCCTACCTTTCAACTCAATATCCCAGCTATGGATGTTGTCATCGCCACCCCGCTTATCTTTGATTGACTTTCCGTACAGATCTTTCAGTGAAAAATGTTTGAGCAACAACTTGGTGAACTTGGTGTTCATTGTTGGCAGACCTTTTTCAAGAATGCTTTTAAGCGGTTTATGATTTTTTTCAAAATCCAACAAGTTCACTTCCTGTTCGAGTGTGCCGACAATAAAGACTCGTTTACGAGCCTGGGGCAATCCAAAGTCTGCCGCATTCAAAACTTTCCAACTCACTTGATACCCAATGGCAGACAACCTCTCTAAAATTACACTCAATGTTTTTCCGATAGAATTTTTTTTATTCTCAAGATCATGCTTAACCAAGCCTTCTACGTTTTCAAGAATAAATCCGTAAGGTTTTTTCTCAGCGAGTATCCGTTCGATTTCAAAAAACAAAGTGCCTCGTGTATCAACAAACCCATGGCGTTTGCCGCCTGAGCTAAATGGCTGGCAAGGAAATCCGCCAAGCAAAAAATCAAAATCGGGAATCTCGCTGTTCTTGACTTTGGTAATGTCGCCAACAAAATAATCGTGTGAGAAATTTTGATGAAGCACTTTCGAAGCAAAAGGTTTAATCTCAGAAGTCATTACGCAATTAGGTTTCATGCCTTTGCGTCTAAATGCTTCTTCAAAGCCAAGCCTCAAACCTCCAATGCCCGCAAACAGATCTATGAACCTAACTTCTTGCATATTCTTTGGCTTTAACTTTTTTAGATTTCTTGTAAATCATTTTGGGTTCGGAGGCAACAATTAAATCGGCATCTGTTTCCGGAACAAAATTTTTGCAGCCAATCACTTGCAAGCATTGAATTAAAAAAGCTGCACCGAAAGTTCCCCGGCTGATCTTGCTATCAATACTCGCCTTGGTTTCGTGCACACCAATGGTTTCAAGCATCGCTGCCAAGCTTTCGGTTGTAACACCTCTTTTTACAAGCTCCGATTTGAGCAGGCGTTTTACCTTTTCGTTCCAATCCACAGGCTTCATAAACTAAAGCTACGCTAAAAAAATATCATATATGCAAATAATTTGTCATATCCACAAAGAATTATTGTTTAGAATATTGGTAAACAGTCTTTTAGCTTTGTAGTAAATAATCCGGCTTTAAAAAAATATGAAGCCCTATACGCCCGCCCCGATCAAAGTACCTCGCTTCGAGGAAGCCGTTGGGTTTTACACGACAACGAGTAGGTCTAAACGGATGGGCAAGATCAAATCGGTTGACACAAAGCCGGAGATACTTTTGCGAAAAGCATTGTGGGCAAAGGGCTACCGATACCGCGTACACCCGAAATCAATTTTTGGGAAGCCCGATATTCTGATCCGCAAATACAAGCTTGCTATTTTTGTGGATGGCGAATTTTGGCACGGGTATGATTGGATAGATAAAAAGAAAAAAATTAAATCCAATCGTAACTTCTGGATTCCCAAAATAGAACGAAATATGCAACGCGATGAAGAAGTGAACACCCGGCTCGATGAACTTGGCTTTACGGTGATCCGGCTGTGGGCAAAATGGATAGAAAAAGATATTGCCGACTGTGTAAAAACTATTGAAGCTTACGCCCACACCAAATTTCATTTGCGCGATTGCTTTGACACACCCAATGATTTTACCAACTTTACTCCGTTAACATAATTCTGTTCTCCGACCTATGAAAAAACTGATCTTTCTGGTGTTCATTGCAGCCGCGTGTTCGCCCACAAAAAAAGACAACCCAACTGAAACTACTTCTGCCGACTCGGTAGCCACGGCAACACTTACCGATGCTCAAAAAGCGGAAGGGTGGAAGCTGCTGTTTGACGGACAAACGTTAAGCGGCTGGAAGATTTTTAAAAACATGCCCAACAATACCTGGGAAGCAAAAGACGGCACCATTCATTGCAAACCTTTGAACGAAAAAGTTAAAGGCGATGGCGATGTGCGCTCTGATTTAATGACAACCGATGAATACGAAAACTTTGAGCTGGCATTCGATTGGAAAATTTCAAAACAAGGTAACAGCGGGGTGATGTTCCGTGTTACCGAAGAGTTTGAGCAACCTTATTATTCAGGGCCCGAGTATCAGGTACTTGATGACGTTGGCTTTCCGGAAAAACAAGCGGACGTAAGAATGACGGGCGCAAACTACGATATGCACGGAGCTGCAACCAAAACCATGAACCCACCCGGAGAATGGAATTCGGCTAAGATCGTGGTAAACGGAAACCATGTGGAGCATTGGCTCAACGGAGAAAAAATAATCGAATACGAATTGAACTCTGACGACTGGCAGAAACGTAAGGCAAACAGCAAATGGAAAGACACTGCCGGCTATGGCATGGCCAAAAAAGGCCACATCGATTTGCAAGACCACGGCTGCGAAGTTTGGTACAAAAACCTGATGATTAAATCCCTTTGAAAAACAGCAAGTTTGGTACTCTCATTCTGATCGGGCTTGCGTTTGAAGCTTTGATCGTGGTATTGTCTGTAATTGCCGATGGCTTTACCTTAGAAGCCATTCACACCATAACCCGGTTTTCGGGCAGGCTATCCTTGCTCGCCTTTAGTTTGATTTTGCTGTTGTACGACAAGCGTGGTGTAATCCGGCTCGACATGGCTTTTGCTCTTTTTGCGTTTCTGCATGCCATTCATTTGGTTGAATTGCTTTTTTATGTCAACCTCTCCGGTATGGATTTAATTACTACGCGGGTATTGGGTGGAGCGTTAACGTATGCCCTGATATTTGCAATGCCGTTTGTATTCGATGCAAAAGAAAAAGCAAAATTATCGTTAATCAATTACAATCGAATTGAGGCATTTTATTTTACCATCGTATGGCTGGGCTTCTTCCTCACCTACCTTCCGCGCGTAATGGGAGATATGCCCAATGCTGGGGGCGCTGCCACAGAACACGCTATTTTATTCGGGTGGGTGAGCTTACTGGGTCTTATTAAAATGGTGAGTATAATCGGTGCGAAAATGCAGTAGATAGATGTGCGGCATCACCGGAATCTTTGCCTTTAATCTGGTTGGTAAGTTTAACCTCGTTAACATTGCAGCGGCCACCAAGGCACTCCACACGCGCGGCCCCGATAATCAGGATATTTATCACGATGCCTTTGTGGGGCTCGGTCATCGCAGGCTCAGCGTTATCGATACAAGCGTGGCGGCACACCAACCCATGTGGGACGAAACCCAACGTTACGCAATTGTTTTCAACGGTGAGATTTTTAATTTTCAAGAACTGAAAAAAGAATTGGAGGGTAGGGGCGTAACTTCATTTTTCTCTCATTCCGACACCGAAATTCTCTTGAAGCTTTTTATCCTCGACAAGGAAAAATGCCTGAACAAACTGAACGGTTTTTTTGCGTTTTGTATCTACGACAAACAGAACCAGAGTTTCTTTGTTGCGCGCGACCGCTACGGAGAGAAGCCCATGCTTTACCTTTTCGATGACGATAAATTTATTTTTGGTTCGGAGATGAAATCCATACTGACTTATGGCATTGAAAAAGAACTGGATTACACCTCGCTGCACACGTATCTGCAACTGAATTACATTCCTGCTCCGCGCACTATATTTAAGAATGTTAAGAAATTATTGCCCGGTCATTTTTTGAAAGTAGAAAGTAGAAAAATCGAAATAGAAAAATACTACTCCATTACCGATCCACCAAACAACCAACACCCCCCAATCACCAACTATCAGGACGCAAAAGAAAAATTCAAACAACTACTCGAAGCTTCCGTACAACGCAGATTAACTGCGGATGTTCCTCTTGGTTCGTTTTTGAGTGGAGGCATCGATTCATCGGTAGTAACCGGGTTGGCAGCGAAACACAAGCCCGATCTTCATACGTTTTCAATCGGTTTTAATGACGAAAAGTTTTTTGATGAAACAAACTACGCGAGGCTGGTCGCCAATCATTTTAAAACGGAACACACGGTATTTTCATTAACGAATAACGATTTATTCGAGCATGTTCATTCCATATTAGATTACCTTGATGAGCCTTTTGCCGATTCGTCTGCAATCAATGTATATATATTAAGCAAAGAAACACGCAAACACGCTACGGTTGCGCTATCGGGTGATGGGGCCGATGAACTGCTGGCCGGCTACAACAAACACGCTGCTTTTTACAAAACCATTCACGCTGGGGCAAAAGAAAATTTTGTGAGCGCGATGCATCCGTTTTGGAAATTGATGCCCAAATCGCGCAACGGTTTTGTAAGCAACAAATTGAGGCAGCTCGAACGTTTTGCCGAAGGAACAAACCTTTCTTCGCAAAAGAGGTATTGGCGGTGGGCAGGTTTCGCAAAAGAAGTGGAGGCGTTTAAGTTATTTTCTGAGCAGTCAAAAAATAATTTTGATAAGCAGGAATATGAATTGTTTAAATCCGACTTACTGAAATTAATTCCTGAGAAAGAAAGCATCCGTGATATTTTGCTTACCGATTTCAATCTGGTGTTGCCCAACGATATGCTGATGAAGGTGGATCTGATGAGTATGGCCAACGGGTTGGAGGTGCGATCGCCTTTTTTAGATTATCAACTGGTGGATTTTGTGTTTTCACTTCCGGATGAGTTTAAGATCAACTCAGAAATACGAAAAAGGATTATCCAAGATTCATTCAAAGATTTTTTGCCCGCAAAACTGTACAATCGGCCTAAGAAAGGTTTTGAAGTGCCGATGTTGAAGTGGCTGCGTAGGGATATGAAAGCGATGATCAAAGATGATTTGCTGTCTGAGAAATTTATTCGTGAGCAAAATATTTTTGATTACAAATCCATCCGTAAGCTTAAACGGAAACTGTTCTCATTCAGCCCTGGCGATATCCACGCACGTGTCTGGGCATTGGTTGTATTTCAGTGGTGGTGGAAGAAGTACGTAAATAATAGTTGATGGTTTTTCGCAAGAATGCATTCACGAACAACCAATAACCAACAACTATGAACTAACCAACAACCTCTACTTACTATCGCGTAGCGTAACCGTTCTGTTAAAGATTAATTTAGTATCAGACGAATCCGGGTCCAGACAGAAATAGCCCATCCTTAAAAACTGGAAGTGCTCACCAAACTTTGCATTTATCAAAGCGGGTTCAGCGTACACGTTGTTTAATACGGCTAACGAATGCGGGTTCAAATGATTTTTGAAATCGTCTTCGATCGCGTTCATATCTTCGGTGTTGAACAAACGCTCATATTGGCGCACTTCTATGTTTACGGCATGGGCAGCACTCACCCAATGAATCACACCCTTTACATGCACGCCCGAAGTATCATGTCCACTCCGGCTTTCGGGGATATACGTACAGCGAAGCTCAACAATATTTCCATTCGCATCTTTAATGGCTTCTTCGCATTTGATAATGAACGCACTCTTCAACCGCACCATTCCACCCGGTGACAACCGGAAATATTTCTTCGGAGGGTTTTCCATGAAATCGTCACGCTCGATAAACAGTTCGCAGCCAAACGGCACCTCGCGCACACCGGCATTCTCTGCCTCCGTGTTGTTTTCTGAAGGAAGCATTTCCGTTTTTCCTTCCGGATAATTGGTGATCACTATTTTTAACGGATCAAACACCACCATTCTTCTCTCGGCAATTTTGTTCAGGTGCTCGCGCACACAAAATTCGAGCAGACTCAGGTCGATCAAATTATCTCGCTTCGCGACTCCGATTTTGTCGCAAAAATCGCGGAAAGCCTTGGCGGTGTAGCCGCGCCTGCGGGCACCGCTTAGAGTTGGCATGCGCGGGTCGTCCCAACCGCTAACGTATTTTTCATTTACCAATTGCAACAACTTACGCTTGCTCATCAAGGTGTAGCTCATGTTCAGCCGTGCAAATTCGTATTGCTTAGAGGGGAAAATTTCCAATTTTTCGATAAACCAATCGTACAACTCGCGGTGTGGTACAAACTCTAACGTACATATACTGTGTGTAATCTTTTCGATGGAGTCGCTTTGACCGTGGGCAAAGTCGTACATGGGGTACACACACCACGTGTCGCCCGTGCGGTGGTGGTGCGCATGCTTGATGCGGTAAATCACCGGGTCGCGCAGCAGCATGTTTACATGGCCCATATCAATTTTGGCACGCAGCACCTTGGACCCGTCAGGGTATTTGCCCTCCTTCATTTCGATGAAGAGCTTCCGGTTTTCTTCGATGCTGCGGCTGCGATACGGATTATTCGTGCCTGGCACGGTGGGAGTTCCTTTTTGAGCGGCCATTTCCTCGCTCGTGCTGTCGTCTACATAAGCAAGGCCTTTATTAATGAGTTTCATTGCAAACTCATACAGTTGAGAAAAGTAATCGGAGGCATACAATTCTTCAGCCCACTCAAAGCCAAGCCAGCGCACATCGTTTTTAATATTTTCTACGTACTCGGTCTCTTCAGTTACCGGGTTGGTGTCGTCAAAGCGCAGGTTGGTTTTGCCTCCATATTTTAAAGCAAGCCCAAAGTTGAGGCAGATGCTCTTGGCATGGCCAATGTGCAGGTAGCCGTTAGGTTCGGGTGGAAAACGTGTTGCAATAATGGTGTGCTTCCCGGCCTTCAGGTCGGTTTCAACGATGTCCTCAATAAAATTTGTACTTTTTTCTTCCATAAGTTTAGTTTGCTAGCCTTGACGAAGGTCAGCTCAATTAATAAACAGTAAAGGTAGAAATCTTGTTGGCAGATATTCAGATTCTTCGTTATGTATTTAGCCTTTTTTTGAATTTCAATTTTAAATACCCTCAGCGGTTGGCTAAGAATGCTTGAAGGTTTTATTAAATTTGAGAAAGCAATTATGCCAAAAGTTGAGTTACTACAAGTTTCAGATAAAGAAATAATTTTTGTTGATTACTCGGGTTGTAAGCCCGAGCAAATGATTGAAGTATTTAATCAGGCCAAAGAAATTGTCTTGACCAAAACAGAAGGGTGCTTACTATTAACCAACTTCGAACATTCCTACATCAGCCCTACTTTTATGCGTCATGCCGAACGTGAAATGCCCTTGGTAAAACATCTGATCAAGAAGAATGCATTCATTGGTATGACTCTACCGCAACGTATGATTTTAAAAGGGTTTCGATCTTTTATTGGTGAGGATGATTATATTTCATTTGATAACCGCGAGGAAGCCATTGAGTATTTGGTTCGATAGCTTTAATCAAGTGATCGATAACTTATTTTCTTTAGTTTTGATAAACAAACCCTACTCTAATGAAGATATTCCTCACACTACTTTTTGTCTTTAGTATTCATCATTTGTTTGCCCAAGAGTGGACAACCGTAAAAAATGCGCCTACCTACAAATATCGGTTTGACGATATTTATTATATCAACGACTCTATCGGTTGGGCCGTGGACGGAGACGGACGCATCTATAAATCAAACGGCAAAAACAATCCCTGGACATTGCAGTTTATCACCGATCAATACATGCGGTCTATCGAGTTTATCGATGACAGCACCGGGTTTGCCGGCTCGGTAGATGCGGCCTATTACAAAACCACCAATGCCGGAAAAACCTGGGTGCGTATAGACACCGCACAATCGTTTACCGTGCCGGGAATATGCGGTATCAGCCATCTGGGAGACGCGGTAATTATGGTTGGTGCTTATTTTGGTTCGGCTTGTGTAGTGCGATCTTTTGATCGGGGAAAAACCTGGAGCTATACCGACATGGTTGATTATGCCCAAGGTCTTGTGGATGTTTGGTACAAATCAGCCGACACCGTTTTTGTGAGCGGCATATCGGCAACAAACAAACTTGTTATTTTGAGATCGGCCGACAAAGGTAACACCTGGACCGACCTTACGCCCACAGGCAACATGCCATCGGGGTGGGGATGGAAGTGGCACTTTCCTACAGCCTCGGTTGGTTATGTGGCTATTGAAGAAGTAACAATTCAAGATGTGCCCACATCTAACTCAACCCATTTCTTAAAATCTACCGATGGTGGACGAAGCTGGAAATTGATGGAGGCCAAAATAGGTAAGAACATCGACTTGCAAGGTCTTGGGTTTGCCACCGCCAACCGCGGATGGATAGGTGGATGGAGCACGGGCATGTACGAAACCAACGATGGCGGATTAACCTGGAAGTTGATCAACAAGTTTGCCAATCTCAATCGTTTCTTTTTTCTGCGCAGCGATTTCGGATATGTTTCGGGCACAACTATTTTTCAATTTAAAAAAGGGGTGATTACAGAAGTTGAAGCAACCGAACCGTCTGTCGATGCTCATTCGCTCGAAATTTTCCCTAACCCGGCCGGCCACCAAACCACCGCACGGCTTACATTGGGTATGGACACTCATGTGGTGATAAGTTTGCTCGACATAAATGGCAGTACCGTTAAAGAAATGTACAACGGCTATGCCGGCAAAGGTGTTCATGATTACAAGATTGAAGTGGAAAAACTCCCGACCGGAGAGTACATCGTTCAAGCGCTAACCCACGAACATTTTTTAGCAAAACGGCTGCTGAAAATAAAAAATTAACCCAATGCATGAAAAGTAATGATGCGAGGGATCCGTTCGCAATTCGCGTAGCCCATCCCGCAGAATATAAAACATTGGGGCAACTTATAGTAAGTGTTTATTCACAGTTAGAGGGGTTTCCAAAGCCAGATGAACATCCTGAATATTACAAGCTTATGGCTAACATTGGAGATTTGGCAGCTAAACCCGAAGTTGAGCTTATAGTATCGGTTAACTCAGATAAGACTATTTTAGGCGGGGTCGTTTATTTTGGCGATATAAAATATTATGGCTCGGGAGGTATAGCTACAAAAGAAAAAAATGCCGCTGGGTTTAGATTGTTGGCAGTTGGTAAACAGGTTCAGCAACAAGGCATTGGTAAATTATTGATAAACGAGTGCATCCGGAAATCTAGAGAAAAAAAGCGTTCACAGTTAATCCTTCATTCAACTAAGGTAATGCAGGCAGCCTGGCCTTTGTACGAACGCTTGGGGTTTGTTCGATCGCAAGAGTTAGATTTTTTAGAAAGTGATTTCACTGTTTTTGGGTTTCGGCTAACACTATGAAAGCTTCCGGTAGTTTGCGGCAACTTTCTTGTACTGAAAATGGTTGTTGTTGCTATGGCTAAACTCTTGATTAAAAATATGGTGTGCGATCGCTGCATCGCTGCGGTAAAAGAAACACTTCGGGGTCTTGACATCAGTTACAATTCTGTTGAGTTGGGAGAAGTCGATGCGGAAATCTCTGAAGCAAAAATATTTTTAGTTAAAACCGAACTTGAAAAAATAGGTTTTGAACTTCTCGAAACCCGTGCCGCTCAAACGGTGAATAAAATCAAGAAAAATATTCTTAACTGGGTGCGAGGAAAAAAGCCGCTCAATCGCAAAATGAAATTCTCAGCCTATCTGGCCGATGCACTAAATAAAGATTATGCTTCACTCAGCAAGTTGTTTTCCGAAACAGAGAGCACCACCATTGAACAATATCTTATCCGGCAGAAAATAGAATTAGCTAAAGAGCTTCTTGTGTACGATGAACTTACGCTCGGTCAAATTGCAGATGAACTGAACTATAGCAGTATAGCCCACCTCTCCAACCAATTTAAAAAAATAACCGGGCTATCGCCCAAGCATTTCAAAGCCATCAGTTCTCAAAAACGAGTGGCAATCGATAAATTATAAATCTTACCCAAAATTTTGTAACAACCGGGGTAGGTACGCCAGCGTATATTTGAACATAATTCTTTGAAACAAAATGAAACACACCTATTCCGTAAGCGGCATGACCTGCAGTGGTTGTGCGGCTACCGTAGAAAAAAAATTAGCCTCGGTGGCTAATGTTGAACAAGTAAATATCGACCTTGGTAATGGTACTGCTGAGGTAACGATGTCGCATCACGTGCCTCTCGCACAACTTCAGCAATCGTTGGTTCATAACCCGGCCTACCAAATTTCCGAATGGAATCCCAGATCCACTCCGCCCGAGAATAAAATGACTTCAGCAAATCCTTTTTGGAACGACACGCAAGTATGGCAACGGGCCGCTCTCAACACGCTAAATTGTTTAGTAGGGTGCTCTATCGGTGATTTTGCCATGGTTATTTTTTTGCAAAAATTTTACCCGCATACTTCAATGGGTATGCAAATGGTGTTGGCCACCATCTCCGGACTGATTACCTCAGTGATGTTGGAAACCATATTATTAAAAACGCGAGAAAATTTTAGCTGGAAGTTCGCGCTTCAAACTGCATTTGCCATGTCGTTTATTTCAATGATCGCCATGGAGTTGGTGATGAACACCACCGACTTTATGATGACAGGAGGTAAAGCCGCTTTTGGCAACCCCATGTATTGGATAGCTTTAGTTGTAGCTATGGTAGCGGGCTTTTTGGCTCCCCTTCCGTACAACTATTACAAACTGAAAAAATACAATAAAGCGTGTCACTAACTACTAAGTTTTGAGCACGACACCAGCCAATCCCACGGGTAAGGTTCAGTCATCCATCGTGGTGGGGAAGCAAACTCAGAAGACCAGTCGTATTCAATTTTGTCTACGACAGAAACCTGAAGGCCACAGCGCGGAAAAATGATTTCAATTTCTTGGCTGGTATAGTGCTTGGTTGTAACGCCATCTATGGAAACAAGTCCTTGAAGAATATCTGTTTGCGCATTGGTGAACCCCGAAAACTCTGAACGATCGATTTTTTCGGGTTTCACCTTTTCTTTTTGATACCAGTCAATCATACGCCAGGCTGAAAAAATCATAGACTCAAGCGAGGGGATAACGATCAAAGCGCTGCCACTGTTTTTCAAAGCTTTGCTTATGTTTTTTAATAACGCGAGGTTGCCCTCCACAGTTGAAAGGATGGCTACGTTGCAGCAAAAAATAAAATCGGTCTGAGGCAAGCGGGCAGAACGCGTGAGGTCGGCCTGCTTCAGTACAATATTTTTGTAGGGCAATTCCTTAGCTTGATTCAGCAGCCCTTGCGAAATGTCCACTCCTATAATGGTTTTGAACCGAGGGGCTAAGTAAGGAAATGCTTTTCCGTTTCCGCAACCAAAATCAATGGCACTGTGTTTTTTGTTTGCGTACTTATTAAAATACTTGTTCAATATTTTTTTTCGATCGCTGTTGAATACATCAAAAATCTCAGCGTTGTAAGAGGGTGCGATATCGTCCCAATGTTTTTTTGCATTCATCAAAATATACGTTTGTCAAATATAATAACTGAATAGGGTAACTCAGAAAAAATTGTATCTTGTTGCAATACCTTAGTTAATAAAATTAATGCAAATGAATGCTTACTTTTTAATTCGGATGAGAACCACAATATGTTGATCAAACACAATTTTATTTCTGAAACTTGCTACCGAACATGGGGGTATCTCTAATATTTTATTAAGTGCTGTGATATGAAAAAAAATATTTTTGTAATTCTTGTATTCACCACGTTCGGCTTAAGCGCACAAACCTTAGTTTTTCAAGATTACTTTTTGCTACAGAAAAATGAAGCAGTTCGCATAAATAAAATAATTCAGGATAAAACGGGATTCATTTGGTTTGGCACCAACAAAGGCTTATTTAAGTTTGATGGAAAAAATTATCGCAGATTTGGAATTGCCGATAGCTTGCCCGATGAAAATGTAACGGCTCTGGCCGTAGACTCACTGGGTAGGATTTGGGCAGGTATGCAAAATGGGAAAATTTCTATCGTACAAAAAAATACAGTTACAAGCTTTAAGCCGGCCGAAGGGATGCCGAGTCAACCCATTTCAGATATTTTGTTCGACAAACAAGGCGTGTTGTGGTTTGCTACGCAAAGCGATGGCACGTACTATTATTACAACAATCGTCTCTACAGGCTCGATGATATAGATGGCTTGCCCGATCTTTTTTGTTACGATCTTGAGGAAGATAAAAATGGAAATATATGGGTAGGCACCGATGCGGGCATGGCCGTATGCACCCGAACAAAAAATTCTGTTGAGATAAAAATCATTAATTATTCCAACGGCCTACCCGATAACATCGTAAAAAAAATTATACAAGCGGATGACAAAACGTATATAGCCACCGAAGATGCAGGTCTCTTTCAGTATGATGCCCCAAATAAATTCACGCCTCTGTACAAAGGAACATGGAGTTACGGCAGTATTTCTGATTTTTTATTGGCAGACGATTGGTTGTGGGTAGCCTCATCCCACAATCTGTTGACGATCGACCTTAACAACAACAAGGTTAAAAAACAATCCGACAACGGAACAGGGGCGCTGCTTCACGATGCCGAAGGAAACATTTGGCTCGGCTCTCCAAAAGGTGTGCAACGCACATTGGGCAAACAAATCCAATGGATCGAATCCGATGAAAATGTAATTGCACTCACCATCGATCGCAGTAACAACATTTGGTATTCGGATGGAAAAACATTGTTCAAAAAAAAATCTGACGAAGAAAAATCAACGTCACCTCTGGCCGGAACTTTGTTTGCTACTAAAAGTGTAATCAGCCTCTATACTGATGAAGGTGGGTTTGTTTGGGCCGGCTTGTATGGCGAAGGTGTGCTGCGCATAGATCCTAACAACGGAAGTCTAAAATTATTTAGCAAAGAGCTTAGAAACGGAAGTGTGCTCAATATTTCAGGCAAAGGAAAAAATATATGGCTTGCCACGTTGGGCGGTGCCGTGCAAATAAATACAAATGAAAATTTTTCGATAAAGAATTTTAGCGCTCAGAATGGCCTTTCCACCGATTACATTTACCAAGTATTTGTAGACAGCAAAGACAGGGTGTGGTTTGCCACCGACCGCAGTGGGGTCGATATGCTGGATGCCAATGGTTTTCATCATTTTACCGAAAACCTGGACAACAATGTTATTTTCGGGCTTGCCGAAGATGCCCAACACCGAATTTGGGCCAACACGCAAGGGGCAGGTCTTTTTGTTTTCGATGGAAAACAGTTTCATCCATTTGCCGACCAGCAGCGCTTGCACAGCTCTACCATAAATGTTTTTAGCATAGACTCAAAAAACAGAATGATTGCCGCTCACGAGCAGGGCATAGATTTTTTTGACACGGACAAAAAATCATTTCACTTTTTAGATGAGCAGTACGAAATGAGACATGGAGTTGCCAATTTGAATGCCGTAGCCAAGGGGAAAGGAGGCGAAATTTATATCGGCACAAACAAAGGCATTTTAATATACAATGTTCTAAAAGCTACTCAAGAATTACCGCAGCCATGGATTAACAGCATAAAGGTAAACGACCGCACCATAGACCTTTCGCAAAATGACCGATTGAAATACGATGAAAATAATATTAAGATCGATTTTACCGGTTTTTGGTATCAAAATACGGAAGCACTGAATTTTTCTTATCAAATGGAAAATTACGATAACGACCGGATCATCACGCGCGATCGCTCTGTTTCGTATTCCAAACTCCTGCCCGGAGAATATACATTCACCTTGAGGGCTTCGGATACCAATGTTTTCACAGGATATACCGAAACGAAAATCAATTTTGTGATACGTCCGCCTTTTTGGCGAACCAACTTGTTTTATATATTGATAACTGTAGCTGTTGCGCTAAGCGCATACTTTTTTGTTTTTTTAAGACAACGTCAACTGATCGCTGACAAAAAGAAATTGGAAGCCAAGGTGCGCGAACGAACTCACGAAATTGAAATGAAAACCCATGAGATACAGGCACAGGCGGAGGAGATCAAAGGTATAAACGAAAACCTTGAAGCGCTGGTACATGAGCGTACACGCGAGCTCGAACACAAAAACAAGGCTCTCGAAGAATATGCTTTTATCAACGCGCATCAACTCCGTGCCCCGGTAGCCAGCATTCTGGGACTAATCAACCTGATGCAGAAACTGGAACTGAAAGAAGACGAACGCGTGTACCTCGAGCATTTGAAAGAATCGGCAAAAAAACTGGACACGGTAGTTACGTCTATAACAGAAGCCATCGAGCGTGGCGATTTTGGTAATACCATTTAAAGAGATATTTTCGCGATAGGCTTAATCCCTCACAGCAACATCTTTCTCCTTTAAATGAAATTTTTTGGTAACCATCGGGTATGCTTATGGCTGTTGCGCAGTGCCTCTTTAGTGTTTTTTAATTTTGTAGTATTTCAAGGATTGGCACAAGTAGTAAATACCGCCACCATGGATACGCTTACCGCAACGGTTATCGGTCATCTGGGTATTGGCGGATACGTTGATACGTACTACAATTATTCAGTTAACAAAACGCCAAACAATACCGATCCTTTTTTTGTAACGAACTCACAGTTGAACGAAACCAATATCAATCTTGCTTACATTGATGTAAGGTATAAGTCTTCAAACATGAGAGCGAGACTTGTGCCGGGCTTTGGCACTTATGTGAATGCCAACTACGCCAATGAAAGAGGATCGCTTAAAAATATAGTTGAAGGTAATGTGGGCGTGCGGCTGTCTGCCCGAAGAAATATCTGGTTTGATGTAGGAGTATTCGGTTCGCCCTATACTAACGAAAGCGCCATTTCGAAAGACCACCTGATGTACACACGCTCCTTGTCCGCGCAAAATGCGCCCTACTATCTTTCGGGAGCTCGCCTCACCGTACCTGTAAACAAACAAATTACCGCTACACTTTTTTTACTGAACGGTTGGCAAGTGATTCAAGACAACAACAGCGGCAAATCAATCGGTACTCAACTTGAGGTAAGGCCCAATACACGAATGTTGTTTAACTGGGATGTGTATGTGGGCGATGAACGGTCTGCCATCCACCCGGAATATCGAACACGGTATTTTTCGGATGTGTATTGGATATTTCAGGCTTCCAAAAAATTTGACGCTACTTCTTGTATTTATGTGGGCATTCAAAACCGCGCTGGCCAAAATGATGCAACGTGGGCCACTGCCAATTTTATCGGTCGTTATCATTTCAGCGATGTCCTTTCGCTTTCGGGAAGGGTAGAATACTTTACCGATCAGCAAGGGGTATTCGTGCACACACAATCGGGTGGGCTTGGCTTCGAAACATACACCACAGGTTTGTGTTTAAATTATTCGCCCAACCCAAAGGCTCTGCTCCGTGTAGAAGCACGACAGTTTATTTCGCCTGGGGCGGTTTATTTAGACTCTAATCTAAAGCCGATTCAAACAAACACCGAATTAATCGCTAGCCTTACCGCTTGGTTTTAAATTCTCATCAACGAGGCCAATACACCTTCCTTCAAAGAATACGATGATACCCTGATTTGTTTAAGTCTGCATTTGTCTAAGATGAATTTAATCAGGCAAGAAGAAACTACAATCATATCGACACGCAACTCAATCATGCCCGGGATTTGCATTCGATCGGTCCGATTTTTCGAAATGATTTCTAAAAATATCTTCTCAAAACCTTCTATGGTCAATTCGGTTTCGGGTAAATTTTGTTTAGGGATTCGTTCTTTTAGGTGATGGATGTCGCTTAACGTATCAAACGAACCCGAAGCACCGGCCAGTATTCCAGGAGCGTGAACGCGCACGGCATCGAACAAAGTCTGGAGTTGGCTGTTAAAATAATCATTTAGCGTTTCGATTTCTGATTTCAAAATAGGGTCATGTTTTTGAAAATTTTCCAACAAACGCTGTGCACCTATTTCAATACTTTGTTTCCAGAAAATTTCGTAGCCATTCCCAATGATAAACTCCACACTTCCACCACCTATATCCATGATTAAATGTTTCTCGGATTTTAGATTGAGGGCAAGTTTAACACCCTCGTAAATGTACAGAGCCTCTTCGTCTCCCGAGATTATTTTTACATCAATGCCTGTTGTTGCTTTTATTTTTGAAATAACTTCGGATGAGTTGGTGGCATTGCGAAGGGCACTTGTGCCAAAGGCAAAGACATTTTTTATTTTATGCTCATCAATTTTCTCTTTGAATATCTGAAGTGCTTCGACAGCTCGCTGCATTCCGTCTTCTAAAATTATATTTTGATTTATTCCTCCCGCACCCAAGCGCACGGCAATTCTTTCTTCTAAAATAATTCGGTAATCATTTTTATCGATATCGGCTACCAGTAAATGAAAGGTGTTCGTGCCCAGATCAATAATTGCTGCTTTCATGCGCAGATTTAAATTGTTTTTAAAAAGCCCTAAATTCCGAATTCTAACTTCGAAATTCCAAATACTATTCTCATCTTCGGCCTTTGAAAAAGTTATATGGAAACGAAAGACAAAATTCTCCAAGATAAATTCAGCGAACTGAAACGTAAAAATGCGGAGGCCTTATTGGGCGGTGGAGTGAAACGCGTAGAGCAACAGCATGCAAAAGGCAAGCTCACCGCGCGCGAACGTGTAGAGCTTTTGCTTGACGAAGGTTCTTTTGAAGAGCTTGGAAAATTTGTAATGCACCGAAGCAAAGACTTTGGCCTCGACAAAGAATACTATTTGGGAGATGGCGTAATTACCGGCTACGGAACCATACAAGGAAGACTGGTGTATGTCTTCTCGCAAGATTTCACCGTGTTTGGTGGCTCACTTTCAGAGACCCATGCCGAAAAAATTGTTAAAGTGATGGAGCTTGCTATGAAAAATGGCGCTCCGTTAATCGGGCTGAACGACAGTGGTGGGGCTCGGATTCAGGAAGGGGTAGTTTCGCTGGGCGGTTATGCCGATATTTTTTACCGAAATGTAATGGCATCGGGTGTGGTGCCGCAAATTTCGGCTATTATGGGGCCTTGTGCGGGAGGCGCAGTTTATTCTCCCGCCATGACCGATTTTATTTTTATGGTAGAGAACACTTCGTTCATGTTCGTTACCGGGCCAAACGTAGTGAAGACAGTTACGCATGAAAACGTTACGGCCGAAGAACTGGGTGGTGCCAGTACACACAGCATGAAAAGTGGGGTTACTCACTTTGCCTGCGCAAATGAAGCGGAGTGCATCAACGAAATAAAAAAACTATTCAGCTACATTCCTCAAAACTGTGAAGACGATGCTCCCCGGTTGCCGTACACTTCGGGCGATGAAAAACGAACCGCGTTAAACGAAATTGTACCGTCAAACCCCAATCAGCCGTACGATATGCGCGAAGTGGTAAATGGCATTGTGGATGAAAATTCGTTTTTTGAGGTACACAAAAATTTCGCAGAAAATATAGTGGTCGGCTTTGCCCGGTTAGCCGGCAGAAGCATTGGCATTGTGGGCAACCAACCCGCATCGTTGGCTGGTGTTTTAGACATACACTCCAGCGTTAAAGGAGCCCGTTTTGTTCGTTTTTGCGATTCGTTTAATATTCCGTTGCTGGTTCTTGAAGATGTCCCGGGTTTTTTGCCGGGCACCGATCAGGAGTGGAACGCCATCATTACCAATGGCGCGAAATTGCTGTTTGCCTTCAGCGAGGCCACCGTACCACGTGTTACCGTAATTACCCGAAAGGCTTATGGCGGTGCTTACGATGTGATGAACAGCAAACACATTGGAGCCGATTTAAACTACGCCTGGCCTACGGCCGAGATTGCCGTGATGGGGGCAAAAGGTGCGGCTGAGATTATTTTTAAAAAGGAAATTTCCGAAGCCGCCAACCCACAGGCCAAACTCGATGAAAAAGTAGAAGAGTACACCAAGAAATTTGCCAATCCGTATCGTGCGGCCCACCGTGGCTATATCGATGAAGTGATTTTTCCGGAGCAAACCCGCATAAAATTGATTAAAGCTTTTCAGATGCTGGAAAACAAAGTGGCCAAACTGCCGAGAAAAAAGCACGGCAACATCCCTTTGTAAAAAACATTACATCGTTGAGATTTTCCGAAAGGCTTCGGGTTCAATCAGAAAATTTGGTGGGCTGGTGTTGTAGCCATACAAAAATCGGATAGCGGTTAATTTTAAAAATCGAAAACAACGGTCTGCATGTTTTATTACCCGCATTGGTAAAGAAATTCTCTTTTCATTTTTTACAATAGGGTCAGGTATACTTTTGTAAAAAATTAAACGCACAAAAACATTTATGAAAACAAAACTCTCTCTCACCCTTGGTATGATTGCCTTTGCCGCCATGGCAATGGCTGCTGTTGAACCTACCGTTGCGGTTGTATCTGGTTCTTCTAAAAACGTATTTAAAGTTGTTTACAAGTCTGAGCTTTCTACGAAAGTAAAAGTGACGATCTTCAACAGCGATGGAAAAAAAGTGTTCACAGAAGAGATTAACAACGAAAAAAGTTTTGCACGCCCTTACAATTTTTCTTCACTTCCCGAAGGAGAATATGTAATTGAAATTGAAGACGAATTGGGCAAGAAGTCGGAAAAAATTAACTACACGCTTGCCCCTAAAAACCAGCCCACTTCTTTAATGGCAGTTCGGAAACTCACGAACTTTAGTTCAAAATATTTGATCACCGCGTCTGCCAAAGGCGAAAGCAAAGTGAACGTAAGCGTTTATGATACAAACGGTGAATTGTTGCACAGCGAAACTCACGTGGCTAACGGAAACTTTGGTATCGTTTACAGCCTCCCTTCAGAAGGTTACCATACCTTTGTGTTGACAGACAACAAAGGAAACTCACAATCATTTATTTTCTAAGAATAGCTCATTAAGAATAAAAAGGCTGTCTCAAAAGGGCAGTCTTTTTTATTTTCCTTTAAAATCTACCGAAGTTGAGTTAACGCAATACCGCAATCCGGTTAACGTAGGGCCGTCATCAAATAAATGGCCTAAATGAGAGCCACACTTGGCACAAAGAATTTCGGTACGAACCATGCCCAATGAACGGTCAACTTGTTTCTTGATTTTGCCACCGGCAATTTCTTTGTCGAAACTGGGCCACCCGCACGAAGAGTCAAACTTCATATCGGAAGTAAATAACTCATTGCCGCAGGCCGCACAATGGTAAACCCCTTTTTCTTTGTTTAAATAATATTTCCCCGTGAAGGGCAGATCGGTCCCCTTCTCGCGCAGCACATGGTATTGCTCGGGTGTCAATATTTTTTTCCACTCTTCTTCCGTGTGGTTTACGGTTGGCGAAGTATCGTTCATGGTATTTTTTTTGATAGTTTTATTTTGCCCTTTTCCGGTATAAGAGATAAACATCAGCACTACCGAAAATAATACGAGTTTTTTCATTTTTTTGATTTTTATGAATATACGGATAACCCCCGGTGCTGAGATTCAGTTCAGTAACTTAAATTAATTGTTTGTCTTATTCAAGACACTTAGAACTGTAATTCTTTTAAATTTGGAAATTAACCAAGCGAATTATGGACAAGAAAAGCAGAAAATTTTTATTCGATTACTTAAACAATGCCTCACCCACAGGCTTTGAGTTTTCCGGCCAGCAGATTTGGCTGGATTACATCCGCCCGTACATTGATACTCACATGGTTGATGTGTACGGAACCACTGTTGGCGTGGTAAACCCCAAGGCACAATATAAAGTTGTAATTGAGGCTCATGCGGATGAAATCAGCTGGTTTGTAAATTACATTACCGATGAAGGGTACATCTACGTTAAGCGAAACGGTGGCTCCGATCACCAGATCGCCCCTTCCATGCGGGTGAACATCCACACCGATAAGGGTATAGTGAAAGGCGTGTTTGGCTGGCCCGCGATACATGTTCGCGATTCAGCTCGTGAGGAAACCCCTACGCTAAAAAATATTTTCATCGACATTGGTGCCGAAAACAAAAAAGAAGTTGAGGCAATGGGTGTGCACGTAGGGTGTGTAATCACATTTGTGGATGAGCTAATGGAAATGAATAAAAATTACCTCACCGGCAGAGCCCTCGATAACCGAATGGGCGGCTTTATGATAGCCGAGGTAGCCCGCAGGTTGAGCGAACAAAAAAAGAAACTGCCTTTTGGGCTCTACATAGTAAATTCGGTACAAGAGGAAATTGGGCTGCGAGGAGCCGAAATGATATCGCGCAGAATTAAACCCGATTTGGCTATTTGCACCGATGTAACCCACGACACGGGCTCGCCCATGTACAACAAAAAAGAAAGCGGTAATCTTAAATGCGGTCTTGGCCCCGTGGTGTGCTATGGACCGGCTGTTCAAAACAATGTATTAAAAATGATTATCCAGACTGCAGAAAAGAAGAAAATACCCTTTCAAAGGCAGGCTGTTTCGCGATCTACCGGTACAGACACCGATTCCTTTGCATATTCGGCAGAAGGAGTTGCTTCAGCCCTTATTTCATTACCCTTAAAGTATATGCACACCACGGTAGAAACAGTGCATAAAGAGGACGTTGAAAACGTAATAAACCTCATTTATGAGGTTCTTTTGCAGGTAAAGCCTGGCCACGACTACCGCTATATACGGTAAAAACCGATAAAACTTACATCCGAAAGGATAAGGCCAAGGTAGGCCGTTCTGCGCAAGCGGGGCGGCCTACTTTTGTATCATCAAATCACAAACAATAAAAGGAAAAGTTATGAAAACAGTAAAAGCAGCAGTTGTAGGATTGGTTCTGTTGATGAGTTCTGCAGTTTCGGCACAGCAACGCCCTATGCACGAAATTTACTCGATGATGGTATTCAATTTCGTAAAATATATTCAGTGGCCTGCAAGTGATGGCAGCAATGAGTTTGTTATCGGTGTGGTTGGAAATTCTGAAATGTACAATACACTCAACACTTGGTATGCCGGCAAGGCCAAAGGCAATAAAACGTATGTTATCAAGAACTTCAAAAGTGCTTCTGAACTTACCGATTGCCAGGTTGTGTTTATCGACCGCAGCAAGAGTGGAGAGTTTGAGGCCGTTAACAATAAAGTGAAAGGCAAAGGTACACTGGTAGTAACCGACCGTAGCGGTTTGGGTGCTAAAGGAAGCTGTATCAACTTCAAGACTGTAGATGAAAAACTGCGTTTCGAGTTGAATCAGAATGCCATGGAAGCATCCAACCTGAAGGTATCGAGTTCATTAACCAGTATGGCAATATTGATTTAATTGGGTTTGTTTGTGTGAAAGAAGACCCTGGGTAAAACCGGGGTTTTCGCTTTCGCAAAAAGTTCACGTTCTTTGGGTGACATTAAAATAGACCGGTATGAAAAAAATAATTGTTTTCTGTCTTTTGGTAAGCCTCGTGTCGGGTGTAGCTATGGCACAAACCGCGAAACCAATTTACGAAATCCACGCTGCCATGATCTACAACTTTATGAAATACGTGCATTGGCCCGATGACGAAGGCACCGGTGATTTTGTGGTGGGTGTATACGGAGAAGACGATGTTTACACTACTCTTAAAAATTATTACGATGGCAAACCTAAGGGAGCCAAGAAATATGCAATTCGTAAATTAGAAAGCGCATCGGATGCTGTCAATTGTTCCGTTGTTTATCTTGGTAAAAGCAAGAACAGGGAATTTGATAACATTAAAAATGCTGTTACCGGGAAGCCCGTTTTAACAATAACCGATAGTTTTAATTTGGGCAAAAAAGGAAGTTGCATCAACTTAAAAGTAGTTGACGATCGGCTTAAATTCGAGATCAATCAAGCAGCTGTAAGCGGCCAGTCTCTTAAAGTGGCAGGCCAGCTCACAAGTATGGCCATTTTAATTTAATAACACTCAAAACCACACATTCTATATTGATTTGATTTTATCTGTTGAAAAGTTGAGTACCGGGCATGAGAGAAATGATAGAATCAGGAAATCTGTTGCAGGATCTTTTTGAAGATTCGGGCACCATTGTACTAATTACCGATGCACATTACTGCATCCGGTATTTATCGTCATCTGTACAAACTCTCTTGGGTATCGAGCCCATTTCCGTTATTGGTAAAGATGTTTTTGAATTTGTTCCATTAGAAAAACGACAACCTTGGAAAGACTGTATTGAACAGGCCGGCCAAGCTAGGAAGGCTGAGATTTTACTTCGATCGGTTTGGGGAGACGATTTGTACTTTAAAATTTCAGCATCTAACCGTATTGCCAACCATGAGATATGCGGGCTTGTAATTATGTTGCACGACATAACTGCACAGAAGCAAAAGGCTATTGATCTCCAAAAAGAAAAGGAACACCTCGATCAGTTTATCTACAAAACTACGCACGATCTGCGCACCCCCATACACTCGGCCCTGGGTCTCTTAACGTTAATGAAGACAGCTACGGCAAGAGAAAGAGAGCAATACGAACGGATAATGGGTGAGATGCTGAATAAATTGGAGTCACTCATTGAAGAAGTAAATCATTTGTACCGTGTGGGTAAAATGGCAGTGACGACCGAGCGTATCGACTTGAGGCAACTGCTCGAAAGTGAAATCAATGTTTTGAAAAACCACCCGAAAGGGAGTACTATTTTTTTTGAACTGAATTGTTTGTTCAATGCAGAACTTTTCTCCGATCTATTAAGAATACGATCTATTGTAAGCAACCTGCTTTCAAACGCAGTAAAATATTCTGATCTGAGAAAAGAAAAATCTTCAGTTTCTATTAAAGCACAGGTAGAGGAGGAGCAACTGATATTTACCGTTACTGACAATGGTATAGGAATTGCTCAAGAAAACCTCGATAAAATTTTTGATATTTTTTTCCGCGCCACCACCGAAATCCCGGGCACCGGGTTAGGGTTGCACATTGTGAAAGACACGGTGAATCGTTTAAACGGAAAAATAGAAGTACGCTCTCAACTCGGGCAAGGAACACAATTTAAAATTTTACTGCCCAACCGCTTGCCTTCAGTGAAAACGGAGGTACATTCGCTCGATGCAGCGAAGGCAGTGCTTTGATCAACTCAACCGGTCTGTTGAATTTAATTTCCCGCCTCAGCGAATTGTATCGTTAGTACCTTCTCAGACTGAATTACTTCACCACCTGCACCTTGCCGACCGGGTTGTAGGCATCACCAAATTTTGTGTACACCCCAAAGAATGGTTTTATTCTAAACCAAAAATAGGCGGAACAAAAAATCTCAATATCGAAGCAATAGAGCAATTAAATCCCGATTTGATCATTGGCAACAAAGAAGAGAATGAGGTAGAAGGAATAAAAACTCTTTCAGAAAAATTTCCGGTTTGGATGAGCGATGTTGCTAATTGGGAAAGTGCAATGATGATGATCCATTTAATCGGAGAAATCACAGGTGAAATTATTAAAGCCGATTTTTTAATTGAAAAAATTGAAAATGAATTTTCAACAATAAAAAAGTTTCTCGGCATCCGCACGCTCTATTTAATCTGGCAAAATCCGTGGATGGCAGCGGGTAAAAATACGTTTATCCATTCAATGATTGAAAAAACAGGTCTGGCAAATGTTATTTCAATGGAGCGGTATCCGGTGCTGTCGCTTGAAGAAATAAAATCAATATCGCCCGAACTCGTTCTGCTGTCGTCCGAACCGTTTCCTTTCAAAGAAAAACACGGTCAAGAACTAAACAAAATTCTTCCTAAATCGAAAATTGTTTTAGTGGATGGAGAAATGTTTTCGTGGTATGGAAGTAGGCTGCTGCAAGCTCCAAAATATTTTTCTTCTCTGAAGTTCTAACTTTTAACTTCGCTCACATCAATACCTACGGCCTTCACGTCTTCCCAAAAACCCGGATACGATTTGTTAACTACTTCTGGGGAAAGAATAGTAATATCTGTTAAGGTTGCCCAAGGTGCAAAGCCCATAGCCATACGGTGGTCGTGATACGTTTCGATGGGTTCTTTAAGCAATGAGATATTCCCGGGCTTCAACCTCCAACCTCCAACTTCTTCAATCAACATTGCTCCAATTTTCGTCAGTTCATTTTTTAAGGCAGCGATTCGATCGGTCTCTTTAATGCGAAGGCTTTCAAGCCCGGTAAATTTTCCACTTATTCCCTTTGCAGCACAAAGCGGTAAAACCGTTTGAGCTAAGTCAGGGCAATCTTTGAAATTCCATTCAAGGTGAGTTGCAGAGTCTTTTTTAGTCAACCCCAACATTCCGTTTTTAAAAACAGAATGTACACCCAATTTTTCCATCACATCCACAATTATACGATCGCCCTGAAGCGATTTCTCCGAAACATTGGGCAAAAGGATGTTTGCTTCTTCGGCCAGAGCCGTAAAAGCATACCAGTAGCTTGCTGCCGACCAGTCGGCTTCAACGGTTATGGTGGTTGGGTTGTATTTACCGGGTAAAACTTTGATTTGATTTTTTTCGAATGAGATTTTTGCGCCAAATTCTTTCATCAATGCTTCGGTCATGGTGATGTAAGGCATGCTTCCTATTTCTCCGGTGAGTTTTATGGTTAGACCATTGGTCAAAATCGGGGCAACCATCATCAAAGCCGAAATATATTGGCTGCTTACATTGCCAGCTATTTCGATAGTATCCGCTTTTTGCGAGTTGAAGCCCAGCGTTTCGATTGGCGGAAACCCCGCCTGCTCTCGGTAAGCAATGTCTGCACCTATTTTTCGGAGCGCATCAACCAATAGCCCGATGGGCCGCTGCTTCATCCGGTCGGTTCCCGTAATAACCTTCCTTTGGTTGGTTAACGCAAAGTAGGCCGTTAGAAAACGCATCGTGGTACCCGCATCCATCACGTCAATGGTAGCAGAAGAACTGGTTAGTAAAGATTGCATCAACTGCGTATCGCGGGCCGAAGATAAATTCCTAACGGTCGATCGGCTGCCTGCAAGCGCGTTGATGATGAGTGTACGGTTGCTTATGCTCTTGGAAGAAGGAAGCTGGCCGGCAGTACCTGAAATTTTTGGGTTACTTTTTAGGGTGACAGACGAATTCAAAATAGGAGTCGTTAGGTATGAAGGCGAAAAATAGTTCATCAAAACTTTTTTTTCACGAATTGAAACATTTTAATTTAAAAACAGGTTGAAGGAAGTATGAGCACAACGAGAAAAATCGCAATCGGGTTAGGGGTAGCTGGCGGTGCATTGTTGGCTGCCTGGTTGCTTACGGGCGACCGCAAGAAGAAAACCAAAGAATTCATTTCGAAAAAGGCCGAAGACTTAAAGAAAGCTTTTGTCAAAGGCAATGAAACCGAAGACCAGGACGTAAACTACGTTTAGAGCGATCGGTAAAAATCAAATGAACTCTCCAATTCTTCTTCGCTAACGGCCACGTCCCATTTGGAGCGGCCAATGCCATTCGGCAAGGCCATTAAAATCTCATTTTCTTTATTTTTTTTGTCTTGCTTGGTTAATTGAATCAAAGCCGAATCGCCCCAGGGCATCTCTTGTTTCTCAAAAATAGCAATGATGTAGCCCGTTATTTTCGCCAGCTCGTCTTCGGTAATCAGTTTTTTTTCTTTGGCAATGAAACTCTCCATAATCATGCCCATGGCAATGGCTTCTCCGTGAAAAATACGGTTGCCTTCGGCCAGAAAATAACCTTCCAACGCATGGCCGATGGTATGTCCAAAATTCAGGATTTTCCGAATGCCTTTTTCGGTAGGATCCTGATCGGTAATTGATTTTTTAAACTCGACCGAGTGCTTCACCAAAGCTTCCCAATTTTGATCATGTAGTTTTTTGGAAGAAATAGTCTGCCACATGCTTTCGTCAGAAATCAGGCAATGTTTAATTACTTCGGCAAAACCACTCCTCAACTCCCGCTTGGGCAGTGTCTTTAAAAATGGAGTATGTATAATGGTTTCTTTTGGCTTCTGAAAGACCCCGATGTGGTTTTTAAAGTGGTTGAAATCGATGCCCAATTTGCCCCCTACGCTGGCATCCACTTGCGAGAGCAGGGTGGTTGGAATCAACACAAAATCAATTCCGCGTTTGAAGGTGGCCGCACAAAAACCGCCCATATCGCCCAGCACACCACCGCCCAGCACTATTAATAAAGAGTGCCGGTCGAAATTAAGGTCGGTGAGCTTTTGCCAAATGGTTTTGCACGTGTCCAGATTTTTGTGCTCTTCACCTGCGGGTACTTCAATAATTTGAATGTTGGGCAGTAACTCGCTGATCAGCGGAAAACAATGAGCGCGGGTATTGTGGTCGGTAAGGATGCCAACTTGTGAGTAGCTATTTCGAATGTCTGAAATGCTTTGTATGTTAAAGGAAATGATGGAAGTCATGAAAATTTGCACTAATCTACTCAGTTTTAAGTTGATTCTTTGAATGTATATTTGCGGCCAAATTTCTATTTCATGGAATCGGATACCTTGGTACAGTTCGACAATACTGCAGTTGCATTTTCTTACAAAAGCGACAGCGAACTAAAAAAAGCCAATTTTATTTTTTCGCTTGTCAATAACCCGTTCATTTCCTCGGTGGCTACAAGTTTAGCAAAAGTTAGCCTGGCGCTGAGGCTTCCGGTTAAGGGTTTGATACGCTATACCGTGTTCGAACATTTCTGCGGTGGCGAAACCATCGACCAGAGCGACAAAACCATTCAAAACCTTTTCAAGCACCACATTGGCACCATTCTCGATTATTCGGTAGAAGGCGAAGAAACCGAAGCTGCGTTCGACCAAACCGCCAGCCAGATTATAGCCACCATCGAAAAGGCTAAAGGCAATCCGGCCATCCCCTTCAGTGTGTTTAAAGTTACAGGTTTGGCCGCTTTCGATTTGCTGGAAAAAATACAAGCGGGGGTGAAGTTGACGGATGAAGAAAAAAATACTTGGAATCGGGTACACAGCCGGGTGGACAGCATTTGCAAAAAAGCATTTGAAAATGATGTACCCGTGCTCATCGATGCCGAAGACAGTTGGATTCAAAACCCGATCGACAGCCTGGCGTACGAGATGATGAAAAAATACAATCCGTCACGCGCAATAGTTTTCAACACGTTTCAAATGTACCGTGCCGATATGCTGGGCAATTTGAAAAAAGCATTTGCAGAAGCGACTCAGCAAAATTATTTTTTTGGAGCAAAGCTGGTGCGCGGTGCGTACATGGAAAAAGAAGCGGAACGAGCAACTAAAATGGGCTACCCTAATCCGATTCATCCAAACAAAGAAGCAACCGATCAGGCCTTTAACGATGGGTTAGCATTTTGCATTGAAAATATTTCGCGTGCGAGTGTGCTGTGCGGTTCTCATAACGAATACAGTAATCAGTACCTTGCGTCCTTGATGAAGAAACACACTATTTCTCAAAACGATAAACGGGTGTGGTCGGCACAGTTGCTTGGCATGAGCGACAATATTTCGTTTAATCTTGCCAAGGCAGGTTACAACGTGGCCAAGTATGTGCCGTACGGGCCGGTGGAGTCGGTAATGCCCTATTTGTTGCGCAGAGCTTCGGAGAACACGTCTGTGGCGGGCCAAAGCAGCCGCGAGCTGACGCTCATCCGCAAGGAGTTGGACCGTAGGAGAAACGGTAAGTGAGGTTAAATTTTTATCTTTGCTGTTGAGGTGAAAAAAGAAGAAGTCATATCGTTTCTATCAAGCCAAAAAAAAACATTTTTGAAGCAATTTGGTATTGTCAAATTAGGATTGTTTGGCTCTGTGGCACGCAATGAAAAACCCAATGACATTGATATAATAATTGAGTTTGAACCTAATACGGAAGACTTGTTTGAGAAGAAGAATCAGCTTCGCGAAGTGATTGAATCGAAGTTTAAATTACCGGTGGATATTTGCCGCGAAAAATTTATTCGTCCCAGCATAAAAGAATTAATTCTGAAGGATGCCATTTTTATCTGACAGGGATCGAATCAATTTAGAAGCGATCCTTGAATCTGTGAACAAAATTCAAAGCTTTATTCATGGTATCAATAACAGCAACGAATTTCATCAAGATGAAAAAACATTCGATTCAGTTCTAATGAATTTTGTTGTGATAGGTGAATCGGTGGTCAAGCTAAGTAAGCTGTTTAGAGACGAGCAATCACAAATAGAGTGGAACAAGATAAAGTCATTTAGAAATTTCATAGCTCACAATTATTTTGGAATTGATGCTGAAGAAGTCTGGCAACTGATCCATTCACATCTTCCAAAACTAAAAACAGACATTCAAAATATTTTACACGAAAAATAATTATGCAGTTAAGCGAGCAAGAATCCATCCGCAGGCAGAGCATGACCGAGTTGAGCAAGCTCGGAATTAATCCCTATCCGGCCGAATTGTTTGATGTGAATGTAACAGCCGAGGGGTTTCATAAAAATTATGCTTCACTCGAAGGTAAAGATCTGTCCGTAGCGGGGCGCATTATGTCGCGCAGGGTGATGGGCAATGCTTCGTTTGCCGAGCTGCAAGACGAATCGGGCCGTGTGCAAATTTACTTCCGCAGAGATGATCTGTGCCCCGGAGAAGACAAAACACTTTACAATACCGTCTTTAAAAAATTACTCGACATTGGCGATATCATAGGCGTAAAAGGATTTGCATTCACTACTCAAACGGGCGAGCTATCCATTCATGCTAAAAGTTTTGTGGTGTTGTCCAAATCATTGCGGCCGTTGCCGATTGTAAAAGAAACCAAAGATGAGCAAGGCAACATTCACGTGCACGATGCCTTCACCGACCCCGAGCAGCGTTACCGCATGCGCTACGTAGACCTGGTGGTGAACCCGCACGTACGCGATGCCTTTGTGAAACGCACCCGGCTTGTCAACTCCATGCGCGAGTATCTCAATAAGCAGGGCTATCTCGAAGTGGAAACACCAATTCTTCAACCCTTGTACGGAGGTGCAGCAGCAAAGCCTTTTAAAACACATCACAATACGCTCGATATGACTTTGTACCTGCGCATTGCAAATGAACTTTATCTGAAGCGATTGATTGTAGGTGGCTTTAATGGTGTGTACGAGTTTAGCAAGGATTTTCGCAACGAAGGTATGTCGCGCTTTCACAACCCCGAGTTCACGCAGGTGGAATTGTACGTAGCGTACAAAGATTATCTGTGGATGATGGATCTGGTCGAGGAGATGATTGAGAAGGCTGCGATGGATTTGCACGGAACTACAGAAATTAAAGTAGGAGAGAACCTGATCAACTTTAAACGTCCGTGGAAACGATTCACCATGTACGAAGCGATTCAGCATTTTACCGGTATCGATATTTCTGAAATGAACGAAGAGCAGTTGCGCGAAACCGGCAAACAACTTCAGGTACCTATGGACAACACCATGGGCAAAGGAAAATTGATCGATCAGATTTTTGGCGAGAAGTGCGAGCCGAATATTATCCAGCCAACATTTATTACCGACTACCCGTTGGAGATGTCTCCACTCGCGAAGAAGCACCGCAGCAAACCCGGGTTGGTAGAACGTTTTGAAGCGATTTGCAACCGTAAAGAAATTTGTAATTCTTTCTCGGAATTGAACGACCCAATTGACCAACGCCATCGGTTTGAAGAACAACTTGAGTTGGGCAAACGCGGAGACGAAGAAGCGATGACACTGGACGAAGATTTTTTGCGTGCACTGGAATACGGAATGCCACCAACAGCCGGCTTGGGCATTGGTATAGATCGGTTGAGTATGATTATGACCAATTCGCCATCCATTCAAGATGTTATCTTCTTTCCGCAGATGAAACCGGAGAAAAAAAATGAAGTGGACACGGAAAAAGAATTTCTATCGCTTGGCATCCGGCCGGAATTATTTCCAATCCTCGAAAAACTGAATATCCGTTCTGCCGTTCAGTTGAAGGAGATAAAACCCACCAAACTCTTCAACGACATTCCGGGCATGCGCAAGAAATTGAAACTTGAATCGGTGCAAAACCCAACGCTCGAAGAAATTGAAGGTTGGATAAAGTGATCCATCAAAAATAATTTAGCCGATTCAATTAATAGGCTTGGTTCGCATCGGGGAAGTTGCGCGTGCGGTTGAGTTTCAGATCTTTTAACAATGCAGATTTTATTCCGATATTAAACATATACGATTGGAATTTTCCAAACGGAATCCAGTTGAGCGACATCTGCCAGCAGTGCAAATCGCGGCTAAGCCCCAAATTGGTTTGGGTGAATGCTTGATTCTTGAAATCGTATCCCGCACTGTACGTAATTTTCCATTTCTCGCTTAGGCTCACATCGCCCGAAAACTGAGATGCCTGTGTAACCGTAGGAGGGCTATTGGCACTAGAGTGTGAGTACGAAATGTTGTAGGTGAGCCGCAGATTCCATGGGATGGTGAAGTCAATATAGGTACCGGGATGATTCAGTAAATAATCTTTGTCGGCTTGCGTGGCGCTGGCCTTCCCAACTTTATTGCGCATGTCGGTGTCTTTCTGCTGCCCTTTCGGATTCAAGTTTGTGCTGAACGCCAAAGACGCACTGGTTATTCTGCCGATCTTCCCCGTGCCCCAAGCAAGGTGGCTGACTCTCACCGAAGTGTACATGGGCTGGTCTTGGTTGGTTACCCCCGACTTCACCTGCCAATATTGGTAAGGATCCAATGTGGCACTCATGTTAAGGTTGATTTTATTGTTCAAAATATTCGAGTTGGCGGTCATGCTGATGGGTGCCAGTTTGAATGAATCGGCCAGGAAATTATAGCCGGAATTCAACGACATATTATTGATGAGGGAAATTTTCCGATCGACAGTATCCTTTGGCTTACGCACTTTCATTTCTACCGTATTTCCAATCCCAAACCCGATCGACTGACTTCGCCCGGTAGGCGATGCACCGTAAATGAAACCTTCGTGTATGGACTTCAGAACTGTGGTGGGCTTTCCGTTGGCATCGGTAGTACCTATTTTTTGATAGTATCCGTATTTGGCACTGGAGAAATCGGGGCTGTAGTTGAAGCTGAGGTTCGGGGTAATTAGATGCCTTATGCCACGAATACGTGCCGATTTGTTTTTGGCAAGGTAGGTGCCGTAAATCCGGGTGATTAAACTCGCTGAAAAAGAAAAATACGACTCACGGTTGAAAAGATGAGTGGTATCGGTTTTTACAATCTTCGAGCCCAACGATAAAGGATTGTTGGAAGGAGTGGCCGCCCAGTTAAGTTTATCAAAATACCACAATTCGTTGTACGTGCCTGCGGCTGTAATGGTAAAAAACTTCATTACTTTAAACGAGGTGCTTATCGGAATTACGTGGCGCACGCCTTTGTTTGCATTTTGAAAATAAATGTGCAAGTTCTGAAAGTTGAAGGCACCAATACTGTCTTTGGGGGCACCGTTGGCATCGCGGGCAATGTTACCCAAGTCGTTGTTGATCTGGTTCACGGCATTCATCGTGTATTTGAACTGCAGGTTTTGCAAAATCATGCTGCTCGATTTCTTAAATGGATACACGTTGTTTACATTGAAGCTGATGTTGGGCAAGGATAAATCCACTCTCCTCGACTTGAAGTCTTGCGAGTGGGTCATGTTTACGGCCAACGTAAATGGCGTTCCCGGAAACGATTTCGAAAACGAAATATTAGAGTTAGCCTTTTGTTGCAAGTTGCTGTTTTGCATCAACGCCATATTAGCCTGGCCTGCGCCTAAAAAGTTATTGCTGTTGTTGGTGCTGGTGGCAGCGTTGACGGATGCAGCGAACCTTGAAGAGCCCCTTGATTTTGGCGCATGGCTCCAGGTGAGGCTGAAGTCCTTGCGCTTGCTCGGCTTTTCAATTTGTGAACTGTAATTGTTGTTGTTGAAGGAAAAATTTACAGTGCCCGAATATTTATATCGACTGATGTAATTAGAGTTTAAGTACAAACCCGTAGAGCCTTTCGAATACAGATCGGCTGTAACCGACAGGTTTACATAATCGCTGATATTAAAATAGTATCCACCTTTTCGCAAAAAGAAACCGCGGGTGGTTTCTTCGCCATACGCGGGCACAATAACACCGGACGAACCGCTTTTCTGCGATGGAAATAAGCCGAATGCAAACCCAAGCGGGGTAGGCACATGATTGAATTCCATGTAAAAAGGCCCCGATACAATTTTATCGCCTTGAATGGCTTTTGCTTTCTTTGAAATGATGCGGAAGTGCGGGTCGGCAAGGTCGCACGTAGTGTAGGCGTTCCCTATCGTGAAAAGATTATTCTTCGAGTCTTTAAACACCGTTTCGCCATGCATAAAGCCCTCGCTCTGTTTGGTAACTACTTGTGTAATTTTGGCCTTCTTATTTTTAAAGTTGTAAACCATTCCCTTCGTTTCGTACGTTTCCGTGCCTTCCGTAAAAATGGGAAACCCCACCATCTCACCCGTAGAATCTTTTTTGCCGTTGGCGGTAATGGTAGATGTTTCGTAGTCGATAATAATTTCTTCGGCATCGAGTTTGATATTGCCATAGGTAACCTTGGCGTTTCCATAGAGCCGTACTACTTTTTTCTGCAGTTGAGAAACGATCGAATCATCGGCTGAGTAGATAATGGTTGATTCGATATCGCTTTTCGGCTGTGTTTTGACCGAATCTTTTTTTACGGTATCTGCCTGGATTTTCGAAGTATTGGCTATGGAGTCGTTTTTAAAAGGCTTCGGCAGGGAGTCAGTTTTGGCAGGAAGAACAGCGGGTGCCTTTATGGAGCGTTCCACCTGAGCCGAAAGTTCGAGCTGAAGGGCAAAGAAAAATGCAAAAACAAGCGTATATCGGATCACAACTTCTTTGCCGGTCAGGGTTAATAGGTGTTTATCATGTTGTGAAAAATTCACAACTTTACGCAAAGTTATTTCAATTCTGCCACACATCGCTACGTTCGTGAGGAATATCGGGTTAAAGGCCTTTCTGATAGCAATAACCTTGCTAAACTCTTCTGCTGCTTACCGCACCTCAGGCCCAAAAGTGGCTACGATAGTAATCGACCCCGGGCATGGAGGTACAGACCCCGGCACATTGGGTAAAAAGTCGAAAGAAAAGGATGTGGCTCTAAAAATTTCGTTGAAGTTTGGCGCCTACATCGAAAAAAACATGCCCGAAGTAAAAGTGATTTATACGCGGAAGTCGGATAAGTACATGTCGTTGGAGGATCGGGCAGAGCTTGCCAATAAGGTGAAAGCCGATCTTTTTATATGCATTCATGCCAACTCGTTGCCGGGGGCACCGGCCTACGGCACAGAAACGTACGTTATGGGCTTGCACAAAGACAAGGGCAATCTGGAAGTAGCCCAGCGCGAAAACTCCGTGATTATGATGGACGAAAACTACAAAGAACGCTACGCAGGGTTCGATCCCAACAGTGACGAATCATATATTCTTTTTACGCTTAGTCAAAGTGCCTACCAGGAGAGCAGCTTACGGTTTGCACAAAAAATAGAAGAGCAGTTTAAAACCAAAGGCAGGCACAGCCGTGGAGTAAAGCAAGCCGGTTTTTGGGTGTTGTGGCGCACGGCCATGCCCAGCGTGCTTATTGAAACCGGATTTTTGTCGCAAGAAAGGGAAGAAAAGTATTTACTTAGTGCGGCCGGGCAGGATACTATAGCGCACGGCATCTACCTTGCTTTCAAAGAATACAAATCAGAAATTGAATCCGTAAATTGAACACGTGAAAAGCAAAGAAATAAAAGTAGGTCTATTTAGCGCTCTGGCGCTGGTGTTGCTTTATTTTGGATTTAACTTCCTGAAGGGCATCGATTTTTTCGAAAGCAAAAAAACATACTATGCCATTTACGACAACATCAACCAGTTAACCATTTCTAACCCGGTGCTCGTAAATGGATATGCGGTGGGCCGTGTGAGCCACATCCGAATTTTACAGAAGAGAAACAACCACGTGCTGGTTGAACTGGAAATCGATTCGGATATTGTGCTGACCGATTCCACCAAAGCGATACTCAACAGTGAGTTGCTGGGAGGGAAATCGGTTCTTCTCAAGATACATCCTTCCAAAAAGAAATTAAAAGAAAGAGACACGCTAAAGACCGAGGTAGCCAAAGGTATGTTTGATGTGCTTTCCGAAACGGCAACACCTGTGGCTACCGACCTGCAGACTACCCTGCGAAAATTTAACATGGCCATAGACCACCTTGGTAAAAATTTTGAACAACTCGATGCTATTTTTGCCAAACTTCAGGCAACACCAATTTTGCTCAACAAAACATTAATGAACGCCAACGGAAAAATTGATGAACTTTCCGCCAGTTTTAAAACCGATGCCGAAAATGTCAATGCCATCATTACCGAATTGAAACCCACACTGGCTAATTTTAAAATTCTTTCCGATTCGCTTAAACGATTACAAATCAATAAGACCTTATTAAAAGCGCAGCGCACGATGGATGCCCTCAATGAGTCCCTCGCCAAACTCAAGAAACACGACAACACCATGGGGCGGCTGATGACCGAAGATTCCCTTTACCGAAATTTGAATAAGCTCATTATTGACCTTGATGTGCTCACCAAACACTTTAATGCCAACCCTAAACATTTTATGGGGCCTTTGGGCAAAAGCAAAAAGAAAATAGAGAAAGACCTCGTCAGGCAAGAAGAAGAGAAGAAAAAAGCAGCGGCACAAAAAAAATAGAATTTCGATGGATTTAGATTTCAACAAGAACGAAGATCAGTTCAAGCAGCTTTGCTTTCAGCTTCAAACCAAAACAAAAAAAACAAAACTTGGCGGAGGCGAAAAGAAAATCAAAGATCAACACGAAAAAGGAAAACTTACCGCGCGTGAACGAATTGACTATCTAACCGATAAAGGATCTAACTTTTTAGAAGTAGGTTTGTTTGTAGGCGAGGGCATGTATGCCGAACAGGGCGGATGCCCCTCGGGTGGAGTGGTAATGGGTCTCGGTTACATCAAAGGCCGCCAGTGTGTGATTGTTGCCAACGATGCCACAGTGAAAGCCGGTGCATGGTTCCCGATCACGGCAAAAAAAAACCTGCGCGCTCAGGAAATGGCTATGGAAAACCGATTGCCTATTGTCTATCTCGTAGACAGTGCGGGGGTTTATCTTCCCATGCAAGACGAAATTTTTCCAGACAAAGAGCATTTTGGAAGACAGTTTAGAAACAATGCTAAAATGTCGTCCATGGGCATTGTACAAATTGCAGCCATCATGGGAAGCTGTGTGGCCGGTGGCGCATACCTGCCTATCATGAGCGATGAAGCGATGATTGTAGACAAGACGGGCTCTATTTTCTTGGCCGGCTCGTATCTTGTTAAAGCAGCTATTGGCGAAGACATTGACAACGAAACACTAGGAGGCGCAACCACTCATTGCGAAATATCAGGTGTAACCGACAATAAATTTCCTAACGATCAGTCCTGTCTGGATTACATCAAAAGTTTGTTCGACAAGATTGGTGCTTTTGAAAAAGCAGGATTCGATCGTGTTGAGCCAAAGCTTCCTAAACACAACCAAGAAGAGATTTACGGGCTCATTCCTTCAGACCGGGTGAAACCGTACGACATGCTTGAGGTAATTAAGCGTTTGACGGACGATTCTGAATTTGAAGAATATAAATCGCTTTACGGCAAAACGATTGTTTGCGGTTATGCACGCATCGATGGTTGGGCGGTAGGCATTATTGCCAACCAACGAAAAACGGTGAAAACCAAAAAAGGGGAGATGCAGATGGGCGGTGTGATCTATTCGGATTCTGCCGACAAAGCTGCGAGGTTCATAATGAATTGCAACCAGCGAAAAATTCCTTTAGTGTTTTTACAAGATGTGAGCGGTTTTATGGTGGGCAGCAAAGCCGAGCAGGGCGGCATCATTAAAGATGGCGCTAAAATGGTAAACGCCATGGCCAATTCCACCGTACCAAAATTTACGTTCATCATTGGCAATTCGTATGGCGCGGGCAACTACGCCATGTGCGGCAAAGCGTACGACCCCCGATTGATCTATGCCTGGCCTACTTCGCAGCTTGCGGTGATGAGCGGAAGCTCTGCCGCCAAAACATTGTTGCAGATTCGGGTAAGCTCCCTGAAAGGGCAGGGCAAAACGATTTCTGCGGAAGAAGAAAAAAACTTGCTCAAAGAAATTACGGACAGCTACAATGAAAAATTGAGCCCGTATTATGCCGCATCCCGATTATGGGTGGATGGCGTGATCGATCCGTTGGAAACACGCAATGTAATTTCCATGGGCATAGAGGCAGCAAATCATTCTGTTGTGGAGAAGTTCAATGTGGGAGTTATTCAAACGTAAGTGAGAATGAAAATAATTGCCAAGAGATCATTTATTTTCAAATTCTAAAATCTTCAAATTCTCAAATAGATTGTGGAAGAGAAAGAATTAAAAGCTTTGGTTTCGCTGCTCGATGATGAAGATCAGCAGGTGGTGTCGCATGTAGAAGGAAAAATTTTATCCATCGGCAAAGAGATCATTCCGTTTTTAGAGCGTGAGTGGGAGAGCAACCTCAACCCGGCCGTACAAGGGCGAATTGAAGAACTGATTCATACACTTCAATACGATTTACTGCGAGATCGCCTCAAAAACTGGTATAACAGCAAAGATCAGGATTTGCTCACCGGTATGTGGATTCTCGCCACCTATCAGTATCCGGATATTGAACTTGAAAAATTAAAACAGGAGCTCGAACAAATTTATTATGAAACCTGGCTTGAGTTCAGGCCGGATTTATACCCCTTTGATCAAATAAAAGTGATCAACGGTGTATTGTTTGGCAAACTGAAATTCGGGGCAAACACAAAAAATTTTCATTCGCCAGGCAATTCCATGATGAACATCGTGCTCGAATCCCGAAAAGGAAATCCGATCACTCTTTGTGTCATTTACATGCTCGTTGCACAAAAACTCAAGCTTCCGGTGCATGGAGTAAACCTTCCCAATCTTTTTATCCTTACGTACAAAGACGACAACCATCAATTTTATATCAACGCGTTCAACCGCGGACTGATTTTTTCAAAACAAGATATAGAAAACTACATACACGAACTTCACCTGGTGCCGCAACCTTCTTTTTTTGAAGCCTGCAACAGCCTTGAAATTGTGCGTAGGGCTTTACGAAATCTGGTTATGAGTTTCGAAAAAATGGGCGAGCACGCCAAAGCCGATGAAGTAAAAGTGCTGCTCGTAGAAATTTCGGATGGCGGTGATCTGGGGGTTTGATTAATACCCAAACGAAATCACCCGCGTGTCTTCTTTTAAGAATTTGGTTAGCTGCTCCAGATTTTTATCGCGACCGAAAACTTCATAGATCAATACAAAAGAATGAGCATCTTTAGCTTCCCTTCTTTTTCTGTAGCCCAGCTTCATCTCATCCATCGACTTTTCTAATGAAGCTGCAAAATCACTATTCTGAAGAAAAGAGATGCGATAGGTTCTCGACTGGTGTATCCGTTCTACAATTACTTGTACCTTTTCCATGAGCGTAAGAACCACCAGCACCACCCCCGACCCCACAACGGCAATAAAATATTCGCCCGAGCCCACCGCCATACCGAGCGCAGCAGAAATCCAAATGGTAGTGGCTGTGGTTATGCCCGTTATGGTCAGGCCGTCTTTAAAAATCACTCCGCCACCCAGAAAACCTATGCCGGTAACAATATTGGCAGCAATTCGGTCGGCACTGCCACCGCCAATGTGAATCGAAATCTCTGTAAAAATGGTAGAGCCTAAACAAATCATCACCATGGTGCGCAGGCCGGCTGCCTTGCTCCGGTATTCCCGCTCCAGGCCAATAGAAGTACCGATGGCAAAAGAGAGCAACAAACGCACCGCCACTTCAATGTCGAGGTTGATATTCATAAAAAAAGTTTTATGAAGATAAATTGAAAACACAGATCATCAAAATCAAATTCCTTAGTTTTGAGAATGGCAACGGAATCGCTCACGTTTGATATCAACGAAACCATCTTTGCAGAACTGCTCATTCCTGTGCCAGTAGCGAAGTTGTTTACGTACCGGGTGCCGGTGTTACTCAATTCAAAAGTAAAGACCGGGCAACGAGCTATTGTGCCGTTCGGAACTAAAAAAATTCAAACAGGTGTTATCGTTTCCCTTCATAATCAACCCCCCAAAGACTACGATGCCAAATATATTTTTGATCTACTTGATGAAAACGAAATCATCTATCCGCTTCAATTTCAGTTTTACGAATGGATAGCAGAATATTACCTATGTACACCGGGCGAAGTACTGAATGCCGCACTGCCCTCGGGTTTAAAATTATCGAGTGAGTCGTTGGTACAGATCAATCCGGGTTTTGATATAGACGAAACGGAATTTGATTTTTCTGAAATGGAAAGGTTGCTGCTTCAGCATTTGAAAAACGAATCGCTGAATTATTCCGAAATCGTTAAGCGAGTGGGAACAAAGTCCATCTACAACCTGCTGAAGTCACTGGTTTCTAAAGAAGCGATTATCATTTTCGAACAGGTTAAAGAAAAATTTAAACCAAAAATTGAAAAACGGATTCGTTTGGGTAAAGATTATTTGGCAAAGAAAAAACTGGAAGAAGTTTTTAAGACAATTTCTAAAACGCCAAAACAAGAATCGGTCTTATTAAAATACCTGCAACGTATTCCGGTTTTTGCAAATGTTTCGTTGAATGAAAAAGGGATTGCTAAATCAGAATTAATAGACGAGGATATTTCAGAGGCTTCGGTAAAAACTTTAGTTAAGAAAAATATTTTAGAAGAATTTGAAATTGCGGTGCCCCGTTTCGGTTTCGATGACCCTAAACAACAGCACTCGGTTATGCTTAGCGAACGCCAGGAGCAAGCCCGTAATTCAATTCTAAATTTATTTGAACAAAAACATGCTGTGCTGCTCCACGGGGTAACCGGCAGCGGTAAAACAGAAATTTACATCGATTTGATTAAACGCGCACTGGACGGTGGAAATCAAGTACTGTACCTTTTGCCCGAGATTGCCCTCACTACCCAAATTGTATTGCGCTTAATAAAAATATTTGGAAGTACACTGGGTGTGTATCATTCTAAATTTTCGGATAACGAAAGGGTGGAAGTTTGGAAAGGTGTACTCCTTGGAAAATTTAAATTTGTAGTGGGTGTGCGTTCGTCTGTGTTTCTTCCGTTTGATAATCTTGGGCTGATAATTGTTGACGAAGAGCACGATCCTTCGTACAAACAACACGATCCGGCACCTCGGTACCACGCACGCGATGCTGCCCTGATGATGGCACAACTTCACCACGCAAAAATTATTTTGGGTAGCGCAACACCTTCAGCCGAATCGTTTCATCATACGGAAACTGGGAAGTACGGATTGGTGACCTTAACAGAACGGTTTGGAACTGCGGTTCTTCCTGCAATCGATTTTGCGGACCTATCTGCTGAGAAAAAAAGAAAAACCAATAAAGGCGAATTTTCTTCGAAACTGCTAACTGAAATTAAAGAAACGATAACCAAAAAAGAACAGGTAATTCTTTTTCAAAACCGAAGAGGGCACTCGCCCCTGGTTCAGTGCGAAGATTGCGGCTGGGTGCCCAAGTGCATCAACTGTGCGGTGAGCCTAACGTACCATCAGTTTCGTCACGCGCTGGTCTGCCATTATTGCGGCTACCACGAAGGGCTGCCCAGCCAATGCCCTGAGTGCACTTCGAAAAGAATTTTAACGATAGGCTATGGAACGGAAAAGTTGGAGGAAGAATTGAAACTATTTTTTCCGGAGGCAGCCGTTCAGCGCATGGACCTGGAGACCACACGAACCAAGTCGGGATACGAAGAAATTATTTCCGGCTTCGAAAGCGGCCAAACCGATATTTTAGTAGGCACACAAATGGTGACCAAAGGTTTGGATTTTGATAAGGTTAGCTTGGTGGGCGTGTTTGATGCCGACCGACTGATGCACTTTCCAGATTTCCGTTCGTACGAAAGGGCATTTCAATTGATTACCCAGGTGAGCGGAAGGGCAGGGCGGAGGGAAAAGCAAGGCAAGGTAATTGTGCAAACAACGCAGCCCCGCCACCCGTTGTTTGCTTTTGTGATAAGCAATGATGTTGATGGTTTTCTAAAGGAACAACTGCACGACCGCAGACAAAATTTTTACCCGCCTTTTTCCAGATTAATTGAGATTACTTTCAAGAACCCTGACAAAAAGATTTCGCGGGAGGCTTCACTCAAATTTACAGAAGCATTGAAAAATAAATTGAAAGGAATAAAAATTTTAGGGCCCAGTGAACCGATGATCTCAAAAATCAGAAATGAATTTCTGATGCACGTACTTTTAAAAATCCCACGCGATCAGGGGCACTTATCCGAGATCAAAGATTTTCTACTCCACGAAGCAGCACGTCTACAAACAGAAAAAACGTATCGAAACGTAAAAATAGTTTTTGACGTAGATCCGGTGTAATCTGCCCCTGATGCCTTGAGTTACTAAGGACAAGATCCGTATGAGTAATTTACTGCTACGTAAACAGGCACATCTAGAGCTATTGGGATAAGACAAAAGCAAATCTCAGTCGGGAAAAGATTTTGGTCATGTTTCATGTCGATGGCTCGTAAATTCAGATAGACCTCTTTTCCGATTGTATTAATCGTTGGATTTCCCAGATAGCCTGGCACTTGAATCATATTTTGATACTCGTGATTTGCCCATGTAATTTTTTTGCCGAGTTGTATTGAAGTCTCAAGGTTAATAAAGGTAGTGCCTGTGCAACAAGTGCTCAAGACAATTTCTCCTTTCAGGCAAATGGAGTAGGGTGAAATATCATCGTACTTGCAGCTTACAGCCAGTAAAACCATCGCAACTAATCCAAAGTTATTTTTCTTGCTCACAATTAGAATTTGTTGGTTCAATTTAAAATAAAAAAAACCGATTTACATCGGTTTTTTTGGTATTGATTAGCTATGGCTATGCTGCTTTTTTTACACGCTCAAATTTCACTTGATTGCGCTTCACGATTTCAATCACGCCCAACTTATCAAGGAGTTTAATAACGATGTAAGTCGGGTCGATTTCGTGCCAGCGTATGCCACCAAAATTGGCGCGCGAGCCGTGCTTGTGGTGGTTGTTGTGATAGCTTTCGCCCATCATTAAAAAATCTACAGGCAGAAAGTTTTTTGAAGTATCGCCCACTTCATAATTCCGGTAACCGTATTTGTGCGCAAACCAGTTGATGATTGCCCCGTGAATTGGGCTCAGTAAAAATTGAATGGGCAGCAAAAGCCACAACCACCACGCGGTTGCAAATTGTACGTAGAAAAGCACATAAAGCAATCCCCAAAAAAGGCGTGATGGCCATGAACGGGCAATTTTGTCAAAAGAATCCCAGCGGGGCACACCCTCGGTAAATCGGCTTTCCACCGTCATTTTTCCGTTGGCGATGGCCGAATAAATGGTTTTGGTTTTCCACATCATTTTCCAGATGGTTTCATCGTATTTGGGAGAATGCGGATCGTTTTCGGTGTCGGCATAGGCGTGGTGCATGCGGTGCATCACTCCGTATCCAAAAGGGCTTAAATAGTTGGAGCCTTCAAATATCCACGTGAGAATAAAAAAAACTCGTTCGGTGAATTTATTCATGGTAAACGCCCGGTGCGAGGCATACCTGTGTAGAAAAAAAGTCTGGAAAAAGAGAGACAAATACCAATGTGCAACAAAGAAAATGATGATCGCCTTCATAATTAAAGCCCGGTTTAGGTTAGTAATGTAGCCCATTTTGCCGGGCTTTGATGTAAGACAAAGATGATATGCGGTTGTGACAATTTTTCTATTATTTAATTTCTGATTAAAGATTTATTGAAAAACCTGCTTAAGTGGTTTAAAATGAGCTGATTAAGTATGAGGGTGGTACTTTTATTTCTTTTCCAAAATTACGCTAATCTTTCCATTGCCTGCGGCCACAATTAATGAGCCATCTCGGGCTTTTCGCACGGTGTGGAATCCTTTTTCATCGGATAGGTCAATCCAGTTGATGCCCCCATCGTTCGATAGGTCGGCACCTTGCGGCCCCACGGCAATCAAATAGTCATCCTTTAAAAATTCTACGCATTCGCGCAGGCCGCGGGTAGGGCGTATGGGCACGTGCCAGATTTTACCCTGATCGGATGTGATGTAAACGTGCTGCCCCATTTGTGAGTCTTTTTTAAAATCGCCACCAACAAGTACTCCTTTTTTCTTCCAGAAAAATGAAGAATAAGCTCCGGTGCTTTCGGTGCCTTGTGTAATCGGCAAATCCTGAACGCTCCAATGTTGACCTCCGTCTTTTGTGGTCCACAATCGTGAAACCATGCCCCCGGTGGTGATCACTACCTTTTCGTTTCCATAACAACGGATGCCCGTACCGCTGGCAGCAAAGGATGCTTCACCCTTTTTTAATACCGGACGTTGTGCTTCGGGCAAATCTGCCCACGTGTTTCCGCCATCTACGGTTTTAATAAGCAGCATTTTCCCTTCGATAGGGTCGCCATAAACCATTCCCTTTTTTTCATTCCAAAAATCAAGGCCATCAATAAATGCATCTTTATTTTCGTTTTTGTAAACCGATTTCCAATTTTTTCCTCCGTCTGTGGTTTGTAAGATCATGGCCGGAGAACCTGCGTTCGCAATAATTGCCCGGAGTGAATCAAACGCATAGACCGATCGAAAATCCAATTTTTCAAAACTGGCTACTTGATTAAACGACCAGGTTATCCCTCCATCGCACGTACGGCCAATAAATCCATTAGAACCGCCTGCCCAGGCTACCTTATCATCAACAACAGAAAGCGCACGGAAAGAAGATTTTACATTTACCGAAATGTTTTTCCACTGGTACATCTGCGCCAAGGATACTTCAGTTGTAAACCCAATTAGTACAAACAACAAAATCCGTTTCATGCTTAGTATTTTTTAACTTTAACGATTTAATTTCTTTTCTCCAATAACTTTTGCAACGACAGGTATTCATCGCGCAAGCGTGCAGCTTCTATAAACTCTAAATCTTTGGCTGCTTTTTCCATTTGTTTTTTTGTGCGATCGGCCATTTTAAGTAATTCGTCTTTAGAAAGATAAGCTACTACCGGATCTGCCGCGAGCGATGTTTCTTCGTTCTCTACATAGTATTTCTTGATGGATCGTTTTGAATCGGCAACTTTAGTCTGGCCAAGAATGGCTTCCTTCGATTTTAAAACTGTTTTTGGAGTTATACCATTAGCCAAGTTGTAATCCATCTGGATTTTCCTCCTCCGGTTGGTTTCATCAATAGCCACCCGCATGGAGTCGGTTATTTTATCGGCATACATTATCACCCGGCCGTTTTCGTTTCGGGCTGCCCGGCCGATGGTTTGCACGAGCGATCGGACATTGCGCAAGAAACCTTCCCGGTCTGCGTCCATTATTGCCACCAACGACACCTCCGGTAGGTCCAGCCCTTCGCGCAAAAGATTTACACCAACCAATACATCGAACACGCCCAGCCGCAGTTCGCGCAAAATCTCCACCCGGTCCAAAGTATCTACTTCGCTGTGTAGGTATCGGCATTTAACAGCTGCACGTTCTAAAAATTTTGTGAGTTCTTCGGCCATCCGTTTGGTGAGCGTGGTAACCAACACGCGTTCTTTCTTTTTTACACGCTCATCAATTTCTTCGAGTAAATCATCGATCTGATTTTTACTAGGCCGCACGTCTATCTCCGGGTCGAGCAGGCCGGTGGGGCGTATCAACTGTTCTACAACAACCCCTTCCGATTTCCGGAGCTCGTATTCCGAAGGTGTAGCACTAACATAAACCACCTGGCTGAGCATCGTTTCAAATTCATTAAAAGTAAGCGGGCGGTTGTCCATAGCCGAGGGCAAACGAAAGCCATAGTCAACGAGGTTTACTTTGCGCGATCGGTCGCCCCCCCACATCGCTCGGACTTGTGGAAGGGTAGCGTGACTCTCGTCAATCACCATCAGAAAATCTCTGGGGAAATAATCCAACAAACAAAAGGGGCGTCCGCCCGCTTTCCGCCTGTCAAAGTAACGCGAATAGTTTTCGATGCCGCTGCAATAGCCGAGCTCGCGCATCATCTCCAGGTCAAACTCCGTACGTTCTTTAATTCGTTTTGCCTCCAAATTTTTTCGCTCCTGCTCGTACATTTGTACCTGAAGAACAAGGTCATCTTGTATTTCGCGAATGGCAAGATTCAGCAACTCTTTTCCCGTAACAAAAAGATTGGCCGGGAAGATCGTAACTCTTTTTTCATCGGATATTTTTTTGCCCGAAGCCGGCTCAATCGACTGAATGGCTTCAATTTCATCGCCAAAAAAATAAAAGCGTATTGCATAATCGGCATACGCCAAAAAAATATCTACGGTGTCTCCTTTCACCCTGAAGTTGCCCCGCTTAAATTCAGCTTCGGTTCTGCTGTACAAAATATCAACCAGCGCAAAAAGAAGTTGGTTGCGGGGAACTCGTTGCCCCACACTCAGCTCAATTCTGTTCTTGCCGAATTCTTCCGGGTTTCCAATACCATAAATGCAGCTTACCGAGGCAACCACAATTACATCGCGTCTCCCGGTGAGTAATGAAGCAGTTGCACTAAGCCTGAGCTTTTCTATCTCTTCATTAATTGATAAATCTTTTTCAATGTAGAGATTGGAAGATGGAATAAATGCTTCGGGTTGATAATAATCGTAATACGAAATAAAATACTCTACTGCGTTGTCGGGGAAAAACTGTTTGAACTCACCGTATAATTGTGCGGCCAATGTTTTGTTGTGGCTGAGCACAAGGGTTGGCCGGTTGATTTGGGCAATAACGTTGGCTATCGTAAACGTTTTGCCGGACCCGGTTACACCTAATAAAGTTTGATGTTGTTCTCCTTCCTCAATTCCTTTTACCAATTGTTTGATTGCTCCCGGTTGGTCGCCCGTGGGTGTATATTCACTCGTAAGTTTAAAATCCATTTTGGAAAGTTAACAGTTAATCGTAACTGTTAAAATGATTTCCTAACAATGAAAAATGTGGTAGCTGTTTTTGAGATGGCTTTCTAATTATTCCAGATAGCCCAGGCTTTCTCCGCTTGAATCTGTAACATTTCTAACCCATTCTTTATTGTAGCTCCGCGCATCTCTGCCCGTTGAATGAAAAGTGTTCTGGCCGGATTGTAGATAAGGTCGTAAACGTAATGCTGTGATGTGATTAAGTCGTAATCAATAGCAGGGCAATGGTTGGTATCGGGCACCATGCCCAGCGGTGTTGTGTTGATGATGAGCTTCGCTTCGGCAATTATTTTTTTGTTTTTCTGTAAACTCTCGTACGTGTGGTTGGCTTTTTCTTTATCGCGCGAAACAATTTCAAAAGGAATGGCCAGTTTTCTCAACGCTTGCTGTACCGCTTTGGAGGATCCACCGGTGCCAAGTATCAATGCTTTTGACTGATCCGTTTTAGGAAACCACTTTACTACCGTTTCATAAAAAGCATCGCTGTCGGTGTTGAAGCCTTTGAGCAGCCCATCTTTAATTTGGATGACGTTTACAGCTCCAATTTTCTTCGCCTCGGCATCAATATCTGTTAAAAATTTTATCACTTGTTCTTTGTAAGGAATCGTTACGTTAAGTCCGCAGAGATCGGGGTTTTCAGAAAGCAGGTTTTTTAGGTCGTTAACATTGCCGAGCGGGTAGAGGTCATAATGATAATCGCGGAGTCCTTCGCGGAAAAATTTTTCATCAAAATAAGATTTTGAAAAGGAGTGACTAATAGTAGAACCGATCAAGCCAAATTTCTTTTCCATTTTAAAAGGTGTTGGTGAAGAATAGTTAAAAAAATGTTACGGTTTCGTCAAAAAAAATTAGGGCGAAAGGGTACAAAGCTAAATGCTCAACGAAAATAAAATAGAATCACGTAATATTTTCGCTTGGGTATTTTACAAAACTCTAATTAACAGCAAGTTAACCAATTACTTTTGGGTCAATCGGCATGAAACGGAGGTGCTGTATTGTCTTTTTTACGCTCCAGCCCAAGGAAATGTAAAAACGTATCGCCACGCAGCCCCAGCCGTATTGTTTCCAAGGGGATAACTTCATTGGGCGCAATGTTGCCGAGATTTACGTTAGCACCGAGCAATTGAATAAACCACACTTGCTGAGCTTTCTGCGGGGCTTCCCAAATTATTTTCTCAAACGGAATTTTAGTCAGGATTTCCTGCACCAAACCTGAGCGCACTTCACCGGTTGAACGAAACAGACCCACATTTCCACCTTCACGGGCTTCACCTATAACTTTCCAGGCGCCTGCATCAAGTTCTTTTTGCATGAGTTCAATCCACTTGTACGGAGGGATAATTTTGTCGGCATCTTTGGAGCCCACTTCGCTGAGGATTGTAACCTGTTTTGAGAGCTTACTGATATACTCTAATTTTTTATCGTGGTCGAGATCGATGGAACCGTCTGAAACTTCGGCATACGACAGGTTGTATTTGTCGAGCACTTTGCGGTAATCATCGAATTGATCGCGAATGATAAATGCCTCGAAGAGCGTGCCACCAAAATAGCAAGGAATACCCGCATCGTGGTATACTTTAATTTTTTCTTTGAGGTTTGGAGTTACGTACGAAGTTGCCCAGCCCAGTTTCACAATGTCAACGTAAGGTGCTGCGATACTTACAAAATCTTCGGCTTCGCGCACACTTAGGCCTTTGTCCATAGCCATAGTAAAGCCGGTTTGGCGAGGTTTTAAAGTTCGCTCCGGTAAATTTTTTAGTGTAAAGTTCATCAGGGATTTTCTTTTCGATATTGTTCGATGATTTTAAAAAGAGCTTTTTGGGTTTCGAGTTTGGGGAAGAAATCGAATAACACGGTGTGTCCTTCAAAGTTTAAGATCAATCCGTTTTCCAGATAGTTAATTGCTTCCTTAAATTTTCCGGCTTCGATTAAATAGGCAGTCATCCGGAAAAAGAAATCGGCTTCGTGCGGAATTACTTCCATTCCTTGCAATAGAATTTCTACTGCTTTTTCGTGTTCGCCCTGTTCGTAATAGATGAACGACCAGTTGAGCCATATTTCTTTATCGCTTGGGCCAAGTAGGCTAGCTTCTTCGTAGGCGCTGATGCTTGAAATAATATTGCCGATCTTATACTCGGCATGTGCAGCGGCTTTCCAGTAGTCTGAATTGTCGTTACTTACTTTAATGGCTTTGTTAAAAAAATGAAGAGCTTGATACCACTTTTCCAGTTTTTCGAGGCAAGAGCCAGCGCCAAACAGGGCTTCGTCATAAAGCGGATCAAGCTTGGTAGATTTCTGGTAGAACTTCAAACCCAAATCATACTGTTCTAAATTTTCATAAGCAGCACCTATGCAACAATATACTTCAGGGCTCGGCCCTTCAATTTCTATAGTCTTTTTAAATTCTTCTAACGCCTTTGCGTACATCTCCAGGTTCATGAGCGAGTTGCCCATATTGAACCGGGCCGATGCAAAGTTTTCATCAATAGCTAACGCAAACTCGTAAGCTTCTATGGCTTCTTCAAACTTCTCGAGCTTATTGCATACAATTCCTAAATTATACCAGGCAGCAGCCGAGTAGGGATCTTCATCAATAAATTTTTTGTAATAAGCCAAACTGCTTTCAAGTTGGCCTACAATGTCAAGACAAAAAGCGAGCTCGTACAAAGAACCTTCGTGCGTAATATTTATTTCGATCGATTTTTTGTAGGAAGCAATAGCTTTTTCGTAATCTTCCAGACTTTGGTAGGCGAGGCCAATGTTGTAATACAATTCATCATGTTCTTCTTCATTGGCAAAACTCAGTGCCTGCTCGTAGGTAGCAATGGCTTCTTCATGTTTGCCCCGTAACGACTGTACCGATCCGATCGATAAATAAATTTCGAGGTCATTCGGGTGAAGATTTTTGGCGGTGTCGAGAAGCGCCAATGCTTCATCGTATTGTTTAAGGTGAGAAAGCACTTGCGCTTTAACGGTAAGCAGTTCTGTTGAAAAGGGGAATTGAGTGATCGCAAAATTTACGGCAGTCAATGCTTTTTTAAATTTCGATTGCGCCATGTAGTGATCGATGATGATCTCATAGCTGTCGATGTCGTAAAAACCAAGGGCGTTTTTTCGGAGACTTTCTTCGTAACGCTTGATCAACTCTTCCTCTTCTCGTTTCCTGAATTCTTGAGCCATTGGGCAAAAGGTTTGCCTAAATTAATTAAAAAAATCCGCGTGTAAAAAGCCCCCGGATTCATTGCAAAAATCGTCATTAAAATTGTTAACGTCAATCTTGTAATTTTCATTTGTTTGTACTAAACACCGTTTTGTAATGCGCACAACACCAGTCTAACGTGTTGGAAAGCGGTGTATATTGTACCTGCAAACGATTGATGGACTTTTCGTTCTGATAAACAAATTTTTCTTTTGGCATTTTCACCGATTGCCGGCTGATGACGGCCTCAGCCCCCGTGAACCTGCAACGTATTTCTTCGGCCCAGGCAGCAAGTTGCAGAAACCGTGGGGCTATTTTTATAGAAGGAGATGGTTTACCAAGTCGTTGTGCAATTTGAGCCATTAACTCTTTCAAGGCGACCTGCCCTCCGCTGGCAATAAATTTTTCGCCTGAGATTTTATTTTGGTACAACCTGAAAACAATTTCAGCTACATCTCGAACATCAACGTAGTTGATATCCCCGTCTGTATAAAATTTTCGTTCTTGGTTCACGTATTTAAAAACTTGTGCGCTGCTTTTATCGGCATTGGCAGGGGCAAGAATCACAGACGGATTTACGATTGAAATATTTAATCCTTCTTCCTGCCCGCGAAACACCTCCAGTTCTGCCAGGTATTTCGACTTTGCATAATCCGAATTTAAATTGCTGTCTACCCATTGGGTATCTTCATCAATTAGAGTTTGTCCTTTTTTTCTCCCCAAAGCAGCGACAGAACTGATAAAAATCAATCGTTTTATCCCCAACGACAAACACGCGTTGACAATGTTTCGGGTTCCTTCCACATTCGTTCGATAAACCTTTTCTTTTGATCGGGGGTCGAACGAAACCATAGCGGCTGTGTGTATCACCGTTTCAACTCCGAGGAGCGCTTCATCCACCGAGAGGCTATCGGTAATATCAACATCTCTCCATTCTATTTCAGTTGGTTTTTGAATTAAGGAAAGATCACTGCTTGATCGCTTCAGGCCAATAACCGGCATTTGTTCATCTGTAAATCTTTTTAAGATGAAACTCCCCAAAAGCCCATTGGCACCGGTAATGGCAATCATATTCAGAGGAGGTTATTGTAAAGAGGAAGTTTCATTGCTTTTTCAAAATGCTTATCGGCAAAAGCATCGGTAAGTGCGGAAGCATGCGGAAGACGATGGCAATCGCTGCCCAAGAGATCGATGAGGCCATGGTTTACCAACTGCTGTGCCAATCGTTGCACGGGTTTTGAATAAAAACCGATCAGCGATAAAATATTGAGTTGCAGCAATACACCACGTTGGCGAATGTCTTCGGCTTTGGCGATCGTCATAAACTGATAACGCTCCGGGTGCGCAAGAACGGGGCGGTATCCTTGTGTGATCAATTTGAAAATGAAATCATTTAATTGAAAGGGTTCTGAAACATAGTTCATTTCAAAAAGTACATAATTATCAGAAAAAGTGAGTAGTTTTTGATTACTCTCTACTTGATTGATGAGCCACGTATCGAGGTAATACTCTGCGGCCGCCTGAATGGAGATTTCAATATTTTTTGATTTTAGAAAAATTTTTAATTCCTGAAGCTTTGCGGATATTATTTCCGGAGTGTTTTTATACGAATCGCTAATGATGTGAGGTGTGGTAATTAATTTTTTGTAGCCCGCATCCATTAACTTAAGTATAACCTCGGCAGCTTCTTCAAGCGACTGTACTCCGTCATCAATGCCGGGCAGCAGGTGAGAGTGCACGTCTGTATGAAGTACGAAATCCGGTTTTTTCTTTTTTGAAAAAAATGAAAACACTCAACTTTTTGAAAAATTCCACCACTGTTTTTTCTTGCCGTATTCTTCGTAGTAGCCATAACCATAAAGTTTCTCGGATTGGGGCAAGGCATTGAGCACTATGGCTACGTTATTTAATTTATTTACGGTTACAAGTCGATTGATGTTTCTCAAGAACTCTTTCTTCGAATAGTTGGCACGCACCACAAAAATGGAAAGGTCTGATTTGCGCATGGCCATAATGGCATCCGTAACCAGACCCGCAGGTGGTGTGTCCATCAATATAAAATCATACTCTTCCCGTATCTCATCAATTAATTTGGTGAACTCACCATTTACCAAGAGCTCGGAAGGATTAGGCGGCTGTGGGCCTGCGGAAATAAAATCGAGGTTTTCAATTTTTGTGTTTTGTACACAGTCGCGCCAATGATTTTTATTGATGAGAATTGTACTCAACCCCTCGTGTGGCCTGTCTGTGTTGCCGTAATCGGGTTTAGTAACTTTGCGCATATCGAGATCAAGCAATACCACCTTTTTGTTGGACAGAGCCAAAACTCCTCCCAGATTAGCCGCTAAAAACGATTTCCCCTCGCCCGAGATGGAAGAAGAAACGGTTATTATTTTTTTGTTTCCACCCGATGTGAAAAAATCAAGATTTGTTCGAAGCGAACGTATGGCTTCGCTTGTCATAGATCTTGGATTTTCCTGCACCAATATCCCCGAAGATCTTGGATTGCGCGAAGCCGGAATAACTCCGAGTACGGGTAAGTCAATTGAATGATCGATTTCTTTAACGCTGGTTATTTTATTATCCAACAAGTATGCAAATCCAATAAAAAAGAAAGCCAGCGTAATGGAGGCAGCTATCCCTATTCCATGAATAACCAACTTACGCTGCCGTGCCGGATCCTTGGGGGTTGAGGCAGGAGATAAAATTTTAAAATCCGGAGTGCTCCCTGCCTGGGCAATTTCAAATTGTGCCTTAGATTGCATCATCGACAAATAAAAATCGGTAAACAAATTGTAAAAGCGTTGGTTCTTAGAAAACTTGGTATTCTTGTCCGGCATCGAAAGGAATTCTTTTTCCAGTTTTTGTTTTTGAACTAATAAATCAGACATCGTTTTAAGCCAATCTTCTTTAAGCGAAGTTAGTTGGCCAAAGAGTTGATCTTTCAACGAGCTCACTTCTTTATTTTTTTGTGTGAACGCAAGAGTGTTTTCATTGTACGCGAGCGACAGTTTATCTCGCTCCTGAGTTAACAGCCCGAGCGCATCAATTCGTTTGTTTAGGTAATCGGGCAAGAATGAATATTGAGTTAAATAATTTTGCCGCTTATTCGAAAGCAAATTATCCATCAGTGTGGTTAACTCGATAATTCTTTTGTTAAGAATATAACGTTGAGAATCGTAGCGGTTGATAAGCTTAATGGTGTTCTTCATTTCGGTGCTCGCATCGCTGGTTTTGTTTTCGAGTGTGAAATTTTCAAAATAGTTTTCGAAACTCTCCATCCGCTTCTCCAACTGCTCGAGCTCGCGGTTAAGCCAGTCGATTTTTTGCTTGTTGGCTAAATTTTTTTGTAAGTTGCTGTACATCAAATACACCGAATCAATTTTGTTTACGATGTCCACAGCCTTTGAAGCATTGTTATCTTTAAACGAAATCCTAATGGTGTTCGCGTTGATGTTCAGAGGCTCAACGGTGGTATTACTACTTAAGTAGCTGATTAAGTTCTGCCGACTATTGATAACGAAATAATAGTCGTTGGGGTCATGTTCGGTAAGGCCTCCAGGATTTATCACGACAAATTCAGTACCCAACAATTTTATCGGTGTATTGAAATCGCCCTCAACTTCTACCGGCCTGTTTTTTAGTTTAAGTTTAAAACGATCGCGGTTGATGGGGGTTAAAAAGATTGGGATGTTCTCAGCATCATGAGTGCTTTTCAAAAGTTTTATTTTGAAAGGTGCTTGCTTGTATAGTTCGTTATTCAATACATTCCCCTCACTGAAATAACTGACGGTAAGATCGAGTGAGTCAATAATTTTATTAAGAAATAGTTTAGAGCGGATCTGTTCAATTTCTCCAGATATGATGTCGATATTTGCGTCTTGAACCACCTCTTTAATGCCCAGATCGGTTGCATCTCTTTTGATGTCCAGCCGTAATTCTGATTCCGATTCAAAAATATCTTTGGTCCAGCGAGTGGCGAGGTAGGCTGCCAGATTGCACAAAACAAAAATCAAAGCAATCCACCACTTATTGTATTGAACAACTGATCTTAGTTTTTCAACGTCAATGCTATCTTGAGCGGACGAAACTATAATTTTATTATGGTCTGTAATTTCTTTCAAGGGCTTATCTTCTGTTAACTAAAAGAATTGTTGTGAGTGAGATGAGGGCATAAACAAGAAAATAATTGTCTTTCAGTGCTTCAGAGAAAGGCCTGCGGATGGGTTCAACATAAATAATATCACCGGGCTCTGCAATCATATTCCCTTCATGGAATCCTTTAATGGTACTGAAATCAAGTTGGTAAACATGTTCTCCGCGCACCAGTTTAATTTTATCTGCCCGAGCATTGTTGTCAATTCCTTTAGCCAACGCCAACACTTCGGCTACGGTTACATTTTGGTTGGAAAGCGGTACAACCAACCCGCCAGGGGCCCCAAGCACAATCACTCGCTTATTCGCAAACGACATGACGACAAAAGGATCTTTAAAAAATTTGGCATATTCTTTTTGAATAATTTCTTCTGCTTGCCGAAGTGTAAAACCTTCCAACTTTAGTTCTCCTATCATAGGTAATTTGGCAATTCCATTGATGTCAACCAAATAGGTGTTGGGTTCACTGCCCTGGTCTTGAGCCTGACCGCCTTGCCCTTTGGGAGAATTTTTCACAACCGCCCCCGACATATCCGGGTTCGGATCAATCAGGCGTTCACCTTTGTTGGAATAGATATCGAGCCGGAGACGGTCGTTCTTTTGGATGACATAGTTTTTTTCGGTGGTACCCGCTTCTTTTTTGAAAACTTCCGGCTGAACATCATCCGTTGGCTTGAACATAATATTTTTTTTATACGATGCACAAGCGCCTAATTCTAAACTGATAAGAATCAAGAAAATCAGATTTCGCACAAGTATGGGGTTAAGAACAGCGTGAAATTACGATATTTTAGATAACCCATTTAAGGTGTTACCGGCTTAGGGTTAAGCAATTTTTTGTATTGCCTTGAAGTATTGATGGATAACAATGGTTTCGTCAAATTCTTGTTCCGCTTTTTTCCTTCCATTTAGCCCCATGGTTCTGAGTTTTTCGTCATCGAAACTAAGCATGGTTTGCATTTTCGATGCAAGGTCTTTGGCATCTTTCAGTTTGCACAACAAGCCATTGTGGCCGTCACTTACCACGTTATGGCAGCCGGGCACATTAGTGGTGATTATAGGCTTTGCAATGCTAGCTGCTTCGAGCAATGTGCGTGGAGTCCCTTCTCGATACGATGGGAGCACAATACAGTCTGCCTGATGAATGAACGGACGAACGTCCTGAGTTGCTCCCAAGTATTCAATAACTTCGGTGCGCACCCACTCGTCTACCAATTCTAATTTCACGCCTCGTCTGTGGTTGGGATCTTTTGCTCCAAGTATTTGAAATTTGGCATCAACACCTTCGGCCTTTAATTGTTTAATGGCTTCGATATACTCCAGTATGCCCTTATCGGTAATTAAACGCGAGACAAGTAGGAAGGTGAATTTTTTATTTCGTGAATAATTAGCCGGTGTAAATTTTTTTAAATCAATGCCCGATCCGGGCAGCAAATCTGTAATGTCAGACTTTATCAATTTTTTATCCAAGAACAAGGCAAGATCGTCCGGGTTTTGAAAAAAAACTTTTTTGGGAAAACGGAAAGCTATTTTGTACAAGGCTATTGCCACGGTGGAGACCCAGCTCTTTTTTAAAAAAATTGTGCCTAAGCCGCAAACGTTATTGATAGAGGGTATTCTTAAAATAGCTGCAGCCAATGTTCCGTACACATTTGGTTTTACCGTATAGTGCAAAATCACATCCGGCTTTATCCGGTGGTAGGTGGAGAGCAATTCAAAAATCAATAAAAAATCTTTGATAAAATTTGCCCCCCGGCTGTCCATTTTTAAATCGTAATGCAAACAACCGGCATTGGTTAGGTGATGGGTGTATTCATCGTGAGGAGCAATGGTGTGAACCTCATGACCATCGGCAATCAGCGCCCGCACAAAATTCATCCTAAAATTATAGATGTTCCAGGACGTGTTTAAAACAATTGCAATTCTCATCGTTAAAAGCCAACAGTGGTTCAGGTATTAGTAGCCGAAATGAGATGATTAAAGCCCATTTCCGAGTTTACATTACCGTAAAGGTATAAAAAGTAACCTTTGGATAAAACCAACTTTAAGATATGTTTGCAGCCAAAATGGAAAGGCAAAACAATTTAGCCGTGCTGGTGGCGCTGGGTACAAAAGATACCCGTGTTGAAGAAACCGAAGAACATCTCGATGAGCTGGCCTTTTTGGCTGAAACCATCAAAATCAATGCGGTAAAACGATTTACCCAGAAACTACCTGTGCCCGATAACCGCACGTTTGTGGGAAAAGGGAAACTCCAGGAGATCAAATCGTTTGTGGCCGAAAACAAGATCAACTACCTGTTGTTTGATGATGACCTAAGCCCTTCGCAGCTGCGCAATTTGGAAAATGAGCTAAATCTGGGAAAAGAGCTGTCGGTGCGCATTTACGATCGCTCTCTGCTCATCCTTGACATTTTTTTAATGCGTGCCCAAACGGCACAAGCACGCACACAGGTTGAGCTGGCCATGAACCAATATTTGCTTCCTCGTTTAACGCGGATGTGGACGCATCTGGAACGGCAGCGTGGGGGAACCGGCACGCGGGGAGGAGCAGGCGAAAAAGAAATTGAAACTGACCGAAGAGTGGTGCGGTTTCAGATCACCAAACTGAAAGAAGAACTGGAAAAGATTGACAAGCAGAGGCACACGCAGCGTAAATCCAGAAGTGGAATTGTGCGGGTAGCTTTGGTGGGCTATACCAATGTGGGTAAGAGCACACTTATGAATGTGCTGTCAAAAGCTGAGGTGAAAGCCGAAAATAAATTGTTTGCCACCGTAGACTCAACCGTACGGAAGGTGGTGATTGAAAATATTCCCTTTTTATTGTCGGATACGGTTGGGTTCATTCGAAAGTTACCACACCACTTGATTGAATCGTTTAAATCAACTCTCGATGAAGTACGGGAAGCGGATTTATTACTGCACGTGGTAGATATTGCCCATCCCTTTCACGAAAATCAAATAGCGGTAGTACGCAAAACCTTAGCAGATATTGGTGCGGGCAACATTCCCACCATCTTAGTATTGAACAAAATCGATCTGTTAAAGGACAGAGAACAAATTGACTTGAATGCCTTAAGCAGTCACTATCGTCAATTCGAACAAGAGGAAGTAGTTATAGTTTCAGCTACTCACAAAGAAAACATCGAGCTATTTAGAAAAAAAATATTCGAAGCGGTTAGAAGAAAGCACTTATTGATTTACCCCAATTTTGTATAACAAAAACCGCGAGCATCGGAGACCCAAACCCACCGTTCTCCTCCGCCCGCAGCTTTAATTTTTATTTTGCCCTTTTCGCACTGATTGGGAATGACCCAAATTGTGCCACCGTCATATTGCCATTGAGTTCATCGTCTTTGATGGTACCGATGATCGTAACACTATTCGTATTTCCGCCAAAAGAAAGTTCGTAGGTTATGGTGATTTCGTTACCTTTCACAACCACCGAAGTGAGCGATAATTCTTTGTTGTTCCTACTGCTGATGATCGACCCGGTATAGGTTTCACCATCTTTCTTTATGATCAGTTTGCCACTGCCACCCTGTGGCGACTCTAACGTATAGTTCCAAGTTCCGTCTGCATTCACCTGTTGAGTATGATCGGCTGCCACCATTTTTTGATTGGGTTGGCTTTGCGGCATACCACCACGCTGGCCTCCTTGTCCTCTGCTGCCACCACCTTGCATACCGCCACCGCCTTGCATACCGCCACCATCACCCATATCTCCGTTACCGCCAAAATCTTTCAGGTCATCATTATTAATTGATTTACCACTTCCTTTAGGTTGATTCACCGTTAGTTTCCCGATACGGTAATTGACGTTCACTTTAAAATTGAAGTTATAGAACGTGTTATTGCTTTGCTGGTTTAAGATGGGGGATTTGTTGGTCGATTTTACAACCATAGTAGGGGTTGCAAAGTTTTCTGCACCCAGGCCAATGCTACCTCTTTTTTCATTGAATTCTTTTTGAATACTTAAGCTATAAACTCTAAACGCACCTTGGTAGCCTTGCAGGCTAACCTGTCTTCCTCTATAGAATCCAAAAAATTGTAAACCCCAACCGCTGCCGATTGTATAATTCCCAAATAGCCTTGTGTTGAAAACAAAGCCGCTGTTGCTTCCGGCATAAACATCGGTAGGAGAAGTAGCTGGGTTTTTGAGTACCGCATAGTACATATCGGAACCACCACTCAGTGAAAATTTATTTGAGATGGAAACATTGGCGAATATGCTGCCCCCATAGGCATCTTGAATACCGATATTTTTATAGGTTGTGCGAACTGTATCTAAGACCCTGTCGCGCACCTGTGTAATTGCGTTATTTGTGGTGCGCATGAAAGTTGAAAAATTAAGTGATGTGCTCTTTACCGTCACGCTGTACGCAAGTTCGTAATTGTTGGTGTACTCCGGATTAAGTTTAGGATCACCGTATGAGATACTTAATGGGTTCGATGCCACCGTATTTGGGTTTAGGTTTCCGATTGAAGGTCGCTGTATCCTTCTGTTGTACGAAAGTTTCACCATGTTGTCGTTATTCAATCTTTTAGAAAGATTTACGCTTGGCACAAGAACACCGTAGGTTGTTGAAAACGGCCCAACTGAACTTGTGGCCGAGATAACTGTATTTTCATAACGAACACCGGCCTTGAGCGAGTATTTAGTGGCTGTTGTTACGGTATACGATAAATATCCGGCCGAAATGTTTTGAGAATAATCAAGTGCATTGGTTCGATACAGCGAACCTGAATAAGGCGAGTAAACACCATCAGCACCGGCTTGTTGATAGGTTGCATTGCTGGTGGCTTGTCGCATAATATTTTTCACGCCTACTTCAAAAAGTTGATTGTCGCGGATCGGTGTTTGGTAATCGGTCTGAATCGTAAACTCTGAGTTTTTTGTGGGGTTTACGTTCTTGAGAAAACTCAGGGTTGAGTTGTCGGTCGGGCTTACCGATCGGTTAATAAAATTATTGTTCCCATTGTTCTGGCTATACAGGGTCAGTATACTGAACTCACGGTTTTTCTTTTCGAACAAATGAGTGTAATTAAGGTTGGCGTCTACCGAGTTTGAGGTATTTAGCTGATCCACATATTTAATTGTTGTTGCAGTGAGAGAGTCAGTAAAGTTAGTGCCTGCGTCATTCATGTAGGTGCGGGTGGTTAGCCCATCCTGAAAATTGTGACCATCGCGCACTCTAAACCTCACAGATCCTGTTAAAGAATTATTTTCGTCAATGTCATAATCCAACCCCAAGGTGTAGTTGGCAAAAATATTTTGGGTACGTGTGTTTGCGGATTGAACGTTTAAGAAGTAAGAATTGCTGCTTTGGTTGGTACGCTGGTCGTTAGAAAAATAACCGGGTGTGTTGTACTGTGCACGGCCAAAGCCACCCAACGTTAATCCAAATTTTCCTTTGCGGTATCCGCCCCTCAGGCCGAGGTTAGATCCACGAAAACCCGCACTGCTGTTGATATTCATACTCAGGCCCTCGAGGTTGTTTTTCTTGGTGATAATGTTAATAATACCGCCAGATCCTTCGGCATCGTATTTAGCCGATGGCGAAGTGATCACCTCAACAGTTTTTATTTGGTCGGCCGGAATTTGTTTGAGTGCGTCCGAAATACTGCTGGCGGTAACGGTCGATGGTTTGTTGTTGATAAGCACTTTGATGTTCTGACTGCCACGAAGTGAGACATTACCATCCAAGTCAACAGTTAACAAGGGCACTCTGCGCAACACATCGGCTGCATCGCCACCTTTGGCGGTGTTGTCGTTTTCGGCATTGTAAACCAAACGATCCACCTTCTCTTCAATTAATTGCTTTTGGCCAACTACTTGAACAGCTTTCAGCATAGTAACCGAAGGAGATACTAAAATATTTCCGAGATCAATATTATTGTTTTTGTCGGTTATCTCGATGGGAATGAATTTGTTTTTGTATCCAATGAAACTGATGGCGATCACATAATTGCCATTTGCAATTTTGCCGATCTCAAATTTACCCTTGTCATCGCAAACATTGCCGTTAACGGGCTGCCGAGAAGTTGCATCCAGTAAGGCCACAGTGGCAAATTCAACACCCGAGTTGCTGGTAGAATCAACCACAATTCCTTTTATCTTTCCGCTGCTTGGTTCGGTCATGGGCTGGGCAACCGCTGCGAGGGAGAAGATTAAAATAGCAAGTACACTCAAAATAGGCTTCATCTTTGTTTTTTGGTTTTTTAACACGGATTTAAACCACAAAGCAATGACTTTGGTTGCCCCATATTTTCGGTTTTAGATAAACGGTATATCTTGCTCGACAACCCCATATTGTTATCGACAACTGAGGTTATCGTACAGAAGTGCCGATTCATCGATAAGTTTAAGCTGGATGCCTAAAAGACTGACCAAAAATACCCGATCGAGCTGAGAACAATTACCTTAGCCCACAATAGTTCGTAATAAGGTTATGCCAAGTTTCTTCCAACGCAATCGAGTATTATTATTGCACCTTTCGTTTTGGTGCTTTTATATCTCATTTTATGCATATGCAGTCAGTTTGAGAAGAGAAACAACCTTCACCCGGTTTACCCTTTCTATTCTGCTTCAGGTTTCCTTTGCTATGCTGGTATCGTATTTCAATTATTTCGTTTTGCTTCCACGTTATTTAAAATACCAAAAAGCATGGCGGTACTTAATCGAATTTTTTATACCCTTTGTCATTTTAATTACCGGGCGTGTGTATCTGCAACGAAATGTGATGGAGGCCTTCGACATTCACGAGCGCTACTTCTACAGCCAATTCTACATTGTACAACTTGCATTTGATACTCTACTGATTACCATTTTTGTAGCGATGCTTCGGTTTGCCACAGGCTGGTTCGAACTGGAAGCCAAACGGAAACAGATGGAAAACGATAAGCTCGCCACGGAATTAAAATTTCTGAAGGCGCAGATCAATCCACACTTCCTGTTTAATACGCTGAACAATCTGTATTACCTCGCGTACAGCAATTCGCCCAATACCACCGAAGTGATAGCTAAGCTTTCGCAGATGATGCGCTATATGATCTACGATTCCAATTATCCGCAAGTACTGCTGTCGAAGGAGATCGAGTACATGAAAAATTATATCAGCCTGGAACGACTGAGGTTGAACAACGAAGTGCCTATCGATTTTGTGGTGGAGGGAGAAACAGAAAATAAATTGATAACTCCCCTTATTTTTATTACTTTCCTTGAAAATGCGTTTAAACACGGCATCAGCGCCAACACGGCTAATTCGTGGGTGAAGATTAATATTAAATTGAATGGGAGAGAATGCATCTATTCTGTAGAGAACTCTAAACTGAAAGACACATTAACCGATAACAAAGAAAAATCTGGTATAGGTCTGCAAAATCTGAAAAGGAGGTTGGAATTGAGTTATGCCGGCCACTATACATTAGAGACCGAAGAAGGACAAGGCCGTTATTTCGTACAACTGAAATTAACACTGTGAGCATCTCGTGCATGATTGTTGACGATGAACCCTTGGCACGTAGCCTGCTGAAAGACTATGTGCTAAAAGTGCCCTCGCTAAATTTGGTGGCGGTGAGTCCGGATCCGGTAGCTGCGATGGAAATGCTAAAAGCAAACCCGGTGGAGTTGCTTTTTCTCGATATTCAAATGCCTGAAATAACGGGCATTTCTCTTTTAAAAATCATGAAGAAAAAACCGCTCGTGGTGCTCACCACAGCCTATTCTGAGTACGCGCTCGAAAGCTACGAGCTCGATGTGGTCGATTATCTGCTCAAGCCCATAACCTTCCAACGTTTTTTGCAAGCGGTTGATAAAGTAAGCTCGAGGTTGCAACCTGTTCCAACGCAGTTGGAAAAACCAACCGCTCAAGTACAACCTTTCATCTTTGTAAAAGACGGCACTAAAATGGTGAAAGTAAATTGGGACGACATTCTGTATATCGAAGGTCTGAAAGACTATGTCACCATACATACGCCACAACAGAAAATCATTTCCCTGCAAAGATTAAAATCGCTGGAAGAACAGCTGCCTGCCGATCGGTTCATCCGCATCCATAATTCTTTTATTGTTTCGCTAAACGCAATTGAATCCATTCAAAAAAACGAAGTTCACATCGGGGGGGCTGCTTTGCCCATCAGCGATTCGTACAGAAAGGTATTTCGTGATTTCATCGAAAGAAATCACCTGCAGTAACTTAATCGGTTATTTTTTTTCGGTTGCGAGCACCACTCTGATTTTATGCTTCACGCCAATTCTTAGTACATCCACCAAATCCTGAATTTCCAGATTACGCGGAATGTACAATACAACCGTGGGTTGTTCGAGGCCGCGCGTAGCCAGGATAAGCTCTTGCTCTAATTGCCCGGTAGCTACAGCTTTGTTGTTGATAAAAAAATCTTTTGTTTTTGTAACGGTAAGTGTGATTGTTTTTTTGTTCAACGATTGCGTTTCGCTGGCTTTGGGCAAAAGAACTTTAATGATATTGGGGTTCGCTACCGTGGATATGATCAGAAAGAACAGCAGCAGGAAAAACATGATATCGTTTAAGGATGAGGTTGCAACCTCGGCAGCAAAATGATGAGATCGCTTGATTTTCATTTGGATGGACCTTGAAGTGAGCGCAAGAAATCAAAAACGTCTTTCTGAATTTGCAAGGTAAATCGGCCAATACGCAGCTGAAGCATGTGGTAGGCGATGTAGGCTATAATGCCCACGGCAAGACCAGTGCCGCTGGTAATCATCTTTTCGTAAAGGCCTCCGGCTATAATACCGATGTTTATGTTATCGGCTAACGAGATGTTATAGAATATGTGGATGATCCCGGTAATGGTACCTATAAATCCAAGCATTGGGGCAACGCCTGCAATGATGCCGAGGTAGCCGGTATTGCGCTCCATCATGGCCACTTCAATATTGGTGGCCGATTCCATTAAAGATTCAATTTCCCGCATGGGCCTGCCAATGCTATCAAGTCCGGCAGAAATAATTTTACCGGTGGCAGAATTTTCATCTTCTACATAACGCTTGGCTTCGGCAATATTCCCGGCCGAGAGCGAGCGAGTTATTTTGGCAATAAAATTATTGTCTCTGCTTAAGGTTGATCGCAAATACAGATAACGCTCAACCGCAACATAGATCGCGGCTACCGAGAGGGCTAAGATGGGGATCATCACAATACCCCCCTTCATGATCAATTCTATGAAGGTTAGTTCATCTTGGGGTGGGGCAGAAATTTGTAAAAGCATTGAATCTTTGGTTTGGATTATTTTTACAATAAACGAAAAAATAATGACCTCATTGCTTACCGGGCATCTTCCCGTAAAAATAGCAAGGGCGGGGAAATGTGCCACATATATTTGGACTTTCCCCGCCCTTGATTTTGCTAGTGTAGCCTTATTTCCTTCTTGGCTTTTGCGATTGAGGAGGCGTATTGATTTCTTTAAGTGCCTGCTTAGCATCGGCATTTTCCGGATCCAACTCTAAAATCTTATTCAAGAATTCCTTGCCTTGTTGGTTTTCTTGCTTGAACAGGTGATACCCTGCCATGTATTGATAGGCGGTGATCAGATCGCTTTTGTACTTGTCTTTGTTGGGTTCACCCACCTTGATCAGTTCTTCATAATAGGGTTTGGCAAGCCACTCCATCTTCGCGTTGGGGTCTTCCCTCAGATCTCCGTCTTGGGCTGTTTTTGCCCGGGCAGCCCATAGGTAGCCAAGGGTGATCTTGGGCTGAAGCTCAATAACTTTGGCAAAAGCACTGTCGGCTTGGTTGTATTTTTTCTGGGCTATCAGGGAACGACCCAGATTAAAATAATCGTTGGTAGAGGGTGTTTTGCGTTCTTTAATTGAAATACGGCAAACCCGTTCAGCGTTATTGTAATTTTTTTGTTCAAAATAATGCTTGATCAAAAGCTGGAGTATTTCGTTCTGACTTCGGTCTAAGGAAATACTTTTTTCATAAGCAACGGCTGCGAGCGAGTCTTTGCCCTGTTGTTGGCGCAGTTCGCCCAGGTTGGCGTAGTCATCGGCATCAACCTTAGTGTCCGGATGTTTCAGGTATTCTTCAAAAATCTTTTCACTTTCCGCAAGATTGCCTGATTTAAGTTGAGATTGTGCTGCAAATTTCAGGGTTGTTGAAGACACATCCGGTTTTTTTCTTAGTGACTCAAATTCCTTATTGGCATTATCATATTCTTTAGCCATAAAGTAGAAGAAGGCCAACTTAAAACGGTCATCCTTTGCGGGGCTGTCTGTTAGGTCTAGATATTTTTTGTAGTGTTTAACGGCATTGGCTCCATCCTTTTTCAGATAATACATTTCGCCCAGTTCGCGGTGTGCCAGCGCGTAGTCCGGTTCGATGGAAATTGTTTTCAGAAGTTTTTCTTCTACTACCGGAACATTTTTCGAGCGCATAAATAGCTCGCCCAGTTTATACCAGGGGATAGGATTAGAAGGATCCATGTAGCACGCGTTTTCATAGGCACTGGCACACGAGCCTCCGTTGTTTTCGAGGAGAAAAGCATCGCCCAGCAAAATTTGAGTTTCCGCATTTTCAGGCTTTAATGATTTGGAACGCTGAAGCAGAGCCATGGCATCTTTTTGATACGCTTTGTCGGAGAGATAGGCTTCGGCAATGGCATTAAGAGTGGTTACATCTTTCTTGCCCAGGTGGATGGCCTCATCAAATTTTTCTTTTGCACCGGCAACATTTTTTTCGAGAAGTAAAATATATCCCTGGCCCACAAAATTAAGGGCCACTTTGTGGTCGATGGCAACCCCTTTATCAAAGGAAGCTTTGGCTCCGGCCCGATCGCCATTGAGCAACTGAGCTTTTCCAAGATAGTAATACAGGTTTGCGGCATCCGGGTAGGTGCTCACCGCTTTTTTTAACGTTTCAACCGCCAGTTTTTTCTTATCCTTGTTGATCTGTTGGTGAGCTGTTTTTAATTCAGCATCCTGAGCAACAACGATCGTAAACGTTAAGCAGAATGCAGTTGCAATTCCCACTTTACACAACTGCTGCATCAATACAATTACTCTTTTCATTGGTCAATTAATTAATAAACTATACAATAGGGGCGTAAAGAAAACATCCTAAGCCCTTTTTTCCAAAGCATTTTATTAATGTAGCCCCACGGGCGTGATGAAATCAAAGGAAAAACCGTGCCATTTTACTATTCAGATACAATTTTTTGCAGTGGTGCACGATTAATTTCTACCAAACGCACAGGTGCAGTGGCAGGTACGAGTCCTGCTTTCAAAACTATTCGTTGCCCTTTGTCGCTAGCTACAAAAGCCAGAAATCCACTACCCAAGCCGGTTCGCGCCTCACGACTAAGGATAAAAACATTGCGTGAAAGCGGATATTTTTTCATCATGATGTAGGCTTTGTACGGTTTGACATAATCATCATCCGTTGCTATGCCCATCACTTTAATACTTTTTAAAAATCGATTGGCCGATGGGTCATCGTTGTCGCTGATCCAACTGAGTCCGATAAGCCCGATGGCATTTTTTGTTTTCGATACATGGGCAAAAACTTCTTCATTGGTGGAAGCCGCGAAGCAATAAGAAGGAAGTTTTTGCAATTGTAAGGTGTCGGTTAAATAACGGATAATTCCCGATTGAGGATTATCGAACACCACTTGAATGTCGCCCAACGTTGAAGCGGGATAGAGTTGCTTCCATTGACTGGTTTCGCCTTGAAGTATTGAGGTCACTTGTTTCCACGTGATCAAACTGTCGGGATTTTCTTTGTTTGCGATAAGTGCAATGCCTTCTTTGGCAACCAGGATTTGTGCTCCGTTAATCTTCAAGGAGTCGAGTTGCTGTTTTTCTTGTGGATAGAGTTTGCGGGTAACCACGGCCAACCGCACACTGTCTTTTAATAAATCTTTAATAGCTTTAGCTTCTGACGTAAATTTAGTTTTGATGTGTGCATACTGATAGAGCCCTTCAAAGGCTTCTACTTCAGCTTGAAAAAGAGGTTTCAACGACTCATCAACGGCAATGGTAATTTCACCGGTGGTAGGCGTATCAAGCTCTTTGCCGGCTTTATCTTTTTCGCGGCAGCCTGAGGCCAGGAATACAATTGCCAGTACTGAAATAATTTTATTCATGACTTGAAAAATATTTTTGAAACACACGATAACCACGGAATAATCCATACACAATCATGATGCAGCCCAACGCGAGGGTGTATTTTCTGGAGATGTTGTTAAAAAGAGGAGAGCCCGAAGCCATGGCAGCTCCCAACATGATGTACACCAGGCACATGAATAGCGCAAAATACTTAACAACAGATTGCATAGGCTTTAAAGTAAAACTCCTGCCGAAGCAGGAGTTTGTTTTATTTTATTCTGCCAGTTTAAACCAAACCGGAAGTGTGTAGGCCTGCCGTACAGCACGGCCACTCTGCTTGCCGGGTTTCCAGCGGGGCATGATCGATACCACGCGAGCAGCTTCTTTGTCGCAGGCACCATCAAATCCTCTGGTCACTTCAACGGCAGAAATGCGGCCGTCTGTCTCAATCACAAACTTAACAAATACTTTTCCTTCCAAGCCCATTCTCCGAGCCGAAGCAGGATATTTCAGGTTCTTGTTAAGCCATTTGCCTAAGGCTTCCATACCTCCTACAAATTCGGCCGACTGCTCAACAAACGTAAAAATTTTGTTGCCGTCTCCTTCGTCTCTTACAACTTCTTGAACAGGTTCTTCAAAAACCACCTCGCCTGTGCCCTCAATGTTTTCGGAGCCGGTTTCGTTTTGCTTGATTTCTTCAATGGTAGGCATTTTTTCTTCTTCCACCACTTCCTTTTCGGTTACTTTAGGTGGCAAAAATTTAATAACCGTTTTTACCGGTGGCGGTGGAATATCCGGTGGCGGTGGCTGGTCGGGTTGGATTGGCGGTGGCTGCTCCAAACTCACTTGTTTCATCATTTTGGGCTTCTTGCTTAAATCCTCATCACTCTTCAACAATTCGGCAAGCGTTGGGTAGGCGAGCATAAACGCCATAATAAGTAACGCAATGCCAGAGGCCATCGCTACATTTTTTGAATAAATCATCCGCAGCATGTAAGCTCCGTACGATTTATTTCTGTGTTCGAAGACAATGTCTTCCCACTTTTGGGGATTTTCGTTTGTACTCATAACGTTGCTTCTTTTACAAGTTCTTTGTCCACCGGGGTTGCGTCTACAACCGCGTACCGTTTGATGTTGCAAATGGTCATTTCATCGAGGATGTCGACAAAGTTTTTGAATTTGGCCACGTCCAACGATTTAATCAATACAATCATGTCGCGGATTTCGGAATTCTTTTGGATAAGTACTTTGCGGATACCGTCTTTCGAAAAATCAACCCGTTTTACTTCGGGGTCTTTAATGCCTACATACCAGCACACTTTATCGTTTTCATCAAGCACCAGCGTGAGTACTTTCTTTTCGTTTACTTCCGGTGGTTCATCCCCCGGTTTTGGTTTCTCAGGCATAGTAATTTCCATGGTCTGAGGTTTGGACAGTGTAGTGGTAAGGATGAAGAACGTAAGCAACAAAAATGCTAAGTCCACCATCGGGGTCATATCAATGCGCGTAGAAGTTTTTTTGCTTCTTACTTTGCCGCCTTTTTTATGGCCACCACCTCCGCCTTGACTTATTTCTGCCATACAATTATGTCTTTAAAAATTTATGACGGTTTTTTATCTAATTTCATTTCAGTAGGGAACTTTTCGTCTCCCGTAATCAGGTTGAAGCGGTTCACTTTCCGATCCATCAGGGTGTTGATAACTTTCTTCACCACTGGGTACGTAGCATCGCCATCGCCTTTGATGGCAATACGCACTTTTGGATTAGACAAGCGTGCCTGCAAAACCCAATCGGCTAGTTCATTGTGCAGGGAATCTACGGGTATGCCGGGTTGCTCCAGTTTTTTACGCTCTTCCCGATCCATCGAAAGGAATTGCTGTAGGCTTCCGACAGGAACGCCAAAGCTTGTCATCACTGCAAAATCGTGCTCTTCTTCCGGTGTAAACGACAGGTTATAGATGCCTGCCATTTTCTGCAGCATGGCTGCACGGGTGAATTGCCCATCTACGGTAAAGAAAACTTTGTTGTCTTTACTGATGCTGATGATGATCATGTCCCGTTCGGGGATGGGTATCTCGGATACAGACGAAGGAATGGCCGGTTGAACCGGTTCATCCGGGGTGGCTGTAGCCGTGAGCATAAAGAAGGTAACGAGCAAGAAAGCCAGATCCACCATCGGGGTCATGTCGATGGAGGGTGTGCCTCGGTGCATCTTTACTTTTGCCATATCAATCTATGTTTAAAAATTAGGCTTTTGCCTGACCTGTGAAATTTTGAATAATGCTAAATCCGGCTTCGTCTATTCCGTAAGTAAGGGCGTCAATTTTGCTGGTAAAGAAGTTGTACAAAATAATAGCAATGGCTGACGTGCCGATACCCAACGCTGTGTTGATCAACGCTTCCGAGATACCGTTGGCAAGTGCAACAGAATCGGGCGCTCCTGCGGTGGCAAGGGCGGCAAAAGATTTGATCATACCCAATACCGTTCCGAGCAGACCAAGCAGGGTAGCAATAGAAGCGATGGTAGCAATAATAACCAAGTTCTTTTCTAACATGGGCATTTCCAACTGCGTTGTTTCTTCAATATCTTTTTGAATCAACTGGATGCGTTTATCCACTTCTATTGAAGTGTTTTTAGAAAGTTCGGAGTATTTTGCCAAGCCGGCCTTCACCACATTAGCCACAGAACCTTTTTGTTTATCGCATTCGGCAACGGCCTGCTCTACATTGTTGGCCGCCATCAGGCTTTTGATTTTCCGGATAAAGCTTTGTGTGCTGCTCTTGCCTTGTGCCATCATAATGGTGAGCCAACGCTCAACACCAAAAGTGATAACCATCATCAGCAACGACAAAAGCATAGGCACAATAACGCCTCCCTTGTAAATAATAGCGAGGTAATTGCCGGGCAGGGGGTGATTGTTGTGGTCGCCACCTTGAAAATTGGAGCCATCGCCAAGCACAAAGATGTAGATGCAAATGGCAAGTGCAATCTCTACGGGGATGACTACCGCGGCAAAACCTGATTTCAAGCTATCGCCTAATGAAGAAGAGGACTTGGACTGAGTTTTCATAAGTTAAAGTAAAGGTTATGGTTTAAAAGGTTTTTTATTAGTATAACTTTTAGGGGGCTAAAGATGCAAGGCAGAAGTGAAATCCACAACTGATAGCATATAAAAAAGCTTACATAATCAAATTTCGGTCGGCTGTCCTTACAAGCGGTAGCCGGATGAAATATTGAAAATCGAAACATTCTGACCATAAACCTGATTCCATAATCCCCAACGGGGAGAAAAGTCACAGGCCAATGTAAGATTTTATTATTTCGCGTTTTGCCCACTTGGGGTTGTTTTCTTTCTCAAAATTGAAATTACCACAGGCAGGGTGGAAATGGCTATCATAACCAGTGCGATCAACCCAATGTTATCAACGAGTTGCGGAAACCTTCGCCCAAGCCAGTATCCGGCCGAAACCACCGTGCTTACCCACAAGGTTGCACCAAGCAAGTTATAAATCCAAAACTTCTTGACATCAATTTTAGCAATTCCCGCAAGGATAGGTAGGAAGGTGCGCACGATAGGTATAAAACGCCCGAACACAAATGCCATCATGCCGTGTTTATCAAAGTATTCCTGGGTTACATCAACGTATCGTTTTCGGTAGAAGAGGTTTTCTTTGCGGTGACTGAAGAAATCGCCCGTCCATCTGCCAAAAAAATAGCCTGCGGCTGTGCCAAGGGTTGCAGACAGAATCAGCAACGGTATAAGTTCCAGTGGGGAAAGTGTGAGCCACTCACTTTCGCACAGAAGGCCTGCTGTAAACAAGAGCGAATCGCCCGGTAAGAAGAACCCGAAGAAAATACCGGTTTCAAAAAAGACAACGGTGGCTAACAACGCCACGCCACCAACGTGGATAATAATTTCGGGGCTCAATTCCTTGGGCAAAAGGGCATCTAACAACATCAATATTCAATTAGTGGGTTGAAAACTAATTATCAAAATAAAACATTAAATCAGTTGCGCAGTAGAATTGCTTTTTTGCAAATCGGCAAAGGTTCTTGACCGAACATTTTATTTGGTGCAAAATACAAATTTTAGATTAGAGCTATAAAATTAAGCTCCGTTTATGGAATAGAAGAATGTAAATGGAGACTGATTTCAGAAATCGTCTGCAATGGCTTCGATCTTTTTCTTTTTGTCGGCATACATGGTTTTTACCATGGGATAAGATCGGTACACCAGTTTGATTTCTTTTCGGTTCCCTTTGTAGATGAGCCCGATCTTGTCTTTGGCACGCCACGAATAGGTTTCGGTGCGAATGCTGTACTTGGCATGCCCATACGATTTCTCAAGGCCCCGCATAATGCGCGGATCTCTCGGTGTGATTACGATGATCTCATAGATCAACCCTTTGTATATTTTTAATTCCACACTCTTTACATCGGCCTCGCCAATTTTTTCGTATTCCGGATTATGAACGCTGTATAGTTTGGCTTCAAACTCTTTTAACTCAATAAATTCTTTTTCAAACTCAGCGCCTTTAACGCTGTCGACAGGGCTGCCGAGTTTAATATCTTTAAATCCATTTCTGCGCGCAAGCTCTTCGTTATCTTGAGCGTGGACAATCGGTGCTGTAAAAACAAAAAAGAGCAAATAAAAAAATCTAATCATGGCTTAGGTTCGGTGAATTGAATGGGGATGTTCACTTGGGTTCGGTCCCACAACAACACAAGAGTTGCGGTATCTGTTTTTTGATCGATCCGGATTGTAAAAGGTTCATAAACCAATTCACCGGGAATCAATTCGGCCATTGCTTCAAAACGCAATACATCGTTTTTTTGATTGTAGTTGTAGGCACCCCATAACCCTAAATCTGAATTGAGGATAACCAACCATTTCTCTTTACCGGGAATAGTAAACATAGAATAAGTTCCGGCCTTTAGTTGGGTGCCATTTATTTTTATATCGTCCGTAACTGTAATCTCGGTTGCTTCGTTTGCGCCCGTTCGCCACACTTGGCCGTATGGTACGAGCTTCCCAAAAATCTCGCGACCCTTTTTTTGAGGCTGAGAGTAGGTGATTTTTAAGTAGGTGTTTTTATATCGTGCGGTTGTTATTGCCAACGGACTCGTTCGGGGGCTCAATGCTTCTTGCGAAAATGCAGAGCCTGAAATTACGATTGTAAGGCACCCCAAAATTATCCTAATCATTCGTCAAAGTTTGGTGGCGAAGATAGGAAAATGGATTCATTCATTATTTTTGGAGCAAAAGATCAACCTTAAAAAATGGATAGCCGCCCTGCGTTTGACGATATATACATGGAGTTAGCCGTGAATTTGGCCAAGCGTTCGCACTGCATTAAACGCCATGTTGGCGCTGTGCTTACCAAAGACACCCGCATTATTTCCATAGGGTATAACGGCCCACCCAGCGGCACGCATAATTGCGATGAAGAGTGGCCTGATACGGGCTGCCCTCGCGATTCTAAGGGAGGTTGCTCGCTGGCCATTCATGCGGAGCAAAACGCCATTCTTTACGCGGTGCGCAACAAGACTTCGGTCGAAGGGGCAACGTTGTACGTATCCCTCTCTCCGTGTTTGGCTTGTGCACGCATTATATACAGTATGAAAATAGAGCGTGTCATATATCTTAATTCCTATGCCGAACACAAAGGGTTGACCACCGATGAAGGTGTTGAGTTCCTGAAGACCTTCGGGGTTGTGTGTAAAAAATACGAGGGCAAACTCGAAAATGTAACCCACATGATTTGACCAAAACAGATTCGAGTAAAGATTTTTTTAATTCACCGATATAATTTTTTTAACTTCATACTGTGAAAAAACACCCGTTGGATTTTTTGAGCCCCAACCCCCTCGAGCGCAGGCAGGTTATCTTGATGCTCGCCATGGGCTTCTGCTTTGGTATTTTCATCGCCACCTATCAGGTAACGGCCGAGTCGTTGTTCTTAAACCGGATGAGCAACCGAATCAGCGAAGCATTTCTTGTTGCGGGTGCTTTGGGTATAGCGTCCACGCTGGTGTTTACGTTTTTTCAAAACCGAATGAAGTTTGTAACCCTCGCGATCACAAGCATTATTGTGATTTTGCTGGTGACTTCAACGCTTTATTCACTCTATCGTTTTGGTGACTCGGTTTGGCACGAGAAAATTTTATTCCTGATGTTTTGCCTCACGGGTCCGATTACGGCAACCCTGCTGCTTTGCTATTGGGGGATATTCGGTAGAATCTTCAACTTTCGTCAATCCAAGCGAATTATTGGCTGGATAGACACGGGGCAGTTGATCGCCATTATTTTGGCCAATTTTTTTGTTCCGTTAACGGCATTCTTTTTTAAAAATACCATCGACTACTTGTGGGTTTGTAATGCCAGCATTATTGCCTCGTTGGTTTTGGTATTCATCATCACCACTCGATTCCCACTCACCAAAAACGACCCGAACGAATTTGATGACAGCGTAAAGAAAGAGACCCGGTTTAGCAGAATGTTTAAAGACAGATACGTGGTGTTGCTTGCCCTGTTTCTGATTACATCTATGGTGACTTTCATGTTCAATCAATACTCATTCCAAACGCTACTCAATCAACAATATCCCGTGCAGCGAGATTTGGCCAACTTCATTGGGTATTTCAACGGTACAATCTACTTGCTGAGTTTGGTAATGCAGACCTTTGTTAATGATCGATTAATTGGCACGTATGGCGTTCGTGTTTCCCTTTTTGTATTGCCTGCCATTACGGGCTTGTTGGCCGTGACGTGCGTGGTTACCAGTGCTGTATTTGGGTTCTCGGCAGTAAGTAGCCCTCAGGCTTTTTTGTTCTTCTTTTTGTTCATAGCACTGACGAGACTGTTCAATAGTATGCTGCGCGATTCTCTCGAAAACCCCATATACAAACTGCTGTTCATCCCACTCGATAGCCGATATCGTTTTGGCATCCAATCGCGTATTGAGGGGGTAATCAGCGAGTCGGGCCGGTTCATTGCAGGGCTTGCAGTTTTTTTGTTTAGCCAGATCGTTTTTTTTAAAATAGTTTGGATACCCCTGATGGTTATCGGGCTGTGTGCGATTTATGTTTTGCTCGTGGGTAAACTTTACAACGGATACAAAAGTAAAATCCGTTCAAAACTTGAAAGTGCAGAGTTTCATCAAGATAAATTAGAGATTGGGTTTGCGCAGATCACAACAACGTTACACGCCCAACTTGAAGACAAAAAAATATCAAAGGCCGTGTTTTCGTACAAACTGCTCGAGAAACTAAGCCCTTCAAAGGTGAATGTTTGGGTGAATGCGCTGATGAAAAACAAACGCGAAGAAGCTCAGGATTATGCCCAACGAAAGATGAACGAAATGAAGGGGCTTTCGGTGTCGGAGAATTACGTAATTCGCCTGGATCGTACGCGCGTATCCAGCGAAGGGAAAAAACTCCTGACGGGCATCGATCTCGATCAAGTGTTGAGAGGCGGAGGGGAAATTACCAGACGGAGGATTCAAAAATTGGCCCGCTCGTTAGATGCCGGAGACAGGCATTATGCAGCGGAGCTGTTGTTGCACACAGATTCTCACGAAAACATTTCGTTTCTTAATGAGTTGCTAAGCGACACAGATCCAAAAGTTAGAAAGACCGCCCTGGCAACTGCCGCTAAACGATTTAACGGTGAAGTTATTTTTGCAGTGATCGATAACCTGAACAATCCATTGTATTCCAACATAGCTATGAATACGCTGGTGCTGATGGGCAACGCCTCGCTCAACTACCTCGACAGCAGCTTTTACCGCACCGATCAAAACACGCAAACCATTTTGAGGATTGTGCAGGTGCTGGGTCGAATTGGTGGGGCTAAAGCTAAGGAGTTGTTATGGAACAAAATTGATTATCCGGATAAGGTTATTGTATCTCAAATCCTGTTATCGTTGGGCGAATGCGGGTTTAAAGCAAGTATTGCACAGGTAACACGTATTAAATATGCCATTGAGTCTGATATTGCCGATATTACCTGGAACCTTGGGGCCATCCGTGAGTTGGGCGAAAACCAAACCAGCGAAGAAGTGAAGTTAGCCTTGCGCATGGAAATCAACCACGATATTGAGCACATCTACATGTTGTTGGCCATGCTCTACGATACGCGGTCCATTCAGTTGGTAAAAGAAAATATTGAGAGTGGCACTTCGGAGGGAACCACCTATGCGGTGGAGTTGCTCGACATATTTCTATCCGAACAACTAAAAATGCGGGTGATACCCATATTGGATGATATCAGCGATGGTGAAAAAATCAACCGGCTGGAGGTGTTCTATCCTCGGGTAAATCTCGATTCGAAATTGGTGCTAAAATTCATGGTAAATAGAGATTTTACACAGACCAACCGATGGACTAAGGCCGCGGTAATTCACCAAATCGGTGTCCTTCGCATCGAAGATTTTACGTTAGATTTAATCGCCCATTTATTTAATCCGGATCGGCTGATTCGAGAAATTGCGGGGTGGGCGCTTCATCAAATCGACCCTGAAAAATATCTTTCTAACGTGAAAAGGTTGGACGAAGACCAGGCTCGGTGGCTTAACCGGGCTGTACTTAAAAACACAAACGACAACAAGTTGATGCTCTACGAGAAAGCATCTTTTTTCCAAAATATTAGCGTATTTTATGGCATACCCGGCCTAACACTCTCGCGCATTGCCGATGTGGCCAAAGAGCAAAAACTCAACAATGGCGAACATCTATCCATTGACGAACGCCTTAACAATGATTTCTTTATAATTTATCAGGGAACTGCACAATACTACGAAAGCGGGCGTTTTGTAACCGATTACATCCGAGGGCAGTTTGTGGGTGAAATGATTTCGAGCATGGGTTTTATCAATACCAACTTGCTCGTGGCCAAGGGCGAGACTATTTTATTAAAAATAAACAAAGATCTGTTTTATGAGTTGCTCTGCGATGATGTGAAATTGGCAGACAAATTTTTGCAATTCATTTGAAATTACCATAAATTTCTGCGTTTTTAGCTATTTTATTACTTAAGAAATATTTTTTAACTATAGTTGGCCGTCTTTGGCTCCTTCCACTAAAGACGGAAAAAATTTAAAGAAATGCTTAGTTCGCCTCTCAAGGTTGGCGTGAAGGACGAGTCATATTCAGAAATTGAATTTTCTGAAAAGGAATCCGGAATTAACCCGTTTCCGGGATTGCGTCCATTCACCATGGAAGAGTGCTATCTCTTCTTTGGCCGCGAAGGCCAGGTGGACGATATTTTACTAAAGCTTTCTGCAAATCGCTCCATAACCGTAATGGGTTATTCGGGTAGCGGTAAATCAAGTTTAATGTTTTGCGGTCTCTTGCCTGTGTTGTACGGAGGCTTTATGACCGAATCCGGAGCTTTTTGGGGAATTCTTACATCGCGCCCCGGCAGTTCTCCCATAAACAATCTTACCGAATCCATTCTTAACTATCTTGTAGAGGCCAAGCGCATTGAAGCCGAAGACGCTCCAATTCATAAGGCGATCATCAATTCTGTGCTTCGAAGCGGCCCCCACGGGTTGATAGAACTGGCGCGATTTATCCAAAAAGATGAAAACGAAAACATTTTCTTCTTAATCGATCAATTCGAAGAGCTTTTCCGCTTCGCAGAGAGTGGCAACGAAGAGGCGGTAAATGAGGCAACCGCTTTTGTAAATCTGATTTTAACTGCCGTTGAGCAAAAGAATGTTCCAATCTACATCGCGCTGAACATGCGCTCAGACTTTGTGGGCGACAGCACCCGGTTTCAGGGGCTTACGGAAATGATCAACGCGAGCAATTACCTCGTCCCTCAGATGACCCGCGAACAAAAGCGCATGGCCATTGAAGGGCCGGTAGCCGTAAGTGGGGCAAAGATCTCCGCTCGATTGGTAAAACGTCTGCTTAACGATGTTGGCGATAATCAAGACCAACTGCCAATCCTTCAGCACGCCATGATGCGCACCTGGGATTATTGGCTTACTAACCACGATCCGGGCGAGCCTATTGATATCCGGCACTATAATTCGATCGGAAAAATTGAACAAGCCTTATCGCTTCATGCCAACGAAGCTTATGAAGAGTTAAGCGTTCGCCAAAAAGAAATTGCGGAAATACTGTTCAAATCCATCACCGAAAAAAATCAGGAAAACCAAGGCTTGCGAAGGCCGGCCAAAGTCGAACTGATTGCCGAACTTACCCAGTCTCAGGAAAAAGAAGTACTGGATGTAATTGAGAATTTCAGAAAACCGGGCCGATCGTTTTTGATGCCCGGCTCACAGGTTGCGTTAAGTGCCGACTCGGTTGTTGAGCTCTCCCACGAAAGTTTAATGCGCATTTGGACGAGGCTCTCTTCGTGGGTGGAAGAGGAGTTTGAATCTGCGCAGATGTACAAGCGCGTTTCCGAAGCTTCGGCCATGTATCAAATTGGCCGTACCAGTTTATGGCGTCCCCCCGATCTTCAATTGGCACTCAACTGGCAGAAGAAGCAACGGCCCACCCGGTCGTGGGCACAGCGCTACGATGTGGCCTTTGAGCGAGCCATCGTTTTTCTGGATACCAGCCGGATTACCTACGAGGCCGAGTTAAAAAATCAGGAGATGTTGCAGCGAAGGATGCTGCGCAGAGCACGGGCCACAAACTTAGTGCTGGCTCTTTTCTTGGTGGTGGCCATAGGGCTTTTCTTCTATGGCTTGATTAAAAGTATTGAATCTGATAAAAACCTTGTTGAGGCTACCAAACAAAGGGACAACGCTCAGCAACTAAGCATAGAAGCTCAGAAGCAGCGCGACATAGCCGAGAAAAGAGCGTTGGAAGTTATTCAGAAACAACAAGAAATATTAAGCCAACGAGATCAATTGGCTACAACGAATCAACTTCTGGGAGCGAGTTTAAGGCGTACCGACAGCCTGCGCTTGTTGGCAGAAATAAATTTGAACGAAGCAAATATTCAGCGCGACAGTGCACGGTTGGCGCGCGATGTAGCAACTCGTCAAACCAAAATTGCCATTCAAAAAACAGAAGAATCAAACGCCCGATTGATGCTCTCCATCGCGCAATCACTTGAGGCAAAATCGGAAGGTATTGACGACAAAGACTTGGCCGGAAATACAGCCCTTCAGGGTTACCTGTTCCACACCCGATACGGAGGTAAAAAATACGACCCCTATGTTTTCAGAGGCTTGTATTATGCACTTACCAAACTTGTGGGCAACAACTACAACGCAGTAAAAATACCGGGCAACTACAAGAGTAAAATGTTCTCTCTGGCCGTGTCTCAAAAGACTTCAGGATTTTTTACAACGGGTAACGATGGTCGGGTGATTGAAGGCGATTACCTCACTCAAAAAGTGAACCGGATCGTTAACCAAAAAGATTTCCCCAACCGGGTGTTGGCGCTGAGTAAAGACGAAAAATACCTTGTGAATGGAAGCGATTCCAGCTACCTGGAAATCTTTAACTTATCCGATAATAAAGATTACAAAATCATAAGAGGGCATCAGGGATTGATTACCGACATAAAATTCTTGCCTAATAATTCCAGCTTCATTTCGGCAGCGCTTGATAAGTCCTTGCGGCTAACAAATCTTGCAACAGGCGAAAGTAAAAAAATACTCTCGTTGCCATTCGATGTCAAATCTTTTGATATCAGTGCCGATGGAAGATTATTAATTGCAGGCTCTACTTCCGGAAAACTCATTTTAGTTCACCTGTCGGATTATTCTTATGAAGAGCTCCAGAATGAATCACCCAACCGAATTCTATCGGTAGCATTCCACCCGTCACGTTCGCTGGTAGCGTATGGCGTGGAGATGGTTGCCGAAAGGAGAGGGCTGGTGAAATTATTGGATGTAACCGCCAATCGGATTAACCGCGAATTGGGCGGCCATAAAGCGGGAATCTCTGATCTGGAATTCAGCCCCGATGGTTTGCTGCTGGCCAGTGCCGGACTCGACCGGAAAGTGCAGATGTGGGTGGTTGACCACGTAGATGATCTGCCGGTGGTGATGGATAACAACAACGGCTTTGTATGGGATTTGGCCTTTTCTAAAGACTCTAATTATCTGCTGGCTTCTTGCAACGATGGTGAGATACGCGTGTGGCCAACCGACCCCAAAACGCTGGCAGAAAAAGTTTGCCCCGAGCTCAGTAGAAACATGACTAAAGAAGAATGGGCTATTTACGTGGGCAAGGAAATTGGTTACGAGGAAACTTGTAAAACCCTAAAGAAATAAATGATGACGCGGATTTTACTCCTCTTTTTCTTATTCGCGTTCATTTCAAATTCTGTCCTTGGTCAAACAGATTGTGAGAATACACTAAATCATGCTACCACCGAATTTGAAGCCGGACGGTTTTACGGTATCCCGGCCATATTGAAACCTTGTATAGATAATGGGTTTTCAAACGAACAAAAAGTGAGAGCCTATTTGCTGCTGACACAAACGTACCTGCTCATTGACGACCCCATCTCAGCCGAAAACAGTTATCTGCAGTTACTAGAAGCAGATCCTGAATACGTAGCAAACCCACAGCGCGACCCCATCGATGTTTATTATTTAAGTAAAAAATTTACTACAGTCCCGATTTTCACACCGAGCTTTCAGGGTGGGATTAATACTTCGTTTGTCCGCACCATTCACTCTTTAAACACGAGCAGTTCGTTAAGCCAACTTAAAATTAACAACGGGCTGAAAGCAGGTTTTCAACTGGGCGGAACGGTTGATTGGAACATCAATAATCGGTGGAGTATAGGCCTTGGTTTAATGTATGCACACAAATCATTCAAGTCCGTTCAAGATGATTTTAACGAAGGAACCAGACGAGAATTTATCGAAAAACAAGATTGGCTCGACATCCCGTTGTACATAAAGTATGGAGTTGACTCCGGCAGAATACGACCTTTTGTCTATGCGGGTATAGCGGCAAATCTTTTACTCGGCTCTAAAATTTCGCCCGAAGAAATTGACCTCAACTCTCCCAGTAGCGGCACGCAACAGGTTTCACAATCTCCCGATCATATAATTACTGGCAGCCGACATTTCCTAAACCGCTCACTGGTGTTCGGAGGTGGATTCAAATATAAAGTAGGTAAAAATTTCTTCACCTTCGACCTGCGCTACATGGCCGGACTAAATAATTTAACCAGCAATGTATACGACAATAAACTGATGACCGGATTTGAGTATTCATCCGATTATTTCAGGCTGGACAATCTTTCGTTCTCAATTGGGTACATCAAACCGCTGTACAAGCCACGGAAAAAGAAACAAGCCGGTGTGAGTTTGCTTAATAAACTTGGTCTGAAAAAAAAATGAAAATAAAGCATTCATTAATCGTTATTTTCATTGCAGCACTGATGTTCGGCTGCGAAACTTCGTCCACGTTAAAATCACCCGCCAAAGATTATTTTGTAAAATACTATGGAGGCGATGGCAATCAGTTTGCTACGGATCTGATTGTGGGCGATGACGGCACATTTTATATTCTTGGTAATTCTCGCAGATCACCTGGGGAAGTACAACGCGTATTTTTAGTTCATGCCGATGCACAAGGGAACGTAATCAAACAGATTACGTACGGCAATGTGGAAATGGAGGCACGCGATTTCCAATGGTCGAAAGACAAAACCATGCTGGTGGTAGTTGCTAATAAAAATAATTCTACCGATACGGATATTCTTTTATCGCGATTTGATCCAAGCCTTAATATAATAGACAGCCTGCTGCTTCAAGCAGAATTAGCCCCAACTAAAAATGTTTATGCTAACGCACTTACGGTTTTGAGTGACGGAGGCTACTTGGTAGCCGGTTATACCGATTATGTAACAGACCCCACTCATCAATTTGATGCACTCCACTTGAGGGTTAAGATTAAAAACGGAAGCTTATATCAAATGGTGAGTGGCCTGCCCGATGCCTGGAAAGAAACTTCGGGCAGCGGTACATTTAATTCCGCAGCACGGGTTTTTGAATTGGTTACTCTGACTCCGGCCGACACATTATACTATGTTATGGGCACCACCAACGCCACCAACAACCAAACCGGAACCGATACCAATTTTTGGACATTTGGTATCAATGGCTCAAATTCTGACAACACCGAGTTTGAGTCTCCTTCAACCAACGAGACGTTGACCAACGCAGTTAAGATTTCTCTCGGAGGGTATTTAATGACGGGCGTCTCCGTTGGGACGAATTTAAATATGAGTGCTGTAGTAAAAACGTTGAAAAACGATAAACTTTCCTTTGGTCAAAATAATGTGCCTGATGTCAACTATACGTATCAGTCAACATCCTTAGGAAAACCGGCATCCACTAGAGCGCAGTTTGCTACGGCCTGCGATGCCAACTCGTCTTCGGGCTTTTTCCTTTTATCAAATACCTACAACACAGCTTCCGGAGCCAGCGATATGTTCTTGATGAAACTTGACCTGTTGCTTCAGGAAGCATGGCTTAGCCCGGTAAACATTGGAGGTGATGGTGAAGACACGGCAGCGGCAGTGGCAGAGTTGCCCGATGGCCACATTATGGTGCTGGGAACCATGAACATTGGCGATAAGCCCGAACAATTTAAAATTGCTTTATTAAAACTGAATGGAATGGGCAAATTGGCCGAATAAAGACTTAACAGACTGAAAAAACGGTTACTTTTGGGGTTATTTTTAGATATAAAAATTAATAGTTGGCTAAACCTTTGACCAGATACTCTTGAGAGGATTTCTTTACAAAAATTGTGAGATTCGCAATACGTTATTGCTATCTGCATTTCTATTTTTTGCCATTATATGGAATGCAAATTCACAAACCACCACGTGGCAGCCAAATACAGGGGGAAGTTGGGCCTCGGCTGCAAACTGGGACAACGGTGTGCCGGCTGCGGGATATGACGTAATAATTAATAGCGATCAATCTGCCAATATCACCAATGTGCCTACCATTACATTGGGCAGTCTGACGGTGACGGGCTCGTGCCTTCTTGCCTCAACAGGTGCCGGCACTGTGGCGGCCTTAACCATATCCAACAGCTTTACAGTTTCGGCAGGTAAAACGCTGACAACAGGAATCGATGGCTCAGGATTCCGATTAACCATAACCTTGTCGGCATCATGCGTTGGAAATATTGCCGGTAGTGTTATTTTGACTTCAGGTGGTACAAACCGAACTTTTACTAATAATGGAGATTTAACAATCACTGGCACGGGGCTTATAACAGACTCCTTTGGTTCCACTGGAAATGGTAGCAACTTTATTCTAAATTCGGGTGCTACTCTTCAAATTGGATCTACTGCTGGTATTACAACTTCTGGTACTACTGGAAATATTCAAGTTAGCGGAACGAGAACATACAATTCAGGGGCGAATTATGTTTATAATGGAGTCGCCACACAAGACGTTGGAAATGGCTTGACGCAAAATACTCCTGGTAATGTAACGATTAACAACCCAGGCAACTCGGTTCGCCTCGGAACCGCAACCAATTTCGGTGGAACCCTTACAATTACAGCCGGAACATTCGATCCGTTAGGCAATGCTGCCATCGTAACAGGCTTAACAACCGTAAGCGGGGGAATATACCTTGCATCAACAGCAACACAGACATTAAACGGAGGCCTTACAATTTCAGGAGGCACATTCACTGGTTCCACAGGAACAGTAACGGCTACAGATGTTACGATAAGCAGTGGCACATTCACTGCACCATCAACAACGCTCAGCGTTTCAGGGAACTTTTCAAATAGCGGAACTTTCAATTCTAATTCCGGAACGGTAACATTCACTGCTTCGTCAGGAACACAAACGTTGAATTCAGGTGGTGCCTCGTTCAATAACATTTCACATACCGGGGCCGGAACGCTTCAAGTAACATCCAATCCATTGAATGTTGGAGGCACATTAACCAACTCATCCGGTACTTACGATGCCAACGGACAACCCACAACCGTAACGAGTTTAACTACAATAAGTGGAGGTATATATTCTGCATCAACGGCAACACAAACCTTTAACGGTGGGCTTTCAGTTTCGGGTGGCACGTTCACGGGTTCGTCCGGCACCGTGACAACCGCTGACCTGACCCTGAGCAGCGGAACACTTACTGCTCCTTCCGGTACGTTTAACGTTTCAGGCAACTGGGCAAGCACGGGAGGAACTTTCAATCCCAATTCTGCAACGGTAACCTTCACATCTTCAGGTGCACAGACCCTGAATGCCGGCAGTGCCTCATTCAATAATGTTTCGCATACTGGAGCGGGAACGCTTCAAGTAATATCTAACCCACTTAATGTTGGAGGCACATTAACCAACTCAGCCGGTACTTACGATGCCAACGGGCAACCCACAACCGTAACGAGTTTAACTACA